>JAQUWU010000081.1 GCA_028692715.1 Paludibacter sp. | reverse complement strand
CAATAACATTTTGTTCACAAAAAGAAGTCGATTTATGCATGGAACATATCCGAAATAGACATCGGAAAAGGCAAGCGGATATCGATAGATATTATGTTAAAGTTTAATTTAGTAAAGTAGAATTAATTATATTTTCAATTTCAAGATTCTTTAGAAGCTTTTTTATTGTTTCATTGGTTGTTTCAGCATCCAAGTATTGGGTTTTATTCAATTGAAAAGCGTATTCTATCAATTGTTGTATTTCAATCTGATTGTACCATTCAGAGTTTGGAGATGGAACTGCACTCAAAATTCTACTTGTATTATTCTCGCTTTTTGTGGCTATAAGAACGACCCGAGTTCCAATTAGTTCCTGAATTTGTAAGCACAGATATTCGAAATACTCACCGGGTTTATCGGAGTATTGGAGTGCTTTTTCAGTAATTTCCTGAAAAATAGAATTAAAAGACTTATTCTCGGATTTTAAATTCATGTTTCGCTTTTGGTGTTTGGGCTTTCCCTTTTCTTTTAGCATTTTCAAATTCGTAAAAATAATTTTGTAGGGAAAATGAAAAATCAGACATAAGGATTCATAAATATTTTTTAAATTTGTTAGCACAAATATAATAATTATTGTACATCTTTATCATCCAATCAATCATTTATTTAGCCGAGAGATGTATTAATTATAAGATTTAATATATATTTGTAATAAAAACTTTTTTATGTTGAAGCAAATATTATTACTTACTCCAATTTATGTAACAATATTTTGGGCGATTACATTAAATACCGGATTACGCAAAAATCACAATCCCCGATTTTTTCTGGGAAAATTTATGTTTTTTTCTGTTATCATTTATTTCTCACACTTCTTGTACTTCTATTCTTTTCTCGATTATTATGCTTATATCGATCCCTTTTATCAGTTTGCTTCATTAATGGTTTTTCCGCTGTATCATATTTATTTCAGGTTACTTACAATTGATAGTGAGTTTAACTTAAATA
Organism: Paludibacter sp.; assembly: GCA_028692715.1. GTDB lineage: Bacteria > Bacteroidota > Bacteroidia > Bacteroidales > Paludibacteraceae > Paludibacter. The sequence goes on along the minus strand of JAQUWU010000081.1, from coordinate 9,061 downwards.
AGCATTGCAAATTTTTATTAGCACCGACACTGTTGTTTTTGCTATATAGCATAGGGGTTTTATTTGTTGATTTTGATAAATATAAAATATGGCTTTTTGATAGTAGTATTAGTTCTGCAAATGCCGGTTTAAGATATTTAAATATTGTTTGTGTTTTAATAAAAATAACGTTTATTGTACAGGTAGTGACTTCATTGATTGGAAATAATATTTTAATAAGAAAATACGGCAATAATGCAAAACAGTACTATTCTGATATGGATGAAAGTTCAACGAACAAAGTACGAGTTTTGAATTTGTCAATGATTATAACCGGCTTAGCATCATTGATTTTAGCCGCTTTAGGTCGTGATTTTTTCAGAGATGAAATAATCGGTATTGCACTCGCTTCCGTGACATTTTCTAGCATGTTATTTACTATTGGTTGGTTGGGTAACCGACAAAAATCATTGAACCCATTTTATGAAATTCCAGAAAATTCAAACGAAATTTTGTTTAATGAGAACTTTTCAAATGATGCGCAACTAAAATTGATGGCTAAAATTTCGAATTTATTTGTTGAACAAAAAATATATATGGATTGTACACTTACTATTCAAGATGTTGCACAGGCAGTAGGTACAAACCGAACGTATGTTTCATCTCTCATTAATCAACAGTATAAGCAGAATTTTTGCACTTTTGTAAACAACTTTAGAGTTGATGAACTTGAAAAAGTAATAAGATTACACCCCTGTTATACAAATCAACTTTTAGCTGAATCCTGTGGCTTTGGTTCTACCGATTCAATGAAACGAGCCGTTTTTGCAAAAACGAAAGAAAATTCATTTCAAGTTTGGAAAAAGGGAGTAATGCAGTCAAAAAAAATATAATTCGAATTTTCACTGTTTATAACCGTTAAAAAGGATGGTTTAGGTGCGAAAAAATGTTATATAACATGTTTTAGGGCTTTTTTATTTGGAATGTATTTGAATATGATGTAATTTTGCATCGTGATTTTTTCATAGTATTAGATTTAAGGTTAACAAAGATTGGTAGTCAAGCGTGACTACCTTTCGCGTTTTTAAGAGGGTACGTTTTTAAATTATAATTCAATATAGTTTCAAGGGTTATCAGGAATATTTTTCCTGTTAACCTTTTTCTTTTTAGGATACACTATTAAAAACATTTCGTACTTTTGAGCATTAAACATTTAAAAATAGTGAGTATGAAAAAGTCAATATTGTTTTTTATTTCAGTAATGATTGCGACCTTAATGTTCGGACAATCGGCCAATACATGGTTTAACCGTGGAGTCTCAAAGTATTATAAAACAGACTACAAAGGTGCTATTGTGGATTATACAAAGTCCATTGAGGAAAATCCAGAATTGGCTAAAACTTATTTAAGCAGGGGCATCGCAAAGTATTATTTGCAGGATTTTGAAGCAGCAATAGCCGACCAAATGGAGGCAATTAAACTTGACCCAAATTATGCAGATGCTTATTTTAATATAGCAGATTGTAAATATAATCTTCAGGATTATGAAGATGCGATTAGATATTATACAAAAGCGTTGGAAATTAATCCAAAAGATCCGATGGCATTGGTTAGTCGTGGTTTAACCAAGCAGTATATAAAAGACTATGAAGGTGCTGTGGAGGATTTTAGTCAAACAATTAAAATTAAACCAAGATTGGCTGATGCCTATATTTACCGGGGTGTCGCGAAAATCTATCTTGAAAAATACGATGAAGCCATGAAGGACTTTTCAAAGTCAATAAGTATTCAGCCTTTATCTGATGCGTTTTATTACAGAGGAATTGTCTGGGGAGCAAAAGACGACCAAAAGTCTTCGTTAAAAGATTACAACAAAGCAATTAAGCTGAACTCGAAAAATTATCGGGCATTGCATAATCGTGGAGTTCTTAAAATTGCTCTAAATGACAATAAGAGTGCGGTTGATGATTTTTCGAAGGCGATTTTAATAAATTCTCATTATGGAGATGCTTATTATAATAGAGGAGTGGCAGAATTAAATTTAGGACATAAAGATAATGCTTGTAATGACTTTAAAAAGGCACTTGAACTTGGTCAGATAAATGCAAAAAGGGCTATTAAAATGGATTGCAATGTCACTTCTTCTGACAACAATTAGGCGCTACGAAATATATTTCTAACTTTTGTATTCGTTGAAAAATTAAATTTTTACAATGAACTGATAATTCAAAAAATAACAAGTATAATGAGCGTTTTTTATTTTGTAAATTCTTCAGATAAGAAATGTTCCAGTTGTTCGGGCTTCACATTCACAGTCAGATTTCCGTTAATTGCCCATGAAATATGACCTGTTTCCTCCGAAATGACAATGGCAATGGCGTCAGATTGTTCGGTAATCCCCACGGCGGCACGATGTCGAAGTCCCATTCTTTTTGGAATAGATTGATTTCTTGAAACCGGTAAAATGCAGGCGGCAGCTTTAAGTCTTTGGGTTGACATAATAAGAGCACCATCGTGCAGTGGGCTATTTTTGAAGAAGATGTTTTCTATTAATCTTGAGTTGATTGCTGCATTTATAGTCTCCCCGGTTTGAGAATAGAAATTTAAATCATTTGATCGGGTCAGGATTATTAAACCACCTGTAGAACTTTTGGAAAGGCTACGGCAAGCCAGCACTATTTGAACAAGATTATAATCTGTGATTTCTTTTTCTTCGGTACTATTACCAAAAAATCGTTTTATTGAATTGAGGGAATTCCAGCGTCTTTTTGATCCGATTTTTGAAAAGAAACGTCTTATTTCATCCTGAAAAAGGACAATAAATGCAAATGCTCCTACATTTACTATACGATCGAAAATGCCGCCCAAAAGTTCCATTTTGAATACATAGGTAACTAGAAACCAGCAAATTATAAAAGCTATAATTCCAATAAAAATATTGACCGCACCGGAGCGTTTGAGCAATTTGAACATTTGGTAAAGCAATACAGCTACCAAGAAAATGTCTACAATATCTTTAAAACCTATTTGGAATCCCATAACTATTAATGATTTTAAATTGCAAATATATTATTATTTAAGCAAATAGGTATTATTTATTGTATTGATTAAATATTGAAATGGTTTGCATAGCCTCTTTTACATCATGAACTCTAAGTATTTTTGCTCCACCAATCAGCGCCAACATATTTGCAGCTGTAGTGGCATTTAATGATTCTTCTGGTTGTAAATCAAGCAGTTTGTACAACATAGATTTTCGTGAAATACCCGCCAAAATAGGCACATTTAATTCTTTGAAATAAGATAATTTACGTAATAAGATGTAATTTTGTTCCATCGTTTTTGCAAATCCAAACCCGGGGTCGACAATTATATCATTAACACCCAACAGATGAAGTTGTGAGATTTTTTTTTCAAGATATAATATTACTTCGGAAACAATATCTTCGTATTGTGTCAAAGATTGCATGGTCTGCGGGTTGCCACGTGTATGCATTAAAACATAAGCAAGACCAGTATCTGCAATTGTTTCAAACATTAAATCATCCAATGTCCCACCGGAAATGTCATTTATCATGGCTACATGAAAATTACTGTTGGAATGTCGTACTACACCCGAACGAAAAGTGTCAATTGAAATTTTTGTATCAGGAAATTTTTTTAAAATTATTTCCAATGCAGTGGAAATTCGTGTGATTTCTTCATCTTGAGAAACTGGATTCGCCGACGGTCGCGTGGAATATCCCCCGATGTCTAAAATCGTTGCCCCATCAGCCAACATTTTTTCGGTAGCGTTTAAGATGGATTTATCACTCGAAATACGACTTCCTTTGTAGAATGAGTCGGGAGTGACATTAATAATACCCATCACAATAGGAGTTGATAAATCGACTAACTTATTGTTAAGCTTAAGTTGTAAGGTTTTGTTAATCATATTGATGAAAACTATGAAATTCCCTAAAAAAATAGTATTGCAAAAGTAAGAAAATATAGTGATAGAGGACTAAAGATTAAAAAAAACGGAAATATTTGTCGACTTACTATACGTTTTTGGTGAAAAACAAGTTATTTAGATGCATTATTTTATCTAAATAGTGAAAAAAATAAATTACTTTGGATATTTACACGAAAAAAGTGCTATTTTTGCAAAATTGTTTAGTGTAGTTTTTCTATAAAAAATTAAAATACCTTATGAAATTGAAAACCATTTCAAACATTTTATCATTATTTTTACTTATAGCTTTGGTCGGTTGCTCAGGAAAATCAACTAATGAAACCTATTCCCGGGTAACAGGCTGGAATTATAATGACAAAACAGCAACGGGATTTACTGTAAAAAAAAATTATGCTTCTCAGGTGCCATCTGGTATGGTTTCCATTGAGGGTGGATCTTTTACAATTGGAGAAAAGGGTGAATTTATAACAGCTCCGCGTGATAATAAACCACGAAGAATTACAGTTAGTTCGTTTTATATGGACGAATATGAAATCAGAAATCTTGATTGGCGCGAGTATACTAATTGGATGCAGGTAGTATTTGGTAAAACTGCGCCCCGACTTGTTGAAAGAGTTCAGCCCGATGTAAAAGTATGGAGAGAAGAACTTGCCTATAACGAACCATATCTTGAAAATTATTTTTCACACCCCGCATTTGATCAATATCCTGTTGTTGGGATATCTTGGGAACAAGCAATGGATTATTGTACATGGCGATCTGATCGTGTTAATGAATTAGCATTAATCCGTGCAGGAATTATCGCAGCACCTGATTTTACCTCTTTAGAAACTCAGACAAATCCGGATTCAATAGCCAAAAGCTTTGTATTTAACACTCAAAAATATCTTTTACAATCCGATTATCAGCCTTCTGCAGGTAAAAAGACTCAGAAAGATTTGTATGGTAAGGACAGAAAAGTTGATATGAGCGATGGTATACTTTTCTCCTCTTATCGTTTACCTACTGAGGCAGAATGGGAATTTGCTGCTTATGCAATTATAGCAGGTGAGGATGGAATGATTCCTGAAGGAAAAATATATCCTTGGTCAGGTTCTCAGATGCGTAGTTCAACCAAAAAGGATTTGGGTAAAATGGAAGCTAACTTTGTAAGAGGTAGAGGTGATATGATGGGAACATCAGGAAGCTTAAACGATAGAGCCACCATTACTGCTCCCGTAAATTGGTATGCACCAAATGATTTTGGACTGTATAATATGGCAGGAAATGTTAATGAATGGGTGCTGGACGTATATCGTGCTACAACTTATAATGACGTAGCAGAGTATAATTCATTTCGTGGGAATGTATATTTAACTCCTATTGTGGCTAGTGAAGATGCTATAGGAAATAAAGTTTATCAGGTAGATTCTTTGGGAAGGATTGCAACTGAAGTAGCAAAAAATGATGATGTGCGTAATTTCAAAGACGGTGATCCAATGTCTCAACTTAATTTCACATTAGCTGATTCTACAGGTCTTGCTAGTTTAACATCAAAGGAGAAAGTTGATCCCACAGATGTTTTACGTCCAAATATTACAGATAAAACAAGAGTTTACAAAGGTGGTTCATGGAAAGATCGTGCTTATTGGTTGAATCCTTCTACCCGTCGTTTCCTTGATCAGGATAAATCGAGCAACGATATTGGTTTTAGATGTGCTATGAGTATGATTGGTGATATAAAACAGGTTAAGTAAATTCTTAGATGTTATATTATTTATAAGAAAGCACCGGTTCAAATAGAACAAGGTGCTTTTTGTTTTCTATTAGACTGAATTTTCCAATGAATTTTTGTAATTTTGCAGATTCAAAAAAGAAATATTTTTTTAAGTATATATAAACAGGTTATTATGACAAGAACAGTTATTGTTGATGCACTCAAGCAAAAAAAATATGGTGCTGAAGTAAATATTAAAGGTTGGGTACGTACCCGTAGAGGAAATAAAAGTGTTAGTTTCATAGCACTTAATGATGGGTCAACAATAAATAATATACAAGTTGTTGCTGATAATGAGAAGTTTGGCGATGAGTTTTTAAAACCAATAACTACAGGTGCATGTATAAGTGTTACAGGTAAATTGGTTGAATCGCTCGGACAAGGACAATCGGTAGAAATTCAAGCAGATAAAATAGAAATTTATGGTGTAGCTGATCCGGAACAATATCCATTACAAAAGAAAGGTCATACATTAGAATTTTTACGCGAAATAGCGCATCTTAGACCTCGTACAAATACCTTCGGGGCAGTATTCCGTATTCGTCACAATATGGCAATGGCCGTTCATAATTTTTTCCACGATCGTGGATTCTTTTATTTTCACACACCGATTATTACTGCATCCGACTGTGAAGGGGCGGGTCAAATGTTTCAGGTGACTACATTAAATTTATATGACTTGAAAAAAGATGCGTCGGGTTCAATTGACTACAGCGACGATTTTTTTGGTAAACAAGCAAGTCTGACTGTTTCAGGTCAACTCGAAGGAGAATTGGCAGCTATGTCAATGGGTTCAATTTATACTTTTGGCCCTACATTCCGTGCTGAGAATTCAAACACACCTCGTCATTTATCAGAATTTTGGATGATTGAGCCGGAAGTGGCATTCAATGAGATAGAGGAAAATATGCAATTGGCGCAGGACTTCATTCAATATTGTGTGAAATGGGCGTTAGATAATTGTCAGGATGATTTGAATTTTCTTTGCAATATGTATGACAAAGAATTGATTGAACGATTGAACTCGGTTGTAAAAGATGACTTTGTCCGTTTGCCTTATACAAAAGGAGTTGAAATATTAGAAGCAGCTATCGCAAAGGGTCATAAATTTGAATTTCCTGTTGGTTGGGGAACAGATTTGCAATCGGAACACGAACGTTATTTGGTTGAAAAACATTTCAAAAAACCGGTAATTCTCACTGATTATCCAAAAGAAATTAAGTCGTTTTATATGAAACAAAACGATGATGGGAAAACAGTTCGTGCTATGGATGTGTTATTCCCTAAAATAGGCGAAATTATTGGTGGCTCACAACGTGAGGAGGATTATACAAAATTAAAAGCACGTGCCGAAGAAATGGGTGTTCCAACAAAAGATATCTGGTGGTATCTTGAAACACGAAAATTTGGAACAGCACCTCATTCCGGTTTTGGACTTGGATTCGAACGTTTATTGTTGTTTGTAACAGGAATGACGAATATTCGCGATGTGATTCCTTTTCCTCGTACACCAAAAAATGCTGAGTTTTAAATTGTTATTGGAATTGAATATTTTAATATTTATATTAAAAATACTATCACTAATAGTGCTATATATCTAATTTAACAAGACGTTTTGTTATTTTAGCCAAATTTAAAAAGAATAAAAATTACTATATAAAATATCATGGAAAAAACAAAAACCACCGAATTAGATAATGTGGTTGTTCGATTCTCAGGAGATTCAGGTGATGGTATGCAACTTACCGGGACATTATTCTCAAACCTCTCCGCGATAATAGGAAATGAAATATCAACTTTTCCTGATTATCCATCTGAAATTCGAGCACCTCAGGGTACTGTTGGAGGTGTCTCCGGCTTTCAGGTACATCTTGGTTCAGGTAAAATTTATACACCCGGCGATGATGCCGACGTTCTTGTAGTTATGAATCCTGCAGCGTTGAAGGTAAATGCTAAGTCTGTAAAAAAGGGCGGTATTATTATATTTGACTCTGATTTGTTTGTAACTTCAGGTTTCGAAAAAGCAGGTTTTAAAACGGAAAACCCTTTTGAAGAATTGGGGATATCGGATACCATTCAACTTATTCCGGCTCCATTATCTACAATGACACAGGAAAGTCTGAAAGACTTCGGATTTGAAAATAAAACTGTTTTACGTAGCAAAAACATGTTGTCGCTTGGATTGGTTTGTTGGTTATTTAACCGTCCTATCGATCAGGCTATCCATTTTCTTGAAAATAAGTTTGGGAAAAAACCTGACATATTACATGCAAATGTTAAAGTGTTGACCGATGGATATAATTACGGTAATAATCTTCATTTAAGTATTTCTACTTATAAAGTTGATAAATCGACCGAAACTCCAAAAGGAAAGTATACCAGTATAAATGGAAATAAGGCTACTGCATGGGGTTTGATTGCTGCTTCTAAAAAGGCAGGACTTCAATTATTTTTAGGGAGTTATCCTATTACTCCTGCAACTGATATAATGCATGAGCTTGCAGCACGTAAGGACATGGGTGTAAAAGTAATGCAAGCCGAAGATGAAATAGCTGGAATCACTTCTGCAATTGGAGCTTCATTTGCCGGATGTTTGGCAGCAACATCAACATCTGGACCTGGTTTAGCATTAAAATCAGAAGCAATTGGTTTAGCTGTTATGGCTGAGTTACCACTAGTAATTGTGGATGTTATGCGAGGTGGCCCATCGACTGGTATGCCTACAAAAACAGAACAAACAGATTTGTTACAGGCTCTTTATGGCCGAAATGGAGAAAGTCCGGCCGTAGTGATAGCTGCCGGAACTCCTGATGACTGTTTTCATTATGCATTTATGGCAAGTAAAATTGCCTTGGAACATATGACTCCGGTGATTTTGATGTCCGATGCATTTATCGGAAATGGAACGTCTCTTTGGAAATTACCTACATTAGCAGAATTACCTGAAATTAAACCAAATTACGTGAAACCTGGAATGGAGAACATAAAAGTTACCAGCCGTGATGAAAAATCAAAAGTTCGTTATTGGAGTATTCCCGGAATGGAAGGTTTTGCTCACCGTAATGGAGGTTTGGAAAAAGATTATACAACAGGAGCTATATCAACTGAAGCAATGAATCATCAGAAAATGGTTGATACAAGAGAGTTTAAAGTGAATAATATTAGTGAATTTATTCCTGAATTGGAAATTGAAGGGAATAAAGATGCTGATCTTTTAGTAATTGGCTGGGGAGGAACACGTGGTCATTTGATAAGTACAGTAAAAGGAATGAATAAAAAGGGACAAAAAGTTGCTTTGGCACATTTCAATTACATCAATCCTCTACCAAAAAATACCGTCAAGGAGATTCAAAAATTTAAAAAAGTGGTAG
>JAQUWU010000080.1 GCA_028692715.1 Paludibacter sp. | reverse complement strand
TGCCCATCGTGATGTTCACCACGAGGAATAATCCAACCAACATAACCTGTTTTTACGGCATCATAGCCGTATTCTTTCATTCGTTCAATGGCTTTATCAATACGCCTTTCGTAATTAGTAACAGAGGCGGATGTTTCGTGGTGCATTATGAGCTTCACTCCTTTCGAATGAGCATATTCATTAAGATATTTAATATCAAAATCGGGATAAGGTGTTACAAAATCAAACACTTCTTCTTTCCAATTTCCAGCCCAGTCCTCCCAGCCAACATTCCAGCCTTCGACTAATACCCCCGGGATACCATGTTGAGCAGCAAAATCGATATAACGTTTTACATTCACTGTTTTTGCTCCATGTTGAGGAAGCGGGGTTAAAGCATTCCAATCGGTATCTTTCAAACGAATATTCGGTGCATGAGCATAATCCCACGACATAGTGTTTGGTACGTGCATTCCCCACCAAATTCCAATAAATTTTTGAGGTTTTATAAATTCTGTATCCTGAATTTTACTTGGTTCATTTAAGTTTAAAATAGTTTTAGAAGCTAATATATCAGTTGCCTTATCGCTTACAATGACAGTACGCCACGGGGTATTTTGAGGTGTTTGCATATACACTTTCGTTCCAACAGCATCGGGTACTAATGATGATGTAAGAACAAAACTTTTCTGATCTATCAGTATTTGCATAGCTGAATAATCGACCAACCCAGCTTCAAAAATGCTGATATAAAATCCATCGTCAGTCTTCATTAACAAAGGAGTCTGAACAGCATTTTTTGCAAAATAACCATGCGTTCCAATTCCGTTTCCATCTACTTTTGAACAGTCAACTTCCGAAAGTTTTGTTGTTGTATAATAATATTCGTTCGTATCATAATCTCCTGGAATCCAAAATGTTATATGATCTCCCGTCAATGCAAATTGTGTTTTTTCATCTGCAATCTGAAAATAATTTAAATTAGGTTGTTTTTCAAATTCATACCTGAAACCCAAACCATCATTAAACAAACGGAAACGAATTTTCATTGTTCTGTTCTCGGTTTTTTGAGATAAACAAACTAATAATTCATTGTAATGGCTTCTTATTTTATTTACTTCACCCCATACAGGCTTCCAGGTTTCATCAAACGAAGAAGTATCAGTCTTTTCAATTGAAAAATTATCAAGGAGGTTTTGAGAATTTTTTAAGACAAAACCCAGCTTTGAGTTTTTAATTATCGTTTTATTTTTATACACAAGTTCATAGCTTGGTTCTCCCAAAGAGTTAAGCTTGAAGTTTAATACGAAATTTTTATCGGGCGAGCTTAATGACTCAGCCATGATAATTAAACTAAAAAATATACCTGAAACAATAAAAAGTAGTCTTTTCATATCTTAATTATTAATTAAATAGTTGACTACAAAGCTACAAATTAAAATTATACAATTTAGGAATAATAATTTTTTCATGCAAATTTGACATGCAAACGTTTGTTTTAATTGCAGCAAAATTTCTCCGAAATAGACTGTATTTTAAATTTATCGACAGCAAAGACAGAGAGTGAACATAATTTATGTTGAATAATTGCTTTAAAATCAAAAAAATGAGGATTATTCGGGATTTTTTACGACCTTTGCACCCCAAATATAATTATAAAATTTTTAATGAAAACAAACAATGAAAAATGGCAAGGAAATTCGAAATCAAAATCGAATTCGGGTGCCGGCCGTGATGGTAAATCATTTGAGAAACGCGATGTGAAATCGTTACTAAAAGGCACAAGAGGTGCAGCAAAATCCGGAACAGGAAAATCATCGTACGATGACAAAAAATCTTCCGGCAATTCCGATTACAAGAGAAATGAAAACAGTCGCCCTTCGTATGGCGAAAAAAAATCATACGAAAGCCGTGAAAATTCATACGGCGAAAGAAAATCTTATGGTGATAATGAGGGCAAACCTGTTTTCACACCTAAAAGATCAGTTGATAGCAGAGGCGGTGACAAACCAGCATACGGCGAACGTAAACCATACGGCGACAGGGACAATCGTCCTTCTTTCGGACCTAAAAAACCATGGGAAAACAGAGACAGCAAACCTTCGTATGGCGAAAAGAAACCATGGGAGAACAGAGATAGTAAACCATCTTATGGCGAAAAGAAACCATGGGAGAACAGAGATAGTAAACCTTCTTATGGTGAAAAAAAACCTTGGGAAAACAGAGATAGTAGACCTTCCTTCGGAGATAAAAAACCTTGGGAAAACAGAACTGGTAGCAAACCCGGATTTGGCGACAAGAAACCTTGGGAAAAACGTGAAGGAAAACCATCTTTTGGAGATAAGAAACCTTGGGAAGACCGCTTTGACAGTAATGGAGAAAAAACCTACGGACGGAGTACCGAAAGTTCTGAAGACAACGAACAACGTACAGGAAGTTTAAGTCTCAAAAAACTGGGCGAAGGTCAAAAATCGGAATTTATCGAAACACGTTTTGACAATAAAAAAGATGGTGTTACTTTCCGCAAACCACAACGCAGAAGTGATGATAATTACGACCCAAATTCAAAATACAGCAACAAGAAACAATTAGAATTCCGTAAATCAACTGTTGATTTTACAATTCCAGTTCGTTTAAATAAATTTTTAGCCAATGCCGGTATTTGTTCTCGTCGTGAAGCTGACGAATACATTCAGGCAGGAGTAATTACCGTAAACGGAGAAGTGGTAACAGAAATGGGCGTAAAAGTAATGCATTCGGATAAAATCATGTTCCACGATCAAACGGTTCATTCCGAACGAAAAGTATATTTACTACTTAACAAGCCAAAAGATTGTGTAACTACTTCGGAAGATACACATGACCGCTTAACGGTTCTCGACTTGGTGAAAAATGCTTGTAGTGAGCGCATTTATCCTGTAGGCAGATTAGACAGAAATACAACCGGAGTTCTTCTTTTAACAAATGACGGTGATTTAGCATCAAAACTAACACACCCAAAATACGAGAAGAAAAAAATCTATCATGTAACACTCGATAAACCGCTTGAAGAAACAGATTTCAATGCAATTCTTGCAGGTGTTCAATTGGACGACGTAAGCATTGCCGCCGATGCATTAGATTTTGTAAAAGAAGGAGATTTAAAACAAGTTGGTATCGAAATTCACTCGGGTCAAAACCGCGTGGTTCGTCGAATTTTCGAGAAACTTGGTTATAAAATTATTCGTCTCGATCGTGTTTTCTTTGCCGGATTAACAAAAAAGAGTCTTGCCCGCGGCAAGTACCGTTTCCTAAGCGAACGAGAAGTTAGCATGCTAAAAATGGGTGCTCACGAATAGTCAAAATTACATAACAATAAATAATAAACTCTTCTGTATATATTTACAGAAGAGTTTTTTTTGGGTTTAGAACAATCACTTAAAATTATTGTTATATTAACAAAACTATTTATGAAAAAAGTTGTAATTGCTGGTGGAACAGGGTTTATCGGGAAGTACTTAACCCGAAGATTTAAAGAATCTGGATACGAAGTATTAATTGTTTCACGTACTTCAGGGAATATTTCTTGGGAATCCAAAGTACTTGAAGAAGCCCTAAACAATTCAGAAATTGTCATCAATCTATCCGGTAAATCAATCAATTGTCGGCATTCCAATCAAAATAAAAAAGCATTACTCGATTCAAGAATAAATACAACAATTAAGATTGGAAATGCAATACAATCCTGTGAACACCCTCCTAAAATTTGGCTGAATGCCAGTGCAACAGGAATATATAAACCGAGTGAAATTGAGGCTAATACAGAAGACACAACAGAACTAGGGTCGGATTTTCTGGCAAATTTAGTGACAGAATGGGAAAACGTTTTTTTTAAATTTGAATTAGCGAACACAAGACAGATTGCTATGCGAACCTCTGTTGTACTGGGTAATGGCGGGGCTCTAAAACCACTTCTATTGTTAAGCAAATTGGGTCTGGGAGGGAAACAAGCAACCGGGAATCAACTATTTAGTTGGATACATTTAGAAGATTATTTTCGCATTATCCTCTTTGCAATAGAGAATGAAACGATGAGTGGATCTATCAATTTCACATCGCCTAATCCTATAAAGAACAAGATTTTAATGAAATCTATTCGAAAATCCTTGAAATACATTCCATTTGGAATACCTGCACCAGCCTTACTAATAAAAATAGGAGCAACATTTATAAATACAGAGCCATCATTAATATTAAACAGCTCTTTTGTTCTCCCAAAACGACTTACTGACTCCGGTTTTAAATTTACTTTTCCAAGTATCTCAGAAGCGCTTTCTGACATTTTATCTAATTGATTATGATTTGTGGTTCTAGGCACCCTACATCATTTAACAAAAGTTTGAGTCCTAATGAAGCAAAAGTCAACACTAATCAAAGTATTAATAGTGAGCAACCTACATATTTCATTTTAAAAAACAAAAAAAACTTCATATTTATTTGTTTTATTTACCATTTGCTTGATATTTATCTAAAAAATGATTTATTTTTGTAAACTATATCAAGTGGCAAACGTTTAACTATTGGTGACACAAGATTGTATAAAAATTATTTAAATCCATTAAAATGTTTATAATGAAAAACTACAGATTTATGATTCTTCTTGCATTAATAGTTATTAATACAGGATTCACAAAAGCGCAAACGATTCAGATTGACACGACTCAAATTAGTTTCGAGAACAAACTTCGACCTTCCATTGGGGCTCAGGTTGACCCCGGGAAAGATGAATTAAATAAAGCATGGGCGGATTACCTGAACAAAAACTACAAGATTAAATTAAAAGGCTTTGGATTGTTTTCAACAAAAGAAATTCTTTCGGCCGAAGATGTAACAATAGCAGCTGTTAGCGATCGTCGTATGAATTTGTACACAAGAATTATTTCGCTTGCAGCAGGTTCTGAAATAAAAATTTTCGCTTCCTATGGTTATGACATTTTTATTGGTTCAACAAATTACCCAAAGGAATATCAGACATTGAGAGGTATTTTAAGCAATTTTCTGTTGAAATATATGAATGATTATTACAGCGATGGTATAAAATCAATTTCGAAGGAAATTAAAAGTTTAAGCAAGGATAAAGTAAAACTCTTAAGATCTGTAGATAAAAACAACAAAAAGATTTTAAAAATGGCAAATGAAATTGCTATTACAAATGCGACAATTAAAAGTAGTACAGAAGAAACGATAAAAGCAGTTGAGAAAACAGCTAAACTCACGAACGATAAAGCTACTCTTGAAAATGACAATGCATCGGCAACAGTGAAAGTTCAGTTAATTGACGAAAAACTGATAAAACTGAATGATAAATTTGATCAAATGAAATTGAAACGAAGTAATTTAATATAATAGAAACATTAACAAATGAAAGAGAAAATTGAAAAATCGGGAGAGAATGATACTCCCGAAATAGTCCAGGAAAAGAAAGAGAGTAAGTTTGCAGCATTTATTCTTCGCCATAAAATGGTTTTCACTCTGCTTGTAATAATCATAATTCTAGCATCATGGGCATTTATCAAAATGGCTGTAATGGAAAATAGATTTGAGAAACAAAAAGCCTTGATAATCACAACTTATGAAAATAAGATTGATAGTTTAACCTTGAAACACTTAGAACTTACCTCAAAAGTATTTTCGTGGGCTGTAAGAAGTGAATTAACCAGAGAAAACAAAGAACAAGTTAATCAGTTCTTTCTTAGTTTTATTCAGGAAAACAATGTAAAAAAAGTAATGTTTATTGATGCTTCAACCGCAACGATTAGTTTATCTACCGATAAAAAGGATGAAGGGAAAACAATAAATGACCTATCACTTTTACCGGATCAAACTATTTCGATTGATAAAGACTCAACATTCGAAATAATTTCACCGGTAATGGGACTAAACAATAAATTAGGCTCATTAGTAATAGATTATTCAAAGTAGCACCAATAACAAATTCATACAAAAAAGGAGGAAACTATGTTTCCTCCTTTTTTGTATTATTCAGGTCTCCGACCGCCGCCACCGCCACCGCCACTGCCATCACCTCTGTGTGGACGATCGCCATCCATTCGATCATCCGGATTCTTTTCTGCCGGATTAGTTGAAGCACCTTTGAATTTATTGATTTTATAAGAGAAGGTCAACATAAAATAAGAAGTCAACGTATTGTATTTACTATATTGAATATAATTATCACCAATTGTCTGGCGTATATTCAACTGTTGACGAAGAATATCATTCCATTTCAATGAAAGAACTCCTTTATTGCTAAACATAGTCTTGTTAATTGAAGCATTCCAGATTAATTCGTTCTGATCAAAATTTGAATAACCTTGACGTGTTGTATAATTTATATCTGACGAAATATTATATTTATAGGGTAAGTGAAGTACTAAGTTACCACTTCCGGTCCAATCCCAAGTTTCGGCTATAATTGGATTTAGATTATTTTTTGTATTTGAATATTGTACGGCTCCCTTTACCCCCACTTCAACTACATCGTGGGTAAAGGTAAGTGATAATCTTTCTGTAGCAGTATACCTACGTGTACTACTCAAATCGCCCAATACCAAACTTTCCGTATTAATATCTCCGGAATAGCCTGTCGAGGAATATCCATAACGCATATCGTAACCACCTGAAGTACTAGTATTGAAGTGAAGGCGCTTCTGAATAAGAGGTGTGTTAAACATTACATTACCATCAAAACTATAAGGTACTGCGGTTGCATTTACTGTTTGACTATATTCTTTTCCTGTCGTATCGTAAATACTGTTCGATACAAGATCATTGTTTGTTGCTTCAGCAGAGAATCTGGTACTAAACGACGAAAAAGTCTGATCGTTAAATGAGCTATAAAACATACGGAACGAATGACTAAAGGAAGGATTCAGGTTTGCATTCCCTACAGTTTCGTGCATTGGGTCAGAATTGTTTTTAACCGGTTGCATCTGATTTATAGATGGCTGACTGGTTCGTCCGGTATAATCGACACGAGCAAACTTTTTCTTATTAAAATTATATTGGAAACGCCCTCTGGGAGCAAAATTAAACACACCATAAGTAGTGTCTCTTGAAATTCCGTCACCATAATACCTGACATTGTTAGTTTGAGAAGGTTCGCCCCTCAAACCCAATCTCAAATAATAATTTTTTTCAGTATAGCGATAGTTCAATTCTATTGTTTCACGGTAGAATATATTATCGAAAGTATTACTATATACACTATCCAGTTGAGTATAATTTCCAAAACCATCATTTTTGTATTGATCTTTTACACTATTCGTAGTTGTATTTCGTAAAGTCACATTTGTCTCCAATAAATTCTTCACATTCCAAAGCGGTTCAACAAAAGATAGTTCAATGTTATAATTAAATTTAGTTGAAGTATTAAACGTCTTCTGATCAATATTGGTTGTTACATTGTTAATTGTATATTTATTTGACTGATTTAAACTTTCAGATTCACTATTAGATAAACCACCACCCAATTCGGCCGTAAAGGTTCTTCCTTTTTTCGCAAATTTTCTATTATAAATCACATTTAGCCCCGCATCAATACCTGAACCGTCGCCAATATTAGAACTATTTCCCCAGCTGGTACTATCATTTTCAGTCAAGTAAAGATAATTGCGTTGAGAGTCTGAAAATGATCTCGAATAGCTCATATTGGGTTGAAAAATAAAAGTATTTATACTATCAGGTTTCCACTCCATTTCCAATCTAAGGTTAGTCGAATAATTATTACTTAATGATGTAGTGGAATCTGAATTATTGTATTTCAACCCTAAAAGATAGCTTTCTTTTTCACTTAATGTCTGAGCATCATTTTCCGAATGATTAAATGCCACATTACCACCGACTTTCAATTTTGGATTAACAATTGTATTATTATTCAACCCTAGATTCTGAGTAGTTGTAATTCCACTATTTGATCCTCCTCCACCTCCAAAACGACCCCTTGAACTTCTTACATTATTTACATTATTTGCTCCTCCAGTCACTGCTGTTTGGGCATCACCATCCATGACATTCACAAATGCATTCGAATCATACCTGAATTCCTTATCTGTATCCACACCACCACCTGTAGTAACATTTCCGAAAACTCCTTTTTTCCGATTTGATTTTGTAGTTAAATTTATAATTCGTTCCGTATCGTCATCTTCAAAACCGGTCAACAATGCCATATCCGATTTTTGGTCCAATACCTGTATTTTATCAATCATGTCGGCAGGTAAGTTTTTAGTGGTCATTTCCACATCATCGTTAAAGAATTTCTTCCCATCAACCCTTATTTTCTTAATTTCCTCACCGTTCACAGTAATCTTACCTTCGGAGCTTATTTCCACACCTGGCAAGCGTTTTAACAAATCTTCAACAACTGCATTTTCATCCGTTTTAAAAGCTGTGGCATTATATTCCATTGTGTCACCTTTCATAACCAATTGAGCAGCCGTTCCGGTTACTTTCACTTCCTTTAGCAACTGGACATTTTCTTCAAGTTGAATATTTTTTAAAATAATATCTCTATCAACCATGTTTATATTTTTCCGGTATTCCAAATATCCAACAGAACTAACTTTCAGTATATAATTTCCATTTTTAATTTTAGATAGTAAAAATCCACCTTTTGTATCAGTCTGACAGCCCTGAACCATTGTAGAATCCGAAGACTTAAGTAGCCTAACTGTTCCTAACTCAATGGGTAAACCATTTTTTGAATCAAAGACAGATGTTTGAATACTGTGTTGCGAGAATGAGGTTAGACTAAAAAACAACACTAAAAAAAGGAATAAATGCTTCATTTTGAATAAAATATTAAATATAAATACTATACATTTCAACAATATAAAAAACGCAAGCAATAAACATTTTACCTGCGAACTGAAAAACACTTGTTTTTTTCAGTTTATTGGACGATAACAAAAGGAAAAGGTTTAATGTGAAAACTCAAAAAAGTAGTTTATTTTTCATCATTTTCACTATTTTTAGTTGAGTCTTGAAATTAACACACATAAAAAAATGAAGCGACTGAAAATTACAAATTTATTACTGGATAGCAGTAAAATGGGTTAATCAACGTATATTGTTCATTATCATTAAATTTCAAATTATCTGCACATTCAGATTATTGGATTCATTTATAAAATAGCACCGTTTGACTTGAAAATAATTGATTCTATTGAATGCATTTTAATATCAAAATTCAGAACACTATTTTTGTTACAAAGAAATTACAGGAATTTAATATAATTGTAACAGTATAAAAAGAAAGGGTTGTATACATGAAAACAGAATTTTTAGATCCCATTGAACTACATGAAATGGATAAAGTAAAATTGATGAATAGAACGGATACTAAGTATTGGTTTCATATTGATGATATAGAGCAAATTTTACAAGAGATTAAAAATGATTATTACGTATTAAATATAAATGGAGAATCAAATTTAGAGTACACCACAACCTATTACGACACTGATAACAACCGTATGTTTAACGAACATCACAATGGTAAATTGAATCGGTATAAAGTACGTCGCAGGAGTTATGTTTCATCTGAAATAAGTTTTCTTGAAGTAAAATTCAAATCAAATAAAGGGAGAACGCAAAAAAAACGAATCCCTGCTCAATTTGGAAATGCTACAATTACAGAAGCAGAAAGTGAATTTTTAGCTAATATAACTCCATTTAAAGCCAGTGAATTACATCCAGCTTTAATTAATAACTTTTCGAGAGTGACATTAGTAAATAAAAATTTCAATGAACGTTGTACTATTGATATGAATCTTCAATTTAAATCGGGTGACAAAGTTATAGCACTTGACAAACTGGTAATCGTTGAAATAAAATCGGATGGGAAAACGGAAAATTCACCATTAGCATTGGCATTAAGAGAACAAAGAATAAAAACCTCCGGTTTTAGTAAATATTGTATCGGTCGAACAATTACCGATTCAACACTTAACCCATTTTGCAGCAAAAACAGCTCAAAACCATTAAATACGTACATTTTTGGGCTTTAAATCAGCCATTAAAACATGCATGTTATTGAAATTCAGTTGTAGTATTTCTGAAGTTGCATTGTA
>JAQUWU010000079.1 GCA_028692715.1 Paludibacter sp. | reverse complement strand
TAACGAGTATTGTTATAAATACAACAGAAGGTATTTTGGTGAAAGAATATTCGACAGACTTCTTATTGCATGTATTGAAAACGGTTAAATTTAATCATTGGGTGCAAAACCCGATAGTCATTTTATAATTTGTGACTACTCAGCACTTCAAGAAGTACTTCATTTGACGTTTTTAGGTAAATTGCAGAGTAAAAAAAATGTAATTTTCACAAAAAAAACAGCCAAATAAAAGCGCATAAATGATGAATGTCGCTCCAGAACTCCCCCTTTAGGTGTTTACCTCATGAGGAACGAGGGAGGGGTTGGGGGGCTGAGTAGTTACTATAATTTTTCAAATCAATATCTTTATAAATCATGAAATCATCTTCAAATCTCTCATTTCTCGATCGTTTTCTCACTCTTTGGATTTTTCTAGCTATGTTTATCGGTGTTTTTATTGGTTGGTATTCGCCTTCTGTCGCCGATTTCTGGAATAGTTTTTCCATTGGGACTACAAATATTCCCATTGCCATTGGGTTGATTATCATGATGTATCCTCCTCTGGCAAAAGTAAAATACGAAGAATTGGGTGATGTTTTTAAAAACACCAAGATACTTGGTTTATCGTTAATCCAAAATTGGATTATTGGTCCGGTGTTGATGTTTTTACTCGCCATTATTTTTCTGCAATTCAACATCGATTATATGTACGGTTTAATCCTGATTGGATTAGCTCGTTGTATTGCTATGGTGATTGTATGGAACGATTTAGCGAAAGGTGACAGACAATATGCAGCCGGCTTGGTGGCGTTTAATTCTTTGTTTCAGGTATTACTTTTTTCGGTTTATGCTTATGTATTTATTGCAGTTCTGCCAGGCTGGTTCGGTCTGCCTGTTAACGATTCGGTAGCACAAATTACCATGGGAGAAATTGCCAAAACAGTTTTCATTTATTTGGGAATTCCGATGATAGCAGGTTTTCTGACCAGATTCATTTTAACTAAAGTAAAAAGTAACCATTGGTACGAAACAAAATTTGTTCCGAAGATTTCGCCGCTAACTTTGATTGCTTTGCTTTTTACCATTTTTGTAATGTTCTCGTTGAAAGGAGAATACATTGTAAAAATACCGTTGGATGTATTGCGAATTGCCATTCCTTTGGTCATTTATTTTGTGCTAATGTTTGTACTTTCATTTTTTATGAGTAAAAAGATGGGAGCAACCTACGAGCAATCCACTACTTTATCGTTTACAGCAGCCAGTAATAATTTTGAATTAGCCATTGCAGTTGCTATAGCTATTTTCGGTATTAATTCTGGAGAAGCATTTGCAGCCGTCATAGGTCCATTGGTAGAAGTCCCAGTGATGATAGCGTTGGTAAATGTGGCATTTTGGTTTAAAAAAATATGGTTTAAGTAGATATGATTACATTATTTTTTCCCAATATTTAAACCGGTAATTATAAAAAAACAATTTTCTATAATTACCGGTTCGAAATCATAAAGTAAAAATTTATGAATTAATATTATAGTTTCATAGTAAATCCTACACCCAGAATTTCTTTAAACTGAACTCTTGCAGGTCCATCTTCGTACTTAATATCTGCATCATATAATAAATGAGTATTGAGATTAACAGAGATATATTTATTTACTTTCATGGCAATTTGAGTTTCCCAACTAACATCTACATTTTGTGGATCTTTGAGATAGTTTGAGAATAAATCGAGTTTTGTGGTAAACGCAACATTTTTCAAAATCTCATTTGTAAAGTCGCTTTTTGAATAGATTATTCGGGCATATCCCCCAAATTCACTTTTAGTTCTATCCCCCGGAGCAACACCATAGGCTCCTACTGATGAAAGAGCTGAGTCATTCACTATTGTCATTTTTCCTGTTACCGGAGCAAAAAAGACATTAAAATAGCTATTTGGTTTGTAATTTAAACCCACTGCACCCAATAAATACGCCGGAGCCAGAAAGTTTGATATTTGAACAGAGTCATTAGGATAATTATAGCCCGGAGCAAACTGTGTTTTGAAATTTACCAATGCAGTATAATAAAAGTCCGAAAAAGCTTTTCGTCCATATTTTGATAACAGGTCAAACCTATCATCTGTTTTGATAAATCCGTTGTTTTTCCCTTGTTGCAACATTCCATAACCAACGTCCAACGAGTTATCCCAAGCGGTATTTTCGTTTTTATAATTGGCAAAGACACTTAATAAACCATTTACGGCCACTGAACTTTCGCCTCCGGCCGACCAATTTACCAAAGCAGTTTGTGCAAGATTGACACTTGCGACAGCACCTTTTTTCCAGCCGGCAATAGTATCAGTTTCTAATGTTTTTAGTTTTTTCTCAGCATCGGTTACTTGAGCTGACAATGAAATTACGGCTGTTAGTAAAAGCAATAACAGAACTTTTGTTTGTTTCATAAACTTGTTTTTTTTATTTATATTAATAGAAAACAAATTAAATGAAAAATATGTTCAGTTGTCTGAATATTTCTTTTTTTTTATTGGGGCGTTTCCTGATGTATTTTAGCAAAAAGAGAGTTGTTTTTGCTGTTAATTTGATGGTCTGCTAGAATTTGTGCTCCTTTCGGTTGAACCCGATTTTGGGGCAGAATTAGAATCAGAATTTGATTTAGAACCTGGCTTAGAAGGAGTTTCAGAACTTTCGCTACCGGTATTCATCAAAGTACTTGTTCCTATTTTCTCCCGTGCTTTTTTGGGGAAAACAAGAAAAACATCCTCGCAACTTAAAGGGCGTTGTTCTGCTAACCAAAAATAATTTTTAAGGTATATATCGCCACCAGATAGTTGTTCTAAAGGATACATAACACCCGAAGATGTAGATGTCAACACAATTCGGTCCACCTTTTTCTTTTTCAGATACAGAACAACAAAGCTACTTTGAGTTTTATTAAGACCAATTAATGATGAATCCTTATCATCTTTCGGATAATAAATAGTTTCGGCATTCCCGTTTACATCTACTTTTTTCAACTGTCCGCTATCGACATAAGCAATAATTTCTTTTCCGGATAACTGATTAAAATGAATAGAGTCCTCCTGTTGTACCGCCATGGCAGCTTGCTGTATATTTACCCTTTCCACTTTCTGATTTTTAGTAAATGCCTGAATAAAATTACCTGAAAGTTGGTTCTCTTCAGCCCATAGGATTGGTTCTCCGTACATATTTAAAATGGAATCGCGAGAGGTATAAGTCAGTGAATCACACAAACCCTGTACATCTGTTCTGAAAAACCGGACATTGTATTTTCCCTTTACTACATCATAAACTGAGTCCTTGGAGGTGAAAATGGTGTCGGCATGCAGGTACAAGGTGTCTTTATCTGACCAGTCAACAAACAAAGCAGAGTCGGTTCCTAATCCGTTTTCTGTTTTTTCGTTGTAATACACATAATCGCCGTACAAAGTTGCTTTTCGCACAGAATCAGTGAGTTCAACATTTACAAAACCTTCGCCGTATTTTGCTTTTTTATCATAGAAAATAGTATCACCGGTCATAGTTTTACCGTCTTTATGTTTAATTAACGACCGCTTCAACAGCATTGACTGTTCGGTGTTTGTGTTGTACCAGCCCAAATTGCTAAAAATATCAGTTTCTCCTTTGTATATAATATGCGTTGGACCGACTATGTCGGCTACTTTCGATTTTGTGTTGTATTTCAGGGTGTCGGCATCCATTACAAAATTTTCATTTTTCAAATGAACGTTATTTTTAAATAATGCTATATCTGTACTGGGTGAGTATTGTCCCCAAATGGAGGTTAATGTATTTTCTTCGTCAACGATTTTTCCACCAGTATAATAATAGGCAAGATTTACTTTTCGGTCATAATTTAGACTGTCGGTTGTTAATGTCGTTTTACGGTTCTTCATACGTACATTATGACGAAGACGAGCCAACTTCATATTACCATCGTAAAATAAAAAATCACCATACACAAAAAGGGTATCACCCTGTACAATTTTAACGTGCCCGAAAGCATCCAGCGAGTTTGCTTTTTCATAAAAATAGGCACTATCGCAATACATTAAAGCATTATCGTGACGAAACCTTACATTTCCTTTCAACACTTGTACATCCGGATTTATTATATGGTCGAAGGACAGCGTATCGCATTTTTCCAGATAAACGAGTGTTGCTCCTTTTTTATCCAGCGGACTTTGAATAGGGGCAAGAGGTTTCATCTCCTGAATTTCTTTTGCAGCAGCTTTTTTGTTTTTAGATGTTACTGTTTTCACATCCTTTTTTTCTGGACTTTGGCTATTCAGTACATTTTTTCGTAACTGTTTCGGTTGAATTTGTCCGTAAAGATTCGACATAAACAAACAAAGCACACCAATGAAAATGATGTGCCGATAGTCCTTTATTGCTTGGTAAAGAAAAATGATCGGTTTGTTTGTTTGTTTCATTTAAGTACCCTTAAAACAAATAAGTAATTGAAAACAAATAATGTCGTATTTTGCATGAAAATATTTAAGAATAGAACGCTGATTTTCACTGATAGAGTGGATTTGAAAAAACGGATTTGAATTCCGATAAATCGGAATGATTTACAGATAGTTGCGTCTTAATCATCTTGCCGAAGGCAAGAAAAATCCGTTTTGTTTTATCCTTCATTTTCCGATAAATCAGCGAAAATCAGCGTTCTATTAATGTTTCTAAATGGTACATTAATTTGTTCCATTTATTTACAATGAATTATGGATTAAGTAGCTTTTATTCTTTAATCCAACCCGGATATTCAAATTTGCAATTTTTCCATGCAGGGTCAATGCTGATATATGTTTCTTTTTGCTTTTTAATTATCCAGTTGTTCAAAAATTCTTCTTTTTTCTTATTTTCATAAAAAGCCTTTAACATTTGATAGTCGTCAGTCAAGTTTGCCGTGTGATTTCCAACTTTCGATTTTACTTTTACAACGGCCACAACTTCTTTATTAGTGCTGGGATCAATCATCCCGAATGGCTTGGATATTTCTCCCACATTCATATCATAGACTGTTTTCGCTACTTCGGCAGGCAAATCCTGATATTCAAATTTCGAAGTTCCGGTTTTGGAATTCAACATCAAGCCTGCATTCATTACGGTGTTTTTATCTTGCGAGAAAGCCAATACTGCTTGTTCAAAAGTCATTTTATCAGAACGAATCAGATTCGTTATTGAATCGAGCGAACGAATTGCATTTTCTTTTTCAGTGATAGAGATACGTGGTTTCAACAATATATGGCGGCAATTGATGCGATCGCCACGTTTTTCAATCAGTTGAATAATATGATAACCAAATTCTGTTTGAACAATTCGGGACACTTTTTTAGGATCAGATAGATTGAAAGCCACAGCAGCAAATTCAGGAACTAACTGCCCACGACCCATAAAGCCCAGTTCTCCACCACGTTTTGCACTTTCGGTATCTTCGGAATACAAACGAGCCAACACAGAAAATTCGGTATTTCCACTGTTAATTCTGTCGGTAAAGCCTCGTAAACGTTCTTTTATTCTGTTTGTTTCTTCTATAGGTACCGGAGGCTCAAAACTTACAATTTGTAATTCTACTTCGGAGGGAACAGTAGGAATACTATCGGCAGGAAGTTGATTAATATAGCGTCGCAATTCAGCAGGAGTGGATTTTATATCACCAATCAGTTTTTGTTGCATTTGCTGAATTATTTGCTGATCACGAATCATATCGCGTAAATCTTCGCGCAACTCGGTAGTATTTTTTTTGAAATATTCTTCCATTTTTTCTTTAGACCCAATTTGTGCAATAAAATAATTCAAACGACTTTCAACCTGACTGTTTACTGTTGATTCGCTTACTACAACACTATCCAAAATTGCTTGATGCAAATACAGTTTTTGTATAGCCATTTGTTCCGGAATAACACAATAAGGATCACCCTGAATCGGAGTTCCTTCGTACTGAGCGCGCAACCGCTGTTCTTCTACTTCAGAGCGTAAAATAGATTCATCGCCCACCACCCAAATAACTTCATCGATGATATTATTCTCAGCTTGAGCAGAAGTTTTCTCACCATAAAGACTAAAAAGTAAAAGAAAAGAAAAAATTATTTTTTTCATAAATAGGATTTGACAATAATAATTTAGCTAATTCAGCGGTACAATTTTACCAGCCAACAAATAAATGGATTGCAAATTTACATATTATTTGTGAGTGGGTAAACAACTGATGTGCATAAAAAACTATAATTCATCTGATTTTGAAGTATTTTGTGTGTTTGCTCTCAAAACAGGCGAAAAATTGAGGAAAATTAAGATTTGTAAATGTCATTATATATGCTCTAAATGATTAATTACAATTCATATAGATATATAAGGAGTAGGAATAATATTAATGACATATTTTTTACAATAGCTAATTCAGTTTTTTAAACAGCTTTTTTAAAGAAAAATAGTCTATTAAGTAAATAGAACTATATATTGTTCCATTTAAAATATTTAATAGAATACTGATTTTAGCTGATTTAACTGAAAATAACGGATAAAAGAAAAAAGATTTTTCCCCGAATAAATTGGGAAGGATTAAAATGCAAGTATCTGAAAATAATATCGCTGAAAGCAATATATAAATCCGATTTTTGAAACTAAGTAAATGGAACAAATTAATGTACCATTTAGAAACATTAATAGAACGCTGATTTTCGCTGATTTATCGGAAAATAAAGGCTAAAACAAAACGGATTTTTCTTGCCTTCGGCAAGATGATTAAGACGCAACTATCTGTAAATCATTCCGATTTATCGGAATTCAAATCCGTTTTTTCAAATCCACTCTATCAGTGAAAATCAGCGTTCTATTCTTAAATATTTTCATGCAAAATACGACATTATTTGTTTTCAATTACTTACCTGCTGCAGGCAGGTTTCGTTTTTTATCTTTAATAAAGGAATAAAACAATATTTAAATTCTATTACTTATAAAATACTTAACCCTTATCTCTTTGTAAGATAAGGGTTAAGATTGTCTGTGTGAGAAGAGCACCCGCTCCTTTATTAAAGATTGGAATCCATACAAGATTTTACATTAAGAAGAAATTTATTGACGCTTTTGTTGGTAGTTATAAGCTTTATTTTGACAAAAAGTTTTTTATATTTTTTTAGATACAAACATCTTTGAGTTAAATTATTTTGACTTTTTGCTTTTTGCAAAGTTCTATTGCCATTTCACGAAGTTTGAATTTCTGAATTTTACCGCTTCCTGTTAGTGGATATTCTGGAACAAAAAAGACATAACGTGGAATTTTATAGCGGGCAATTTTATCTTTACAGAAATCTCGTACATCTTCCGGTTTTATATCGGAATTTTCGTGTGGAATAATAAAAACACCCACATCTTCTCCGTATTTTGGTGAAGCTATAGCTACTACCTGAGCATCTTTTATCCCCGGCATTTTATAAAGAAATTCTTCAATTTCTCTAGGAGAAATATTTTCTCCTCCGCGTATAATCATATCTTTTATTCGTCCGGTAATGCGGTAATTTCCATCGGGGTCTTTCACACCTAAATCGCCGGAATGCAGGAACCCGTTTTTATCAATAACCGTTGCGGTGGCTTCAGGATTTTTATAATATCCTTTCATTACATTGTATCCACGGCAACACATTTCGCCCTGAACGCCATCGGGACACATTTCGCCTGTTTCAGAATTGATAACCGCCACTTCGGTAAATTCATATTCGCTACCAACGGTTGTGCATCGTGTTTCGAAACTATCTTCCAGTCTTGTTTGGGTCATTCCCGGCGAAGCTTCCGTAAGTCCGTACACGCTGGTGATGGTCATAAACATTTTTTCGCTTACTTGTCGCATCAATTCAATTGGACACAATGCGCCTGCCATTATTCCGGTTTGTAACGAACTCATATCAAACATGTCGAACATAGGGTGATGTAGCTCGGCTATAAACATAGTGGGAACCCCATAAACTGCTGTGCAACGTTCTTTGTGTATTGAAGCCAAAGTAATAAGCGGATCGAATTTTTCTACCATAACCTGAGTACTTCCATGGGTAAGGCAATTCATTGCTGCCAACACCACTCCAAAACAATGGAACATGGGAACACAAACACATAATTTATCGGAATGCGTAAATTTCATATGTTCACCTGTAAGGTATCCATTGTTGGCAATATTATGGTGCGATAGCATAACTCCTTTTGGGAAGCCTGTGGTGCCCGAAGTATATTGCATATTTACCACATCGTGGCAATTAACTGACTGTTTAACTGCTAGAAATTCCTCATCGTTTTGGTTGCTCCCCAACAGTAAAATCTCGGCAGTATTGTACATGCCACGATGTTTCTCTTGTCCGATATAGACCACATTTCTCATTTCAGGAAAACGTTCACTTTGTAGCCGTCCCCGTTGAGTTGTCTTCAATTCGGGCAGCAGCGAATAAACTGTTTTCAAATAATCATTCCCCGAAACTCCATCTGTAATACACAGCGTGTGCATATCAGAATTTTCAATTACAAAGGAGAGTTCGTGTTCTTTGTAATTAGTGTTGACAGTAACTGCAACCGCACCTGTTTTGGCACATGCATATAAAAAAGTCAGCCAGTCCGGTACGTTTTGAGCAAAGATGCCAACATGTGAACCTTTTGTTACGCCTATTGAAAGCAGACCTTTCGCCATATTATCCACACGGATATTAAATTCCGACCAAGTAAAGCGGAGATTTCGATCGGAATATACGATACATTCATTCTCGGGAGTTTCTTTGGCCCAATACTCTAACCAATCTCCAAGGGTTTTATCAAATAATTGCATAACTAATTATAAAGGAGTGTACACTACTGCTAAAATTTGCGCGGCTTCATTGCCGTCCACACTGACCAAATGGGCTACGATTGAATCGTAATAAATGCTGTCACCCTGTTTCAATACATGGGTTTGCTTCCCATAGGTAATGCTTACATTTCCTTTTAGCACAAAAATAAATTCCTCTCCTTCGTGAGATGAAAGTATGGGTTCGTTTTTCCCGGCAGGTTTAATATCTATGATAAATGGTTCCATATGTCGCCCCGACTTACTGGCTGCGAGCGAAAAGAAATCAAGATGAGAATTGGCATTTGAAAGTTGGCTCGAAAAAGTGACCGCTTGGTTCTTTTCAGCCTGACGATGAATTTCCGGTCCGAGTTCATTACTATCATCCAGAAAAGTTCCCAACCGTACACCTAATGCACGTGCTATTTTTATCAAAGCTGATAAGGATGGAATAGAATCGCTGTTAATTATTAACTCTATTTGTTCCTCCGTTAATCCTGAACGCCGAGCCAACTCATCCTTTGGAATATTGTTATCGATGCACAAAGTGCTTATTTTCTCTCCGACACTGTTTTTTTTCATGAAATTTATAGTTAAATATAAAATAAGTAAGTCGCAAAAGTAGATATATTTTCGACATAATAAAAGGTTTTGATTGAAATATATTACAAATTTGGTTCAAAATGTTTTAAATTGTCATAAAAACAGTGCTATTAATTCAATTGTACTCTCTCCATAATTTTGAAACTCTTTTCAAATTATTCTACTGTTTCTTTTGATTTTTATTAGGATGAAACTAAAAAGCAAAAAAAATGAATTTCGACACAATAATATTTCGTTTCGATACATATTATGGCCATACCGTTACATATTATAGCTATTTCGATGTAAATCAAAGAATGTGTTTTTGTGTGAAATATATGCAGTATTTATCTTTGTAAAGATTTTTATGTTTTTTAAATGAAAAAATTGAGTAACAATTAAATTAAAAGAAATGAAAAAAGGCTATTATCTATTAATTTTTATTTGTGTAACTGTTTTGATCCAAGCACAAGAAGTTGGGAAAAAAGTGGAAACTAAGTATCTAAGACCATCAATTTCAACCATAATAGCAGAGCCAGGCTCCCGAAATGAGTTTGTGATAACCGACAAACTTAAAGAAATTGACATGAATGTTAAATTCGATGATCATAGAATCAACATTCCTTATGACTTAACTTTCGCAAGTAGCATAACTACTTGATTATTATAAAAATAGCAGCACATTTGTTTTGATAAGTCGCTGAATTTCAGTAACTTTGTGTTGCAAAACAAAAACAAAACAATATGCTGCCGAAC
>JAQUWU010000039.1 GCA_028692715.1 Paludibacter sp. | reverse complement strand
GTCCTTCTATGCCAATTTTCATGTGAGTTGTTTTTAAACCCCCTAACCTTGACCTCACCCCAACCCTCTCCATTAGGAGAGGGAGCAAGAGGGGGAATAGAGAGAAGTTTGTAATTCTTTTTTTTTGAGAAATATAATAAATATTTATTTTGCCGGACTACCATGTTCGGTATGAATAAATTTCTTGTTCGCACCTTTTAATTTAAATAGGGAAAAAAACATACTGAAAAAGGCTTTTGGAATGGTAAATAATGCTTTCAGGGTTTGTTTATTATGAAATTTTGAAGGGATGCTTAATAAAAAGGCGAATACCACTATTTCAAAAACCAACAACCAATAATTGAATGGAATTATCATTATGTTATTGGTTGAGAAAATAAGATGAAATAAAAAGTAGAACAAAGCTATTATTCCTGTAATTCCTATCAGAAGAATCCGTGGAGGCGAAATCATTTGATATACTTTGTCGAAAAAATCTATATTTCCTTTAAAAATCAGTTGATATATACCCGAGAAGAAAAACCTACCAAAATAAACAAATTGAGCCGAAAGCCACCTTTTTCGCTGATTTTCAAACACTTCAACTTTCTGCGTTTTCTCATCAAATACGATAGCCTCATTCAAGTATTCAATCTTTTTCTTATCTCTTAGCAATGTAAGTTCCAGTTCCTTATCAAATCCACCAACAGCTTCTATTTTTAACATTCGGCTTTTAAACATTTTATAATCGAAAGCCATTCCCGAGCCTATCAGAGCCGAAGATAAGCCCAATGCTCTGTGTCCTTTACGGAAAATATGATTATTGAGTTCTTCGCTGATTGCGTCGAGTACAGCAAATGAAGTGTTCGTATTTTTAGCCACACGGTGTCCCTGAACAACCTCAAAACCGGCAGCAAATGCAGCATTTATTTTAGTAATAAAATCCGTTGCCATTAGATTATCAGCATCAAGTACCAAGGCAATATCATATTTGCGTTTTAATTGCTCCATGGCCACATTAAGAGCTTTGGATTTTGTGCTTTTTTCGAAAGAAACTTCTATTAAAATAATTGGTAATGTTCTGAGTTTTTCCAATGTTTCCTGCTTAAACGAATCTGCTATTACTATAACATCATAATGTTCTTTTGGATAATCCTGATTTAAAGCATCTAAAGCCACATCGTAAATCACATTATCTTCTTTATAGCCGGGAATCAGTACCGCAACATCTCTGTTTAAAACCGTATTTGGAGAATATCTTTTACTGCTTTTTAGTTTCCCTGCCAACGCAAATATCAACACATATACTGCTGCAAAACCAAAATAAAAGATGAAGACATATTCAATTATATGTAATAAGAGGTATATAAATTCCATGGTATTAAGATATTAAATGAATAATTTGGCTTGATTACGAACTCCGGACTTTTGAAAGAGTTCACACTCAGAACTTAAAAAAGTTATGAGCGTAAACTTATAGTATTGACTTAACTTTCGCAAGTTCTCATATAGGGGTTTCCACCCCTAGCCCCGACCTACTTTTTGCCTTGACGCAAAAAGTAGGCAAAAAAGTCAAGACTACGCCCGCTTCACTCGAAAAACTTACGCTCGGTAAGCTCAAATCGTCCAAACTCATTCCGACGAAATACGTCGAAACTCAAACAAGGACGATTTTTAACCGCTTACCTCACTTGTTTTTCGTTTCACCAGCCGAGGTCGCGCATTCAAGAACGACATCGGTATACGATAAAATGTATTTTAACTTATAGTAGAAAGATCACAAGAAACTATATGCAATATTTATTCGATGAAATAGAATTTTATAACCAGCTCATTATCAATATATAAATTTAGATATATTAATGTTTATCAATAAGTTAAATGCTTGCGAAAGTTGAGTATTGAATATCAATTCAATTCTTTTCGACCGATACTGTAATATTTAAATCCGAATTCGTTAATTTGTTCCTGATCGAATATATTTCTTCCATCAAACAACACTTTATTATTCATCAGTCTTTCCATTACTTTAAAGTTTGGAAGTCGGAATTCGCTCCATTCAGTTACTACAGCCAAAGCATCTGCTCCGATTAAAGCTTCGTTCATATCATTACAATATTTCACGCTGTCACCCAATGTGTGCTTTGCTTCATCCATGGCAATTGGGTCGTAAACACTTACAACAGCACCATTTGCCAGCAAACTTTTAATCAAAACCAATGAAGGAGCTTCACGCATATCATCCGTTTCGGGTTTAAAGGACAAGCCCCAAATAGCAATGGTTTTATCTTTTAGATTTCCATCAAAATGTGTATATATTTTACTGAACAAAACTGTCTTTTGATATTGATTTACTTCTTCTACAGCTCTCAGGACTTTCAGATCGTAACCATACTCCGTAGCCGTTTTAATCAACGCCTGTACATCTTTTGGAAAACATGAACCACCGTATCCAACTCCCGGATAAAGGAATTTATGTCCAATACGTGAATCGGAACCAATTCCTTTACGAACCAAATTAATATCGGCACCAACAATCTCACACAGATTAGCAATATCATTGATAAAACTAATTTTTGTTGCCAACATCGAGTTTGCGGCATATTTTGTCATTTCAGACGACGTGATGTCCATTATAATAATTGGGTGATTATTCAACACAAATGGTTTGTAAAGTCTTTTAAGCACTTTTTCAGCCATTTCCGATTCCACACCTACAACAATTCTATCGGGTTTTAAAAAGTCATCAACGGCATTACCTTCTTTCAGAAATTCAGGGTTTGAAGCCACATCAAATTCAACCTTTACTCCACGTTTATCCAATTCATCCTGAATAGCCGCTTTTACTTTTTTTGCTGTACCCACCGGCACTGTACTTTTTGTAACAACAACGGTGTATTTCAGTAAATTCTGACCAATTTCGCGGGCTACACCTACAACATATTTCAAATCGGCACTTCCATCTTCATCGGGCGGTGTACCAACTGCAATAAAAATGGCATCGCTATCATTTACAACTTCTGCTAATTTTGTTTTAAAAAATAACCGTTCTTTTAAAACATTTCTCTTCACAATATCTTCTAAACCAGGTTCATAAATTGGCATGATTCCATTGTTTAAATTATCAATTTTACTTTGATTGACATCAATGCAATTTACAATTGCACCTGTTTCGGCTAAACATGCACCCGATACAAGTCCTACATAACCGGTTCCAACGATTGAGATGTTCATAATAGTTAAATTTAATTGGTTTTTATTATAAAATTATTATAAGCTATACTATTGATTTAAATAACATTAAGTACAGTACAAATATAGATTTTAATTATTTGTTTTTTTGTAGCACAAAAAAAAACTTTCTATGGTAAAAAAAACATTTTTTTGTAATAGATTGTTTTACAAAAAATTAGCCAAAATAGGTTTACAAAAGCAACAAGCAAAACATATCTAATTGATTATGTACTACTTAAACAAAATACAGAATTACTTTGTAAATGGACACAATAAATTTTCGTCAATTACACTGATGAAAGACTGGCATTTAAAACAATTCATTTATGTTAATATTTTATTTTTCAAGCAGTTAAAAAATAAATTAAATAAAAAACTTACTTCTACAAGACTATAACTTTTCAACTAAAAAAGTAAGTGTTTTGAACTTGAAATTTGGAAGAATAAATTAGAAATTTAATCAAAATGGAAGGAAAAAACTTTAGCTTCAGGATATGAAGTTAAACATCAGCATGTTTTGATTCTTTCTTTTCCCAATCGGGCATTAAAGAAATTAAAGCCATACTTGCAAAAACAATAATAATATTTGGCATTTGACCAAGACTGGAGGCACTGTAAGAAGTTACCATAAGCCCATACATTCCGCATGTAAAACCAATGGCAATAGTAATATTTTTTGGATTTTTTAGTTTGAAAAAAATTAAAAAAGTAGCTTTGAGAACGATATAGAATATCATAAATAGGTAAAAACTTAATCCAACAATTCCCTGTTCGGCCCAAATTTGAATATAAAAACCATCGGTAGCCGTTTGAGCCAATAATGTATTTGGACTGAATCGCATTCCCCAATTTCCGGCAGAACCAATACCACCACCAAAAGGACGTGTTTTAAGGTATTGAGCAAAGATTTCACGGTTTTCCATTCGGACATTTAACGATTCGTTGTTTTCAGAAAAAGCACTTCGCATTCTTCGAACATCATAGTTGCCCTGACCAATTGTAGTATATTTTAAAATAAAAAATAAAATAAAAATAATTGAGCCAACAGTTATCATTATTTTAAACTTCTTTGTAAGAATAGTGTACATTACGAACCCAACAAGTGGTACGGCAATTGAACTTCGGGTTCCTGAAATAAGCATTGCATATAACGAAGCAAATCCAACAAAAAAATAAAAAAACTTTTTGCTTTTCTTAGATTCATGAATACCCAACACGGAAAACAACACACCAAAATATCCCATTGAGCTACCATAAGTGCCGGCATCAGAAAAGATAGAGAATACTCTGAGCTGACCATTTAAAATATGTGTTGTCCGATTTCCAGGCACATTTAGCCATTGCTGCTCCCATCTGTCAACGCCCATATATTTCTGCATCAACCCTTTAGCAATAGCAAAAAGTGTAAACCATGCACATAGTGTAATTAATGTCTCAAAATCTTTGGGTTTATTAAAAATAAGATAAACTAACGGAATGGTTAGAAAAATATATAAGCCCTGCCCTCTCATTGCATAAAACCAAGCTTCTCTGCTTACCGCCTCAGGGTTAAACAATTGCAGAAAAGTCATTACAAACCAAATTATTGCTAATAAAGTGTAATCCTTTGCTGCAAGTTTCCAGTTTATTTCTTTATTAAATTGAGAGAATATAAGTGAGACCCAGGTCAACACCAATAAGGCATCAACGGTTAATCCCATTGGAGCAGGTAAATAACGTGAAAGTCCTATCGCAAAATAATTAGCATAAAGTACTGAAATAAAACCAATTCGTGGACTTTTAAAAACAAAGTATAAATAGATAACAGGAAAGATAAACAACAAAAGACTTAAACCCATCATTAAGTTGTCTTTCGAAAAAAAATATATTGCACCTA
Organism: Paludibacter sp.; assembly: GCA_028692715.1. Lineage (GTDB taxonomy): Bacteria > Bacteroidota > Bacteroidia > Bacteroidales > Paludibacteraceae > Paludibacter. Next base: position 41,691 of record JAQUWU010000039.1, on the reverse strand, counting down.
TTAAAAGCAACCCCAATCCGACGATTATTGAAATTACCTTTAAAATATGTGAATCGTTAATATTTGAATTATTTTGATTCGAATTTGGCACAGCCTTATAATTTATTTTTTGATTTCAATCGACTTAAGTAAATGGAACAAATTAATGTACCATTTAGAAACATTAATAGAACGCTGATTTTCGCTGATTTATCGGAAAATGAAGGATAAAACAAAACGGATTTTTCTTGCCTTCGGCAAGATGATTAAGACGCAACTATCTGTAAATCATTCCGATTTATCGGAATTCAAATCCGTTTTTTCAAATCCACTCTATCAGTGAAAATTGCGCCTGCCTGTAGCAGACAGGTTCTATTCTTAAATATTTTCATGAAAATACGACATTATTTGTTTTCAATTACTTATATGACTAAATGAAACGTCGAAGTATTTTTTTAAAAAATTTACGAATGAATGATCTGTTTTTATCAATTTCACCATAAATTTCTTCAATATTGTCAGGCAATGCATTTACAAGAATAGAATATAGATTATTGCTTAATAACCTTTTAATCTTATCTAAATTGAAATTATCCGCTTCAGTCCAGGTAGCATCTGCATCAAAAACTATTAAGTTTAAATCAGCTGATTGAATTATTATTGAATTATTAATACCATTACTTACAGGGGGCAGAATGGTTATTAAGAAATTTGGTTCGCTATTTATAAGTCCGACAAACTCACTATATTGATTAGATTTATTGAACTGTGAGATTACATCTTCATTTTGATTGTCGTTCAAATTAAAAACATTTACATTATTACCATATTTTAAAAGTTCGTTCTGAATGGTTTCAGCCAAAAGGATATTCTCAGAGCTTTCCCAGTTACTTGTAATTTGAATAACAAATGGATTAGAATCAGCAGTTTGTAACGACCTTATTTTCTCATAAATAAACTTAGATGCTCTTTCAGAAATCCATTCGGCACTTTTCACTTTTTTAGATGATTTTACACTGAATGCACCTAAAATTTCCAAGCCTGTTAGGGTCTTAAGTTTTGATGGCGTTTTTATTCTCTGGTCGAGCAATTCAACAATGAAAAGTCCAATAATGTAAAATAATACCGAAAATAATGCAGCAATTATTACATATAATTTCTTTTTGGAAGGAATACCGTTAATTGGTAATTCCGGTTGGTCAATAATTTTCATGGTCGAAACCATGTCGGTATTCTGTTGCTTTTGTTTTGCAAGGTTCAAATTATTCAATACATTCAGGTATTCTCTTTCATACACATCAATCTCTCTTTCAATCCGTTTTATAGTGGCACCTAATGGAGCATATTTCTTATATTGCTTCATAAATTCGGTTTGCCGCTCCATCATTGATTTATAAAGAGCCGAATAAGTTTCGTAATTTTTTACCGCATCGAGCCATTCGGAGAGTATCCGTTGAAATTCAATCCCTTCGCTGTTATTGTTATAATTATATAATGAATCGACACTAGTGGCAAGTTTAGTTTCTAACTTCGATTTTGATAATTTTAACTGCTTATTTTCAGCCTCTTTGCTGGGAACATTGTTTATTTCGTTTTTCGCAATAGCATTGTTATTATCAACCAATTTCTGACGTAAGGATAAAATTTCTTTGTTTCGTAAACTGATATTATATCTCTTATTAATTTCACTTTCCAGCTTCTGAAGCACTGCCTGTGAGGCCTCATACTCCATTTTAACTTCTTGAAGCCTAATTTCAATCTTTTCTTGTTGAGTGGTTACCTGTTCGGTTTGTTCATAATAATTAATAATAGTATTGTCTACATTAAACGCTAATAAACCATCCTCAGCAGCTTTTAATTTAGCTTCAATCTCCTTTAGTTTAGCTTCAAAATAAGCAACTGCCGAACTTGATTGATTACTTTTAAGGACACTATAACTTGTAACAAAACTTTCAGTTATAATTTTAATTGTATTAAACGAAATGGCCGCATCGTCCGATTCGTATGTTAATTTTATTAAATCGCTATTTGAAACGCGAACACATTTTATATTTGATAATGCATCTTCGCTATAATAGGGACTACTGTAATTTAACAGCCCGTAAATATAATTATCTTTATCCTGTTTAATATAAGCTCTTAGATTTTGATAACTTTTATCAAAATTTCCTTTAACAATAAGTTTTTTTATTTTATCGGGAACCTGTTCTTGTAATTGATTAAAAGCTCTTTCTGATATTATCCCTTCTTGCGGTTTGCTAAGTAATAAATGCTGAGTAAGCAATTTTAAACCGACCTCTTCGTACAAAGACTTTGATTTAAGGAGCGTTAATACATTATTATACTCGTTTTGTGTGGCAATATTATCAACCCTTGTTTCCAAAACCTCTAATCCACTATTGGAAGTAATGCCAGTGTAAATGGTAGCTTCAGCCGCAAATTTAACGGGAAGATTTCTGGTAAATAAAAAAGTAATTCCACCAAAAACTACTGGTATAACAATGATATACAGTATTTTAGAAACAAGTATTTTGATAAATTTCATAAAATTCATTTCGAATTATCTTGAAGATTGATTCCCGTTAAAATTTGTATCTTGTAAAATTGAGCATAATACTCGTTTTTTACTTTTGAATATGCTTCATCTGATTTTGCTTTTGTATTTACTAAAATAGTAAAATCATTTAAATTTAATATGCCATTTTCAAAATCTCTTATTGATCGCATATAATTTATTTTAGTAGTTTGCATGGCATCCTGAGCAATTTCCATCGATTCTTTTAAATAAACCAACTTAAAATACTCTTCAATAACCAATTGAGTAATTTCTTTCTTCAGTTGTTCGTTTTTTAACTTAGACTCTTCAATGTCGGATTTTAAAATCTTAAGCTCATTCTTTTTATTTAAAAAAGTGGACAATGGCATTCTTATCGTTAATCCTCCATAATAATTAAATTGTTCTTTTGCCGTTTTTGTGGCAACATCAGTACCACTCGTTGTCGATTGTTCGTCGATGAGTAATTGATTAAACAATCCATATTTCGTATTAGCATCTATCAAAAAGAAATCTGTCCACGATTTTTTTTGCATGGAAATTTCTTCTAAAAATTTGTCGATTTCTCTTTCATTAATTCTTAATAGAGGCGAATTATTGAGTGCTGACTCAATAAATACATTTAATTCGGGTAATTTCTTTTCCTGAACTAAAGTGTCAACGGTAGTGGAGTCATTTTCTCCGCCCACAACCTGACTATAAGTATTGAATCCAATCAAATACAATAATGTAAATAATAAAAGGAATCGTTTGAATACCATATTGTTAAACATTTTCGTGTTGTAGCATTGCAGGAATTGTTTTTAACAAGATTTTAATGTCATACCATAATGAATAATTCTGGGCATATTCTATATCAAGTTGTTTTCTCTCATCGGCAGACATAACATTTGCTCCTCCCCGCTTCGTTACCTGCCACAATCCGGTAATTCCTGCAGGAGCTAAAAACCGACCCGACCATTCATTACCGGTTAATAATTCAGCTTCGTATAAAGGCAAAGGGCGATTTCCTACAATCGACATATCTCCTTTTAACACATTAATAAATTGTGGTAATTCATCAATGCTAGTATTTCTCAAAATGCGCCCAACTTTTGTAATTCGGGGATCATTTGCTACTTTAAAGAATGCATTTTCTCTTTTTGATGCTTTTTCTTTTTTTACTTTACTCTCCGGAACTAATCCATCATCGCTAATTAATACAGGTCCATGATCGATAGTTGATGCATCAATTGAATCCTCAGCATCTTCGAGATTTAAGTATTGATTATTTTTCATCATACTATCCACCTTTTTATCGGCATCGGTATACATACTTCTAAACTTTAGAAATCCAAATATCTGATAACCTGAACCTACACGTGGAGCTGCATAATATACTTTGCCTTTAGATTCTAAACGAATCAATAATGAAATAATAAGAAATAACGGAAATAAAACAAGTAATACTGAACCAGCAAAAAGAATGTCAAAAATTCTTTTCCATAGTGGAAGCTTAAATGAATGTAAAATATCTTTATTGGACTTACTAAGCGATTCAAAATGGTTGTTTATAAATTCAAATCGCTTAAAAATATCTTCGGGTTTTGCATCACTTGCAAAAATATCATGAACACCTATATTGATATATTCCTTAATAGCCTTACTATTTTCAGAAATTACAAATATAACTGTTTTTTTATTTGCTGAATTCTCCTTCAGATTACGAATTAACAATAAATCATTATTTATATTTTCTTCATGGTATATAACTAAATCGAAAGAAATATTCGAATTAAGTATCTCAATAAAGTCATTAGAATATGTAAATTTAACAAGATGCTTAATATTCTCCAGGTTTACCAGAAAATCTTGATTTTCTCCAATATAAACAGCACTGTATTTCATACGATAATAATTATTTTTTTAAGGTTATTTGGAAGCTGGCTGTCTCAAATGTTTAATTTTCACTTTAGAAGGTGATTTTTTTTCTTTAAAGCAATAAGAATGCTCGTTCCATATCTACAAAAAAGTTAAACATCAAAAAATATATCACAAATATATTACAAAAAGATTCATAATCTTTTTGATTTCTACTTATTCTTAAGTAAATTTTCTATTCTGGCATGTAATTCAGCCGGATTATACGGTTTTTCCAAATAATCGTTTGCTCCTAGGTTGATTAATTTGATTTTTTCATCACTTTTATCAATACTGGATAATACAATAACCGGAATGTTTTTAAAAGCACCGCTTGACTTTAACTGTTCAACAAAATCTTTTCCGCCTAAAACAGGCATCATTAGATCTGTTACAATTAAATCGGGTTGATAACCATTTTGTAAAAGCGAAAGTGCTTCGATACCGTTTTCGGCACTCTCTACATCGTATTTACTTAACAGAATAGTTCTTGTCAACGTGCGGAATTCAGTTTTGTCGTCTATTATTAAAATGCTCTTTTTCATAACTATTATTTTTAATTTATTTTTTAAACACCTTCGTTAAATTGAAACATTATTTTTTATATTTATTTTTGATAAATAAGGTCTGAATTACGATATCCTGTTTTATCAAGATACCAATCCATATAATTAAATCCACTACTTTCAACCCAATTATTAAAGTTCAGAAATGCTTTAGTAATATCCTGTTTTTCAGATGGATAATCAAATTTCACAGGGAAGTTAACTGCCCAAGGCAAATACTTATTCGACATATAATATTTGCCGGTTGTCGGGTCAGAACTATCATCACCCACTCCAAGTAAATTTAAATCTACCAATGATGTAGGTATACAAGCTGGTAGGTGTACTTCTCGTCCCCTTTGCCCATCAATAACGATAAACGGATTGTAGGGAGGTGTTCCGAATTGGCTGTAATCAACAGGATTAACAAATTCTATATTTAAATTTATTATTCCGGGGGTTTGATATGTTGAGCCTGAAATTGTATTAACTGTTGCAACATTCCCTGGATGAGGTAGTACACTAAATGCATTATCGAACGCAAAAATTACCGCATTTTCTTCTGAATTCTCTGTCCCGTTTGAAGCTAAACTAAGGTAATTTTCGGTAATTTTTTGACCCGTAACTGAGAGAACATTCGTTGAAGAAGTGTTAAATTGAATGCCAAAACCATTCTTATAAGAAGCTCCAATTGCTCTTACCGTCAATTTTGCATTTACTGCCGTTACATCATTGTCAGCATTTGTAATTTGATTAAAGTTGTAATCAACCACTAAATCATTAAAATCATAATCTCCCCGATTAGGCCACAAATCCTCAAATGCAAGAGTTCCTTCTACATTTTGAGCCGGATAATAGTTGTTAAATGCTTTCTTTGGATCATCGGGATATTCATCATTTGTATCACCAACACCATCGTTATCAGTATCTGTTGGGGAATCGATTATTTTATAATTCGTACTTTCCACAGCTGTATATGGACTTACAGTAGCATAAAAAACACCATCATTAAAGTCGTTATCGGCACTTTGTTCTCTGTTCAGATCTTCAAAACCGATTAAATATAATTGACGACTGTTGTCTTTCAACACAATATTATGTTTTTTATTTATGTCGTTTTTTTCGGGATTAAATCTTTTATCCGAATAATAAGTAAAGTATCCGGCTTGTATATTATAGTTTGCTGCATCCCAACCATTCGATCTAAAAATCCAAGCAACGGTAGTTCCGGCAGGAAATACATTTGAATATTCACCTTTTGTTTCGTTATAATAAAACAACTGTACTTTGTCGCCTGAAGTTAAACCACCACCTGAGTTCCAAAATGATACATTTGGAAAAATAACGATTGGATATTTGATATCTGTTTTAGATGTCGGTGCTAAACTTGTTGGATAAGAATAATATGCTAAAGTATTTACAAAACCAGCACCTTCGTGAACAAAAGTCACCCATACTTCCGCATCTTCAATTAAAACTAAACTACCATCATCCTCCGAACTTAAATATTCAGGGTGTGAATCGGGCAATTGAATTCTTTCTGGTAAAGATGCATTTATATCAGCCAGAAAATCAGAGGAAATAACATCACGTGAGCTTGTAAGATAATTAGGTAAACCACTGTTATTCCAACTTCCCAACTTGAGAAAATCGTGATTAACTGTCCACGTAGGAGTTGGTATTACTTGTGATACATTAGAAGCTATCTTTGAGATTACATCTTGTTTTGAATCAGTACCTCCAATAACAAGTGAAATACTGCTACTATTAAGTTTTACTGAAAAATAAGAAGGTAAACCTATTTGATTTACTAATACATGTAAACTGTCAACAGAAGTTGCCGGACTGATAGAACAATCCATTTGACCTGTAGATTTTGTGATACCTTTGAAAATAAGATATTGTTCACTATTTTCAATCAGCGAACCATCTTCCAATAGAGGATTCTGTGTATACAACTCAATATAAACCCCCGTCATAGGTTCATTTGCATTATTCAATGCTTTTATAGTAACATTATAATCATTCGTTGTATTATAAATGAAACCATCTATTACGGGTGTCGAAATAATTGTTTGATATTCATTCTCAAGACATGAGCTAGCACTGAATATTAGAACAGAATATACAATTAATGAAATAAGATGTTTGATTGTTTTCATAGTACGTTTTTTTAAGTTGTGTTCTTTATCTATTCTTTTTGCCGTTAAAAACTGAATTTAAAAAATAGAATTTAATTTTTATTAGTTATACCCCTTTTCAAATCAAAGAACAAGCCATTATAACAAACAATTGTTTTACAGCATTTTATCACTCACTAATTATCGATATTTTATAGAAATTCGAATATAACTCTTCGAAAACGAACAGCAAGTTTGAGAACTCTTGTTAGTTAATTTATTTAGAATAAATGAGACTACTATTTCGGTAGCCATTATTGTTTAAGTACCAATCCATATTATTATACCCACTACTTGCAGCCCAACTATTGAAGTTTAAATATGCTTTTGTTATATCTTGTTTTTCTGCTGGGTAATCAAATTTAACAGGAAAATTTACAGCCCATGGTAAATATTTATCTGACATATAATACTTCCCTATAGAAGGATCTGAATTATCATCCCCCATTCCAAGTAAACTCAGATCTACTAATGAAGTTGGAATTGTAGCAGGTAAATGGACTTCTTTGCCCCTTTGTCCATCAATTACAATAAATGGATTGTATGGAGGTGTTCCAAATTGACTGTAATCAACAGGATTAATAAATTCAATATTTAAGTTTATTATTCCGGGCGTTTGATATGCTAAACCTATCGTTGTGTTAAGTGTGGCCATACCTCCCGGATGTGGTAATACACTAAATGCATTATCAAAAGCAAATACAACTGCATTTTCCTGAGCATTTTCTGTACCGTTTGAAGCTAGTTGAAGAAAATCTTCTGTAATTTTCTGTCCGCTAACTGAACGGACATTTTCAGGAGAAGTATTAAACTGAATACCAAAACCATTTTTAAATGAAGCTCCAATCGCTCTCACAGTAAGTGTTGCCTCTACTGCAGTAACCTCATTTTGTGCATTTGTAATTTGATTAAAATTATAGTCAACAATTAAATCATTAAAATCATAATCTCCTTTATAAGGCCACAAATCTTCAAAAGCCAACGTACCTTCTACATTTTTGGCTGGATAATAGTTATTAAATGCTTTATTAGCATCTGACGGATATTCATCATCCGTATCGCTAACTCCGTCATCGTCACTATCTTTATTTGATTCAATTGACTCGTATTTTGTGCTCTGAACAGCAGTATAAGGACTTACTGTAGCAAATACAACTACATCATTAAAATCATCATCTGAGTCTTCTTCACGATTCAAGTCCTCAAAACCAATTAAAAACAATTCTCGTAAATCATCTTTCAATACTACACTGTGTTTTTTCTTGGATGCAGCGGATTCCGGATTGTATAATTTTTGCGAGTAAAATGTATTGTCACCTGTGTTCACATCCTTCAGCGAACTATCCCAACCATTAGATCTTAATACCCAAGCAACAGTAGTTCCTTTTGGAAAAATAGTTGAATAACCACTTATATCTTCATTATAATACAATAGCTGAACTTTGTTGCCAGATGTCAATGTTCCGCCGGAGCTTGCATAGGATATATTAGGGAAAATAATTACTGGATTAACAACCTGAGAAACATTTAATTGAGTTGTACCATTTGGGTAAGTATAATATGCTAATGAATTTAAATTACCGACACCTGCGTGTACAAAAGTTACCCAAACTTCAGCATCTTCAACCAGTACAAGACTTCCATCATCTTCTGAGTTCAGGTATTCGGGGTGCGATTGAGACAATTCAATTTGGTCGGGTAATGATGAATTTATGTCAGCTAAAAAATCTGAAGAAATAATATCATCATCTTTTGTCAAATAATTTACTTTTCCACTTTTATTCCATGAACCCAACACCAGAAATTCATGGGTTTTGTTCCAACTTGGTTTTGTTAAAGCAGTAGAAGTACTTGAAGAAACTTTTGCCATTACATTTTGTTGCGTTGAAGTAGTCCCACCCACTACAAGAGTAATATCTTTACTGTCCAGATTTACTGAATGATAGGTTTCTAATCCAATCTGATGTACAAGAACACTTAAATTTTCAACTGCAGATGAAGGTCTTATTGCGCATTCCAACTTTCCATCTGATTTTGTAACACCTTTATAAATAAGATAACTCTCACTATCAGCTTTTTTTGTTCCATTAACTTCGAGCGGATCTTGTGTATATAATTCAATATAAACTCCTGTTATAGGTTCATTTGAATTATTAAGAGCCTGAATTGATACATTATACTCATTTGTAGTACTAAATTCAAATCCGTCCTGAATAGTATTGGATTTAATTTCATTGTATTGACTTTCCAAACAAGAAGTTAAACTGAATATTGTGATAGAATATCCAATAACCGACAAGATTTGTTTTAGTGCTTTCATATACTTTTATTGTTAATTTTTCATTTCAATTTTTCTGATTCTGCGATGTAAGGCATTCCACTCAATATTTAAAAGCTTTGCTGCTTCCGATTTGTTGTTATTCGTTTTTTTCAATGCTTTCAATATTGTTTGTTGTTCAATGAGTTCTAAATCAAAAACTTCCTTATCTTGTTTGGTAGTCGATTGATTCATAAAGCCTGACAATACAGAAAAATGTTGCGGAAGTAATTCAGAGCCGGAACAAATAATCACTGCTCGTTCAATTATATTTCTAAGTTCTCTTACATTACCCGGAAAATTATAATCCTGTAGCAATTGCAAAGTATCAGGATGAATTGAATTGATTTTTCGAGCCATTTTTTGTGAATAATAATTCAAATAAAAATCAATCAATTCCGCTATATCTCCTTTTCGTTCTCTGAGTGGAGGCAAATTAATAATAAAAGTGCCAATGCGATGAAATAAATCAAGTCTGAATGATTTACCAATTGAGATCTCAGAAATAGATTTATTTGTTGCTGAAATTATTCTGACATCAAATTTTTGTGGATGTTGCGTTCCAACCTTTGTAAAAGTTCTTTCTTCCAACACTCTAAGTAGTTTTACCTGTAATCCATGTTCCATTTCACCAATTTCGTCAAGAAAAAGCGTGCCTTTATTTGTAGTTTCAAACCAACCTGACTTGTCAGTGATAGCACCTGTGAAGCTGCCTTTTTTATGACCAAAAAATTCACTTTCAAATAAACTTTCGGGAATAGCAGACATATTTACCGCACCAAATATCTCGGAGTTTCTATTACTCAAATTATGGATTCCTCTGGCTACTAACTCCTTGCCTGTACCACTTTCACCTAATATCAACACTGAAGTATCGGGTGTTTCGGCTACCATACGCATCTGAGTTTTAATCTCCTTAATTTCTTTTGAGCTCCCAATAATTTCTACTCCAATTTCTTTGTTTACAATTTGTTTTAATTGCGAATTTTTTTTCTGTTCAGACTTTAATTCATTGGTAATTTTCGCAATTTTCTGCGTCCGCTCAATTGACATCCATAATTCTGCAGGCGTAAAGGGCTTCTTAAAATAATCAACAGCTCCATTTCGTAATGCACCGATTACAGTATTCATGTCACCCGAATCGCTTATCATTATAACTTCAATTTCGGGATATTCTTTTTTTATTATGCTCAACACTTCAAGCCCATCCATTTCAGGCAAGCGATAATCACATATTACATATTTTATAGTTTCTCTTTTCAATGTGCAAAATGCAGTTGAAGGTCTATCGGCAACAAAAACATTAAAACGTTCCTGTAATATTGAGCTTGACAATTTTCTATATACAGGATCATCATCAATAATTAATATGCTAATTTCTTTATTTTCCATAGTATTTAGATTTGTTTTATTCCGGAAGTGGTAAACTTATTGTAAACCTTGTGCCACTACCCACTTTACTATCCACTTGTAACACGCCTGAATTTTTCTTTATAAAATCTTTCACCAGCATTAGACCTAATCCGGTACCTTGTTCATTGTCAGTACCATTTGTAGTATGATGTTCTTGTTTTTCAAATATTTTCTGAATTGTTTCTTCTGACATTCCTACTCCATCATCTTCAAAAATAATATTCAAGAAACCAGTTGAAAGTTCACTGGAAATTTTAATATTACCATTCACCGAAGTAAATTTTATTGCGTTCGATAATAGATTTCTGAAAACAGTATGTATTGAGACCTCATCAATCCACGCAATATCATTTATTGGAATTTGTAAGGAAACAGTAATGTTTTTATTGCTTGCATTTGCATCCAGCAATTGAATACAATTACTAATCAAATCATAGATATTTACATTTGTTTTTACAATTTCAACTGTATCGCTTTGAAATCGAGTCCATTGAAGTAAACTGTTTAATAAAGTACTGGTGTCTTTTGTTCTGATTCTTAAATGTTTAATTATATCTTTAAAATCATTCGAACATGGATCGAAATAACCCTGATCAATAGCATCTATCGTTTGCAGAATTCCCGAAAGTGGCGAACGAATATCATGTGCAATAATTGAATAGAGCTTATCCCTGTTTCTGTTCATTTCAACTATTGTTTTTTTTGCAGCCGATAATTCCAAATGATTATTTACACGTACAATTAATTCTTCACTTTTAAAAGGTTTGGTAATATAATCAACACCACCTGAACTAAAACCTTCCACTAAATCATCCGTTTTAGAATTTGCCGTTAGAAATATTATTGGTATTTCAATCCATTTTTCAACTTCCTTGATTTTTTTACAAACCTCATACCCATTCATATCAGGCATCATTATATCCAATAAAATTAAAGCCGGCATTTCCTTCTCAATCTCTTCAATCCCCAATAACCCACTCTCAGCTGTAATGGTTCTGAAACCGTAGTTCTCAAGAATTTTTGAAGTCAATAAAAGATTCATTGAGTTATCATCAATTATCAGAATAAGTTTATTGGCAAATTTTCCCATAATATTCATTTTTTAGCAATCATAGTTATTTGTAGCTGCGATAATCAAATAGATATCTATCAAAAAATTATATTTTCACTTTTAGGTATATAGCATCTAATCGTTTCTAAAATACTTTCAATGTTTATCGGTTTTGTTAGGAAATTATCCATACCTGCCAAAAAACATTTTTTCATTTCATCTTCCAAACCACCTGCACTAAGTCCAATAATTGGCACATGACGAAATGAAGTCTGTTCGTTTTTACGAATAGCAATTGTTGCGTCGTGTCCATCCATTTCAGGCATTTGTACATCCATAAAAATTAAATCGGGATTTACTGAAATAGCTTTTGCAAATGCGTCCTTTCCACTATTGGCCTCAATTAGTTCTACTTTTGGTATGATTTTCTGAATCATCGCTTTTGCTATGAGCAAATTAAACATATCATCATCGGCGATTAGAATTTTCATGTCTTTTCGTTTTAATTGTTTTGTAAATTGTAAAAAACACACTCTCTATTAAGGAGTAGCATTAATTTATTATCAATTTCTCAGAAGAATGGTGATTTCTTGTTTCCACATTTACAAAATAAATACCTTTCTTCAGGTTCCCATCTAAATTCAATGCTATTAAAGTATTATCTGTACTGTTATTTTCATATATTTTCATTCCGTTTATATCGGTAATCGTGATTTTTTTAATCCTTTCATTTTCTATATTTTCTACAACAAATGATCCAATACTTGGGTTAGGATACAGATTATTTACAGTGGTTTTTTGTTTGAATCTGGCTCTTATTGTACTGTCGAATTGGAATGCTCCAATATCATTCTGACCAAATTCAGGACGAGTTTCATTAAAAAAATCTTTTGAAATTCCAAAATCAAGAACGTCTTTTCCTTTCCCAAAAACATCTAAAGTACCTGTAAAATCATAGATAGAATTTGCATCTTCCATATTTGAATCCAATTGTTCTTTCTTACAGTAATTATTACTTGCCTCGGCATCAACACCTTTATTTAGATAAATATAACTCTGACTTACATCGGAATAATCACCAATCGAACCCGGGTTGATTATTACGTTATTGTACAATTTATTATTGCTGCTTAGCGTACTATAAAATCGGATTCCATCGGATTTTGGAGAAATAATTGTATTATTAATAAAGTTGAAGGATTTACCTGCAATTGTTGAACGGTCGTCACAGAAAATTCCATAGATTCTTTTTGATTTATCTTCGGGGAAATAATTATAACCTGCATTTAAAATTAAATTGTTATACACTAAATTATCACCCAGTCCAAATACGCTGATACCATGACCACTTCCGTTTTCAATTTCATTATTATAACATTTACCGGTAGTTCCACCACTAATTTGAATTCCACTGTGTTGGCTTACAACCATTCCTTCGCCATAATTACTTATTTTATTATCAAAAATCTCACAATCAGCTGTAGCACAACCAACTTGCATACCATCCCAACCAGTATGTTCGATTCTGTTTTTATAAATTCTGACACCTTTTAAATCGTGTGGATATAATGTTTCTGTTGAGTTTTCAGAAGTTATCCCGTTATAGAAAGAGTGTCCTATATAAAGTCCTTCCCCAATAGTATTGTGAATATAATTATCATGAATAACCGTATTTTCTTGAACAAAATTTCCTCTATTTGCTTTTTTATCGGATGTAGGTTGAGAAAAAGCCATAATTCCAGCGAAACCTGTATTTGCTATTTCCAAATGATCTATTTCAAAATCTGTACTCAAGCTATTAATTGACATTCCACTAGCATTCTCTCTGGTTTCAAGTATTCTGATTCCATATTCTGAATCAGTTGAACCTGTTCCTGTTAATCTGAAAAAGGAACAATTTTGTATTAAAATTCCATATTGATTATCATTTTCGAAAATAACTTCCCCACCCAGATTAATAAACACTATATAATTAGATGCATCGCCATGAAAATTTGCCAAACGCAATTGTTTCCTAAAACCTGACTCGATATAAATTGTATCTCCAGGTTTTACACTATAAACATCTGCATCTATATTAAGCTGATCAGGTTTAATAATAATACTATTTGTATTTTGTGAATACAACACAACCGGAGCGATATTAACAATTAACATCAAAATAACAACAATAATGAAATTAGCACGGAATTTTTCAGATTTAATTTTCTTCATGATACTAAATTTTTAATGTAATTCTGAAATCAATCAACTTCTACAACTTAAAATTTTCAACTTTATAAATTCCAAATAAAATGGATTAATTAAGACATAAGATTCAATTTTTTATTACTTTTTAAGCAATAGCAATGTAGCAATAATTACGTCGCAAATAATGCAATTTAACCAACTCTATATCAGTATTTTATAATCTTTTATTTTATTAAAAAAACGATTATAAACAAATATATAATTAAAAAATACAAATAGTGCTCATTTATGAATATATTTTTATAAATATTTATAACCAAGCTGATATACAGCTATCTACAAATACTACAAATATTGTAATTAACAATAAAATCATTAATATTAACAGAAAACAAAATTTTGTTACTTGTAATAATAATTCTAGGTATCTATATAAAAATGAATATTTTAAATAAAAATTATTGGACTATTCTCCACGTTCAATATTCAATGAATTTAGACTATTTACGCCAACAAATAACATATACTTTACGAACCTAATTAAGTGTATGACCTGAGGGAATATTAGAAAATTGACAATGAACAATATCGGAAAAAGAGACGTATTTGAGTCGTAATAGTAAAAGGAGATAGTTTGTGAATGAAGTAACCGAAATGACAAATAAAATTATAATACAACCTTGAGTTTGCTTTATAATTACAGATAGTATAAATTACAAACAATAAAATGATGCATAAATAAATTGTCTTTATTCCTTATCTTCAATCTCAGAATCAATATTACAAGAAAAATTCAATCATAATTATCTAAATTATTGTAGCAATTTCAGTTTTTAAGTAAAGAAATATTACTAAATGTTTGATATATATAAAATTTATATATATTTTTATAGTTTCTAAAATTTATACTATCCTTAAATTCAAATAGATTAATTATTTAAAATTTAATACTATGAAAGAAAATGCCATTAAAATTTTACTGTGTGAAGAAAGTGAAGATCTGGGTGTAATAATAAGTGAGTATTTAAAAAGTAAGAATTATCATGTTGATTTTTTTACTGATGCAGAATCAGGGTTCAAATCATTTGAAAAAAACAAATATGCTTTGTGTATACTTGACATCAAACTATTTGAAAATTTTGAGCTAATTAATAAGATGCATGTTATAAATCCTGAAAGTTACATTCTCATCTTACTTCCAAAAAAATACTTACTTCCTGACAGGAAACATGAAGGAAACGAAGGTTATTTATCCAAACCATTTAGTGTAAATGACCTTGCAAGCGTAATAAAGATTAAGAACAGAAATAAAAATAAAAGAAATCACGATAAAACAAAAAACATATTGATTGAACCAAAAAACTTAGATGTTTACCAAGTTGGAGATTATACATTTGAAGTACAACGGAAGCAATTGATTTTGAAGGATAAAACAAATAAACTTACTACCAAAGAAGCTGCATTACTTCATTTATTGGCAAAAAATGCAAATTCAGTAACAGATAGAAATATCTTTATTGACACAATATGGAATTATGAGGGCGAGTATTACAGTAAATCGAGAAGTATGGATGTTTATATTTGTAAACTTCGAAAACAGTTGGAAAAAGACCCGAATATTAATATTGTAAATATTCATGGTAAAGGCTATAATATGATTGCTAAAGTTAAGAAAACTGACAAAAGCATTTTAAAATAAATGATAAGTTATCAACACGAGTCTAAATATTAGTAACTTCTCATCCCCCCAACCCCCTAAAGGGGGAGTTCTGGAGCGACATTCATCATTTATGCGCTTTAATTTGGTTATTTTTTTGTGAAAATTACATTTTTTTACTCTGCAATTTTCCCTAAAAACGTCAAATGAAGTACTTCTTGAAGTGCTGAGCAGTCACAAATATTAACATGAAATATTTATGCCTCTATATAACTTTTATAAAATGATATAACTAATTTCTTCAACTTTTAGGTATTGGTTGACTCATTTTTCTCTTCATTTTTGCATCAAATTTACTTTGCTGACATTCGGTCAAAACACTTGAACTTCCTGCCAAAAGAAATACCGAAATAATCAACCAGATTATTTCGGTATTAATTGATTTGCGACATACAATGCAACCTACAATTGTCAATATACGTTCCTCTGCATAAAGTCTATACTTATCCTGAAGCGGAGATTATTTTCTTTTTGGTGGCAAATAATAAACCCTTGGTTTTGTACCGAGTTCAGGCATCAACTGGTATCCCCCATTTTCTTCTAATAAAGCACTAAACTGCACCGTTTCGTTTGTAGTTCCGTTTTTTACTGTATCTTCATTTTCATCTCCAAAATAAAAAACTCCATTTGGACATGCCGAAACACAATAGGGTAATTTCCCTTCACGCAAACGATCGGCACTGAATAAACATTTTGTTATGGTACCTTTTTTTTGAGGAATATTTAATTCTACATTGTAGACTTTATCTTTGTCCTCTTCAGCGAAGAGTGGTTCCGACCAGTTTAAATAGCGGGCACTATAGGGACAAGCTGCAATACAAAAACGACAACCAATACATTTTTCATTATCGATCAATACAATTCCATCGGCTCGTTTAAAGGTTGCATCAACCGGACAAACTGCAACACAAGGTGGATTATCGCATTGCTGACAAGGCTTTGGCATATAATATGAAGGAGTATTGGCAGATTCCTCCATCTTTAAAGTTCTAATATGCGATTGTTCTGGTCGAACATGATGTGCAGTCTGACAAGCATTCATGCATTTTTGTTCATTTTTGCACTTCGACAAATCGATAACCATCACCCAGCGTTTATCGGGAAATCCGGTTCGTCCTTCTTTCTGTAAATAGCTAAGATTTTCGAATTTAGACATAGACATTTCGGTAACGGAACTTTCTTCTACTTAGAGCAATTTATTCTCGGCAGAAAGAACCTTTATTCGTGAGCTTTTTATTTTTTTTGTTATAATTTATTCCTGCCCAAATCCGAACCGCTCAGAAGTGATCCCACTCCTACAGACCCGATTTGTTCAAGAAATTATTTTCTTAATTTATTATTGGGTTTTCACTCTTTTCCACTCATTTTTAAAGTAAATTAAAAAAATTAGTAACTCGACAATTAGTAATCAAACAATCTATACCTAAAAGCTCATTCTAAAAATATTTCTAATTTTATTCTTTACAATTTAAGGAATTTTTCAATAAAGTGTTATTGCAACAATAGTTATATTTAAATGTATAGGACAAATGTATACTAAAGATTTTATTATGCAAACAAAAATATAAATTATTGCTACATTTTTTGATTACTATTACATTTTTATATTGTTTACACATTAAAAATATTTGTTTTAATTGAAAATTAAATAAATAAGTAACTGGAATAATATATTGTACCATTTTATTTGTAATAAATAGCACGCTGATTTTCTCTGATCTAGCTGAAGATAACGGATTTTAAATAGGATTTTTCTCGCCTTCGGCTATCAAATTAATATATAAGTGTCTGAAAATCATTTCGACTTGTCGAAATTAAAATCCTTTTTTCAAATCCGCCTAATTAGCGAAAATTGCGCCTATCTATTTATAATACAATGTGTTCTGGGAGCGGTAATTCCAATCAAAATTCTATGGCAAAAGTCAACGATGTAATCCCGGAAGTGACAATCAAGGCCAGATAACCTGATATTTTGAGTTTTTGGTTCACATTATTTCTTTAATAAATTCTCGTTTTTCGGTCTCAAAATTTTAAAAGTTACTTGTAGTCAAATTCCAAGCGTTTTTTCAGTATTATTCAACAATTTTACAGAACAAAATTAGGTTTACACTTAAAACACATTAAGTATTTACATGTTCGGTCTAATTTTGCTTTCTTTAAGATAAAACAGTTGACCTGATAAAGGTTTTATTTTTATCTGATTTGAAGCAAAACAACAATCCAATTAAATCATGTAATCACATTTTTATTTAATTTGTTAATTACCGAATATGAAAACACTATTCTTTTTAAAAAAACAGTTTTTTGTAATTTTTTTGATATTAATACTTCAAAGTATTTCGCTTCACTCTCAAATTGTAATTAATGAATTTTCAGCGTCCAACGCTACACAAATTGAGGATCCAGATTACTCTGATGATGCCGATTGGATAGAATTATACAATAAAGGAAATTCATCTGTCAATTTAAAAGGTTATTATCTTACCGATAATTTTGAAAAACCAAGCAAATGGCAGATTACATCGAGCATTTCAATTGCGGCAGGTGGATACTTGTTAATTTGGGCTGACAGCAAGGATTCAGCTCTCCATACAAGCTTTAATTTATCAGCAGATGGAGAAGAAATAGGTTTATATAATTCAAATTTTGTCCTACAAGATTCTATTTCCTTTACTGCACAGAAATCAGACATCTCATTCGGAAGAAGGACTGATGGTAGTACTAGCTGGGGCTATTTTGCCATCTCAACTCCGGGGGCAAGTAATAATACTTCAACAGCCTACACCAATCTGGACTGTAATGTCCCCGAATTTACAGTAAAAGGAGGTTTTTTCAATACAAGTATCAGTGCAGGTATTACAAGTTATTTGGGAGGTGATATTTACTATACAACCGATGGCTCAGATCCGGAACTAAGTTCAACAAAGTACACCGAACCACTAAACATATCAGCAACCACCATTCTCAGAGCTCGTATTTTTAAAACAGATTATGTGCCTGGAACTATCGTTACTGCATCGTATTTTATCAGCGAAAATTCTGTTGATGCAGCCTTACCTGTAGTTTCGATTGCAACTAACCCTGCTAATTTTTGGGACAGTAGTATTGGAATTTATGTTCAAAGTTTTAAACCTGACTGGGAAGTTCCTATCAACATCGAACTTTTTGAAAATAACGGAAGTGACAGAGCAGCATTTAATGAATTAGCCGGATGTAAAATAAATGGCTTATATTCTTGGCAACTTCCTGAAAAAATGTTAGGTATTTATTTTAAGAAACAATACGGAAGTAGCAGTTTAGGATATTCTTTGATTAATCAACGAAACAGAAGCTCTTATTCGGATTTTTCGCTTCGAGCATCTGGCGATGACTGGAGTGAAACCCTGTTTAGAGATATACTTGGACAACAGGCCACCCTATTAAATATGAATGTAGATATTATGGGTTTTAAACCTTCTATTTTATATGTAAATGGACAGTATATGGGCATTCACAACATTCGGGAAAAAGTGGATGAAGATTATATAACGAGTAGTTATGGTTTAGCAGGTGATAGTTTCGATATGGTTGAAAATGAAAGCTATGCAGAAAATGGTAATTTAGTTGCGTATAATAATTTCCTCACACTTTTAAATAAGGATTTAAGTGTTACTGCTAATTATAATGCTGTAGCTGCAGTTATGGATATAGAAGAATTTACCGATTATGTAATCACCGAAATGTGTGATGGAAATTTTTCAATAGATCATAATGTTATGGCATGGAAACCTAAGGATTCAGGAAAATGGAGGTGGATTTTAATGGATTTGGATAGAGGATTTGAAACTGCTTCAAAAAACCTTATCAGTTTTTATACTGGTGAATCGGTTTTACCATTGAAAGAATTGTTAACTAATACTTCTTATAAGGCATATTTCGGAAAAAGACTGGCCGCTCATTTATATACCAGTTTTCATCCTGACAGAATAAAAGTACTTATTGCTGAGCGAAAAGCTGCCATTGATCAAGAAATGCCGAATCATATTGCCAGATGGAAAGGAACAACATCCGATTATGGCGATGCAATACCTTCATATTCGTATTGGGAAACAGAGGTTCAAAATTTGCAAACCTTTGCAGATGCTAGACCGGCAGCATTATTAGCTGACTTGAAAAATTATGGATTTAGTAGTACAGCCACACTAAGTTTATCAACATATCCCAGCGCTGCAGGCACACTTAAAATTGATGGTTTAACCATTCCAGCATCCACTTGGTCAGGTCCTTTTTTGATGAATCTGGAAACGACTTTAAGTGCTGTTGAAAAACCCGGATATTCGTTTTTAGGCTGGGCAGCGAATACCACAAATACTATAATAGCAAGTGGAGATAGCTGGAATTATTTAGATACAGGTGTGAATTTAGGCACAACATGGACTAGTTCCGACTATGTCGATACATCGTGGAAGTCCGGTAAATCTCAACTTGGTTATGGTGACGGAGACGAAACTACTACCGTGAGCTATGGAACCAGTAGTTCAAGTAAATACATCACTACCTATTTTAGAAAAAAATTCACTCTCACTGCTGCGGATAAAAAATCGAATCAGTTCATCGTAAATCTACTTAAAGATGATGGTGCCATTGTTTATTTAAATGGACAAGAAATAATACGTACCAATATGAGTTCGGGAACTGTAAATTATAATACTACGGCTACAACAAGTATTTCCGGAACTGATGAGTCAACTTTTACATCATACACTATAGATAACTCCTATTTTCTGGAAGGTGAAAATATCATTGCCGTAGAAGTTCATCAAAATGCGGCTAATAGTGTTGACATGAGTTTCGATTTGAAGTTAACCTGCCTGCTGCCCAATACTGATTCATATATATCCACATCCGAAGATTACAATATAACACTCAGCACAAATACATCTCTTACAGCAGTTTACGAAGCTACCGGACAATGTATAATTCATGAAGAAATATCAGGAAATCTGACACTTGGTATTGAATGCTCGCCCTATATGGCTCAGGGTGATATTACTGTAAAATCCGGCGCTACATTAACGATTGATCCAGGTGTAGAAATATGGATGCCTAAAAGTGCGAATATTTTTGTAAATGGTGTGATCAATGCTAACGGAACTGCCGATAAAGGTATTTCATTTAAGCTCAATCCAAATTTAACCGATAGCTGTTGGGGTATTATTAAATTCAAAAATACAGATGCAATTTCTACTCTGAAATATGTAACTATAGAAAAAGCGTCGAAAGGACCTGATTTAGCTATCGATATAGCAGCAATAACCGCTTTTAATGCCGATTTGGTTTTAGATCATATGACCATTGAAAATAATTATGGTTGTCCGATTGTAGGTAGATATTCTGACATCACGCTAACAAACAGTAGTCTGCATTCTGATATTACGGGTGATAATATAAATGTAAAATATGGTCATGGTTATGTTGCTAATTGTAAATTTAGAGGAAATGGCATAGTTGACTCCGATGGAATTGATTTTGACGAAGTAGAAAATGGAGTCATCCGTAATTGTAAAATTTCAGATTTTTTAGGAGATAATAGCGATGCAATTGACCTGGGTGAGAAAGATTCAAATATTCTAATTGATAGCGTTACGGTTTGCAATTTGACTGACAAGGGGGTTTCTGTGGGACAACAATCTTCTACTACAATAAAAAACAGTGTTTTTATAAATTGCACAAAGGGTATTGGTGTAAAAGATAGTAGCAACGTTGTTGTTGAAAATTGTGTCTTTTATGGAAATGTTGATGCAATAGCTTGTTATGAGAAAAATTTGGGATATGCAGGAGGAAATGCTGTTGTGAGCAATAGTATTTTATCCAATTCATCTAATCTGGCCTTTTCAGTAGATTCAAAATCAACTTTAAAAAGTAGTTATTGTTTAACTGATGTTTCCGAAAATGCTGCAAACAGCAGTACTAATATTACTGGTAATCCACTATTTACGAGTCCTGGTTTTTATAATTTTAATTTATTATCAAGCTCACCGGGTATTGGTGCAGGTATGGAAAATGGAATTTCCATTAATTTAGGTACGTTAACGAATGACTCAGCCTTTCCTCCAAATGTGATGATTTCTCAGTTTTTTATAAATCCCGAGAATCTGGATCTTCCCGAATTTATCGGTCTTTACAATCCGTCGGATTTTACAATTGATGTTTCTAATTATGCCATTATAAACGGGATAACAGCCACAATACCTGCTAACACCTACTTGGCTTCTCATGCGACTATGTATTTGACTATTGATGCAACTGCAAACAATTGGTGGCTTAGCGACAAGCAGATTATAGGTTGGGAGGATGGTAAACTATCTAATAATGGAGAAACTATCGATTTGTATGATAGTTATGGACATTTGGTTGATTTTTTTACTTATTCTAATGATGGATTTTGGCCAGCTAATGGTTTTACCGGTAATAATGTGTTTCAGCTGATTACCCCAGAACTCGACAATCACTTTGCTGAAAGTTGGGAGACTACCACAATAAGTGAAATCCTTGACACAGCTGTGACATCTGCTGATCTATTTGTACTTTACCCAAATCCAACAAAAGGTTCAATAACCATTAATGCATTGAATCATGAGAACGGCAATGTATATGTTTATTCTATGACAGGTCAACTTATAATGAATTCAAAACTTAATGGAGTTGGCGTAGGTACACTTGATTTAACAGGTCAAACGAATGGAGTTTATATTTTGAAAATTGGTGAAACTGCAAAAAAAGTGGTTCTTATGCAATAATTTTTGCGATTAGGAAATTGCTTTGTAACAATTAAATTATTGCAACGCAAATAAGAGTATATTAGATAGCATACAAGGTCAAAAGACGCTATATCAGAAAGATATTTATTTTCAATTAAATATTTTTTTGATATAGCGTCTTTTTTCGGAAAACTCATAATAAAATCGAATGTCCGTTTTCCGAATGAATTTTCTTGAATGTATAGATGATGATTTTAATTATCTGTCATTCATTAGCGTAAATCATATATTTTGATGTTTTCCGCGTATTAATAATGATGATAGAACTCTAAAGACTGTTAATACTTTTTTCGCTACTGTAAATGTGAGTGAACTTATTATTATATTTGTCACTATTTATAATATGAAAAATGAAAAAAGATATAGCCTTTAATCCTCTTTCAATGCCAACTTATGTGATGGCAAAACCCAACGGTTCCAGTTGTAACTTAGACTGTTCCTATTGCTATTATCTTGAAAAAGAGAAACTTTACGAAAACAGAAAAAGTCTGCAGATGAGTGATGATACTCTTGAAAAATATATAGAGAGTTATATACAAGCACAACCTGTTCCTGAGGTATTATTTACTTGGCATGGAGGAGAACCGTTATTGCGAGACATTTCATTTTTCAAAAAAGTCCTAACTTATCAAAGAAAATACGGACGGGGAAGAAAAATTGATAATTCTCTCCAAACAAATGGAACTTTACTCACAGATGAATGGTGTAAGTTTTTCAAAGACAATAATTTTTTGATTGGGATTTCCATTGATGGACCGGAACATTGCCATGACATTTACAGAAAAACCAAAGGGAAAAAAGCGACATTTAAACAAGTGATGAAAGGTATCGAATTGCTTCAAAAACACGAAGTTGAGTTCAATACACTTTCTGTAATAAATGATTATAATGTAGACTATCCTTTGGAAATATATAATTTTTTCAAAGAAATAGGTTCTACTTATATGCAATTTGCACCCATTGTGGAGAAAATGAGTAATAGCAGACCTGACGGCTTGCATTTATTACCTCCGGATGGTATTGGAAGTGACGATGCTGTTCTAGCTCCATGGACTGTTGATGCAAAAAAGTTTGGTGAGTTTTATATTACTATTTTCGACGAATGGATAAAAAACGATGTAGGAAAATTTTATATTCAGCTTTTTGATTCAGCTTTAGCCGGTACAATTGGTGAGCAGCCCGGTGTTTGTATATTTGGAGAAACATGTGGTCACGCCACTGTCATGGAATTTAATGGTGATATGTTTGCCTGTGATCATTTTGTTTTTCCTGAATATAAAATCGGAAATATAAAAACACATACCATTTACGAAATGGTTTTTTCTCAAAAACAATTGCAATTTGGAGCTGATAAACGTGACACTTTACCCACTCAATGTCGTCAATGTGAGTTTTTGAAACTCTGTCATGGAGAATGTCCTAAAAACAGAATTATTAAAACGAAAACCGGTGAGCCGGGTTTAAATTATTTATGCGAAGGATATTATGCTTTTTGGAAACATACGCAACCCTATATGGAATTTATGGGAAATGAATTATTTTTTAAACGTGCCCCAGCTAATGTAATGGAATGGGCTAAATCAATGAAAAAAGGCTAAAAAAAAACGATAGGTATTAGTGGTTAGACCGCCCAATTAGTTCTCTGTATTTAAACGCTTTGGTTCATATCTAACCATCCTTTTTATTAGGGTATCAAAGAGAGTGTCCATATTATTTCGTCTATTGTACCTGAAATAATATTCTTCAAGGTAACCTTGTAACCTATCTTTGCAACAAGGATAATGTATTCCTCTTAACCATCCTTTCAAATTCATAATATGAATGTGCATATCTGGTTGATTCTTTCCTCTATTCCACTCTCCCATTTTATGTCAGCAAGATATTTATAACATGCTTCGTCTTTATAAAATATAAGAGTAAATTTTATTGAGTTCAGTCCTATAAATCAGTCTCTTTCTTCCATTCGACAAAGCTAATATCTTTGATCGAAATCTGGACGGTCTAACCGATAATACCTATAAATTTATTTGTAAATTAGACAATTATGGCTGTGCAATTTAATGCTGTGAAGCTTCCAAATCCACAAAGATAAAAATAGAATGCATCTCCAAAATTGAACAAGAAACGAACATTAAAGGATTTAAATAAATATCTTTCATAGATTTCATCTCTCTCAACTAGTGATGTCCAGAACGTAATCTCGAACCGAATAATAAAATTGCCTAAATGTTTAAAGGAAGTTGATAGTGTAAATTTAGTTGGATTTGCTTCGCTTCGTCTCTTGTTTTCAACTGATGAATTTGCCTATAAAAAAAAGACTGCAGAAAATTCAGTACTGAAATTTAGATTATACTTAATCCTTATTATGCTATAAAAGAATTAATATAAAAAATATAGATTAACTAAACCTCCATTTTTTTATTATTAACCAAACGAGCTATTATATAGCCTATACATTTAATTATAAGGAATTTAATCAATATTCATTTATTCTATAATACGTATTTTTAATAAAAAAAAATTATATAAAAATACTGAGACAAAGTTTACAATTCATTTTATATTTGTATTTTTGAAGATAATTTAATACAATCAGGAAATCACTATGCTTAAACGAAAATTTGAAGAATGCTGTAAAATTTTCTTATTTAGTTTATATGACATGAAACCAACCTTACTTCTGCTTTGTTTAATGCTGCGCGTGTTGTTTTCTTTTGCCCAAACCAATACTTATAACGAATTCAACAATATTTTACTGAGTCCAGATGCCTCTACTGTAAATTGTTTTATTCAGGACCATCAGGGAATGATGTGGATGGGATCTGATAAAGGTCTGTTTGTATACAACGGTTACACAATTCAACAACAACTTTATCCTTATACAGAAGACAAGAGTCCGGCAAACTCGATGATTAACTGTGGAATTTTGTTAGATTCAAAGCAACTATGCCTTGGGTCAGATAATGGTGTGCTGTTTTATAATCTGGAAACCGAACAGTACGAAAAAAATAATATCAATTTTCCATCGGATATACGCTCTATGGCTTTATCGGGTGACAAATTATGGATTGGATCTTTAAACGGATTGTATGAATATAATTTAAAGAATAAGCAGGTTCGAAATATTAGTTCCCGTAAAAACGCAGGAATACCTCACCGGGCAATCTATTCTATTCTGGTATCGAAACAAAAAATTCTTTACGTAGGGACATACAATGGACTTTGCTATCTCGAACCCAAATCTTCAACTTTTAAAACCATAACACTTCCCGTACGGTTTAAGAAAAATAGCCTATTAGTTAATTCATTATTAGAAGACTCAACACGAAAATGCATCTGGATTGGAACAGAAGGTTATTTGTTCAAATTCTTTCCAGCTAGCGAATTGGTTGAACGGGTAGACGATTTCGACAATAATTCGATCAAATCATTGGCCATGGACCGGGACCAAAACCTGCTTTGTGGAACTGATAATGGTCTATATATTTATAACACTGAAAAAAATATTTTCAAACATCTTGTTCACGATTCCCGGAATGCGAAGTCATTAACGAATAATATTGTTTGGGGTGTTTTTGTTGATAAAAACAACAATGCATGGTTTGGAACCGATTACGGGGTTTCCTTATTCAAATACAACAAAACTTACAAATATGTTCCCATCTCGCATGTGACGGGCATTGGTGATGGAAATCAATTACAGGTAATCTATAAAGACTCACGTAATAATTTTTGGTTCGGGGGAACAAATGGTTTGATTTTTACTTCGTCAGATAACAAGACCTGTCTTTGGTACAAATTGGGTGATAAACATTATCCGATTTCACACAACCGGATCCGTTCCATTTACGAAGACAGAGACAATAATCTTTGGGTGGCAACCGATGGTAGTATTAACCGCTACGATTATCAGACCCGACAATTCATACATTATAATATAGTAGATAGCACCCGGACCCGTAATGCCAATTGGGCTTATAGTATGTTTGAAGATAAACAAGGACGGTTATGGATCGGAACCTGTTTGGGAGGCATCTTTGTAGTGAATAAAGAGAAATTAATGAAAAGCAAATCATCTTTTTATGTAGCAGAAAAGAATTTCTACAAAAAACCGGGAAAATACGGTTTATCTGATAATTTTATAAATAAGATACTTCCGGATCTACAGGGAAATGTGTGGGCTTTGACCTATAATAGCGGAATCAATAAAATCAACACAAAGACTGGAATCGTTACTCAGTTTTCGGTACAAACCAAAGCCGGACAAAAGTCAAATATCAGTGCGACTTGCTTGATTTGTGATCGGGAGGGTTTTATCTGGACAGGTTTCATGGGAGGGTTAAATCGTATTGATCCAAAAACAAACCGAACACAAATAATCAGATATAAAAACATTGATGAAAGCATTATCAGGATTTTAACCGAAGAAAAAAATCATATATGGATTACAACTTCTGATGGGACATTTGTTCTGGGAAAAGAAACACTCCAGATTAAACATGTAAAAATTGCAAACATACCACTTTGGTGCAGTTTTTTTGATTCATCAAGCGATGAAATTTATTTGGGCGGCATTGATGGATTTGTCAAATTTTCAACAAACATAATTAAAGATGAAAAACCCTATGACCCGATTAGATTAACTGCTTTATATGTCAATGATTTATATTTTCAGGCCGGGCTGGATTACAAAGGTAAAAGTATCCGTTATTCTAAAGAACTTACTCTCAACTATAACCAAAACAATGTTTCCTTTGAGTTTTCCGATCTGAGTTTTTCTCAGGAAGAAATTTATAAATACGTTTATCAATTAGATGGTGTAGATAATGATTGGCGAACTGTTAAGTCCAGTTCCAACCGGATTTCGTATAACAATTTAGCTCCGGGAATTTATAAGCTGAGTATAGGTAGACTTGATTCCAATGGAAAAGCAGTACAATCTTTACTTAATTTTCATTTAATCATCCGTCCACCATGGTATTACAGCATTTGGGCAAAATTATTTTATGCACTTTTGATTATTGGTTTTTTCTTATGGGTATTTAATTACTTCAGAGATAAACACCAAACTAAAATTGAACGAATAGAAAAAGAAAAATCACTTGAATTATCGAATTTGAAAATTGAATTTTTCACCAATGTATCGCATGAGTTTAAAACCCCATTAAGCCTGATTATTGCTCCCATTAGTAAACTTCTAATAGAAACTAAAAACCTGAACTTAAAAAAACAACTGACCCTGATTCAGCAAAATGCCCTGCGTCTGAATGCATTAATTCAACAAGTTATTAGCTTTGAACGTTTCGATGGTTCAATGAATAATACTTTATTTGTCTCGCAGGTAGAATTTATCGAATTTGCCCGAGGTATTTTTTCTGTTTACGAAGAAGCTTTTACCCGGAAAAACCTGATCACGACATTTTTTACCGAAATGGATACCGTATTGGTTAATATCGACGTATTAAAAATGGAATCGGTGCTCAACAACTTAATTTCAAATGCCATAAAATTCTCAAATACGGGTGGAAACATCAATTTCGAAATTCTAGCTTCCACTGAAAAAGACAACTTTTTAGTTGTGAATATCTCCGACTTGGGTATCGGCATTCCTACCGATGATCTGCCCTTTGTTTTCGACCGTTTTTTCCAATCTCGTAAAACGGTAAACGACAAGGTAGGAAGCGGTATTGGCCTGTATTTAGTAAAAAACTATGTAGAACTTCATAACGGAACGATAAGCATTAGCTCCGAAGAAGGCAAAGGGACAAAAATTAGCTTGCAACTACCTGTTATTGAAGGCAAAGCGATTATTGGTTCATTCGTAAATGTAGATAACGAGGAAGCCGGAACTATTGAAGGTGAACAGAAACCATTGGTTTTAATTGTGGAGGACAATATTGAGGTAAGCGAATTTATTCAGCAGGCACTTTCATCTAATTATAAATGTATAATAGCACATAATGGTAAAACCGGTTTGGATTTTGCCATTAAAACTAAACCAGAACTTATCATTTCGGACATTATGATGCCGGTAATGGATGGTTTGGAAATGTGCAAACAACTGCGGAAAAACAAAGAAATATCTTTGGTACCAATAATAATGCTAACAGCTAAAGATGATAAACTGACAGAAGGTGAGAGCATAGAATTGGGGGTCAATGCTTTTATGTCAAAGCCTTTCGATACGGAATTGTTGTTGCTTAGGATGAAACAATTGCTTGGCACAAAAGAAAAAATAGAAGAAAAAATTCGTTTGGAAGCACTATCTGATCCAAAGGAAATTGTAGCCGAATCATGGACTGAAAAAATACTTGTTGATATTACCCGGATTATTGAAGATAAAATTGCAGATGCTGATTTGAATGTTAATAGTTTAAGTCGTATTTCAGGCATCAGCACAAAACAAATCTATCGTAGAATTAAACAACTTACGGGATTATCACCTGTTGAATATATCCGGTCTATCCGAATGAAAAAAGCTGCTATGTTATTGACTCAACGAAAATTTTCCGTGGCTGAAGTAATGTATCTGGTCGGATTCTCCAATGCCTCCTATTTTTCTAAATGCTTTCAAAATCAATTTGGAAAAACACCTAAACAGTTTATGGAATAAATCCATTCAAAACCAATATAACCATTCGAGTTGCTAAAATTCAATGTATTGAAATTCCAGTTTAAATTAGCAAAACTCAAATTCCCATCATACTCCATCCTAAGTCCTTTTAAGTTCAAACAGATTAATTCAAGGGAAAGAAGGCGAACTTTAGCTATCATCCGAATAAAATCTTCCCATTAATATCTTTTTTTGTCCTTTTCGTTGCCTTCTTTGTCCTATTTGTGCTTGTTTTTCGAGACACTTTATCCCTATATTTGCATCATTCAGCCCATACAAAATCATCATTTTAAATATGTAATTATAAACAACAATGCAAGGGTTGATACTTTTGTTTATTTTAAAAATCTCAAATTTAAAACAATATTAATTTTCAACTAAGTAACCCTTTAAATTCAATCTTTATGAAAAAAATTACTACTTTTTTTTGTGCCATTTTATTGGCAAGTTCTTTTGTTTCGGCCAGTGGTTATTGGGCAAGAAGTTTTGTAACGGTGACTTCTAATGAGACCCTTTACAATTACGCTATTGCCACAGATCTAACCTGGACTTGTGATAATAATTGGGCATCAAACACGGCCTTTGAAAGTTATGATTTCGGTACTTCTAGTTCTTTGGTACTCAATGGAGGCTATGGTGAATCAGGAACATATGGCGCTGATGATTTCATTGATGCTTCATCCTTTGTACTTTATTATCGGGCATATTCAACCACTGGAACTGCAGGTAATTGGAGTAATATTGCATTAAACAACTCATTTTTTTCTAACGGTGATCGTTTGACCAGCACAAGAACCCTGAATTCAATTTACAACAATGTTTCAGCCGGAATTGATGTTCATTCACTTGTTGGAAATACTCCCGGGACTTATTATCTGGAAGTTATATTAGCAAAGACACAATATTGGCAAACAACAGCGTCAACATGGATAACAGCGAACGGAGATCAAGACAATGCTTTTGCTCTTGGTACTTCTTCGACCGGTTATAAAGCTGGTTTTACAATTTCATCTGGTACCGGAATTGATCAGCAAACTGCATCTAGCCTAAAATTATCAGTCATGCCAGGTTTAATCAACGCCCAATTTAAAGGAAAAGCTCAAGTGGAACTGTATACTATGACAGGTCTTTTGATAAGGTCAACTGTAGTTGAGAACCAATTTACACAGATTATAAAAAGCGGAGCATATTTAATTCGGGTAAATGGCCAAACGAATAAAATATTGGTACCCTAAACCAAATTTAATAATGGAGGTCATTTCAGACATGATTTGGAGTGATCTCTCAGGTTTCTTACATATTATGTATTGGCAATTTATCTATTATAAATGTCAATAAATAAGCTAAAGCATTTATCTAAATATTCTTAAAGAAGTATCAAGATGTGTAATTCTGGAATAATTGGATTGGAATTTTAGTTTTCAGATTTTAGCTCTGATATTAAAAAAATAAAACAATTGACCATTACGTATCTAATTTATTGTCTTTTTTGTCCAATTAGTGCTTGATTCAATCTATATCCATTATTATATTTGCAAAGTAAAATCTGCAGTTAAGTTATCCATAATTATAAGACATATCAATTGTTCTTTTTTATACGTTAACCAATTTAATTTTAATATTATATCATGAGTAAAACCAGTAATTTAAGAAATCTGAGTCATTTTCGAATGGTTCTGGTAATGGTTGCAATGTTGTATATTCCTGGCTTAACCGGTACGGCACTCCTTTCAGCTCAGCAACAGAAAAGTCAGTTAAATGACCAAAGAAAGGTCACTGGAACAGTAATAGATGAACAGGGAATTACGTTGCCCGGAGTAAACATTCTGATTAATGGCACAAAAATAGGAACATTAACTGATGTTGACGGCAAATTTTCAATAAACGTTCCTGTTGGAAAATCCGAATTAACTTTTTCCTATGTAGGTTTTCTACCTCAAACCATTTCCATATCCGGAAAAAATCAGCTCAAAGTACAATTATTACCCGACAACAAACAACTGGATGAGATAATTGTAGTGGGTTATGGAACTCAAAAAGCCAAAGACCTAACCGGCAATATATCTTCAGTAAGTGCAAGGGATTTCGAAAAAGCACCTGTTACCAATGCCGAAGGTCTGATAGCTAATAAAATCTCCGGTGTTCAGGTAATACCTTTCAGCGGAAAACCGGGAGCAGGAAGTTCATTTTTGATACGCGGAGGTGCTTCATTAAGTGTATCCAATGATCCGTTAGTCGTAATTGATAATGTTCCGATTGAAGGTTGGAATGGTGGACCGGGAATGATCAGTCAACTGAATCCGAACGATATCGAAAGCTTTACTGTACTGAAAGATGCCTCCGCAGCGGCCATCTACGGCTCGAGAGCTTCGAACGGGGTTATTCTGATAACAACAAAAAAAGGACTTAAAGGCAAGATGAAAATTGATTTCTCTTCCAATGTAAGAATGTCAACGCTCCGTGAACAGACACCTGTTCTTACTGCCGACCAATATCGTGCTGTTGTTACCGAACTCGGAACAAGCATTGTAGCTCCCGGAACTGCCAATACCAACTGGCAAAATGAAATCTTTCAGGATGCATTGGCTCACGATTACAACTTAAGTGTCAGTGGAGCTGTCAAGTCATTACCTTACCGGGTTTCCGTCGGTTATCTGAATCAGGATGGTATTTTAAAAACCGGAAATTACGAAAGAGCAACCGCTTCGCTGAATTTGAATCCCACTTTTTTGAAAAACACCTTAAAAGTAAATGTGAACCTAAAAGGTTCGTACGAAAACGAACGGGTTGCCAATGATGCTGCTATTTGGGCTGCAACAGCTTTTGACCCGACACAACCGGTTCATGTTGATGATCAGACTTACGGAGGCTATTTTCAGTATACCCAATACGAAACAAATCCGGCACTTACCAATATCAATCCGGTAAGTATGCTTTATCAGGTGAATGAGACAAACAAAACTTTTAGAAGCGTAGGCAATCTTCAGGTGGATTACAGTATGTTTTTTCTTCCTGAATTACATTTGAATGTAAATGCAGGATATGATATATCAAGTGCTGTATATAATTATGCAACACCGGCCGATTATTTTGCCGACAATGTAGCGGGTGGTTCTGTTTATAATGGTAATCCTTCCCGAGAAACAGGCAATACGCTTTTTGAATCATATTTATTCTATACCAAAGAATTACCTTCCATTCTGAGTAGGTTGGATGTGACTGCCGGATATTCATACAATAATTTCCTGACTACCAACTACAACTATTCTACTTTCGATGCAGCAGGTAACTTAGTTGCAAGCAGTGTTCCAACGTATCCGTTCGACAAACCAAGTCACTCCATTATTTCATTTTATGGAAGATTGAATTATACATTCAACGAAAAATACTTACTAACCGCTTCGTTGCGTGATGATGCTTCTTCTCGCTTTGCAGAGCGTCATCGTTGGGGGTTATTTCCTTCCATGGCATTGGCATGGAAAATAAAAGAAGAAAGCTTTCTGAAAAATAACCGGACTATTTCCGATTTAAAATTAAGACTGGGATATGGTATTACCGGCCAACAGGATGGACTTTCTAACTATTATCCAATTCCGAGATATACCACAAGCGGTTTAAATACTCAGTATACAATAGGAAATCAAGCCTATACAACTGTTTGGCCTCAAGTTTATAATCCCGATTTAAAATGGGAAGAAACGGCTACCGCCAATATAGGACTCGATTATGGATTTTTCGAACACAGAATCACCGGTAGTATTGATGTCTATCAAAAAAGCACCAAAGATCTATTAAACTCAATTACAATTCCTTACGGTCTTAGTTTCGGTTCAACAATGATTAAAAACATTGGAACAATGGAAAATAAAGGAATTGAATTTAATGTAAAAGCCATTGCTGTTCAGACCAAAGACTTCAGTTGGGATTTTAGTTTCAATGCCACTTATAACGAAAATAAAATTACGAAGATTAGTATCGACAATGCTGCCGGTGTTGGATTGTTCAGTGATGCAACTTCTGTCAATACAGTCGGCTATAGTCGTAACACTTTCTATTTGTATCACCAGGTTTACAATGAACAGGGCTATCCGATTGAAGATCAAATGTTGGATGTAAATGGAGATGGACTAACAAATGCAAGTGACAGATATATAAGCGGAAAATCATCTTTACCAAAATATATGTTTGGGTTCAGTACTAATTTTCAATATAAAAGCTGGAGCCTTGGAACATCATTCCATTCCAATGTGGGACATTATATTTACTATAAACCACTCGATAATGCAATTGCTATCACGGGTTGGGCAACTTCGGAGAATCTGAATACCATGTATTATAACTCATTATTTAAGAATACCGATCAGTACGAAGGTTATAGTGATTATTATTTGCAAAATGCTTCATTTTTGAAAATGGATAATGCCTATTTAGCGTATGATTTTGGGAAAATTTTCCCAAAAAGTGATATTCATCTGAAAATAAATGCTTCGGTTCAGAATGTATTTACCTTGACTAAGTTTACCGGTCTCGATCCTGAATCTAACAGTGGAGCACAGAATGCTTATCCGGTTCCACGTGTATTCGCTTTTGGTCTGAACCTTAATTTCTAATCTTTATAAATATAATGAATATGAAAAACAACAAATATAAAATCAATAGTACCTTATTGATAATATTGATAACATTGACGGTTGGATCGAGTTCGTGTACCGATGACCTTGTAAAACAACCTACCAACGACATTACAGCCGGCATTCAGTTTAATTCGGTAGCCGGGTATAAACAAGGTATGGTGTCGATATATTCAAACTTATCCTACGGTGATTTTCTTCGTTATTACTGGGGAATGCAGGAATATACAACTGACGAAGCCGTCAGTACATGGAACGATGATGGTGGCAATGCAGTCTTTCATCAATTGGCATGGAGTGCCGATGCAACTGCCATTAGTTATGTTTATTCCACCATGTTGACAACTATCACGTATTGCAACAACTTTTTGAATGAATCAACTGATGCAAAGATTGCCGAAAGAGGATTTACAGGTACCGATGTGACTCAGATAAAACAATACAAAGCGGAAGTCAGATACCTTCGTGCTTATAGTTTTTGGGTATTGATGGATTTATATGGTAATCCACCTTTTCCTACAGAAGCTTCATTGGGATTTACTGCTCCTGAACAAATACAACGTAAAGATTTGTTTACTTTTATCGAAACCGAGTTAAAAGATATTGAACCTGAACTAGCCGATCCACGGACTAACGAATGGGGAAGACCGGATAAAGCCGCCGATTGGTCATTATTGGCAAGAATGTATCTGAATGGAAAAGTATATACCGGAAATGATTATTATACCGAGGCCATTACCTATTGTAAACAAATTATTGCAGCAGGTTATTCATTGGAAAGTCACTACAGGTGGTTAATGTTGGGTGATAATAACTTAAACACCAATGAATTTATTTTCACAATAAATTATAACAATACCAATGAAACATGGAATGGAACCAATTTCTTTGCACTTGGTGCTGCCGGTGTAACCGCTGAAATAAACGGATTATCCGGAAGCTGGAATAATTTCCGATTTACCGAACAAATTCCTGCTCTATTTCCAACAGCCGATACTACGGTTGATAAACGGGCTGAGTTTTATACTACAGGACAGAATCTGAAAGTTTCCACAATTTCTGTCAGCACCGACGGTTATTCGGCCTTCAAATACCGGAATATAAACCGTGATGGTAGTTCTATCGTTCAAAATAATACCTTTAATAATCTGTCTGATATTGATTTTCCGGTTTTCCGCCTGGCGGAAATATACCTGATTTATTCGGAAGCGGTTTTGCGCGGCGGAACAGGTGGGGATTTGACAACAGCTCTGGGTTATATCAATCAATTACGTGGTCGTGCTTATGCCAATAATCCTGCAAGTACGTTGGGAAATATTACTCAGACTAACTTAACGCTGGATTTTATTTTAGACGAAAGAGCCCGAGAATTATATTGGGAAGCCCAACGCCGTACAGATCTGGTGAGATACGATAGACTGACAACTGCCGATTACCTCTGGGCCTGGAAAGGTGGAGCAATGGCAGGTAAAAGTGTGGATAGTAAATATAATTTGTTCCCAATTCCTACTTCCGATTTATTGGCGAATCCGAATCTGACACAAATTGATAATTTCTAAAACTCATCAAATGGCCGTAAGGCCATGTATATAAACATATTAACAAATAGAATTTATATGAAAAAGATAATATTCGGACTATCAGCTTTATTATTAAGTTTGATATTCATAAATTCCTGTACTGATAATGATATGAAATATGTTGCGAAAGTACCAACTGAAGGTCAGTTCGTACTTTCAGCCAACCACGATTCTATTGCATTACATGAAATTGGTGCCGGTGCTAATAATGCTATTACATTTCAATGGGATTCACTTACTTATGGAGTAAGTACTGCGGTTATCTATACAATTCAAATGGATACTTTAAACGGTGATTTTACAAGTCCGCTTGAAGAAGAAATAGCAACCAATTTTTATACAATCTCGTACACCGACTCCATTTTGAACAAAAAATTATTAAACTTACTTAGATTAAAACCAGATGTTGAATCACAAATCAAAATCAGACTTAAAGCAAATATGACCTTTGGCAATATGCCGATTTATTCAAATGTTCTGATCATAAAAGTTACACCTTACAGCGTAGCTAAAATAGTATCATTCCTTTATATGCCCGGCGATGTCAGTGGAGGTTGGACAAATTATACCACCAAAATATGTTCAAGAAATAATGATGGATTATATGAAGGTTATGTAAAAGCAAGTCAATGGGCCAATTTTAAATTTACAACTCAGGAAAATTTTACCGCAGGTGTTTATGGCTCGGCGCCCGATTTACTTTATTCATTAAGCGACAACACGGATACCCAATGGAATATATGGTTTGATGAAGGAGGATATTTCCTCATAAAAGCAAATTTAAATTCTATGATTTGGAGCAAAACAGCAATTTCCTCATTCTGTGTAACCGGAGATTTCAATAGTTGGAGTCTTACAGCGAATCCTATGACTTACGATGAAACAAATAAAGTATGGACAGCAAATTGTACTATTTCAACCATCGGTTATGGAATTCAGATTATTGGAAATGGCGATTGGGCATTTAAATACGGTGATAATGATGGTGGAAAAGATGCAGGAGAATTAACATCAGGTGGTGCTAATATAATGCCAACATCAACGGGAACTAAAACCATTATCATGGATTTAAGTAATCCTGAAAAGTACACATACACAATTCAATAAACTCATTATACAATTATGCAAAGGTTTGTATCTTTACAGACCTTTGCATAAACTATTTTTAAACAATACTACAATGAATTTAAATATCAGAAAATCAATTCTATTCTTTATATTTTGTTGTTTATTCGTGCCATACTCATGCGCTGAAAATGGAAGCCCTGAAGTAAGCGGGACTCCGGAAATATCTGACACTGTTGCATTTTCAAAAGGAGCCGACATAAGTTGGTTACCACAAATGGAAGCCACCGGATATAAATTTTACAACAATCTGGGCGTTGAAGAAGATTGTATCAAAATTTTAAAGGATCTTGGAATGAATACAATTCGTTTACGTACTTTTGTTAATCCTAGTAATGACAAGGCCAGTGGACATTGTAGTAAAGATGAAACAGTAGCAATGGCTGTCAGGGCTAAAAACATGGGAATGCGTGTCATGATCGATTTCCATTACAGCGACAGTTGGGCCGATCCGGGAAAACAACATAAACCGAAAGCATGGGAAGGTTTGAATTTTGCAGACCTCAAACAAGCTTTATACAACTATACTTTTGATGTAATGACTGCCTTAAAAAATGCAGGTGTAACACCCGAATGGGTTCAGGTCGGTAACGAAATTCCAGGCGGAATGGTTTATCCTGAAGGAAGTACCGATAATTGGCCTCAACTGGTTCAGTTAATTAATGAAGGATATAAAGCCATTAAAACAGTTAGTCCTGATTCGAAAGTTATTTTACATATCGATCAGGGAAATAACAATGCGCGGTTTCGTTGGTGGTTCGACAATGCAAAAGCAAATGGAGCAAAATACGATGTGATCGGATTATCCTATTATCCCTACTGGCTCGATGGACATCCCGATTACACACTTTCGATTGATGATCTGGGAAATAATCTAAAAGATATGGCTTCCAGATACGGCAAAGAAGTAATGGTTGTAGAAGTTGGGGGTGAAGATACAAAAGTTCAAAACACGTACAATATGTTGAAAGCCGTTATTCAAAAAATGAAGGAAGTTCCTAATGGAAAAGGATTGGGAGTTTTATACTGGGAACCTGAAGGTGCCCGGAGTTGGAGCCATTATGGTTTAAGTGCCTGGGGTGATGATGGAAAACCTACCAAAGCACTTGATGCATTCCTTTAAACTGTCAATAATAATAGTATTCAAATGAAGAAAAAATCTGTTTATTTTATTCTCCTTTTATTTCTGATTAAAAATTCAGTTTATAGTGAAAAATCTTCAACATATACATTTTCAAATGGAGGGGATATCAGTTGGTTGCCGGAAATGGAGAAAGAATCCAATTTCCAGTTTTTAAACGATAATGGAGTTGCACAGGATTGTTTTCAGATACTGAAAGATCATGGTATCAACACCATTCGTCTGAGAACATGGGTTAACCCCAGTATGGTAGATTGGAAAAACGGACATTGCAGTACTGCTGAAACTGTAGCTATGGCTGTTCGAGCTCAAAGTTGGGGTATGCGGGTTATGATTGACTTTCATTACAGCGATACATGGGCAGATCCACTTCATCAGGCAAAACCTGCCGCTTGGGTTGGGCATGATTTTTCAACTTTATTGAATGACTTATATGATTATACCTACGGAGTAATGACCGCATTAAATGCGGCTGGAGTCACTCCGGAATGGGTTCAGGTGGGAAATGAAACTTCAGGTGGCATGGTTTATCCCGAAGGGAGCACAAGTAACTGGTCACAATTAGCACAACTAATTAATAAAGGATACGATGCCATTAAAGCCGTTAGTCCAACCACCAAGGTTGTTCTTCATATTGATCAGGGAAATAACAACAGTCGTTTTCGGAGCTGGTTTGATAATGCAAAGACCTATGGAGCAAAATACGATGTGATTGGAATGTCATATTATCCGTACTGGCTGACTGGAAGTCCCGATTATACACTTTCAATCAATTATTTGGGTAATAACCTGAACGATATGGTCACCCGTTATGGAAAAGAAGTGATGGTGGTTGAAACAGGTGGACTTGCTACAAATGCTCAAAATACCTATGATATGCTTACTGCTGTTATTAATAAAGTAAAAGCAGTGCCTAACAATAAGGGACTGGGAGTAATTTATTGGGAACCGGAAGGTGCACAAAGTTGGAGTGGATATGCACTAAGTGCCTGGGGAAGTGACCGTAAACCAACCATTGCGTTAAATGCTTTCAATAATCTGACAGCATTAGTTAACCCATTAGAATCAAAATTAAATATGAGACAGGATATTCAAAATCATTCATTATTATTTGATGAAGAACTGTCAAAAATAGAAATTGTAACTATGAATGGAATAGTTATTAATTCTGTTTTAAAATCAAATTCAATCTCAACAAGTAATCTTCCTAAAGGTTTCTATTTAATCAAAGCATACAGTTCCAATTCAAAAAATTCAACGGTATTTAAATTCATTTATAATTGAATTTAAATACAATACTTCAAATTATGAAAAAGTTACTTCTTTCTCTTTTATGTTTGTTTCCACTATTTATTTTTTCTCAAAACGTCAAGGAATTCATAAATTTCAATTCCGGTTGGCAATTTTGTAATCAGGAAGATTTTGCTATTTCACAAGCTGTTGAACCAAGTAATAATGATTTTTCATTCTCCGGTTGGAAAAATGTCACTTTACCTCATACGGCGAAAGTTGAACAATTGGTTATAAAAGAGCCCTGGATTGGAGTAAGTTGGTATAAAAAAGATTTTGAGGCAGATAAAGAATGGAAGAACAAAAAAGTCTTTATTGAATTTGAAGCTGTCATGCAAAAAGCCGATGTATGGTTGAATGGAAAATTTCTTTTGACTCATTATGGAGGCTATTTACCCTTTACAATAGATATTAGCAAAGATATTTTATTTGATAAAACAAACAGGATTGTTGTAAAATCAGATAACACTGACAATGCGGAAATTCCGCCCGGAAAGCCTATCGATAAACTTGATTTTTGCTACTATAGCGGTATTTACAGAAATGTTTCGATTATAGTTAACAATCCCTTACACATAACCGATGCCGTCGCAGCCAATAAACCCGCTTCAGGTGGAGTGCGGATTTGGTTCCCGAAAGTTTCAGCTCAATCTGCAACAATTGCTGTTTCAACAAATATCAAAAACAAATCTGAAACTCAAAAGAAATTCTCATTAACGTACCAATTATTCAATTCATCAGGTAAGCTAATAGAAACCATTTCTTCAAAAGAGCAAATACTGGAAGCCAATAAAGATGCTGATGTTCTGCAAGACATTGAAGTGACGAATCCAAAACTCTGGCACCCGAATCATCCGGATTTATATACGCTGGAAGTAAGCATCAATAATAATAATAATAATAATAATAAGGAAATAACCGATATTGTAGAAACCAAACTTGGAATTCGAAAATTTGAACTTTTAAAGGATCGGTTTTTAATTAATGATGAGCCACTTCTATTGGTAGGAACAAACCGCCATCAGGAATATCCATATATTGGTAATGCATTGTCAGATAATGCACAATATCGCGATGCTGTAAAAATTAAAGAAGCAGGCTTTAATATTGTCCGTCTATCGCATTATCCTCAGTCACCAGCTTTTATGAATGCCTGTGACGAATTGGGAATACTCACTATTGCAGCTATACCCGGATGGCAATTTGTTGGGGATGAAAATTTTATGGAAAGATCGTTTCAGGATGCCCGTGATTTAATTAGAAGAGACAGAAATCATGCCTCTGTAGCCATGTGGGAATTATCCTTGAACGAATCACCCATGCCTGATGATTTTATGAAACAGATGGTGACTATTGCCGGAGAGGAATCACCCGAATCAAAACTGATTA
Organism: Paludibacter sp.; assembly: GCA_028692715.1. Taxonomy (GTDB): domain Bacteria; phylum Bacteroidota; class Bacteroidia; order Bacteroidales; family Paludibacteraceae; genus Paludibacter. Next base: position 1,277 of record JAQUWU010000039.1, on the reverse strand, counting down.
GCTGTGGCTGGATCAATAAATATTATGATGTCTGGATTCCGGCACGTCAACATGCAAAATTTCCCGATTATTGGAAAAATTATAAAGGAAAAACTCCTTTGTTTACAGGAGAATATGGCGATTGGGAGTATTTTGCTCAGGATGCAGGTTTAAATCAGGCCGGATATGCCGGACTGAAAAGTGATGAGCGTACCAGCCGGCAATTGCGTGGAGACGGTGAACAAAGATTGTTACAGCAAGCGACCAATTTTGAGGAAGCTCATAACGATAATCTCAGAAATCCTCATTTAGGAGATGCTAATTGGTTGATGTTCGATTATAACCGGGGATATTCACCTGATATAGAATCATCAGGCATTATGGATATTTTCCGTCTGCCAAAGTTTGCTTATTATTTTTATCGTTCTCAAAACAAACATGGAAAATCAACAGGTAAATATGATAATAGCCCGACAGTAAAAATTGCATCCTATTGGAATGAAAAAAGTGATTTCAGAAATTTGAAAGTATTTTCCAATTGTGATGAAGTGGCTTTGTATCTGAACAATAAATTGATAGAGCGTAAAACATACAAAAAAGACAATATTTCGGATCAACTTCTCTACCCTCCTTTTGTGTTTAATCTTCAAAAATATGAACCGGGTGAATTAAAAGCTGTTGGATATATCGAAGATAAAGCGGTGACAAAAGATATAGTTTGTACTGCCGGCAAACCATCATTTATTAAATTAACTTACGATCGAAGTGGAAAATCTCTGAAAGCTGACGGAAGTGATGTCGTATTTGTTTATGCAACAGTTTGTGATTCTTCAGGTAACCCGGTATCAGGATCAGGTATACCTATTCAATTCATAATTAAAGGTGAAGGAAAATTAATAGGGCAAAACCCGATAAAATCCGAAGCTGGAATAGCATCGATTCTTTTGAAAGCTGGACAGATTCCACAAACATTATTTATTGAAGCCCAAGCCAAAGATTTCAGATGCGCAAAACTAAGTGTGAAAACTGTAAATTAATCTTTTGCGATTATTATAATTTTTGCCATCTTTTCAATAAAACTCATTGTAAGAATTGACATAATCAAAAATAACTTCATTAAAACATTTTTCAGTATAACTGTAGAAGAATTAAAATTTAAAATTAAATTTATTGTATATATTAATTGAAAAGTATACCAGTATTTCAATTCAAAAGTATACCAATTTATTTAATTAATTCAACCCTGAGAAGTTTTTTTAGGGGTACCCCTAAAAAAACTTCTCAGGGTTGGCGGATTT
>JAQUWU010000038.1 GCA_028692715.1 Paludibacter sp. | reverse complement strand
GATAATTGAAAAATGACTTTTATCTCAATTAATCCACCTAAAAAGTCAATTTACAACGGTTATTATGCCTAAAATACAATATATTTGTAAATAAAAAAAAAGAAAAAATCATGAATAGAAAAATACAACTGAAGTATATTATTTCACTAATAGTTTTGCTTGCTTTTAGTGGATTGAAAGCACAAACACCTGCATTCCCTACAGCCGAAGGTTATGGCAGATATGCTACTGGTGGGCGTGGTGGACAAGTCGTTTTTGTGGAGAACCTTGATGATTATATTGCTTATAACAACCTTGAGACACCAATTTCCGGAAGTTTCAGGTGGGCACTTACTCAATATCCCGGAGAACCATTAACGGTAATTTTTCGTGTTTCGGGTACTATTAAACTTAAACCTTACATTGTAAGTGGTAAAAACCAAAATGATATACGATGTTCAAGAGCAAACCTTACTATCGCAGGACAATCTGCACCTGGTCAGGGGATTTGCATACGTAATTCCAAAATTAATCTGGGTGGATCTACAGATTTGATTGTTCGGGATATGCGTTTTCGTATTGGAGAAAATGCAGCTGACAGTACATTTATACCCGGGGGGTCTGTTGGCTGTGAAAATGCAACAAGAGTAATCTTTGATCATTGCGTTTTTGGTTGGTCAGGTGAAGAAAATCTAACTATGTATGATAATCGGTTCACCACTGTTCAATGGTCAGTTTTTCATGAAGCTCTGTATGATGATGGACATGGAAAGGGAAACAGAGGTTATGGTGGTCAGTTAGGAGGAGTAAATGCAACGTTACATCACAATTTATTTGCTCATAATCAATCACGTTCACCTCGTTTGAATGGGGCGCGTACAGAAACAGAGATACGTGTATTTATCGAATACATTAATAATGTGAACTATAATTGGGGCAGTACGGAAGCTGCCTATGGTGGCGACGTAAATATAGGAACTCTCAGATCACATACTGCCAATTTTGTAGCTAATTATTATAAACCTGGGCCTGCTACCTCATCTACGAGAAGGTTTTTTACAAATTATATCGTAAATGGAGCTAACCTGCCAAAATGGTATTTAACAGGCAATATTATGGAAGGGAACTCAGCTATGAGTGCAGATAACTGGACCGGATTTGTAACAAAATGGTCAGGGACTGCAGGAACAACTTTACCTACTAAAGAACAATTAGCATCAGACACACTTCTTTTTCCACCACAAAGCTTGGTTTATGACGGAGAATGGATTGGTTATCAGAAATATAAAATAAACATAGAATCTGCGGAAAATGCATATCAATCTGTATTATCAAAAGCAGGTACAATCAATCGAGATTCAGTTGAACGCCGCGTAATTAATGAAGTTAAGGATGAAACTGCAATGTACTCGGCATCACTGGGAAAACCCGGTATAATTGATAAATCGTATGATGCCGAAGGTTATTTAGATTATCCTGAGGCCGTTGCGCCGGTTGATAATGATCGCGATGGAATGGACGATGCATGGGAAATTGCCAATGGTCTGAATCCTGCAGATGCAAGCGATCGTAATCTAACAACAGATGAAGATTATACTGCATTAGAAGTGTACCTGAATAGTTTGATGGGTGAAATGATTGATCATGATTTTAGTGCAAACAGAATTGATGAACTTAGTGCAGATCATATTTCAATTTATCCTTCATTGGTAATAGACAAAATTTCAATTGTTTCCGATGCGCCTGTAATTTCTGCATCCATCTTCTCACTAAGTGGCGTAAAGCTATACAGTATTGAAGCTAATCAAATTAACTCGGTTGATGCAACTCTCATTCGTCAAGGTTGTTACTTACTTACAGTTATCAATGAAAATGGCATTTCAAAACATTTTAAATTTATAAAAAAATAAAAGTTGTATAAAATAAAAAAATTAGAAGCATGGGTAGTACAAAATAATATACTTCACGTCTTTATATAAAATATAATGTCTAACTTTAAATGCAAATAAAATGAAAAACTTTACGAAACTTATTATTTTAATATTGATTCTCCCGTTATCTGTCAAGTCAGTTGCTCAGTGTTTACCTTATTACACAACTAATGCAGGATGGACGGAATCCGAATATTATCAAATAATTGACATTGATGCAGAAAAACTAACCGGAACATCCCTGCCTCAGCACGACAAATCGGATGGAACTGCAACTTCCAGTACTTTTGGTACCGGTTCATTTACGACCCCGGTTATGGCTACTACCGATGGTATAACTTATACTGAAACATCTGTTATGTGGCCAGTTAATTATTATATGGCTTGTATTGCTCCTACTTTTTATAATAGTGCTTATACAAAAGTAAATGTTACGGGAGCAAATCCTTCCGGTACGGCAACAAACTGTACGCTAAACGACAATTCATTTGTAACAAGTCCAATATGGGATAAGAAAGGATTTATAGAACTAAGCCGCCAACCATCTGCAATAGCAGACACACCACCCAGTCTTCATGGTTATATTGAGATTGATAATTTGCCACAAGTTGAAAGAATTCAATGGTCATTTTCGGCGACGAGCTACAAACGTGGAGTGAAATGCGATATTGATTACCATGATGGAAACGGATGGCAACCTTTGCGCTGGGAGGCAAGTAATAATAATTCTTATGCCACTTTTGCCGAACAGGGTTATCAGTTTGAGGAGTTGATTGGAAATGGAGATGATCCCGAATCATTAATTTCAGTTCGATGGAGAATCTGGGATGGAGACAGTATTCATTTTGATGAGACAAAAACTGAAGGAGTTACATTTACAACGGTAAATTCACCTTATGCTTCACAACAAGTTGTTCGCATTCACCAAATTAAGATATTTTCTGGAATGATACCTGAAAGTGCTCCAAATGCAGTTTTCAATCCTAATTCGAATGAAATTCAATATAGCATTTCAGGGAATACTATCCGTTTTTCTGATGAATTCAATGTAGAGTTATATAATATCTTAGGAAAACAATTGTTGAATAAAAAAACAAAATCTATTGATATTTCTTCGATAGACAAAGGTATCTATATTTTAAGAGTAACAGATGATAATGGTAAAAGGCTGAATAAGAAAATTAGATTATAATATTTATGGTTTTTTTAGCTATCTTCAATTATTTAAAAATAATCTATTTAATAGCCTGATATATAAGAATGAAAGAGAATTGCCTATAGGCAATTCTCTTCTTTTTTTAATATTAGTAGTTCTTTCAAATGAGTACGGTGGCAGCTATATACCGTCTTATGGTTAAAGATAAGAATATAAGATTTTATTCTAATTTACTAAAAACAATAAAAATGATGAGACGATTTTCAATGGCGATTTTAATAATTTTAATCTTTTCTCCACTTACATTTACACATGCTCAATATCCTCAATATTCTTCAGAACTAAAAGCCAAAGCTGATAAAACTATCAGTAATGAAGAGGCATTTGTAGATAGTGTAATGTTGGTAAAAGTGGATGTTTTAAAAAAATTAAAAACAACTGGTAAGCCATATATTCCATGGGCGGCACGTCCTACTGATTTACCACAAGCAAATATTCCGGCTTTCCCGGGAGCAATGGGAGGTGGAGCCTACTCATTTGGTGGGAGAGGAGGCATCGTTCTAACTGTAACAAGTCTTGCTGACCGAGGTAAGGGTACATTGCGCGAAGCATGTGAAGAATACGTTGACCCAAGAATTATTGTATTCAATGTAGCCGGCATAATAAATATTAAGAGTCCTATTATTATTAAAGCACCTTATGTAACCATTGCAGGACAAACTGCTCCGGGTGATGGTGTTTGTTTGGCAGGTGAGTCTTTTTGGGTTAATACGCATGATGTGGTAGTTCGTCATATGCGATTCCGTAGAGGAGCTACCGAGGTTGAGCGTCGTGATGATACTTTTGGTGGAAATCCTGTAGGAAATATAATGATTGACCACTGTTCGTGTATGTGGGGATTGGATGAAAATATTTCTTTTTATCGTCATATGTTCGATCCAAGAGATGGCAGTAAAGAGTTAAAACTCCCGACAGTAAATGTAACTATTCAAAATACAATTTCGGCTCAGGCATTGGACACGTATAATCACGCTTTTGGTAGTACATTAGGAGGCGAAAACTGTTCTTTTATGCGTAATCTTTGGGCAAATAATGCAGGGAGAAATCCTTCTATCGGTTGGAATGGCGTTTTCAATTTTGCCAATAACGTAATTTATAACTGGGTTCATCGTTCAGTTGATGGTGGCGACTATACTGCATTGTATAATATTATCAACAATTATTATAAACCAGGACCATTAACTCCTAAAACAGGACCGCTATCTCATCGTATTGTGAAACCGGAATCAGGAAGAAGTAAATTAGGCTATCTGGTCTTTGGTCGCGTGTATTGTAATGGAAATATTGTTGAAGGAAACGAAACTGTAACGAAAGATAACTGGGATGGTGGCGTTCAGGTGGAGGATTTACCTAATGCCGCTCAGTATACTGATTCAATGCGCTGGAACACACCTTTTCCAATGCCCGAATTTCCTATAATGAGTGCTAATAAAGCGTATGATTTTGTAATGGACAATGTGGGAGCAACATTCCCCAAAAGAGATATTATCGATCAACATATTATTGAGCAGGTAAAAACAGGAAAAGTATATTATGATGAGCGTGCCGATTCAATTGATTTTTATCAGTTTAAATATCGACGATTGTCAAAAGATTCGTATAAACATGGAATTATTACTGATATCCGTCAGGTAGGCGGTTATCCTGAATACAAAGGAATACCTTATACAGATTCTGACAATGATGGTATGCCGGATGAATGGGAGAAAAAATATAAATTGAATCCAAACGATTCATCTGATGCAATAAAAGATTGTAATGGTGATGGTTATACCAATATCGAAAAATACATCAATGGCATTAATCCAAAGAAAAAAGTAGATTGGAAAAACCCAAAAAATAATTACGATACCTTGACCAAAAAAGGAAAATTGATGTAATACCACCCCTAGCACCTAAAGGGGAACATGAAAAGAAATAGAAATATGACAAAAAATAAAAAAACAAAAAACAATACTAATTTAGTTCCCCTTCAGGGGCTAGTGGTTCTTTTTTTTCTGTTAATAATAGCCCAGTCTATTTACGCAGTTGCTCTGGATTCAAAAAACCGTGACCCTAAATATGTCGAGACGATAGTGGCACGTTCACAAAAAATTGTAGATAAACTTGAATTGAAAAGCGATGAAACAATTACTCAGGTAAGGAATATTATTGCAAATAAATACTTTAGTTTAAATGATATTTACACTGAACGAGATAGTGCTGTGTCCAAAATGAAAAGAACACTTACAGGTGAGGCTAAAAATAGTGCATTAGAAATGGCACAAAACAGAAAAGAGGCTGCTTTATATCGTTCTCATTTTGCATTTCCAGCTGATTTATCACTTTATCTTACAACATCTCAAATAGAGTCTGTTAAAGATGGAATAACCTATGGAGTAGTGAAAGTTACATATGATTCAACTTTGGATATGATTCCTTCTTTAAAAGAAGAAGAAAAAGCACAAATTTTAGCTTGGTTGAAAGAAGCTCGTGAATTTGCTATTGATGCAGAAAGTTCAAACAAAAAGCACGAAGCATTTGGCAAATACAAAGGTCGAATCAATAATTATCTTTCGGCAAGGGGTTATGATTTGACGAAAGAACGTCAAAATTGGTATGAGAGAATTAAAGCAAATAAATCGAAATAGATAGTTTTTTTATAGATTAATACAAGAAAACTCCCAAAATCGGCATTTTGTTGATTATGGGAGTTTTTGAATTTAAAGTTTTATCTCCATGTATTTTACCCGTTGTCTTCTCCATGTATAAACTATGTGAATCTTACCATCTTTGCTTTGAATAATGCTGGGGTAGGAGTATTGTGACACCGGTGAATCTTCCAGTGTCATCACCATTTTCCAGTTTATTCCGTCTTTCGATACTGCTACATTTAAGGGCGTTCGTGGTCCTTTTGGCGCTCCAGGAGCAGTGGCAACATCATTGTATACCAATACTTGTCTTCCATCCTGAAGTGTTACCGCATCCGTTCCTGAGTTATTGTTTGGCAGGTTTGTCAAAGTCAGCGCTGACCATGTTTCCCCTTTGTCCGTACTCCATGAAGTGGCAATACGACCGTTGCGGGTACGACATAAAATCTGCAATCGTCCATCTTTGTGTTTCAAAATACTCGGCTGAATGGCCTGAATGGTTTTTTGTTTGGTATTACTACCGGATTCTTCATCTATCTTTACTTCTCCATTCTGGGCTATCATATCCTGAGTTAAAAGAGCACTGTCGGCTGCTAGTGGTCCAACAATATGAGTTTTTTTACCACCATCTTCTGCTATTTCGAAATGAACTTTCCAACCACCTACTTCGGTGCTTGAAGGCGCAATGGACTTTCCATCTACATCTACAATTTTATTTTTAATGGGTCCAAGATATCCTTCGGGAAGCTGAAAAGCTTTGCTCCATGTACGACCACCATCTTTACTCAATTTTAAATAACCCACCCAGTCCGAAACACGATTTCCGATTTTGTAAAACAAATAAAGTGGTCCTTCAGGCATTTGATAAAGTACCGGATTATAACAGGCTTTTCGCAGTGTTGGACTTAAAATTCCATCGGCCACAAGTTTGGGTTTTGTCCATTCATTGCTGTCTTTTGCTTTGCGACTGGTATAAATACAAACATCAGGAGCTCCTTCGCGTGTACCTCCGAAAAATGAGGTAAGTAAATCGCCTTCAGTAGTTTCTGCTATCGTTGCTGCATGACATTGTGGAAAAGATTCTTTAGTATAAACAAACTGATTAAGTATTATTCCCTTTCTCTGTGGAATGTCTATACTAAAATTATATGTTCCTGATCTTATTTTTTTTACTTTTCCGTTTGGTAAATGAACTTCAGCCGTTGTATTCACCGGAATGGAAATCTCCCAATCCAAATGCATTGGAGTCTTCTTCCATTTACTGATCACTTTTCCATAAGGAGTAATATACGATGCATCAACATTTTCCAAATCCGGAATATCAAAATTGGGCTTCATTATAATGTGTTTGAAAGCATTTTTTTGATCATCAGATTTTATCCCTGCCAGATTTTCAAAACTCCACGGTAGCAAATCGCCCAGCAACATAACGTGGTTGCCTGAATTCATTTTCGGACTGGCAGTGTTTCCATTCCACAACTCCCAAATAGTGGTTGCACCGTTCACAGCCATATAGCCCCACGAAGGATAATTTGTATTTGTAGCCAGCGCAAAAGCTACATCGGCACGTCCCATTTTACTCAGTTCTCGCATTAGCCACTGTATCCCAATTAATCCTGTCGTAATCTCAGGCATGTTTTTGGGAGCTATCGTTTTAATAATTTGCTTGCAAACCGAGTCTTCATATTGTTTTGGGATCATTCCGAAAGCCAATGGAAGCAAATTTGAAGTCGCTGTATTATTCCCATAAAACAATGAATCGGTTCGAAAGAATTTAGTGTTAAATCCGTCTTTTACTTTATCTGCTAATGATTTGTATTCTTTTGCATCAGCTTTAAAATTCTGCAACTCTGCAAAGCGAGTCATCAATTGGAGTATTTTATAATAATATGCCGTTGAAATTAAGGCACCATTGGTAATTCGTTTTGGATCCTGACTGTGAATTAGTTCCAGACTTTCGGGCGGCACACACCAGTCGCCGTACTGATCTTTTGTTATGATATATTCGGTTGTCATATAACTGTCTTTCATATGTGTCATCCATTTTTTTATGGTTGGATAATTATCCTTAATTGGCTGGAGATTTCCAAATTGAGTATAGGTCATATCACTCATCAATGGTAAAACAGAAGGCCAGGTAATATTGTCGGAATAATAATTTAAAAAGGCGGGCGCAACATCCGGAATACAACCATCGTAACGCTGTGCCTCACAAATATCCTTACTCCATTTTGCATACATGGCATTGTTATCGAACAAAAAGCTCTCACCCCAACAACCCATTGTACGGTCGCCCAGCCATGGTTGACGTTCATCGCGCTGCGGACAATCTACAGGCATTCCTTTATAATTGCTCAAAATACCCCACCATGCATTTTTCAGTACCTGATTCAATACATCATTCGAAGTAGTAATTGTGCCGAGCTGTTCCATTTCGTCACTAATTACTTCTGCAATAAAATCTTTATCGGTTGGCGTATAGTTTAATCCCGATACTTCAACGTACCGAAAACCATGATACACAAAAGCGGGAGCCCATTCTTCCACCTTTTGATTCCCTTTCAAAATATAAACGTCGGTAGCTCGGGCACTTCGAAGATTTTCGGTATAGAGTTCACCGTTTGACTGTAAGGTCTCGGCAAAACGCAAAATAATAGAATCACCGGAATCTCCTCTGACTTTTATTCTTAATCTTCCGGCCATGTTTTGCCCCATATCAAGAATAAATTTATTGCCAAGGGGTGTTATGGAAACAACTGATTTTTTGTCCAGTACTTTCATTCCCGGCATCATTTGAGGACGAACTATTCCATCCGGAATTGCAACACGTTCGGCATCCATCCAGTTTGAATCGTCATATCCAACTTTTGTCCATCCAATTAATTCTTTTCGGGCATCGTATTCTTCGCCATTATATTCGTTGTTACTCCGAATTGGACCATCGGGAGTCAGTTTCCATGTGTTATTACTGCCAATAGTTTCTTTTGTTCCGTCGGTATACTCCACTATTAGGCTCAATCGCATTTTTGGATAGCCGAAATTAGGAATTTTATAGGTTTTATAATGCTGACGCATTGTGTAATATCGTCCATTACCGACTATGACGCCAATTGCATTTTTGCCTTGAAGAACCTGAGTGGTTACATCGTAAGTATTGTACAATGTGCTTTTCCGATAATCGGTAGGAGTTGGAGCCAACACCTGATCACCAATTCGTTGTCCGTTGATAAATAGCTCATAAAGTCCTAATCCTGAAATGTGAACAGTAGCACGTTTTATCAATTTCTTTGTTTCGAATTCTTTTCGCAGATAACGGGCAGAAAGTCGGCTGTCCGAATTTTCCGAATCCCAAGGCATGGCTTTGTCCAAACCAATCCACTGCGCTCTCCAATCATTATCAGACAATAATCCCATACTCCAGTTAGCAGAAGAACTCCAATCGCTTTCGCCTTTATTTGTCCAGACTTTCACTTTCCAAAAATATGCTTTATTAGTTTCTAATGCTTTTCCGGCAAACGGAATCCAGAGTTGCTCATCCGACGATTTTTTTCCACTATTCCAAACATCTGCGATATTTTTATCGAGATACTCAATGCTTGAAGCAACCATAATTTGATAGGCTTTTTGCATTACCCTCCTTTCAGTACTTGCTTCTGTTTTCCAACTAAATCGAGGTTTCATTGCATCAATTCCCAAAGGATTGTTTAAGCCTTCAGTTTTAAGTGCCGTTAAAGAGATAGTTGCATTTAAAGCAAATGCAATTAGTAGGAAAGTCTGAAGAAATAGATATTTAAGTTTCATAATTAGTAGCTTTTTCTGTTTCAATACAAAATTAGTTTTATTCTTATTATAAGACGAATGTTTCTTTTTTTTTTATATTAATAAACAAAAATAAAAACAGTAAGATTATTGTGTTTCAAAAACGATTTCAGTATTTATGTATTTGGCTTAATGTTAGCGATATATCCCGGTAAAAGAATAGGAGAATGACCAGTGGTACACTCTCCTATTAATTCTAAGTGATTATTAGTATATATTTTAACGCAATCTAATTAACCGTTTATTTTAAACCTGAATTCGCTGTAGTACCATATCCATTGTCACCAAATTCTTCTTTGTTTGAAATTTGAGATAAGAAGTCTTGTGAAATGGGACGATAATAACAAACGGATGTAAAACTTGCATAAGCTCGAGTATTATATTTTTGCAAACGAGTTTCAAATGCTTTGTGACGTTTCAATAAAGCCCATCGATTGAATTCACCACACATTTCACGTGCATATTCATCAAAAATATTATCTTCAGTAGCTGTAGCTAATTTAACGCTTGTTTTTGCAACACCGTCACGAACAGAACGTTCACGAAGTACGTTTAAATAACCGGCAGCTTCCGGACCATTACCCAATTTTTGTTCTGCTTCGGCTGCGATTAAATAAACTTCAGCCATACGCATTACAAACATATCTCCATACTTTACCTGAAGATTTGAACCCATAAATACACCAGTATACGACCAGTTAAATTTATTTAATGAAGGATAAGCCTGATAAGCATTTGTACCAGCTGAAGTTCCAGTTTGATCAAATGGAGCTGACCATGGAAGTCCTTCACTATCATATAGATCGTCAATATTTATAACAAAGTATCTGTAGTTTAACTTTTCCGCATCGGTAAGTCGTGTTTTTGAGCAAACTATATTAAAACGATCATCATCTGGTGCTATTGGATAGTCTACCACATAAACTTTCTTTGGATGTAACAGATTAGCCACATTGCCAGAATGATCTCCTTTTGGCCATACAGAAGCCGGATATTGATTCCCACCGTAAGTAGTTGTTATAGCATTACAATCTGCATAAGGATAATATTTTTGGCCTAATAGGGTCGGATTTAGTTTATACTTATCAATCATTGCCTGAGTTATTGTAACAGTTCCTTTTTCATAAGTTACCCAAGCCGGTGATGGTTGAACCATACTCCATTCAGAGTAGCCGTATGTAAATGAGTTTTCCCAACGTTTATCCCATGTTGGATCAAAACAATCCATCAAATATTTAGATGGCATATAGGTCGATGAATTCATACGTCCATAAAAATATCCTTTATCACTTGGTTTGTGATTGGCATTCCAGAACTCAGTTAATGCTCCCGGATTACCACAAGTATAGGCATATAATTTATTGGCTCCTTGTGCAAAATTAAGTGCGTCACTTTCACCTGCTTGAGGACCAGCTGCTATAAACAAAGCTTCCTTGTTATTCCGGTTATTAGCATCGGCCCAAAGGTCCGATACATCTGGATATAAGTAAGCTCCATAGGTGGTAGCATTTGTAATCAAATCTACGGAGACTTCTTTAGCTCGCTGCCAATAAGACTTCCCATCTTCAGTAAGATCTAATCCAGCACCCTGTGCATATACTCTTGCTAAAAGACCTAAAGCAGATTTTTTTGTTACTCTCGCATAATTATTCTTGTAAGGTTGTACTCCTAAATCAGCTGATGCCTCTTTAAGGTCTTTAACTATTTGAGTGTAAATTTCAGCTTCTGTAGAACGTACCGGATTTAAAATCGTAGTTCCTACTTTATCAAGATTCAATGTAATGGGTCCAAACTGACAAACTAACACCGAATAATAATAGGCACGTAAACATTTAGCTTCAGCCACAAGTACCTTAATGTCTGCTTCTGTACCATCTGTTACGTTTTTAGCTTCATTTATCACAGAATTACAAGAAGCAATCATAGAATAACATTGCTTGAATAGCTTGTTTGTAGCATTTGTGCCTGTTGTAAGACTCTCATAATAAAAAAGTTCTTTACCTGAGGTTCCGTTTGCTTTTACAAACCACAAATCAGTTCCGGGTTCCGCTACAGATAAATAGTCAGTAGCTGAAAACAACTGAGAATACAATGGAGAATAACAATTTAGTTGCAACCCCGACCAAGCTTTAAATGCGGTAAGAGATGCATCACCTGCGGCCGGATTATATTCATCCAAACTACATGAATTAAGCATTGCAATTGCACATACGATTGTTGCTAATTTATATAATGTCTTTTTCATATCTATCAAAATGTTAAATTTAATCCAAATACTAATTGTTTAGTCGAGGGAAAATCAAGATTACCATTCATTTCAGGATCATAGTCTTTAATTAAATGACTGTTAGCTATAATTAATGGATTCGTTAAAGTTCCATATACTCTTAACTTCTCTATTTTTAGAGCTTTACTCCATTTTTTTGATAAAGAATAGCCCATAGTTATATTTTTAATTTTAAAGAACGATCCGTCAACAAACGAAAGTGCATAATAACCAGTCATTTGTTTAATTTCTCTTGAACTATTCAAAGCCGGGAAATCATTGGATGGATTGGTTGATGTCCAGTAATTGAAATATTCAGGGAAATTACTAGTACCCGAATTATTATAAGCTGTTAGTAACGAATAGTCTATTGTCTGACCAAATCGTGCATACATATAGATTCCAAAATCAAATCCTTTATAAGTTACTGTATTCTGGAATCCTAACGACCAATCGGGAGAGTTATGGCCAATTATCTGATAATCATTCGTACCAATAGCATATTTGTTTTGAGCATTGTAAGCGGTTGTAACATCTGTTCCGTCATCTCCTTTTATTGTTTTGTGATATTCACCTTCACTATCTTTGATCAAGTCGGGAATATCAACCTTAATATCGCCCGGAACAGCTCCAAAAACTGCTGCATCTGCTTCTTCACCATTCTGCCAAACGCCTGTAACTTTATAATTGTAATATGACTTAATTGGTGAACCTACATGAAGTGTATAATCTCCATTTGTTACATAGTCCTGTGTTCCATCACCTAATGAAGTAACCTCTTCATTGTTTTTTGAATAGGTAATGGTAGTTACCCAATTAAAATCTTTAGTTACAATATTTCTGGTAGTTAAAGCTAACTCAATACCTTGGTTTTTAGTAGAAGCAATATTGGCATTCGTACTGTAGTAAGAGGATGCATCATATCCACCACCTGTTATAGGCATGGCTTGTGTCCAAATAACGCCATCAGTATTAGTGATATAATAATCAGCACTTAAATCAATTCGGTTATTAAGGAATGACATATCTAAACCAATATTGGTATTATATGATCTTTCCCATGAAAGGTCAGGATTTGGTACTGTTTGTGGATAATAGTAGTTTGTGAGTTTTTCTCCTGCCAGAGATAAATTACCTTGTTGAAGGATGGACCAGGAAGAATAAGGGTCAATACCGGCAGTACCAGTAACTCCATAACCTACACGAATCTTCAAATTATCTAACCAAGTTTTTGTAGATGCCATAAAAGATTCATCTGATACACGCCAACCTGCTGAAACAGCAGGGAAAGTACTCCAACGATGTCCTATGGCTAGCCTGGATGAAGCATCCTGACGCATAGAAGCCGAAAAAAGATATCTACCCAAGTAAGAATAGGAAATACGTTCCATTAATCCAATTCCCTTTGACATAGTATATCCTGATTCAACAGTAGGAACACCCGTTCCAGCACCCAGATTTGTCCAGTTATACATATTACTTGTGATACCAGTCATACTACTACTAAGTGATTCAGACTGGTTAGAATTATAACTACCCACACCTGTAAAAGTAAAATCGTGATCTTTGGCGATTTTAAAATTATAAGTTAGTATGTTTTCCCATTTATAGTTGTAATTGCTACTTCCCTTTATTGTAGCCGAAACCTGTGCTTTTTGTAAATCGTCACTTGCGTTTAAAGCACCTGTTCCTAATGCATCGTAAAATTGATAGGATCCGTAACCTAAAAATTGATGGGAATTTGAGAAGGACAAATTACCATTTAATCTAGACTCAATGGTCATTCCTTTAACTGGGGAGATTCGAATATATGGAGTTACATACAATCGCAGACCTTGATTATTATTTAAATAGGCATCTTTATTCTGATTGAGAAGTAAATTTACCTGTTTATTGTCTCCAACTACAGGATATGGATTAAGATTACCACTTTCATCGTATAAAGTTCCAAATGGTGAGGCAACTAAAGCATTGTAAATCTTACTGTATGTTTTGTTCTGCATCGTGTATGAACCTTGAACATTGATACCAGTAGCAATAAATTTGTTGATTTGTTGGTCCAACCGGATATTGGTAGAAAGGACTTGGTAATTGTCATTTGTGTATTGACCATTCTCATTTGAATAATTTAACGAGAAATATTCCTTGGTCTTTTTTGTTCCGTTTGAAATGGAAAGTGAATAGTTTTGAGCATTTCCTGTTTGCATCAAAGCATTAGCCCAATCAATATTTTGACCTTTCTGATAAGCTTCATAAATAGCAGGATCCACCAAATCTGTATCATCAATATAAGTTCCGGCTTCCTGACGAGCTAAACGAATGGTATTCATATAACTATCTCCACTACGCATTTTAGGCAATATAGACCAGCCATTGTATCCCATAAATGTATTGAAGTTTACATTCATTACTCCTTCTTTCCCTTTTTTTGTTGTAATAATGATAACTCCATTAGATCCGGCTGAACCATAAACTGCTGTTGACGATGCATCTTTCAAAATTTCGATACTTTCAATATCATTTGGATTCATGGTAGAGTAATCTCCCGGCATACCATCGATTATAAAAAGTGGAGTCCCTGAAGCTGCAAATGAGCGGTTACCACGTAGTTGCATTGAAACTCCTGTGCCTGCCTGACCTGATGACTTTGTAATATCCAAGCCAGCAACGCGTCCTTGAAGTGACAACATCGGATTAGACGAAGGCGTCAAAGTAATAGCATCACTCTTGACTGAAGTTATAGCACCAGTTAAATCTCTTTTTTTAACAGTGCCATAGCCAACAACAACTACTTCATCTAAATCATTGTTATCTTCATCCAAAATAACATTCATTTGGGACTGTGTAGCTAAAACAGTTTTTGGGGCATAACCGACATACGAAAAAGTAAGTGAGCTCTTTGTTGGAACCACAAGTGTAAAATTACCATTTATGTCCGTGATTGTACCTGTTTTGCTATTCTCCAATCTTATTGATACTCCGATTAGCGGATCACCTTGTTGATCTTTTACTACTCCGGATACAGAAATTGAGGTCTGGGCAAAAGGACTCAGACTGAAACAAATTAACATTACAGCCAGCAAACATCTTCTTAAAGCATTAGTGTTAATCGCTACGAAATGTTTTTTTTCTAATTTCATTGCATTCTTTTTTAATTTAAAGTTAATATTAATATTATTTATAATTTTAAAATTTAATGGAGTAATTTACCTATATGCCAAGCTTTATGTTTTAACATGACTGGCAGGAACTATCTCTATCATAAAAGTTGTCAATCATTATATTACAAAAGACGTACGATTGTACCTTCTTTAATCACTTGTTTTTAATTGCTTTTAAATATCAATTAAACCTGAAAACGTGACTCCATTTGTAGTGATAACTTTAGCAGATGTAAAAGCGTTTTGTACATTTAATAATAAAAAATTTAGTTGTAGAAAAAACAACCATATTAAAAGACGAAAAATTTTCATAAGTTGAATTTATATTTTAAAATAATCTCAACCATTTAATAGTGACTGAATGAAAATGCAAAGATATGTTTTTTTTTTAATTCTTTGAACTTAAAATTCAGTAACAACCGCTTTTTCATCCAACCAAGCCGCCATATTCAACACCAAGAAATTCCAGTTCTGGAAACCTTTGTTCAATACCGGTTCGCCATTATCCGGTAAATAATATTCATGCAAAGCTCCAAAACGTTCAAAATCCCGTCCTAAAAGCAATATTGTTTTTTCGGTCAGTTCTTTGGCTTCGGCTGTATAACCATATTGTACAAGCCCACGGAAAACCATGTAGTTTACGATAACCCAGATTGGACCCTGCCATGACGATGGATTACCACTGGCACGGGTATCATACATTTTTTCGAGTGGCGATAGCGAACGAATTCCGGCAGGAGCATTAAAGGATGTTGTATCCCTGAATTGTTTCTCAACAATTATCTTAGCTTGTTCGGGAGTTGCAATTCCTGCCCACATAGACATAAATCCACTCCAAACACTGAAACGTTGAATCAAACAATCGTAGGTTCGCGGTTGTCCTACATGAAAAAATAACATTCCCGGTTTTAATGCTTCAATATCGGGTTTTACCACCGGACGCAGATTTAAATCTACACTGTAATAGAATCCGTCACGCTGATCCCAGCAATGTTCACGAATGTTTCCCAATAATTTAACTGCTTCTTTTTCATATTGTTTAGCTATATCCGATTGATGAAGACATTCTGCAATATAAGCTGTAGCTTTTAGTTCTTTGTACATTAGCGCGTTCAGAAATATCGAACCGGAACTTTCGTTTGGACGGTAAAAAGTGCTTGGGTCATTATCTACACCAATGGCCTCGTCGTTTTCCCAATACATCAATCCGGTGGCTTTATGCTGTTGAAAATTCAAATATCTGCTTTCAAAAGCCTGTAAAGTATAGAAATCTTCGCGTAACCATTCAGCATCGCCGTTCATGTTTTTGATAATAAAAGCAGCATGTTGAGCTAATGTCGGTTTGTGCATATTGCTTTTCCATGGATTTTTTGTGCTCAACATTTCAGCACGTGATGGTGCATTACGTTCAATCCAAATGGGAATCCAACCTTCCATACCACCATAACTTAATGAATTCAGTACACAACCCTGCTCGTATTTTAATGCATCTTTACGGTCTTTATCAGTCCCTTTTTCGAGTAGTATCTGTCGTAATGCCACATCGCTTAACCACGAATCCCAATCCCAAAGCATATCGAGGTATTGATTGCTTCCCGGTGCAAGAAATGGATACTTCAGAGAACCGCCGGCTTCGCGATACATCCCTTTCATTTCAGCATAAATGTATTTTCGGCAAATTTGTTTATATTTGTCAACATTATCCTGTGTTCGGGTAGGCATTTGAGCCGAAGCACTTATTGTAATAAATGCTAATAACAGAAAGAATATTTGTTTTTTCATATACACATTTACAAAAAGGTTAACAAAGAAATATATTTAGATGAAGCTATGAGATTATTTTTTTTGCATTATTTTTTTGACATAATCTTTGCTACTATCCACTGCTATTAACACTCTGTCGTTTCCAGAATTATATCCGGCATCGATGGTGAAATCAGTTACTTTAGAACCGTCAAACTCTCCAATGAATTGTAAATCTCCATTTTTAGGATTGAACCACCAGCATTTTTTCTTTTCACCACTTATTTTTGATAAATCGATGGACATTGGACGAGCTGTATAATTATACACCAATAAATAATCGTTTCCACGAGTTGCAATGGCTCGATCGTAACGTTCACCGTTTTGTCCGGCAATAATGTTTTGGTCTGGAACTCGCTCAAAGAAAGGAAATGCCAGCATCAAATCTTTAAGATATTTCATTTGATTATAACCTGGATCTTTCAAACAATCGTACCATGGACGATCTGCACCATAATTTCCAAAAATGCTGGGTTTGTAAAATTGCATAATTGAATTATGACCGTATGTATGACCAAACGAACCGGCAAATACCGACCAATAGGCATAGCGACGTACATCATTGTCGTTCCAGCGAACTTCTTTCAAATTATGTAATCCCTGCGGAATGTCTTCGTACGAAGGTTCGCCGTCAAGAACAGGTTTTACAGGTAACATGGAAAAACTTTTCTCCACATAACGCCAGCTATCCTCTTCGGTGTTTTCAGCTATAGTATAATCTCCGTCTCCATTTCGTTGTCCGTAACGGCGATGTCCACTTTGAAACATATTGAAATCCAACCATTCAGAATCGTTGAACCAGGTTGTCGAACAGGTTCTGCCACGAGGATGGTAAGTCATCAAATGATTTTTATCCACCGCTTTGATCGCTTTTGCCAAGGTTTCCCATACCTCCGTTTTTATATCGCCACGAATATCGCCACCAATCATCCAAATGATATTTGGAGAGTCTTTGTAGCGCTCACCTAAGAATTTTCCATAAGACTGTGCTTCTTTCACATTCATTTTATCGGAACTTACCAGTCCACCCCATATGCAGGTCATTCCAATATAAATTCCTTTTTTTTCGGCCATTTTTATAATATAATCCATATGATCCCAGTAGCCATAAACCCCTTTTTTATTTATGTTTTTAAAATCAAATCCATCCGGATTTGACGATTGACCATAAATATTGTACGATGGTACATCGTTAATTGTTTGAACCTGAACAACATTGTAGTCTCGTTTACTACATTCATCAATGTAATATTCTGCTTCATCACGATCGAGACGTTCGGGTAACAACCAACCGGTATCGCCTAACCAAAAGAAAGGTTGACCGTTTTCGTACTGAAGGTAATGCTGATTTTCACTAACTTTTAGTTTCCCGTTTTGAAAAGGATTTGCAGCAAAAAGAGTTGTTGTTGTTGTTGTAAAAAGCAAGAGAAGAAGACTACCCCTAACCCCTAAAGGGGAATAGAAATTAGTTTTGTTTTTGTAGCTTTTTTTTAAAATCATTTTTTTAAAATTAAAAATTAAGTAATACTAAATAAATTCCCCTTTAGGGGTTGGGGGTTATTATGTAAGTTCCACCCTTTTCAGTTTTCAAATCGTAAAGATACGTGTCTTTTAAAATTACCGGATTTAGTTTTGCATTCTCGTTAATTAATGGTTTTGTATTTTCAGGAACTACAAAAAAAGAATTTTTATTTGCACCTTTTGCTTTTCGTAAACCTTTTCCTTTTAGTGTGTTAAGCGAGCGAAGACGACAATTTCCGCCATTTCGTGAGTGGATTGTCACTTTCTCTACTTTCCCATTGCTCCATTTTATGTCCATCTCAAAACCTCCTCGAGCTACAAGTCCTTTTACTTCTCCGTTTTCCCAAATGCCTGGTAACGAAGGTAATAAATATATAAATCCATCATAACTTTGCATCAACATTTCGGCAATTCCGGCTGTACATCCAAAGTTCCCATCGATTTGAAATGGGGGATGAGCATCAAATAAATTTGGATAGGTACCTCCATGTTTAGGCTCGTTTCTGACCAAAGATAGTTGATCCGTGATTAATTTATATGCATGGTCTCCATCGAGCAAACGTGCCCACAAGCATACTTTCCAACCCATGCTCCAGCCTGTGGAAGGATCGCCACGATGAATAAGTGAAGTGCGGGCTGCATCGAATAATTCTGGTGTACGATAAGGTGAAATTTGATTCCCCGGGAAAAGTCCCCACAAATGCGAAACATGACGGTGAATATCTTCGGGATTGTCCCAATCGAACATCCATTCCTGCAATTGCCCCCAATGTCCGATTTGAAAAGGTGCCATTTCAGTCAAACGGTTTTTTAAATGATTGGCAAAGTCTGTGTCGGTTTGTAATATTTTTGAACTTTCAATAATGATATTCCATAAGTTCGAAATTAATTCATTATCCATTGTAACTCCTCCGGCAGTAGTTGCTTTTCCATTACTTCCTGCATGTGTGTTTTCCGGGGAATTGCTCGGACAGACCACCAACCAGTTATGGTCAGGTTCTTTCACCATTATTTTATCAAAAAAAATGGCCGATTCTTTCATTGTCGGATATACCGATTTCAGAAACTCTTTATCGCCGGTGTATAAATAATGCTCCCACAACATGCTACAGAGCCATGCTCCGCCGGATGTCCACATGCCAGAAGCAGCTCTGTCGACCGGACCTGTTATTCGCCAAATATCAGTATTGTGATGCAACACCCAGCCATCTACGCCGTACATAATCTTTGCAGTTTCTTTACCTGTCTCGCTCACTTCTTTTGTTAAACGTAAAAGTGGCTCTGACAATTCGGACAAGTTGGTGACTTCCGCCGGCCAATAATTCATCTCCAAATTGATGTTGGTCGTATATTTACTATCCCACGAAGGAAACATTTTATCGTTCCAAATTCCCTGTAGATTAGCTGCCTGGCCTCCCGGTTGCGAAGAGCAAATGAGCAAGTAACGGCCAAATTTGTAATAAGTTGCCACTAAATGAGCATCATTCGTTTCTGCAAAATGTTCAATGCGTTTATCGGTTGTTTCTTTTGAAATATTCGGACCTAAATCGAGGCTGGAACGTTGCATGTATTTACTAAAGAAATCGATGTGCGATTTTTTTGCATGATGATAATCTACTAAAATAGCATTGTCAAGATAATTTTTTGCACGAACAACTTCATCGCCCTGAATATCATCGTATTTATTGAAATTGGTAGCAATAGAAACATAAAGAATCACTTCGTCTGCTTTCTCAACAGATAGTATGCCATCTTTACAGATCAATTTACCGCCTTTGGTTTTAGCAGTCAGTCGGCCATTGAATTTTATTTTCCCTTTTTGGCGTTCGTGCGTGGGTGTAACACCACTTAATGTTACTTCGTTTCCTTCCGAGTTAATAAAAACATCTTGTTGAGGTGATGTAAGTTGTGCATTGAAGGTGATTTGCTTTTGCTTCGATGCTGTTAGTCGTACAATGATGACCTGTTCGGTAAATGACGTGAAGATTTCTCTGTTAAATGTAACTCCATCTACTTTATATTGAACCGTCGCACAAGCCGAATCAAGATTTAAATCTCTGTAATAATTGGTATAACTGGAATGTCCGGGGAAAGCAATGCGTAAATCGCCAAATGTTTGATAGGGCATACCTGAATTCGTATTCGACATCACTTTTTCGGTAGCCAAATCCTGTGCTTCTAGATATTTACCTGCAAAAACCAACTCACGTACTTTAGGGATGTACAATAAAGCCTCCGGATTCGCATTACTATTCGGACTTCCTGCCCAAATAGTTTCTTCGTTCAACTGAATTTGTTCTATGGCCGGATTGCCATAAACCATAGCACCTAAACGTCCGTTTCCCAATGGTAACGCTTCTGTCCAAACCTGAGCAGGTTGGTCGTACCAAAGTTTGTACTCATTTGTCTGACTTGTTATACCTTGCAAGCAGCC
This sequence comes from Paludibacter sp., assembly GCA_028692715.1. Taxonomy (GTDB): domain Bacteria; phylum Bacteroidota; class Bacteroidia; order Bacteroidales; family Paludibacteraceae; genus Paludibacter. The sequence continues at coordinate 26,322 of JAQUWU010000038.1, read as the reverse complement.
AATTAGTAGGGCGAAAATAATATTGATTTTATGTTTCAATAAATTCATCATTAATGTGTTTTATTTCTTATCCTGATTTTCTTCTGCTTTCTTCTTCGCTTCTTTTTCGGCTTTAAGTTTGGCAACATACTCTTTATACATTTGATGCCAGTTGCGACCGTTATCGTTGAAGTATTTTTCGCAATTGTCTTTATATATTTCAAATATAGCCGAAATTTCACCTTTCATCGTTTTATAATCTACCGCTTGCTCACGTGCCAAACGAAGCTGACTCACTACATATGCTTCTTCTTTTTCGGTCATGTTTGGCACAATGTTTTTAAACCCATTTAATGTAAATTGAAGTTTACCAATGGTATAAAAATCAAGAATTTTCTCTACCTGTTCTTCGGTAAGATCTTTTCTTAATCCGTTCATTAAATTTTCATGAACTGATGCCGGTTTTGCCGAACACGCAATTACATCCCGATAAACATTTGTTAGAACTTCACCGGTACGTGGATTTATTCCAGCTGGAACGGTTGTATATGGATGTTCGTTGTGCCAGTCACGCACTGCACGCATATGAGTACGGATAACATTGTAAACGCGAATTTCTTTTTGTTTATCATTCAGTTCTAACGATTCAACATAACTATGGGCTCGTTTTTCCAAGTCGATATCTGAATTGATTTGGACATTGGCTTTTTTATTGAAATATTTCTCAACATATTTAAATTCCCGTATTGCATTAACCGGCATTTTTTCACCATTATCGCCAAAGCTGTGCATAACAAGTTCAGGCTCAATGGTCACTTTCGATTCATCCAGCATTTTTTTATCAAGTCCAAGAATTGGAATAAAAAAATTATAAACTGCTGCTCGTTTATTCACCCCGAAATCGTGTTTTTCGTTGAGTAAATGTACATTTGAAACGTTTTTTACAGCATCGAAAAAGCCATAAATCCGTTGTAAATATGGATATTCCAAAGTGGGAACGGATGCCGTCCAGTCACCACCATCCGAAATAACTCTCAATGGTTTTGGAGCAAACGTAGCCATAAGTTCTGCATTATTAGTTCCACCGCATGCAAGTTGTATTGGCATTCCGCTTTCGCAGGGACAACCTCCATCGAAGTGAGAAGCCAGACTTACTGTTGGACAAGCTGCTGTAAAACGATTGTCAAGAACCGAGAGCAATACCACTTGTGAGCCTCCTCCTGAACCTCCGTTGGAAGCAACGCGTTTTGAATCAATGTCTTTGCGGGTTAACATGTAGTCGAGTATGGTTAAACCGTTCATTATTTGAATAATCTGAGCTTCGCTGGTACGATGTGCCGTCATGGTTACCTGAAATTCCGACTCGCCCCAGCCGAATAAATCGTAACTTACGCAGGTTGCACCCATGCGTGCCAATGTTCCGAAGCGGGTTTGTTCATCTGAATTGTAACGCCCTCCGCCCCAATGTCCATTCGGACAAAGAATCAGAGCGTGTTGGCCTTTACTTAGTGGATTGTAAATGGACCCGCAAACATATAATCCGGGTAATGTTTCGATGGCAAAATTCTGAACGGAATATCCATCGTATTTGCGGATTTTAGATAGAATTGGTTTCGAATTTACACGTTGTGCCAAAATCGGATCAATCTCTAATTTTTCACGCACGTCTTTTTTTAGACATTCTTTGCGGGCATTCCATTCAACTGTGTCTTTATACAAAGTGTTGAGATATGCCAACATTTTCTCACCGTCTTTGGGTGTGCGACGGGGATATTCATATACCTTAATTTTATAGGTTTTATCACCTTGCTTCACATATTTATAATCGAAAAGTGACAACACATTGGTCAACGATTCTTCAACAGAATAGGGACGTATGCGAAAATCGGCAAAAGGAACAACTTTTTCTGTGGTGTCAGCATCGTATTTCAATTGCACATCGAAGCGGCTGCCAATTTCATTTAAAACCTGTCCCAGTGGTTTGGCAAATTGAGTCTCGTAGGATTGGGCATTTAGAAAATTACAAAAAGTCATTCCAAATATTAGAAGAAATATTTTGAATGCTTCGTTTTTTTTAAGTTTAATCATAATTCAAATAATTAGAATTTATATCTCTGTGGTATATATTAACTTAATCTTTTTTACAAATGGGTAAGCCATCTTAGTCGAACTGAATCAAAACATCAAGGTTATATTTTGTGACCTTGATATTTGAGTCCAAAACAATCGCGGGTAAAAATAACAAATATAAACCCTATGTGTTTATCGAATAAGGCATTACAATGTTGTCAGCAATATTAAAAAGTGATACAGCTGTTGAAATGTGCAAATTTATATTGAATAATGCACAAATATTTCAACGTTTTGAAACAGTTGAACTAAAACAAACTGTAACAGAACAACAAATTAATCAAATTCTTAACGTAATTGAATTAAATCAAGCCAAAGCAAGGCATCTTTTTCGATGGACAAATCTTCGGTTTATTGTTCCGGAGCTATTAACTTTTCCCCATTCACATACACTTCCTTAAATTTTATATTTTCACAATTTGTCATAGAAGTTGGGTTTTTAGCATTAGTTATATTAACATTGGTAAACGTAACATCAGTAATAGGTGATTCTTCCAATCCGATAATTTTAATCGGAGTATTTACATCATTGGCGGTTACATTACTAATATTGATATTTCTAAAAATCGGCGTACGCTCACTTAGTGGTTCTTCCGGCATTTTACTGTATTTTAAATTCAGCATAAAAGCCTCCCTTTGTATATTGCGCATAACGATATTGCTCACCTGAATATCTTCAACCACACCTCCACGTCCACGTGTCGATTTAATGCGGATACCACGATCGGTGCCATCAAAAACGCAATTGCTGATTACTACTTTTTTTACTCCAGCACTCATTTCGCTGCCAATAACCACACCGCCGTGTCCGGCCAACATTGTACAGTTGGTAATAGTTATATTTTCATTTGCCCAACCTAAATCACGTGCTTGCTTATCGCGACCACTTTTTAGTGTAATGCAATCGTCGCCTACCGAAATATGGCAGTTTGTAATATGTACATAACGACATGATTCCGGATTGATGCCATCGGTATTTGGGGATAATGGATTATTTATTGTAATTCCGTCGATAGTTACATTTTCACAAAACTCAGGATTCACGGTCCAGAAAGGAGAGTTGATTATTTTAATTCCCTCTATACGAACGTTTTTACAACGAATAGGTTGAATAAATGGAGGTCGGAAAAACCGTCGTTCTAAAGCTTCAGAATAATCTTCGTTGATATCAGCGGCAATTGCATTAGCATTATTCACTTCGTCCCACATGGGTTGGTATTTATTAATGTCTTTTTTGCCATTTTTTTTCACGTCAATGATGACACGCATAAATTCATCCCACCATTTTTTGCCTTGTCCGTTAATAGTCCCTTCGCCTTTGATAGTGATATTTTCAGCATCAACTGCATAAATGAGCGGAGAGAAGCTTTTCATCATAATTCCTTCGTGACGCATTTCCACAAAAGGTAAATAGTCATCAAAGTTATCTGAGAATAGGAGAGTTGCACCCGCTTCTAAATCAATGGTGATATTGCTTTTAAGTTTAATGGCACCTGTAAGATAAGTTCCAGCAGGGAAATACAAAGTTCCACCGCCTTTCGCATTTAGCTTGTCGATGGTTTTATTGATTAATATTGTGTTTAGTTTTGTCCCGGATGAATTTGCACCGGCTTTTTTCATATCAACTAGTTTCGCATTTGCGCTAAATGATGATAATTGGAGAAAAGTGAATAAAACGAAAAGAATTTTATGCATAAAATAAATAATTAGTGAATAAAAACAAAGATAACACAAACCTATTATCTTGAAAAATTTTATTTGTATTTAGATTAATTTAACCCCTTATAAAAATTAAAAATTCCACTTTTTACAACAGTTGCAATTGTATCTCCGGGTAAATAAACATCTGCAGTACAATTTACAGGAACTTGTATACTGAGTGTAAATTTATCTGTCTCCTTTTTCCAGTCTACTGAAATTTTTCCATACAGTGTTTCTGTTGAGGCTTTTACAAATTTTAAATCACCGACAACTTCGGGTTTAATAATAAAATATTGCATGCCGGGTTGCTTTGCGTCAGTCTGTATCCCTGCTAAAGAAGCAAAAAACCATTCGTCAATTTGCCCCAGCATAAAATGATTCCACGAAGCACCTCTGCGGGGATCCCATTGCTCGGTAAGGGAGGTAGCTCCATGTTTCAACTGAAAACCGTAGCCGGGAGCATCTTCATGATTAAACATTTGGTACATCAAATTATTTAATCTGTTGGTTGCCAAAGTCTGGAATAAATAACGGTTGCCGATATCGCCGGTTGTGAGCCTGTTACCATGATTTTGAATGTCCTTTTTCAGGTTTTCCAACACTGCTTTACGGTATTGTTCCTCAACAATATTCAAATAAACAGCCATAGAATTAGCAGTCTGACTACCGGTGGCATATTGCTTCGTTTCCGGATTGAAAAATTTTGAATTGATGGCAATTCGAACTTTGTCAGCAAGTTTTTGATAATAGGCTTCATCATATTTATTTCCAACCATTCGAGCTGCTTTTACCAGTAAAGTCAAATCGTAAAAATAATATGCTGAAGCAACAAACGGCACAGGAGTATTGCGCGAAAATCCAGCTTTAAAATCACCATAATCGTACCAATCGCCCAACCCAAAAGAAAGAATGTGATTCTCGGCACGACTTGTCAGGTAATCAACATATCGTCGCATGTTTTGATAGTATTTGATTATTAATGTAGAATCCCCATAAAAATCGAAATACATCCAGGGTAAAATATTGAGTGTGCTTCCCCATTCAGGAGAATTCCCAAAATCATCGAATCCTTCTTTATTCCCAAAAATATTGTACATGGGTGCAATGGTTGGCACCATTCCATCAAGTTGCTGTGCATCGGCCATATCTTGCATTACTTTTGTCATAAAAGCCGCAAGGTCATAATTGTACATCAGCACAGGTCCGTTCAAATGAACTTCCTCCAGCCAACCCAGTTTTTCGCGTTGCGGACAATCTGTAAAAACTCCCTGCATATTGCTTTCAACCGCTTTTTGAATCAATATATGGGTTTTGTTGAAAATGTCATTCGAACATTCAAAAGTTGATATTTGTGGATTTGAATTGTACACAAAACACGATTTAATATCTTTCAAAACGGGCAATTTACGTGGATTTTTATCTCCTTTTAAAGTAGCACCTTCCACTTGAATATAATGAAATCCATAATAGGAAAAACGTGGATGCCAGGTTTCATTACCCTCGCCTTTTAATATATAAGTGTAAATATGAGGACGCCCAGTCTGACGCTGATCAACAGCTCCTTCGGGAGTAACTGATTCTCCAACAATCAACGTTATTTTATCGCCTTTTTTACCGCTGACAGTAATTTCAGGATAACCGGAAAGATTCTGATACATATCAAAAACCATAGCAGATGCCCCCTCACCCCCTAAAGGGGGAATTGAAGACAATTTTCCTAATTGATCTTTAAATAAATATAAGGGTTTTTCTTTTGTGAAATCGATTCGCTCCATGATTTTGATTGGATAGCCTTGCTGTGGGGTGAGTTTTCCTTTTGGAGCTTCCTGAATAGCAACTGATTTCCAATTTAAGTCATTAAATTTGGGTAAATTCCAACCTTGTTGTTCCAGTCGGGCATCGTAATCTTCACCGCCGTAAATATCATTAAAAGTAATTGGGCTAAAATCAAATTTCCAACTATAGTCCGAAAGAATTTCTTGTGTGGAATTGTCAGCGTATCGGATAACGGTTTTGAAAAACAAAGTAGGAGCACCAAACGAAACCTTCAGTTTACTGTATCGACCGCCTTGTGTATTATAAAAACCATTCCCGAGCAAAACTCCGAACACATTCTCCCCTTTTTTTAGATAAGAAGTTATGTCGAAAGTATTGTAATAAACCGTTTTATCGTAATCGCTCCAGAAAGGTGCAAATTCGCCATCGCCTATTTTCTTACCATTGATGCTGAATTCATAATGCCCGAGCCCGCAAATGTATGTGATGGCTTCCTGAATTTCGTTCGGAGCTTTAAATACTTTTCGCAAAAAAATACTTTTTCGTGAAATGGAATCGATATTTTTCCAGACCGCTTTGTATTCAGGCGTTCCCATTTCCCAACTCAGGAACCTTTTTCCTGCAGGAATGTGGGCTGAATCGGTGCGGATAGCACCAATCCACGCTCCCCTCTCCTCAAGGAGAGGGGTTGGGGGTGAGGTTCGAAATGTTGTCCAAGCACTCCAATTTGATAGGTTTCCCTCTTCGTCCCAAACACGAACCCGCCATTGGTATTTTTCTCCTGATTTGAGAGGACTTCCTGTGTATTTTATAAGCTGACTTTTGTAAGAAGTAACTTTCCCGCTGTTCCAAATAAAACTTGCTGCTTTAATTTCCAATTCATAAGCCGATTGCATGGTTCCATTTTCAGTAGATGTAAATTGCCAACCCAAACGTGGTTGTAAGGTGTTTACGGCTAATGGATTTTGCTGAAACTCGCTGGTAAGTTTGGTGATTTCAATGGCATTGGAAGAAATTGATATAAAAAGTAAAAATAGAAGCCCCCTAAACCCCACGAAGGGGGACTTAAAGAACCAGATGTTTGGACTATTTATAAGTAATTTCATATTAATTGTTTTTTTTTAATGCTAGTTATTACTAGTTATAAGTCCACTTTTGGGGAATTTAGGGGGCAGAGTATTTTCGTCAGTTTATCTGACTTCCCAACTACTGTTCCATCCACCAACACTTGAAGTCCTTTCCCTACATGATATTTGTTACCATTCTTATCCCAAACAATTGTGAGATTATGACCGTGATATAGAATATTATCCAAACAAAACCAATCCCATTTACCTTCAGGTAAAAGTGGATTTACTTCAATGGTATTGTCCATACGTGGACGAAGTCCGATTAACCCGGTAATAATTAAATCGTTAAATGTAGAATGATTATAATATCGACTGCGTTCCTGATCGCCTTTAAGCCAATAGCCGGTTGTTTCGTCCAAATATTCTCCAACGTATGGCAATCCACGATGCGACTGCGATTGTACCAGTTTTTCTAATTGACTAAAATATATGCTGTCGTTAGTTACTTTTTGTGGATAGTTGTTCATGAAATTAGCCATCGCTGTCAGTACTTGCGATGTGGCAAAAGGCCAAATAGCTCCATCCCATTCACATTTTCCAACGCCTCGAGTGCGAAATTCAGGGTGACGTTGCTCGGCAGTAGTCATTCCGTATGGAGCAGAGAATCCTTTTTCGTTGGCTAATTCAGTCCATGCGTTATCATATTTTGAACACGAAGGCATATTGAAATACCAAGGTAAATAGCCAATAAACTCCCGTACATTGGCCAAGGTATCTTTTCTCATCGTTTCAAAAAATCCTTGTTTTCCGCTCCAAAGTTTAGTTTCAACAAGATTTTTTAGCGTGTCGGCTTTTAAACTATAGATTTTTGATTTTTCATCGTTCCCGGCAAGTTTTTCAATTATAGATAAAGCTTTGGCATTACCGTACATATAACTATTGATGGTTGGACGTGCATATTGTTTGTGTCGTCCACCGCTGATGGTTTCTTCCGTGCCGTCTTGCACATCGCCTTGCCAGTAAAGACCGTTTCTTAGTCGGTGTGAGTTTTCCCAACGAGCATATTCTGCTTCCATATCGTTGAGCATTTCCAATAAAAACGTTTTATCACTAGTCACAAAATAGCGGTTCAACTGTGCATCTATATTCCATGAACTAAAATTCATCATTTTTTTCATGGGTACTCCTTCATTGCCACGATACCAGGTTTTAATATCCTGATTCATATAAGTTGTATCGCGCAACCAGCGACTTTCGTACATGTGATGACCCAAGGCGCAGGATATTAAATTATATTTGTCGGCATACGTCCGGTTTACTAAAAACTCTGTAAAAGCATAACCAACCGGTGTTTTTTCAATGTGTTTGCGCAATGTCCACCAGCGAAAGTAGAACATTTCTTCAAAATTCTTTTGGGGACATTCAAACAATGGGATATTTTGCTCCATCCATTCAGATGCTTGAGAATTTGGTATGGCTTGAACAATATTTTCATCTTCCATCGTGTTGAAATAATCCACGTAATGTTTAAAATCTACAAATTTTAGTATAGAAGCCGATGCATTAGCATCCAACGATTCAGTCTTAAAATTGGCAATTTTGAAAACAGCAAGTGAATCCTGTTCTCCTGCGTTTGGCAGGTCGTAGTTTTGATCGGTTGGCGTTTCCGCAGTTGGGAATTCGTTGGTTTCGCCCGTGCTAAAAGCAATACGTTCGATAGAACTAACCGGAGCAAAAAACATCCTGAGTCCAACTTGTTTACCATCAACAAAAATTGTTATATTGCGGTTGGTGGTCGAAAGTATAGCTTCAACCTGATAATTTTTACCTGATTCATATTTCATTATATTAGAAAATCTGTAGCCTACTTTGGCACGAAATATTCCTTCATCCGTCAATTCCAACCGCGAACAGACAATTCCTTTATTATCCATAAATTCAATACGAAAAATGCCGTTTTTTGTTTGATCGGCTATCAAATTAAACGATACTTTTAGCTCTTTAGTGGCCGGTATTTTTCGAACAACTTTGGCAAAACTAAATGGATCTTTATCTTTTAACGTCAGCCAGTTTTTACCATTTACTTTTTCCAACGATACAGGTGCCCAAAGTGGCGAGTAAATGTTCCAGTCAGCCAATTCCGAGATATTGTTGTATTTCTCAAAATTATCGTCAGCTTGTGAAGTCGGATTAATTTTGATCGGAACCGGAATTTTCGAAACCCATATATCCTCTTTGTTTACGCTATAGGCAACCCACATATTTTTATCAGGCGGAATTCCGTTTCCTTCCTGAATGCCGCGAACGTATTGTGGTCCGTACGATTTGTAGTTTCCACCGTAACGCATAGAACTTATCTCGCCATGTACTAGATTCAGTGTTGTATAATTCAGACCATCAGCTGAAGTGGAAATAGCTAACGGCCAACGGAATTCGGAAGGATTATAAACAGTTGCATAACTTCCATCGGTTAAGTGCTGTCCCCAAATTTTGGCATTACTGTTCACAAAACCCTGTGCACGTTGCACATTTTCGTCCCATGTTTTTCCACCATCTGTACTTATTGAAGTCAAGGCGTGTTTCCATAAACAGGCAATATTTCCGTCGGGCAAATGGTAGTAATTAAATGCCTGTAACTCTCTATTGAAAGGAATGATTTTATCACCTCTGTCTGACTCTTCCACCCATTGCATCATATACAATGGATTGTCGAGTATTTCCTGACAACTTTTTACAAAATCTTTATCTTTGCTTTTTGTAAAATTTGGATAATCGGTATTTTTAGCATTAAAACCGTGATTGTAATGGATAAAATAAATTGGTCCGTAAGATCCATCTTTTTTTATTTCACGAACCACACGACCAATACCGTTTCCATCATTCGGACCATCTTTACTGTTCAATGCCACACCATAAAAAGCCATAGTGATAAGGCGATTGGATTTACTAACGTAGAAACCAACCCGTTGATGCATAATGGCAGTTAGGTTGTTAGCTACATCTGAAATGTCTGGTTTTGTAAAACCATCGGGAACTTTATAAATAGGGAATAAAACTTGCGGATTTGTCCAACTATAACCATCTGTAGATGTTTGCAAAAAGGTCTGTGATGGTGGAATATGTTCGCTTACTTCATCACTCAGAAATTGCAGGTAGAATTTTCCATTCCAATAGGCCATCATAGGTTGATGATTGTAGGTCCAGCCATTGCAGTTGGATGCATCCGGATGTTCCCTGTTAACGCGCATTACCTGTATATTGTGTACTCCTACAATAGGAGAAAGTTGTCCGTCGTGGTAGGTCGGGTTGGAAAGTGTTGAGCCGGTATAATGAATTTTCTCCTTAGCGAAAACAACGTCATTTGTTATAAAAGGAAGTGCTACGAGAAGAAAAATTTTAATAGATATAATCTTCATATTAATGGAAATGAAAGTTTTACAAATATAAGCAGTAATTTCTGAATTTTGTAATTTTGAAAAAATACTCAATAAAAATCAACGAAAGAGTTACTGTTAATACAGTTGACTTATTTATACTGATGATTAAGTTCGTAGTACTTTTTCAAATTGCTAATTATTGTGGCAGGCGCTTTAAATATTGTCCCATGTTTATGACCAACCGGAACGGATATTTTATTTGATATATTTTGAAAATGTATAAAATCGTTGGTTTTTACTGCACCGTATGTTGATGTTTTGTATTCATCAAAATAAATCAGATAATCATTATCTTTCTTTATTACAGTGGGACCCTCAACAAAGTCTTCAGAAAAAGTTGTAGAAGGTGCTCTGTAAGGCCCTGTAGGTGATGTTGCAAAGGCGATTTTTAAATTTCGGTTTGGTCTTGTATTATCCTTAAATACCAATACATAATCCGATGATTCGCGTTTCACAATGGTGGCATCAATGGAGCTAAATCCCGGTTCATATAATAGTTTTGTATCGGAAATTGTTTTGAAATCTTTGGTTGTTATGTAATATAAGCGGTGATTGTTTTCTATTTCTTCTACACCATCAGGAAATTTTCCGGGAACACAGGATGCCCAAACGACTACAAACTGATTATTTTCATTATCGTAAAAAATATCAGGTGCCCATACATTTATGGTTGTAGGTTCGTTTTTCATTACCTCAATCAGTCTTGGTTTCGACCAGTGAATTAAGTCTTTCGATTCGGCATAACCAAACCCAAGATCACCTTTCCAGCTGGAAGTCCAAACCAAATGGAAAACACCATCCGGAGTCTTTGCAATTGATGGGTCGCGTAATACTTTTTGATTGCCGACAATTGGTTTGAGCCAAATACCGGGTATAGTGTCCCAGATTAATCCATCTTCGCTGTATATAAAACGCAATCCTTCAGTTGCAGGTTCATGAAAAGAAGTAGAAATATATAATTCTTTATTAGAGTCACATGACTGAAATACAATAAGATGAAAAAATATTAAAAGGAGAAATATCGGTTTGTACGTACTTTTTTTATTCATGTAAATAGGGTAATGCATTCTTGTTGTTTTATGACGTATAAAAGTGTAGAAAGTACTCAAAAAAAATATTTTTAAAATATTGATTTATTTGTCATTAAAAATGAGTACAGTTTAAATCTTAAATTGCCTTATATTAAATCAATATTCACATACAAATTTTCATACTTAAAAATGTTGAAAATAAAGCAATATCTAATTCTATAATACTTTAATTCTCAATTAATTAATTAAAAAAAACAAATTTTATGAAAAAATTATTACTTTCCACGCTCTTGAGTGTATTTATTTTTGGTAGTGCATTTGCACAAATTAGATGGTCAACGTATAACACTTCATCTTATGTTGGACAAGAATTGAAAGCTGTTAATACAGCTAATCAAGACACATTGATTTTAGATTTTAAAACTACAACTGCCACTCCAGTTTCTGCATGGGCAAAGGTTACTGTGGGAGCAAATATTGGAAAGGACTCCGTGTACAAGAAAACACTTCAAACTCAAAAAGGTATTCAGGTAAAAGCATTTCTTGATAATACTACAACTTCTGCTTATGAAAATGGCAGTTTTAAATGTAATAATGCTGGAAGTAATGGTAACCCAGGACGTGTAGCAAGTTTAGATTCATTGAAACAATATTTAATTCACTCTGTTAAAGGTACAACTTCTACTGTCAATGGTAATACAAGTGATTCATTGTCAAGACCTGCAGCATGTTTGTTTAATGTAGGAACAGATGAGATTGCATTTGGTATGTATCCAGGTAAGGCAAAGAAAATTGAATATTTGTATCGATTCGATTACAGTAGCAAAGCATGTCCGGAAGATATTACTTTTGATATTAATACATATGATCTAGGTACAACAGGAAAAACAGCTACTTACGAAATGGCAGTATATTCGGGTTCTGTTTCTGATGCAAATCTTATTGGTTCAAAAGTTGACGTATATACAACCGGAAATGGTGCAAAGAATGTAAAAGTTGCTCAGGAAATAGGTGTTAGTTCATCAGCTTTATCAAATAAAAACTTATATATTGTAATAAAAACACTAGGAACTTCTAATGCTTCAAATATTGTTGACGGATTACCAAATGCCGTTGACGAAAATAATATACCTGTTGCAGTTGATCCTATTATCATTTTTGATAATTTTGTACTCATCTATTCTGCTGCTTCATGGCAGATGCCTGCAGGCGTTATTGAAGGAAGTACCTGGAATCATAATAATGGTAATCCTGTTGTTACAACTTCTGCGGATGTAAGTGGAGGTACTGCAGTTCCTGTATATGTAAATGCAGACTCACCTGTTAAAATTATGCTGAAAGGATCTGATCGTATTGGAACAATAAATATTAAAGAGGGAAATAATGAAAGTTTTCATAGCACGAAATTCTTTTTTGCTCTAACTGGAGCTGTAAAAGCAAAAGATTCAGAAGGAGGATATACTATTGATGTACCTTATACTTATGTTCCTTATGATGGAACAACTAATATGATCTTCTCGCTAACCATCCCAGCTCCTGCAACAGGTTCTGTAAATGATGATCTTGAAGTTACCCTTACCGCTACAGGAGTTGCATTAAATCAAACTGTGCAAGAACGTCTTGAAATAACAAATGGTATTCGTTTTTGGTATAATATCTCTGCAATTGGAGATTTGGGAACCGGAGCTAATAAAACTAAAAATTCAGATATCGTAATATATGGTTCAAAAAATATTGTTTTTGCTGCAAATGCTTCTGAAAATGTAGTTATTACTAATCTTGCCGGACAAAGAGTAAAAGTAGCAACTCCTGCTGAAGCAGCTAGTGGCTTACAAATTCAGAGTGGAATATATATTGTAAAAACCGGATCGTTCGTTCAAAAAGTGATGGTAAAATAAAGACAATTTTTTTAATAACGTCAACTAAAAAAACTCCGGAATGAAAATTTCGGAGTTTTTTTTGAAGAAATTTGAATCAAATTTATAAATACGAATTTGAAAAATATAAGCCATTTTAGTGATTGATTTACAATCTTAAATACATTTTTTTTTGTTAAACTTTCAAAAATCCTATATCTGAAATTCAGGCTGTTCAAAAGTAATAAATGAGTTGTTGGTCAATGTGTAGTAAATCAAAAGTTTATATGTTTTTTTACCTTTTGAAATACAGGTCGTAATGTAGTTAAAATTCGAACTGAAATTGTATTGTTTTAGTTGTCCAAAAGCTGTTTGTTAATTTTATTTTGAGTACACGAAAAACTTTGACTGCGTCATGTTTTTAAAATTACACAAATTCTCTAAATTATTTAAAACAAATTGCTTTATGAAAAAATTACTTTTATTCGGGTTAATGGCCTTGTCAGTGACAGCTTTTGCCCAGTTAAGAAAAGACAGAACAAACACCCAGATTGGTGGTGACGGTGCCATTGACAATGGCGATGGCTCATTTAAAATGGCCTTTAACTTCACTTCAGACCTCGATTATGGAAAAAGTGGATCTGATAACAATTTCAAAGCATTTCAAAGTATTGCTATTTCATCTGAAGCTCCGGTAGGAATGGCAGATGTTATTAAAGGAAAAAAAACAAACAAAATTGGTTCAGGAGCAAATTTTCATCGTATCAAAGATATCCCTGAATTATTGAGCTTTGCTACGGCTGACACATTGCCAATTTGGAGCCCGGTTCAAGAGTATTGGAAAGAAGGAAACTTTATTGTTGATTTGGATGCAGCTGCTACTGATCAGGTTTGGATTAATTATCCAGGAATGTATAAAAGAAGTATTTTTGCTTTACGAGCAAATCTTACAAACATAGGCGTTATTGGTTCAGATTTAAGTTTCGAATTATTGACTTATGATACCGGTAATTCAGGTAAAACAGCTCAATATAAAATGATTGTTGAATTGGGCGGAAAAATAAATAATGGTTTTGGCAACAACGGTTTTAAAACGGTAGCCGATTTAGATACTATCACTGCAGCGAATGTAAGTTCATATTATTCTACAGTAGGCACAGATAAATTATATGTTGTGGATAGCATTTACGCTACAACAACTGATAGTACAAGAGCAAGAGTAAAAATTAATGTTGCCCAAGCAATTGGCATGACAACTGAAGAAATTAATGGAAATTATGTAGCTGTAATGCTTTATACAAGTGGTACTGGTACAAATATAGCTCCCGGAATTTTTGAACCTGTTCTTGGTGTTGATAACATAGAAGTATCTTATATTCCTGCTTCTTGGGTTGTCCCTGCAAATGCAACTAGTAATGCGTATATTAATCACAACAATGGCGCTCCGGTAGTGACTACAAGTGACGACTTTTCAGGAGGAAATAAAGTTGAAGTAACAAGTGACACTGAATCTCCAATTAAAATTCTTTTGACTAGTATTAACAGAACTTCTGATATTGTTTTAACTGAAGATAATACTGACAAATATCACAATGCAAAATTTGCTTTCCCTACTACAGGAGCAGTAAAATCTAAAGACGCTTCGGGACAATTTACAGTTGACGTACCTTATACATTAGTTGAATCTGATGGAACAACCGTTTATAAATTAACTATACCGATGGCCGAAGGTGCAGCGTATTCTAATGATACTCTCGAAGTAACATTGAATGCTACGATCGGTCTTGATGTTACCAGTTCAACAAGATTAGAAATTACTAATGGTACACGTATATGGTATAATATTGGTGCAATAGGGGTAACTCCTTCAGCCGCTCCTGTAATTGGTCAAAATGCTTTAAGAGTTACTGCATTTAATAGTAGTATTTATGCTTATAATGCAGAGGAAGATGTGTATGTAACAAACCTTGCCGGACAAACTGTAAAAATTGTTAGTCCTGAATTAGCTAAAAAAGGGATTCAGGTTTCACAAGGTGCTTATGTTGTTAAAACAGGTAAATTAGTTCAAAAAGTAGTCGTTCAATAATTGACTAAATAAATAATTTGAAAAACTCCTGGATGTAAGTTCAGGAGTTTTTTTGTTTTTATTCAATAGTACAATACAAAGTAAAAATGCGTCTTAATAACAATATCTGTTTAATGAAAGTCACTAAACCAGATTGAATTTGCGTAAAGTAAAAAAATGACTTATATTTGCTTTGTTTTTTGTAGAGTTTCGAAAAAATACGAAAGTCGTATCTTTTCTACTCTTAAATTTGCAAACAAGTGCTTCATTATAACGTTCAATCATTTTTTTAGAAAATCATCTTTTTATTATTATGAGAAAATCCCTATTTATCACTTTCTTATTTGTTGTTTTAACTATAACTGCTCAAAACAAAGGTTTGACAAACACTTCGGCCAGTAAGTTTGCCAAAATGAGCAGTACAAATATTGACGCAGTTAAATGGACAAATGGTTTTTGGGCGGAGAGATATTCAGTTTTCAAAGACAGCATGATTCTATCCATGTGGAAAACTTTTGATAATCCTGATCTAAGTCATTCGTTTAGAAATTTTGAAATTGCAGCCGGAGAAGCTGAGGGCAGCCATGCTGGACCTCCTTTTCATGATGGTGATTTTTACAAATGGCTCGAAGGAGTAGCATCTGTTTATGCGGTTACAAAAGATCCAAAATTGGATGCTTTGATGGATAAGATTATTGCCACTATTATAAAAGTACAACGTGCTGATGGATATATTCATACACCGGTAATTATTGCCGAAATGAATAAAGGAATTGATTCGCATAGTAACGAAAGTGTAGAAACTGGAACAAAAACTGGAAAGAAAAATGACAAGGCTTTTGAAAATCGACTGAATTTCGAAACCTACAATCTTGGACATTTGATGATGGCCGGGATTATTCACAAACGCGCAACTGGTAAAACTACACTTTTTAATGTGGCAGTAAAAGCAACCGATTTTCTGTGCCATTTTTACGAAACGGCATCTGCTGAACTGGCGCGTAATGCTATATGTCCATCACATTATATGGGAGTTTCCGAAATGTATCGCGAAACGGGTAATCCACGTTATCTTGAACTTTCGAAAAACCTGATTAATATTCGTGGTATGGTTGAAAATGGTACCGACGATAATCAGGATCGTGTTCCTTTTCGTCAGCAAAAAACGGCTATGGGACATGCGGTTCGTGCGAATTATTTGTATGCCGGTGTTGCCGATGTATATGCCGAAACCGGAGAAAAATTATTGTTGGACAATCTGGAAAGTATCTGGAAAGACATTACAACCCGTAAAATGTATATTACCGGAGCTTGTGGTGCTTTGTATGATGGTACTTCGCCTGATGGCACTAATTACAAGCCTGATAGTATCCAAAAAGTACATCAGAGTTATGGTCGACCTTATCAGTTACCAAACTCAACTGCACATAACGAAACCTGCGCTAATATTGGAAATATGTTATTCAACTGGCGCATGCTACAAGTGTCGGGTGATGCAAAATATGCCGATGTACTCGAAACAGCTTTGTACAACAGTGTGTTGAGTGGTGTGAGTTTGGATGGAAAACGCTTTTTCTACACCAATCCGCTCCGAATTTCAGAAGATTTACCTTACACACTGCGTTGGTCGAAGGAACGTGAAGTGTATATAAAAAAATGCAACTGTTGTCCGCCAAATACAGTTCGTACACTTTGTGAAGCTCAGGACTATGCATATTCTGTTGGGAAAAATAATATTTGGTGTAACTTGTATGGTGGAAGCGAGTTCAACACTACCTTAGAACCAAAACAAGAAGTGAAACTGACACAAACAACTGATTATCCTTGGGATGGAAAAGTGACAATTGTGGTGGATAAGACGCCTAAGAAAAAAATCTTTTCTATCAATTTACGCATTCCCGAATGGTGCGACAATGCAACAATAACTGTAAACGGAGAAAGTTTTGTATCCGATAACAAAGCAAATACCTATACATCTATTAACCGTCAATGGAAAAAAGGCGATAAGATAGAATTGAACATGGAAATGAAAGTGAGATTAATCGAATCAAATCCATTAGTTGAAGAAACCCGTAACCAAACTGCTGTAAAGCGTGGACCGATTGTTTATTGTCTGGAAGGAATGGACATTGCCGATGGCAAAAAAATAGATGATGTGATGATTCCAGCTGATATTAAACTGACACCCGAAAAAATAGTTATTGATGGAAGTCCAATCGTTGCCTTAAAAGGTACAGCCCGTTTGGCAAACGAAGATTCGTGGAAAAACACCTTGTATCGCGAGATAGGAAAATCAACTAAAACTGTAAATGTTAAACTAATACCTTATTATGCATGGGGCAATCGTGGAAAAATGGATATGACCGTTTGGATGCCGTTGGTGAAATAGACCCCCTAGCCCTTAAAGGGGAACATGAATAGTACTAATGATTTTAAGTTGTTATATATGAATTTTAATCTTAAATTAATAAACAGAACCGCACTTTTCCCCCTTCAGGGGTTAGGGGTAAACAAAACTAACTTCTGTTCCCCTTTAGGGGTTAGGGGTTCTTTGTTGTTCTTTTTATTGTTTTTTTGTTCTTATACTTTTGCAGCCGACATTTACGTCTCTCCCAACGGAAAGGATACAAATAACGGTTCTATAACTGCTCCAAAAGCAACTGTTTTGGCAGCGCTTCGTCAGGCACGCGAGATGCGTAGACTGAAAGTTGACGGAATTGAAAACGGAATTCAGATAATTTTAAAAGGTGGTGAATATGAAATGTATGAACCACTTTTTGTGCGTCCTGAAGATAGTGGAACGCCTCAATCACCTACTACAATTTGTGGTGCTGAGGGCGAAAAAGTTATTTTGAGTGGAGGAGTAAAAATCAATAACTGGAAAAAATCAGGAAAGCTTTGGGTGGCCTATGTACCTGATTTTAACGGTCGTCCACTTGATTTTCGTCAATTATATGTGAACGGTAAAAAAGCTGTACGGGCACGCGATGTGGCTGATTTTGAAAAAATGAATCGCATTATTGGCAACGATAAAAAAAATCAGATACTATGGACTCCTGCAAAAGCGGTAAAATTGATTCTAAAAGCTCCTTATCCCGAAATGGTTTTGCATCAGATGTGGGTAGTGTCGATTCTGCGCATAAAATCAATTGAGATACATGGTGATTCTGCTGCCATTCGCTTCCACAATCCTGAAAATAAACTGCAATTTGATCGTTATTGGCCGCGACCTTCCATTGGAGATGGGGTAAATTCGCCATTTTACTTAACGAACGCCATCGAGTTGTTAGATCAACAGGGAGAATGGTTTCACGATATTCGTACTAACAAACTGTATTATTATCCCTTGAAAGGCGAGAAAATCGAAGAAGCAGTCGTTCCATGCATAGAAACATTGGTACAGATCGAAGGAACACTGGATCGTCCGGTTGAGAATGTGAATTTTAAAAATATTGCTTTTAATTATACTACTTGGATGCATCCTTCTGAAAAAGGGCATGTTCCTTTGCAAGCCGGAATGTATGTAACTGAAGCCTATCGACTCGATCCACAAATAGTTCGAGGAGATAATAATCACAAATTGGATAATCAGGTTTGGTTGGAACGCGCTCCTTCGGCAGTTTCGGTAAAATGTTCCAACGCTGTGAATTTTGAAAATTGTTCGTTTGAACATCTTGGATATTCCGGTTTGGATTATGCGTATGGCGACAAAGGTGGAAAAGTACAGAATTGCTTATTTTCAGATATTGCCGGAAATGGAATTTTGGTGGGTAGTGTTTCGCCTCCTGCTCTCGAAACGCACATTCCATATATTCCACACGATGAACGCGAAATGTGCGATGGGCAACAAATAATCAATAACCTTATTACAAACGCTACCAACGAAGACTGGGGTTGCGTTGGAATTTGTGCCGGATATGTCAGTAATATTAATATTGAGCACAACGAAATTAATGATGTATCCTATATGGGTATTAGTTTGGGTTGGGGTTGGAATCAAACGGTGAATCGTATGCATAATAATCGTATATATGCAAATAATATACACCATTATGCAAAACACATGTACGATGTTTCGGCAATTTATACGCTCGGTTCTCAGCCAAAAACAGTAATATCTGAAAATTATATTCACGATATTTACATGCCGGGCTATGTTCACGATCCGCATCATTGGTTTTATTTGTATACCGACGAAGGTTCGTCGTTTATAACCGTAAAAAATAATTGGATTCCGGCAGAAAAAATATTGAAAAATGCGACCGGACCCAATAATTATTGGGAAAATAACAACGAATATGTCAATGACAGTATTAAACAAAACGCAGGTATCTCTCCTCAATTCGGAAATCTGAAAGATAAAGTTGTCATCGATTCAACTAAAGCATTACAGGAGATTCCACACTTTGCCGCTATCGAATTAATTGGAACAGAATTTAATATTGCTAAATTAAAAGAGCTTTCTGTTTTGAATGGAGTTATCGAACCTCAATTTTATAAATGGCAAAATCATTTGGTTTTATATGCAAAAATGAATCATGTCGATAGGTTCAAAACAATACTTCAATCGGTTTATCCAACGGGTATGATAAATGCCTACAATCAACCGTTTTACAATTTCAATAAATTTAAGAATTGTGACGATAAAAAGTTGGCTGCTGAATGGGAACATATTATATTTACGGCCAATTTGATTGATGATCCAACACTTCAACAGGAATATCTGGATGAGCACAAAACACAATTTGAAAAATGGCCTGAAGTATCCAACGGATTTTGTAATGCCGATTTTCAACAATTGCAAGTTTATAAAAACGGACGTCAGTTAATATTGGTCATAAGTATACCAAAAGGTACAAGTTTGGATGAGTTAAACCCAAAAACAACCGAAAATAATCCCCGGGTTGACGATTGGAATGGTATTATGAAAAAATACCAGACCGGAATTGAAGGTGCAAAACCAAATGAAGTTTGGGTACAATTAAAAAAACAGATTTAAGATACAACAAATATAATGTTAGGAGTAGGGATTTTAGGACTTGGAGAGGGGCGTAGTACTATGTCGGCAGTTTTGCAAAGCACAAAATTGCAACTGATAAAAGTATGCGACAGAAATGAAGAACTTTGTAAACAAAGGGCGAGCGAGTTTAATTTTCATTTCTATACCACCAATTACGATGAACTTTTACAAGATGAATCAATAGATATTATTGCTATTTATACTCCTGATCATTTACATGCAGAACATATTAAGCAAGCTTTGATTCATGGAAAACATGTGGTTTGTACAAAACCATTTATCGATGATTTATCCAAAGCAAATGAATTGTTGACATTAAGTAAAAAATCAGGTAAAAAGGTTTTTGTAGGACAAAGTTCACGTTTTTTTGAACCGGCAAAAAGACAACGGGAAGATTTTGAAGCCGGACTTATCGGCGAATTAATTACTATTGAATCGCATTATAATGCCGATCATCGTTGGTTTTTAGTTAAAGAATGGTCGAAACAAGCTGCATTTAAGTGGCTTTTTGGAGGTTTGAGTCATCCTGTTGATTTTGTCAGATGGTATTTGCCCGATATTGAAGAAGTTATGGGTTATGGGATGATAAGTCAGAATGCAAAAGTTGCCGGGTTGAAAAATGAAGATACTATGCATTTTATTTTTAAAGCTGCGGATGGAAGAATTGCAAGGGTTAGTGGCGTTTACAGTTCGCCAACGCAACCAGCGCAACGAGAAAGTGAAATGAGCTGTATTTTGAGAGGGACGGAGGGAGCCAGTCAGGCCGATTATCACGAATTACGTTACGCTGTAACGACAAAGGATGGACAGGAACAAATCATTCACTGGGGCGCTGATAAACTCAGCCATTATTTCCGCTTCGAAGGTGAAACGCATCATGCCGGTGAATATCAAAATTATCTGGAGTATTTTGCCGACAGCATAGAACAGGAATTTACGGCTTATCCCGATTTGAAAGAGGGAATTGGAACCATCGTTTTGCTGCAAGCCATGGATAAATCGTTACAGACAGGGAAACCTGTAAAGATTAAGGAGATATTAAGCGAATATCAGTTGTTTGTTTAAAATGAATATCAGTCTTGACAACTAATTGATTTTTGCAATATTCCTAAATGACCGACCTCGTCCAGTGAACCAAAAATGGAGTGAAGTAGGCGTAGAAAACTTTTCTGTTTGAGCTTCGACGTATTTTGTCGGGGGCGAGTTTAAAGTTTTTAGCTTACAAATGAAAATTTTTTCGAATGAAGTGGACGTAGTCTTGAACTCTTTTTTTTCTACTTTTTGTGTTAAGACAAAAAGGAAGTTAGGGTTTTAGGGGCGGAAGCACCTTGGATAAAATAAAGATTTTCAAAGTATTAATATCGCATTCAGTTTCTCTTGACAAGTACTAATTGCTGATAATTAAAAGATTTCAAAATAATTCAACACAATTCACCACAATGAAAAAACAATATAACATCATTCTCTTCTTAATTTTCCTTTCGAATATTGTATCTGCTCAGGTCTCGGAGCAACTTCCATTATTTCCTAATGGTATCACTAATAATCCGGTGAAATATGATTTAGGAGAAAGAATTGTCGATTCAGTAGTAAGCCCATTGTCATTATCAAAGCAAAACAGGGTAATAACTAATATCTCCGAGCCAACCTATTCATTATATCCGGCAGCAACATCAAACAATAAACATATTGGAGTTGTCATTTTTCCGGGAGGCGGATTAGTAAATGTTTGGTTGGACAAGGAAGGAACTGATTTGGCGTTATGGTTATCCTCCAAAGGGATTAGTTGTATGGTTGTAAAATATCGAACGAATATCAAAGATAATAATAGAAAATTTAAAATCGATTTTGGAGATTACAAAGGGGCTATATATCAGGATGCCAGAACAGCCATTTTAAAAATGAAAAGTATTTCAGACAGTTTAGAAATTGACAAAGACAAAATTGGGTTGCTAGGTTTTTCTGCTGGCGGTTGGTTGTCCGAAAGAATTGCCTTTAAATCCCTCGAAGGTGAATTTGACTGGAAGCCGGCTTTTGTCGGGCTAATTTATCATGGTGATAATTTAAAAGCATATAAACAATTAAAAAACAAACAAAGCTTACCTCCTTTCTTTATGGCGGTTGCCCGTGACGACAAGAAATTGCCATTGACGGAAGTCATTCCTTTTTTGTCAGCAATCGCATTAGAAGTGGATAGGTCCGAATTACATATTTATTCCAAAGGAAATCATGGTTTTGGTCTGGGCTACGATAAAGGACATTCGGTAGAAACATGGAAAAATAGTTTTTACAATTGGTTGTTGGATATCAACGCTAAATGATTGAAAAGAATAGATATTTATAAATCAGTATTAAAATAAAATATTACTAAAAACACATGGAACTTAAAAAAGGGAGTTTAAAAAGTACGATAGCAGTATCGCTTACAAATTATCTTGATGCAGGTGCGATTGTAGCCGGTGCAAGCGGATTGACGCTTTGGCAAAATTACCTCGGACTTACCGAAGGAAATCTCGGGTGGCTTAACGCTATCAGCGCCAACTGTTTCGGAGCGGCAATCGGTGCAATCATCGGTGGTTTTCTTGCCGACAAATACGGTCGAAAAACGATTTACACCTACAATATGCTTGTATATATGTTGGGGATTGCAATTATAATGTTCACGGTCAATTTCCCGATGCTGTTGACCGGATTTTTGATAACAGGTATATCAGTAGGAGCCGGTGTTCCTGCCTCGTGGACTTATATTTCCGAAAATTCGGAAGTAAGTAATCGCGGACGAAATATGGGTATTTCTCAGTTTGCTTGGGGAGTAGGTCCGACAATCATTTTACTCTTGGGAATGTTGCTTGCACCGGGTAAAGCTGATGCTTCAGCTGGTGTTTTATTCAACTATGTGCAAAAAATCGCGACATTCTTTTTAGGAAACGATTTAAGCCTTGAATCAGTCAATGTATTCAGCAGCCGTATTATTTTTGGCTCATTGTTTATAGTAGCGTTTGTGGCATGGACTCTTCAACGAAAACTCAATGAATCAAAAGATTGGGAAGACGCTAAGCAAGCGCAAGGCAATGAGAAACAACCGAGTGTTTTCGCTTCATTCAGAACACTTTTCACAAACAAAGTAAATGTTCGCACAATTATTTTTCTTGCAGGTATTTATATTTCTTGGAACATGGTTGCTTCCGTGATGGGTTTCTTTCAACAACACATTTATGAAAATGCAGGCGGACTTTCAAACGGACAAGCTAATATGGTATCGGCCGTACAATGGATCGTGATTATTGCGGTAACTTATTTTGGCTTTGCTATGTTAGTCGATAAGGTAAATCAGCGCCTGCTGTATTTTGTAGGCACATTGATTGGTGTAGCTGCTTGGTGTATCCTTATTTTTGTTGGAATAAAAAATTATACCGCATTATGGACATTCACCATTCTTTGGGGTATTCACGCAGGAGTAAGTGTACAAGCATTTTATGCGCTTTGGGCTTCGGAACTCTTTCCTGCCAAATATCGCGCGGGAGCGCAAGGAGTTATGTTCTTTGCCGTAAGAGGAATAGCCGCAATCTGGGGATTGGTATTTGTTCATATTTACGGCGAAAACGGCGAAGGATTTAATACTGCGGCTTACATGATGATCGGATTGCTCCTAATCGCATTAATAATAGGAACTATTTGGACACCCAAAACCCAGGGCAAAACTTTGCAACAAATAACAAAAGAAAGATACGGAGACGATATTTAAAACGGTAACTATTCAGCTCACAATCCTCTAAAGGGGGAGCTTGGTGCATCTTCAAAAGTATCTAAATAAATGATTAATGACCAGCCTCAGTTTTCCCTTTAGGGGGTTAGGTGGCTTATATTTATATATATGAATAATACTTCTTCTTCAGCAAACTGGATTTGGTATCCGGGTGACTATGAAATCTGGTTGGGAAACAATATGAACAACCGCCGCACCGAACGAGGAGCCTTTTTTCCACATTTCTGGGAAATGGATAGTCATTATGTATTGGTGGAATTCAGCAAAAAACTTGATTTGGCTGCAGCCGAGGAAATTGAAATTGCAGTAGAAGGTAAATTTAATATCAAATTGGATGGCAAACTGCAATTCGGTATGCCGACAAAGTTTACTATTCCTGCTGGAAAACATAGTCTGAATATCAAAGTATGGAATCAGGCAACTCCACCTGCCATTTTTGTAAATGGTAAAACAATCAAATCTGATGCTTCGTGGAAAGTAACTTACGAGGACAAAGAATGGATTGACGAAAGCGGAAAAGCCAGTGATACTTCTGCCACTATTTATATGGATGCCGAAAGCTGGGATATTTTTAATTCGGCCGAAACATTACCTTCGAAATACAAATTATCTACTCAGGTACAGCAAGCGGTAAAAGTGGAACAGGTAGAAAACGGTCAATTGATTGATTTTGGTAAAGAAACTTTTGGCTATTTGAGTTTTGAAAAACTAAGCGGTAATGGAAAAGTAAATATCTATTATGGTGAGAGCAGGGAAGAGGCTTTGGATAAAATGTTTTGCGAAACATTGGATCAGCTTACTGTGAATGGAAATTCAGTAACCGACGATGCAATGGCTATTACCAGCAAGCTTTCAGACATTTATACTTTAGGAAACAGCAAAGCATTCCGCTATGTTTATGTAACAAAAGATAATGCTGTCGATTATAAAAATGTTAATATGTTGTATGAGTACAAACCCGAAATTGTACGTGGTTCGTTTAAATGCAGCGATGAGGAAGTAAACAAAATGTGGGAAGTAGGTGCTTACACCATGCAACTCACAACCCGCGAATTTTTTATTGATGGTATCAAACGCGACCGTTGGACTTGGAGCGGAGACGCCATTCAGAGTTATCTGATGAATTATTACTTGTCTTTCGATGCACAAACGGTTAAAAATACCATTTGGTTATTGCGTGGAAAAGATCCGGTAACGAGTCACACCAATACCATTATGGATTATACATTCTACTGGTTCCTTTCTATTTACGATTATTACAAATTTACCGGCGATAGCCATTTTATTGAGCAGGTTTATCCACGCATGCAGTCCATGATGGATTATGTGTTGGGTCGTACCAATGCAAACGGAATGGTGGAAGGCTTGACCGGTGACTGGGTTTTTGTGGATTGAGCAGATGGTTTTATGGACAAACATGGAGAGTTGTCGTACGAGCAGGTGCTGTTTTGCAAAAGTTTAGAAACCATGGCATTATGTGCCTCACTTACAAATAATGAAGCCGATAAAACTAAATTCGAAAAACTTGCCACAACTTTACGTAGCAAGCTGGAACCTGCATTTTGGAACGAAACAAAAAAAGCATTGGTCCATAATAGATTGGATGGAAAGCAACAGGAACAAGTGACCCGTTACTCCAATATGTTTGCCGTTTTCTATAATTATTTGTCGCCCGAAAAGCAACAAATTGTCAAAAAATCGGTACTGATGAACGATTCAATCATGAAAATTTCTACGCCTTATATGCGTTTTTACGAACTGGAAGCATTGTGCGCCATGGGTGAGCAAAAAATGGTCATGAAGGAAATGAAAGATTATTGGGGCGGAATGATTCGTGAGGGAGCCACTTCATTCTGGGAAAAATACAATCCTACCGACAAAGGTGCACAGCATTTAGCCATGTACGGCCGTCCTTACGGGAAAAGTCTGTGCCATGCCTGGGGTGCAAGTCCCATTTATTTGTTAGGAAAATATTATTTAGGAATTCAACCTGTAAAAGCAGGTTATGCCGAATTTTCAATTACTCCGGTGTTGGGCGGATTGAAATGGATGGAAGGTACTGTTCCAACACCAAATGGTGATATCAAACTTTATATGGATGCAAAAACCATTAAAGTTACTGTCACCGAAGGGAAAGGTTATCTGACTTTCAGCAGCAAAAAGAAACCAAAAGCTTCAAAAGGTACTATTGAAAAAATAGGAGATAAATATAGGTTATTGATTGATGGAAAAGATGAAGTAGTAGTGAGTTATAAGTAATTCCTTAAATAAAAATAAATTGAAACCGCCGGTAAAGTTGGATGCTTTAGCGGCGGTTTAGGTTTTTTGTAAAAACTTATCAGCTAGAAATGGATGTAAAGTCAAATATGAGTCCACTCCGAAAAGTCTGAGTAGACAGTTTAATTGATTAATAATTTGTTTAGAAAAAAGTCATATAATAGGTTGTATTAACCTAAAAAAGTTCTTTGAAATATTGCGTATATCATTATTA
>JAQUWU010000078.1 GCA_028692715.1 Paludibacter sp. | reverse complement strand
GCATATTCGGTCGCTTCTTTGTAAGTGGCATACATAGCAAAAAAATCATTACCATCTACTTTTACTCCGGGGATACCGAACCCATAGGATTTTACAGCCAGATTAATCGCATTTGTCTGGTTCTTTACCGGAACAGAAATAGCATATTGATTGTTTTGTATGGTATAAATCACTGGTACTTTCCAGTTTCCTGCAAAATTAAGCGCTTCGCTGAAATCGCCTTCTGATGTCCCGCCATCACCAATAGAGGTAAAAACCAACTCATCTTTTTTCTGATGTTTAACAGAATATCCAATACCTGTGGCATGTAAATACTGTGACCCGATAGAAATACTGATGGGAGTTACATGATTCGCTTTTTTAAAGTTACTACCTTCTTCATTTCCCATATAGTATAGGAAAATCTCTTTCATCGTTACTCCTTTCAAAAGCATTATGCCTACTTCGCGAAATGCAGGGACTAACCAGTCCTGATCTCTCATGTTCATTCCCGAGGCTGCGTGAATGGCTTCATGCCCAATACAAGGTGGGTAGGTGTACATGCGCCCCTGACGCTGAAAAGAAACTGCCATCTCGTCCGCCGTTCTGAAATAAAGCATATGTTTATAGGCCTGAATAATGGTTTCGTCATCCAGATCCGGCATATATTTTTTGTTTATAACCTGACCATCATTATCGATGACTCTGAATATTTTATCTTCTAGTGGATTAAAATCGTTAAAGATCATAATTAATTATTTTTCGTGTTGAAAGATTAGTATTAAGTAGAATGGTTTTAAATAATATTGTCATTGTATACTATAACAATCATTTATTGATAAGGTTTTTTTTCTTACTAAAATAAATATTTATTAGCTTGATTTAGTTCAACAGATTAGGTAGGAGGAGTATAGCATCTGTAATTATAAAATAGCCCAAAGATTGCAATTAAAATTTTTCTATTGTCAATGCCATTGGTTCAAACGAACAGTATCAATGAGACAAACTGCCTCTACTTTGTACATGGCAGCATTCTTAATTTGTCAGAGAACCAAAGGAACGGTACAATTAGTTGGTTGAGAAGGGATAGTGTAATAATTAAAAATCTAAATTTGGCTATCATAAACCTGAAAAGCAGTTCAAAAAAGGGTTGGATGAAAACATGACCGCCGTAAAGCACAATTTCCTTTTCAGACGTTATTTCGAAAGGGCAACCAAAGAAGTCGAACAAAAGGAGAAAGTTAAGGAAAAGGCAAAAAAACAGTAAATACCAAAATGGTAGCACAACTTTGAGTCGTGCTACCATTTAAATTATTCACTAAACTATTTGTTAATCATGGATACCGGTTGTCCTGTTGTTTCCAGCACATTCCACCACAATTCATCGTTCATATCAATTTTTTTTTGCTTTGCAACCGCAACCGAAATAGGTAACAGCGTAAATAAATGGTTCCAGTGTCCGACCATGAAATCAGTTTTACCGGCCATGGCAGCATGAACCGCATTCTGTGCAAGTAACGCACAAAATTTACTATCATTGGCATTGGCAGGAGCACTACGGATAATATAACTCGGATCAATATATTTAATATTTACTGGAATGTTTAGAGATTTAAATTCTTCAGTAATCCTTTCTTTGAGATAAATTCCAATATCCTTATTTTTTTTATTTCCGGAAGCATCTTTTTCAAACGATTCACCTTCAAAGAATTTCTGTCCCGCTCCTTCAGCCACTACTATAAGTGCATGATGCCTGTTTTCCAACCTTTTCTTCAAAACGTTTAAAAACCCTTTTGGACCATCCATATCAAAATCCATTTCAGGTATCAAAACCAAATTGGCTTCCTGAACAGATAGAGCAGCATAAGCAGCAATAAACCCTGAATTCCGACCCATTAATTTAAGAATGGCAATGCCGTTATAGGCTCCACGTGCTTCATTATGCGCAAAACGAATAAATTCACTTGCAATACCAAAAGCCGTTTCGAAGCCAAAAGATTTATCAATCAGATCAATATCATTATCTATGGTTTTGGGAATTCCTCCTACTGAGATATTCAAATTGCGCCTCTCTACCTCTTGTTGAATAATATGTGCCCCGTGTAATGTTCCATCTCCCCCCACGCAAAAAAGGATATCTACGTTCAACTCAACCAGTTTATCTACAATAGCGGCGGCATCTTGTTTCCCTCTCGATGATCCCAGAATGGTTCCACCAAATAGATGAATTTTATCTACGCTTCCGGGTGTAAATTGTATAACCGGATGATTATAACTGTTTATAAATCCTTCGTAACCATATTGAATACCAATTACGTCGTTTACATCGTAACGATAATGGAGTTGATAGACCAAACTCCGGATAACGTTGTTTAAGCCGGGACAAAGGCCACCACAAGTTACAATGGCAACTTTAGTGTGCTCAGGATCAAAGAAAAGATGTCTGTGAGGACCTGCTTTTTCGAATGAAACCGGAGACTCTCCATTTTTCAAGCTTTGTTTTAGCTTGTCAAACGAAGAATCCATCAAAACTCTATCATTTTCAATAAACCGATAAGATAAACCATCGGGATGAAAGGTTGGATGTAAAGGTGATTTTATATTCTTTTCACCCAATTCTTTAACGTTGAAGTCTGTAGAAATCATACTCTTTTTTTTTCAACAAATATACAGAGTTTTAAACAATTCTCCTAACAAGAATTCATCTGTTTATTTATTTTTTCGTGCCATCAAAATAAGGAAAGCACCAAAAACCATAACTGCCATTCCTACAAAAGGAGACCAGTTTAAATTATGGGGTTGATTATGTGTTACTTCAAGAACTCCTAAGTCCACTATTTTTTCTTTCGTAAAAAAGGTTACAGCAGTGAAAATGGTTAATGCCAGCCCTACGATCATAATTATAATACCTGTAATTTTCATAAGATTATTTTTTATAGATTTATGTATTTGTATTTGAGTATTCAATAGGTATTATTGCCCTATTTCTTATTCTATTTTAGACCCTCTACCCCAAAATGGGGGCTTAAAGAAATGGTCACTATTATTTTAAATAATTATCCGCAATTAATGCAGAGAAATATTTCGGTTTTTCAAAAAAACATCGCCAATTCAATAAGGGCTATAGATCTAATATATTTGTAGAATAATGATTATCTGCAAAAGCTCCTATAAAATATCGAATTCATTTTCAACCACGAATTACACGAATTTTCACTAAAAATGCATATTCTTAATTTGTGTAAATTCGTGTAATTCGTGGTTATATTTTTTTATTTATAGTAATTTTTTTGAATCAAAAAACAATATTAATCCTTGTCTCAAATTTAGATTAGGTCAAATTGCAGATAATCATAAATAATTTATTGATACTTATGCGGATAATCATTTTATTATATTTAACCCAAGTCGTTACTTAGAAGAAACATTGAGTCCCCATTTGGGGGTTAGGGGTCATTACTAAACAATCATCATATCATTAATATACAACTTATTAATTAAAATGTTCAATCACAAAATCATGTATTTTTGCTTCTTTCATCTTATTTGTATTCATCAATTCGAATATTATATTTTTATAATGATAATCTTCTTTCAATAGAGCCAGCAAATCGTTTTTGGCTTCAGTTGGTCCAAACAAAAGCACCTCCTGATAATTGATAACAATATCGCTAATTTCTTTAAAATATTTTAATTGCTTATTTTTCTGTTCTTTTGTAAGAATAGTCACTTCGGGAGTATCCACTTTTATCTTGTTCTTTTCAGGAGGCTTTACTGCAATTCTTCTCGATATAATTTTATGGTTGTAAAGCTCCATTAATAAAGCATTGGAATAATCCATCCAAATACTTAACTGTTTGTTTTTTTTCATCTTTTTGGGTTATTCAGGACTGATACAATAGAAAAACACAGTCAGTTATTATTCCTTTTTTTCGTTCAATGTTGCTTTTCTATTTTTAGATTCCGATTTGTCCGTTTTTTTATTTACGGTTTTGGTGCGCTTAATCTGTTTGGCTTTGGGTTGATTGTCATCCAGAGTCTTGTTTTGGTTAATGCTACGGTCAGAATTTCCGCGCGATGCGTTTTTGTCAGGCTCTACGCTTTTGTTTTCTGGTTGCTTTTCAGTTCGTTGTTGAATTGATCTGTTTGCATTATTGTCCACTTCACTTGGATTAACACGTTATTGGTCAGACTCTCGATTGTTTTGTTGATTCACATTCCGTTGTTCAACAGCTTGTGTATTATTCTGTGTTGAAACAACATCAGGTTGTTTATCAGTATTTCCAATTCGATTCTGATTTATTTCGTTGACTGAAGGTCTTTGCTTTACATCATTGGATTTCGTAACACGTGCTGGTGTTGGTTTACGATTATTATTGTTACTCCTTTCCACCTGAGGTCTGTATATTCTCAATTGTCCATTATTCATGTCTGAACCGGGTTTATTGTTTTCTCTTATTCTTATGGGCACTATTTTTCTGCCCGTATTTCTCTGTAAATCAGTACGTGATGGTCCTGTTACATAAGTTGTATGCCTGCAGTTGTCCACATAGGTATTTCTAATTACAACTGAATTTTGTACTATTCTCTTTCGGTCATTAGCACTGACATAATAATTATGAATATCATTCCGGTCTATATCTCGGTAATGCACAAACATCCAATGATCGTAATTACTGTTGTATTGCTGTCCAAAACTCATGTTCAGACTAAATCCGGGTTGCATTGGTTGCCAACCATAATAGCCATTGTATTGACGCCAGTTTACCCAAGCCGGACCCCATTCATTATCGGGAACCCAAAACCAACCGAAAGAATCATTGTAACTCCACCTACCATAATGAAAAGCTGCCCATCCCCAATTGTAATTTGATGCCCATGTCCAACCATAATTGGTTAGTATCCAACGGCCATCAGTAGAATAAGGTAAAAAATCATATCCCACATCGGGAATCCAAACGTATCCGTAATTGGAATAATCAACCCATTCGCCGTAAGGGCTTAATTCGTCATAAAAAAGCTGAAAACTAACATTCGATTGTTGTGCTTCAGTCTGTCTGGGTAAAATCACACAAGATGTCAATAATACAATGACTGCAAGTGTAAATTTGATATTTGTTTTCATAATACGGAGTATTAAAAGATTGCTATTCTTGAAACCCTTTAATAATAAAGGTTTGAATAGAATTCAAAGATACGACCGTCCTTCTCGGAAAGTGTTACACAATATCCTGAATAAGTTACATAATTCATTGATGTCTGAAATTAAAAGTTTTGATATTTCAATTCACTGTTAGGCAAAAACGAAAAAGTGGTAGTACAACTTCAAGTCGTGCTACCACTCTTTCTTAGATATTATCTTTTATTTCTTATTGATTCAACAGCTTATAAAGTTCATTCAAATCGGGTGATAGAATAACTTCTGTTCTACGGTTTGCGGCACGACCTTCGGCAGTATCATTCGGTTTTACGGGTTTAAATTCACCTTTTCCTGATGCAGTAATGCGAATAGGATTAAAACCATTATCAGCTGTCATAAAGCGCACAATTGCTGTGGCACGGGCTGTACTAAGATCCCAGTTATCTTTAAAACGGACGGTTTTAATCGGCACATTATCCGTGTGACCTTCAATCATTACCGAAATATCTTTGGTATCCTTGAGTACTTTTACAAGGGTTAAAAGTGCGGCTTGTCCAATCGGATCAACCACATCGCTACCCGATTTGAACAACAGTTTTTCCTGAAGCGAAACATACACGCTACCGTCTTTGATGTAAACATACAACTGATCGGTTTTATATTTCATGAGTGCAACGGCTATGGAATTTTTAAGTTTACTCATCATCTCCCGTTGCGATTGAATCATAGTTTCCAGATTATTTAACCTTGTGGCCTGGTCTTCAATAGTTAACTTGGTGGAAGTCGAAAGATCGGTCAAATCTTTATAAACCAAAGCATTTTGATCCTGCAGATTCGTTTTCTGATTCTGTAAGGTTGATTTTTCTACCCGAAGGTCTTTCACCAAACCGTTACAATCGATTAACTGACTATGTGTATCGGCACTGTCCATTTGAAGCTGTTTAACCTGCTCACGCGATGCAACGAGTTTTTTACCCGGACCACACGAAGTTAATAACACGCAAAGAATGAGCGTTGAAATTGAAAGCATGTAATTAGTCTTTTTCATTTTTTTTATTTTTAAGTATAAATAATAATTCCACAAAGTTCAGTAACTTTATGAACGTACATGTTACAAAACTTTACCAATTACTTGTAAGATTCACACTTTTTGCGTAAAAAAAAATGGTAGTACGACTCCAAGTCGTGCTACCACTTAAGTAATGAGAATAATATAACGTCGCATTAACTAACCTGTAATGTACTGTTTAGCTTCTTTTTATTAAATTGTAAATGCTACATTGTTTAATGGTAAATACTTATATCTCTGTTTAACTAAACCAAATTATATCTGTACAACTAAATACTTTGATACACTCCAAAATTTTGAAGGATTTATAATGTCGATAGTAATTTTTTTGTCTGTCCCTGTTACAAGTTTATAACTACCTTGTGGGTGAGACGATAAGATTTTTACATTTGTACTGTTGGTAGCAATTGTTTTAGCACTTCGTAAATCAATCTTAGTAAAGCTTTTTTGATTAAAATCACTTTCCATCACTGTTTTTGCCTGAAAAAGGCCGCCACCTGAAACAATTTTTGCCTCCTTAAGTTGTTTGGATGAAGCAACACAATACCATACTGTATTCATGTCCTTGTCCTGTCCTTCAATTGTTGTTTGCTGATCAGCAATATCTTTTATCTGAGAATCCACTGTAAAGTTAAGCTCTTCTATTTTGATATTTTTCAAATCGAGTACTGCCATTAGAGATTGAATCTGTATATTTTGTTCATCCAACTGACTCTGAAGGCGATTAATCGTTTCAGATAATAAACCGTTGGCTTTTCTTTTTTTAGACTCCAGACTTCGAAGTTCAGCTATTTTTGCTTTATTTTTCTCCATACTCTCCTTTATAGCATTCATTTGAACACCAATCATTTTTTTTCTGTCGGCAGTTGTACCTTCTACTCCATTGAGATTCACTTTAATTTCACTTTCATTTTGACTAATCTTGGCAAAACCACTTTCAATGTCGTTCAAGAGGGCAATTGTCTGATTATAATTGGAATCTAAAGCTTGCTTTTCAATTGTAATAGAATCGCGTTGAGCAATGGCTGCTTTGTATTTTCCGGAATTCTCAACACAAGATGTAGATACAAATGCGAGAGCTGCAATAATTGCAAAAAATTTAATTGTTTTCATTTTTTTGAGTTTAATGATTTGTGAATTACTTTTTTTCAAATTACTAATTGGTAATACGACTTAAAATAGTACTATCAATTATTGTGACAAAGTTCAGTAATTTTAAGGATAAGAAGTTACACAACTTTGAGTTTTAATTATATAATTCACACATTCATTGCAAAATAAATCGTCAGTTGAACTTAAATAGTACTATCAGTCAAAATATCTTTTTTGAACTGGCTATCCTGCAAAAGTTTGTTAATTTAAAACAATGTGTTTATCTTTGAGCTAAATTGTAGTAATAGTGGGGGTGCGACTTAAAGCCGTACTCCCATTAAGTTCGGGACATATAAAATACAAGTGGTAGTAAGTCGTCAAGTCGTGCTAGCACTACAGAATAGTTAAAACGGATACCCAATAGCAATATTCAATATCAGATTTTCTGTTCTCCAAGTTGGGCTCAAAAAATCGATTTGATTGGTTACCCAGCGTTCATTATCCGGCAACCAGGGTTTACGTAAAGGCATGGCCAGATCGAAACGAAGTACAAAAAACGATACGTCAAACCGTAAACCAATCCCTGTTCCCACAGCCAGTTCATTTATAAAACTATTGAAAGCAAAGGGATTTCCGATATTGGTAGGATTCGATTTTTGCAGCCACACATTTCCGGCATCCAGAAATAAAGCACCTTTCACAAATTGATAAATGCCGAAACGATATTCCGCATTCATTTCCAGCTTTATATCTCCACCTAATTGTAAAAATCCTGTATTTGCAGTGGTTTGTTCGTAGGTTCCCGGTCCGAGTGAATTAATCTGAAATGCACGGATACTATTTGGTCCCCCGCTAAAGAATTGTTTGCTGTAAGGCAGGGTAGAAGAGTTTCCGTACGATTGGGCAATTCCTGTAAATAAACGAAGGGCAATTTTATTCTCATCTTTAAAATTATAATATGCCCGTCCATCCAAACTAAGGCTTGCATATTGCGAATAAACAGAGCCAGCTATTTTGGATGGTGTTACTGAGTTAGGTTTTTCGCCACCAATGATTTTTATAAGCGAAAATAAATTGCCGGCAGTTTCAATTTTAGTATTGAAAAAGTATTGTATTTTTTTCCCATTGACTACCTGTTCATTATAAGTATATGAATAACTGCCTCCGGCAATAAATTGTTCCTCGTAACTTTTTTCCAAATAAGGATTGGCATCCAGAAGAGCAAGAAATTCCGTTGATTTATTGGCCAGCGAAGTATAGCTTACACTTACCGGATTAAATTCATGTTCGTTGCGGATATCTTTTTTCCATTTGAATCCATACAAAAACTGAAAAGTACTCATATCAAAATAATCCATCCGTTTCATAAAATTATACGAAAGTAAGAACCGTGTCTTTGGAACCCAAATGCTGTTTGTTGGTTTCACATTGAATGGGGCAAGAAAACGAGGTAAAGTCAGCTCTAGCTGTGGATTAATTGAATAGGAAAATAAATTTTTGTCAACTCCACTTAATTGAGCTTCAAATGATCCGGCCATACTAAGGTTTAACAATTCGGCACCTTTAAAAGCATTTCGGTTGAGCAAACTTACATCCAAACGCGGACCAGTATAATTATTTGACTTAGAAACCATATCCAGTTCGGCACGAAAACTATAATTGGTCATGGGAGTCATCAAAATAGTGACATTCAAATATCCCAACGCCGTAGTATCAGCATCGCTAAACTTAAGTTGTACAAATTTAAAATTCCCCATCGACATCAACCGATTCAGTGTTATAGTATGATTTTCGCGGGAATAAATTTCATTTTTACGCAAATACACCGATCTCATAATTACTTTCGTCCGGATATTCATATCAGAATCATTCCCTAAAAACACTGCATTCTGACTTATTACAGTATCTCTTGAAGGTTCATCTTTAGCTTTTTCTAATGAATAATTCTGATTGATAAACACATTATGAATGTGGTATGGAGTCAGTGCATTTTTGGAAATATCTTCTTTCAATGTTAGTATAAAGGAGATGCTGTGATCGACGGAGGAAGTATCGGCTTTAAAAAGCAAATAATCCGGATTGAAATAGAAATAACCTTTGTTTTTTAATAAATTATCGATACGAATTCGTTCGTTTTTCAATGTTTCTAGCTTATAATCTTCACCTGGTTTAATAAGTGTGTTTTCTTTTTCTGAAAGAATAAGTCGGCTTATACTATCATCTGAAATGTTATAAATCAGATTTTTAAAAACGTAGGGTTTTTGAATGTGGCTGGTATAAATAATTTTGGCAGTATGTTTTTTCTCCGCAATTTTATATTCGGTATAACTATTAAAAAGTCCGACATTAAACAATTGTGCATCAATAATGGCTGCCGTTACAGCCGGTTTTACATCAGTGATTAAGACTGGCGCTTCACCGGATTTTTGTAACCATTTTTGCAATGCCGATCTTGGATTTTCTCCTGCTGCCTGATAAATCATTACTTTTGGTCGCATTCCCAGATAACTTTTGTTTGGTATCGGTCGAACAGCTTCCTCCGCAACAGAAATAATAAATCCTTTGTTTACTTTTTCAGTAGTTTCCAGTTTTATAACAGCACCGGTATAAAGTCTTTCATCCTTTTGTAAGTGATGTGTGGCAGTGCAACCAACCAAAAAGTAAAGAAAAATGATAAAGAAAAGACTACCCCTAACCCCTAAAGAACCCCTAACCCCTAAAGGGGAACAGAAATTACTTTTGTCTTGTATGTTCTTTTTTTTATTCATTTTTTTCAATTTTTTAATCAACACTAATATTTCTCCCCTTTAGGGGTCGGGGGTCATCTTTGCTCCCCTTTAGGGGTCGGGGGCTCTTTTCTCTTATCCCCCTTTATGGGGATTTAGGGGGCCAATCCTTTAGGGGTTAGGGGTGGTTTTAGTGGTGATCTTCCTTTTCCACTTATTAAAATCCTTTACATACACCACTCCTACTCCTGTTTCAACCAATTGTCCTTCTATGG
>JAQUWU010000077.1 GCA_028692715.1 Paludibacter sp. | reverse complement strand
ACCTAACATCGTGTATAAAACATTTGGCAGTCAGTGGTTTATCAAGCGTTTCAGCTCGTATCAAAAGTTGTTGTAACTTGATAGGAAATCTCTTCGAAATGCCAAACGTTTCATACACGCAACCGTTGGCGTTCATTGTAAAACAGCCTACTAACAACAAAGAATAATCGAAATAAAATGAAAAACATTACGACTCTTGTTCATCATATTAAACTAAACGAAAGTGGATGGTGGGAAAAAGCTGTTCAAAATATTATTATTTCTTCAATTGGTAGCGAAGGAAATTTTCCCCAAACGAAGAAAGATATTTTATCAAAACTCATTATCGAACTTGAGCAAGGGATTGACATTGTTAGACTTGAAAAACAATTTGAGAAACTCATAATCCAAAATCAAGTAATAAGTAGGACTGAAAATTTATGGAATCTGTCTGATGTTGTATTTGAAAAATTTAAAGAAGCTGATAAAGAACAAAAAGACTTAGAAGAAGAAGCTAAAAAAAGATTTATCGAAATTACAATATTGCACTGTAAGGACATAAATCCATTAGAATTATGGAATGATTTCAAAAGCAAAATGTTGTTCCCTTTAGTCAAAGATATTGGCGCAAAAACATACGAATTTATTTCTGGGAAAAAATCAATAAACTTAATTGAATTAGAAAGTTTTCAAAATTTCGCAAAATGTTACAATGGAGAAAAAGGTGAAATTGAAAATGTCGTAATGCAATTTATGAGCTTTAATGATAAAGCCACAAAAAGTTTTTTACTAAAACTTCTAAATGAATATTTCTTTTTAGAAGCGACAAATTTAGATGAATCCACAGTCAATGAGATTTACAAATTCTCCAAAACTCAACAAAATTTAAAGGTATTTGTAGATACAAACTTTCTACTTACTGTTTTGGATTTGCACGATAATCCTTCCAATGATGCCACCAAAGCCTTATTAGATTTGCTAACTGAAATTGAAAATAAGGTCAAAATAAAATTTTACATTTTACCAAATACAATTCATGAATTCCAGAATTTGATTTTTAAATTTCAAGATTATATTTCAAGGCTCAAGCCAACTATTGCTTACGCCTCTGCTGTTGAGGAGAGTACAGAATTTTCAGGTATAATTAAGAAATATTTCCAGCGCTGTAATGAAGTTAAACGTATTATTCCTCCAGGTGAATATTTTGACCCTTATTTGACAAATTTCTCAGTTTGCTATCGAAGTAAGGGAATTGAATTATTTAATCAGAATGTAGATAAATATTCAACAGACCAAAGAGTAATTGATGATTTATTAGTTCAAACTGAGTACCGTTTAGAAAGGAAAATAGACAAGAATGGAGCAGGTAAGAAACTAAGTGAACAAGAAATCGAAATAATCCGTGATAGAATCTACGATAAGTTTAATCATGATTGCCAAATTTGGCATATTATAAAAGATAAACGTCCTCAATATATTGATTCACCAAAAGACGTTGTTAATTGGATAATTACGTTGGATTTTTCATTCCTTGAATATGACAAATACAAACAAAAAACTGATGTGTCACAAAAGGTAGGAATTTGTTTACATCCAAATGAATTAATAT
This sequence comes from Paludibacter sp., assembly GCA_028692715.1. Taxonomy (GTDB): domain Bacteria; phylum Bacteroidota; class Bacteroidia; order Bacteroidales; family Paludibacteraceae; genus Paludibacter. Next base: position 8,763 of record JAQUWU010000077.1, on the reverse strand, counting down.
CAATGCTTCAGTTTTGGGTTCCAAGAACAGAAAAATTTGAAAAAGCGATTTTAGGTAATTTTAGAATGCCTTTTCTATTTAAAGAGGTTGAATCAGACTCCGAAAAAATAAGTATCGAAATACTAAGCTCGCTATCACAATTTGAAGGACATCAATCTTTTAGTAAAGAGTTAGTCGCAGAAATTCTGACCAATAGAGCACTTCGACAAAAAATTAAACCATCAAATACTATTGAAGAAAATGCTGAATTAATAAAAGCCGAGGTATTAAAAAAGCTTGAGGAAGTTCAAAAAGCACTTGCATTAGAAAAAACGACCAGTGGAAATTTAGAATCGGAGCTTGTTCAAGTTAGTTCAAAGCTTGAGCAAATGAATACAAAATTGGAACTGATTTCAAAAAAATATATTGAAGAAACAGAAAGCATTATTAAACAGAAACAAAAAGAAAATTTAAAAGCTATTGAGGACAAAAGAAATCAAATCTCAGACAAAATTGAATCGATAAAAACTAGACTTGGTGACCTTGAGGAAATGAGAAGAAGTGGTGAGAAGGAGATTTCACAAAAACTAAATAATTTTTCGGGTAAAATTAATAGTCTGATTAGAAAACCAGATAGTTATAAAAAGAAATTGGAACAGGAGATTCTGCCTAAATATTTTGATAACTCGAAATTTCTGAAACTACAAGAAGAAAAAAGATTACTTGAGAAAGAACTTGATTCAATTGAATTATTTTCAATTCAAGATAAGGTTATTATTTTCTGTGAAAATCAGAATTCTGAGGTTCTTGATAAATTAGGTTTTAATAATGTAAAGTTTCTACCTGAAAAGAATAGTAATGGTGTTTTCACTAAAATAAGAAGTAATCCCGATAAATTTGGACTTAGAGATAGAGATTATTTAATCGACAGTGAAATAGAAAAACTACAGAAGCAATATTCCAATTACTTTATTCTTAACTATTATTGTTTCGAGAACTACTTGTACCATCCAAATAATTTAGCCGAGCTAAACTTGAAAGATTTTAATTTACTTGAATATCAGTCGGAAATAATAAAACAGAAAAATTTAAACAGAGACAAGATTATTTCTATATGCAAAAAAGCTAGAGATTCATATGAAGAATTCAGAATTGATTCCGAAAAAATGAAATCAAAAAATGATGAGCAAATCTTCGAATATCTCAAATCTGATGAAATTGAAATCTTCTTTAAGGCTTTTAGTATGAAAGACTTTTTTGACAAAAAAAGCATTGAAAAATTCAATCTTACTAAAGAAGTTCTTTCTTCTACCAATTGGTTTAGAGGCGAATTTTCTAAAATTATCAAAATGAATTAACAAAAGAAAAACAACGAAACGCCAACAATCTGTATATGCCATAGCCGGTTTTGTGGGTAATTCTAGGTTTTTCACCCGCATTTACTTCTTCTCGGTTTGACAGGAAAGTCACCCGCAATCGGCTACGCCACATACAGGTGACCGTTGTGCGAAAGACTAATACGAGAGGATTATGATGATTATGAGATGTTTATTAATAGCTATGATAACTTTTATGGTCACTGCTTGTGCTTCCTTTAAAAAAACATCTGATGTTGGAAGCCGCGTTCTCTTATCAGAACAGGGTGTTCCATATAAGTACATGTTTTGTGAAAATAGCAGACTGAATTATTTGATTACTTACCCCAAAGAATATGACCCTGAAAAAAAATATCCCATGATTTTATTTCTTCACAGTATGGCCGAAAGAGGAAATGAATTACAAAAACTCATTAGAAATGATGAAGGGCAAGGTAACGGTCTTGCGAAATATGCACTTGAAAATAAATTACCTCAATTTATTACGATATCGCCTTTGTGTCCTGATGGAATTTATTGGTCATTCTTAACAAAAAGATTAAATAAACTTTTTGTCACTATTACAAATAATGAAAGTATTGATATTGAGAAAATTTATTTAACTGGGGTTAGTATGGGGGGTATGGGAACTTGGTCTTTTGCCATGGATTACCCCCAGTGGTTTGCTGGAATTGCTCCGATAAGTGGCGGTATTTATAAACCTTTCATGAGTGATAATATACAGAAAATAATTAATATTCCAATATGGGTATTCCATGATAAATTTGACAATGAAATACCTATTGAGAAAACTGTAGGAATTCTGAAGAAACTAGAAGAAGCTAAAGCTGAAGTGAATATAACAATATATGAAAAAGGTGAACACTACCTAAACAACATCGTTTTTGAAGAAGGAGCATTGTTTGATTGGTTTTTATCATGCAGAAAGTAGTCCATCGCACAACAGCGGGTATACAAAATGCCTGCCACGGGCGCAACACAGGACTTCGCATACCCGCGGAACGTTGTGGGATATGGAAACGAAACAACCACTAAAAAAAATAAAAAACTTTTTTTGTAAAAACTTGTTAAACCAAAAATAAAGGGCTATATTTGGAAAAATTGTTTATTCACTTAATATTCTAATTATGAAAAAAATCTTTGTATTACTATCACTAGTTGCATTATCAATGTCGCTATGTGCGCAAGATGAAAAAGTAGATGGCTTGCTTGCAACTATTTCTGGGAAATGGAGTCAAGAAGGAAGTGACTTTTTAGTGCAAAACATTATAGAAGTCAAGGACAAAACAAAAGATGAAATATATAATGGTATTTTAGAATTTCTTACTAAATCATATCGTGATGCAAATAGCGTAATTCAAACTAAAGATAAAGAAAGTGGATTAATAATAGGAAAAGGTCTTTCAACCTTTTATGTACAAGAAGTGTTTAAAGGAAGTGCAGTAAAACAAAGTGTACCACATATTTTTAAAGCAGAAATTAAAGATGGTAAAGTAAGACTTACCTTAAGTTCCAGTACTGTCGAATGGCACTCTCCAGCTTATTCAACAGGTGGGATGTACATCGCTGCTCAAGATGGAGAATATCCTTTGACTAATTGCTACCCAATCATTCTTAAAAAAAATAAAACCGATAACAGAAGAAGTGGATACGTTTTTTATAAGTCTATAAATAGTTTGATTGACTTAAGCGAATCTTGTAAAACAGAATTGTTAAAGATACAATCAATTGAAAAAAGTAATGATAATTGGTAAACAAACTTTTAACAATATCAAATCACTTGTAGTCTAAATGCACTACGGGTTAAATTAGTTCTTAATAAGTAATTATAAATTTAATAAAGGATTCATTTACGTCTATTTTAAGTTGGTAGTTACGTAAATAAAACGTTGTGTGCCATTTGAAATAACCTTAGTTGCAATTAATAAATATTAGAAAATATGGAAGATACAAATAAGAAAAAATTGGAAGAAATGTTGTTAAAACATGACGATTCCCAAAGAAAAATTAAAGAACAAGCGGAACAACAGCAAATAAAAAGAAAAACCTTTCTTGATAATTTTGAGGAATTTGCCAATTCAACAATAAAACCGATTATGCTTGAAATTGGAGACGTAATTAAAAAGAATGGACATGATTATAAAGTTACATTTGAGAAAGAATATAAAAATGATAAAGGAGTTACTATTGATTCAAGAATAACAATGGATATATTTCCAAACGGCAACGGACGTGGAGATATTTATAATGTTCCTGCGCACATTTTATTTTATGCAGAAAAGTTCTCAGAGAAAATAGGTCTGCATGAAAATAATATTGTTCCTGGAGGTGGAGGAGGAAGTGCCGGAAAAAAAGATGGAGAATATAATTTGGAAACTTTGACTTCCGAAATTATCGAAAAGGAAATTGTAGATAGTATTGGAAATATTTTGAAAGTTTAATCAAAATCATCAAGACAATGACAAAATATTTTATTTGCTACGATTTAAGAAATAGCAGAGATTATCAAAAATTATATACTGAATTAGAAAAGTATAAAGCTATTCAAATATTAGAATCGCTTTATTGCATTAAATATCAAGATGATAAAACAGAAGAGCTACGCGACCATTTCAAGAAGTTCATTGATAAAGATGATGGATTAATAATTATAAAATCTGCATATTGGGCAGGATTTAATCTTGATAAAAGCCCAAATGATTTGTAAAAACGGCACACAACAATGTATATACAAAATAGGCGGAGCAGTAGTAAATTAAAGGGTTGTAGCCCGCTTAAAAATCGTAACGGTTGATAAGCTTGGAGCCCGCAATCGCCTACTTTGCATATACTCACCGTTTGAGGAAAGTTTTGAATTTACGACCGCTTTACCACATTACTTTTTCTTCCAAAATGTTGGCATCGGCAAAGCCAAGGTCGCTTAACGAATTGCTTTTGCTTTGAATACACATCATAGTCAAAGGTGCGTTTCCGATGTTTTTGAAAGCACGCTTGCCGAGTGGTGCAACGCGTACTACGCTGCCTTCGGATATTGGAAAATGCTCACCCCAGGCGATGGAATTATTATTCAAGGAATTGATGCCGTACATAGCGAAAGACTTAATTTTTCGTATGCAAATGCAGGTTATATCAAATTAGGTTCCTCCTCACTTATTACCTTTACCGATACTGATAATGACAATCAGTTTGATATAATGACTATGCGACGTTATAGCTTGAATGGGGAGAATAATATTTATTTTGGTCTTACAGGAAATAAAAATCCTTATAGTATTCTTTTAACAAAATCACACTAAATTCAGATTGTGCAGTTATATCTACCAATCTTTCAACACATTGTACAAACGTTGTATTGGCAGCCCCATAACGTTGTAATACGAGCCTTCTATGCGCTCTACTCCAATATAGCCTATCCATTCCTGAACACCATAACTGCCGGCTTTATCCAACGGTTGATATTTTTCTACATAATAATCTATCTCTGCATCCGAAAGTTCGGCAAATGTTACTTTTGAAATTGCAGCAAAACATTTCTGACGCACTGTTGTGGTTATACATACACCGGTTATTACTTCATGTGTTTTTCCGGAAAGTTCATGTAACATATATTTAGCATCGGCAGCATCTTTGGGTTTCCCATACACTTTCCCGTCTAACCAAACAATGGTATCGGCAGTAATAATAAGCGTATTATCTTTCAATATGGAAGCAAATGCCTGCGCTTTTTGTTTGGCTAAAAACAGAGGAATTTCCTCTCCACATAAATCCGAAGGACAAACTTCTTTCAAATTCGGTAATGTTTTTATCGTAAATTTGATGTCTAAACCCGCCAACAACTCTTGCCTGCGTGGCGATTGTGAAGCTAATATAATTTCGTAATTATCTAACATCTAATTACTTGATATAAAATAAATTGAACAAAGGGAACCCATAGGTTTGAGCAATAATGAAATAAAATATGAGCGAATATAACACACCAACCAGCATAATAAATTTTGTAAGTGTACTGGCATTATGATAATCGTGTGGCGTTTTAGCCAAAATAAGCATAATCACAAGGCATAACGATGGTAATGCAATACCAAACCAAAAATAATGCTGTGTCAATTGACTTTCAGGTGGAAATTTTATAACAAAACAAGATAACCAATAAAGTACAGCCAACGCTATAATTATCATAGCAACAAGAATAATTTTTGCTGCTGTATTTCCCCACACAATAGGAATCGTATGACATTCCATTTCACGGTCGCCTTTTTGGTCTTGAATATCTTTAATTATTTCCCGTATCATTGTCCACCAAAAAGCGAACAAGGCAAAGCCACACACCCATTTGTACATCTGAGGGATAATGGGCGTTTCTTTTATTAATTCGCCATAATAATCAGAAAGCAAAGATGCCTCGGTTACTAATGGCACCAAGGGCACCAATGCAGCTGACAAGGCTATAATAAGATTACCGATAATCAATTGACGTTTGTACGAAGAAGAATAAAACCACAACATTCCCGGAACGACAATGAAAATCAATCCCAAAGTAACATTCTTTATATAAATTGCTGTAGCAATACCTATAGCAATACCCAAGCCTGTCAATATCTGATAAAACAGCATTGCCGATTTTTTGCTTACCTCCACTCCTACTATCACTTTGTCCAACCTGTTAAGGCGATCTATTTTTATATCGAAATAGTCGTTAATAACATATCCTCCGGCAGCTATCAACACGGTCGCTGCTATAATGCCAAGTAAAATCCAATTTGGCGTAAGCGGTACCAGATGATACATTTCCAAAATGGGATTTATGATTGCCTTCGACATTAAAAATTGTATTAAGACAATGAATAATAAGTTTTTATATCTTATAAGTTTAATCATCACTTTATGCTATTTTTGATTTTTGTTTACCATCCGAATGCTTCTACATTGTGCATCCACTTTCCATTTAATTTAAGAACCTGTTCGATAACATCTCGTCCGCAACCTTCACCACCTTTGCGATTGGATACATAGCAACATATTTCTTTAATTTCTGAAACAGCATCTGACGGACACGTGGGAACCCCAACATATTTAAGCGTTTCATAATCAGGGATATCATCACCCATAAAAAGAATTTCCTCCGGCTTTAATCCATATTTCTCCATAAAATGCTGAAGTTTATCCAATTTGTAACACGAACCCATATAAATATCCTGAATGCCAAGTGATTCAAAACGAGTTCTAACAGCTTGTGTGTTACCGCCTGTAATAATGGCAACAGGAAATCCGCAAACAACCGCCTGTTTTAAAGCATAACCGTCTTTGGTATTAATAACCCGCATTGGTTCACCATCAGGCGAAAGCGGAATGGCTTCGGTAGACAAAACGCCATCGACATCAAAAGCAAACGCTTTTACCTTGTGTAAATGTTCTTTAAAATTTTTCATTCAGATTTTTGTTTATGATAGGTTTGAATATGTTCTGTCATTTGTTGATAGAGTTGTGCCAAATCCGGTTGATTTTTAAGCATTTCTAAATGTTTGTTGATAACATTTGTGTCGTTACGAACAGCCGGACCTGTTTGTGCTTCTTCAGGAGTGAGTGTTTGCAACTTTTCTATACCTTCGCGTATCAACGGCTGCATTGCTGAAAATGGCAATCCTGTTGGCTGAAGAATTTTTTCGGCAATAGCATAACAATGATTGGTAAAGTTACATGCGAATACCGCTGATAAATGGATAAATTTTCTATCTTCGGATTTTGCTTCAAATACACTTTTTGAAATTTTATTTGCTATAACTTTCATATTATTAGTTATTTCTCCATCTGAAGCCTCCAAAAAAATCGGGATATCATCGAAGACAACCCGTTTCTCTTTTTTGAACGTTTGCAAAGGATAAAACACGCCATATAACTCTATTTTACCTCTAAAAACATCTATTGGCAGGCTGCCTGAAGTATGTACGTGCAAACCACTTTTTACCGACACATTGTTAATAACTTCTTGAAGCGCATCATCTTTTATGGCATAAATATACAAATCGGCAACAGGAGTTATAGCCGCCAAATTGTTAGTGAAAAGAGCTTTTGTTTGGTCAGCTAAATTACGTGCTGCTTCAAGTGTGCGACTGTAAACCTGAACAATGTCGAAACCTTTGTCAAACAAAGCCAAGCCAAGTTGCGTCGCTAAATTTCCGGCACCAATCAAAACAATTTTATGAATATCTTCTGCCATTTTTAAAAGAAAACGCTATTTAAAATTGGTTACGGTGTATTTTATTGTACAATAATTTTTCTTCGTCATAAGGCTTGCGTTCTTCGTCCTTGTAGCCTAACGTAATAATGTTGAGTACATGAAAATTCTCCGGAATGCCCAATATATTTTGTATAAAATGTTCGGCGGTCGTATTTTCATCATGCTGACGGTTGTACACCTGCACCCAACAACTGCCCAATCCTAAATCCTGTGCTGCCAATTGTACGAATGTAGCAGCGATAGAGGCATCTTCAAACCACACATCGCTTTTTTCAGGATCGTAAGCCACCACTATAGCCATAGGAGCGTCCGCTACAAATTTGCTGCCAAATTCCCGACACTGCGATAGTTTTATCAAATTCTCACGATCGTCTACCACTATAAATTCCCAACCGTTGGCACGCTTTGAAGCCGGCGACATTAATGCGACACGCAAAATTGCATCTACTTTTTCGCTTTCTACCGGCTTTGCAAGATACTTACGTATGCTGCGACGGTTCTTTGCCAAGTCATAAAATGAAGTCATAATCAATAATTTAAAAAAATCAAACAAAGACAACTCTATGGATTGTAAAATTACAACTTTATATGAAAACACACAAATTTTTTACAAACGCCATCAATTTGAATTGGCTGAGCAATTTGAACACTTTCTGTTTTGTATTTCCAATAAAACAGACCTGATTTGTTGTTCATAAAAAAATGGTCATTTTTTTTTGTATATATAAAAAAATCCATACATTTAAAAAAGCCAAATAACATGAAAACAAAAACGATTGCAAGTATCTGCTTTATATTTTGCAGCATACAGTTGTGGAGTACAAACAAATTACCGATGACAAGTGATAATTGTAAAACTTTCCTAACCTCAGAAAATGAACATGGGTGGTCAATAGGTACCACTACATCATGGAATAATAATGATGGAAGGACATATTCCTTTGTGGTAGAATGGGATGGCGTACCGGGAAAAATTTCGATAGAAGCGACACGTGATGGGGGAACTTGCAACACAACTAATTATTCCGATTTTTATATCTATTACTATTGCTGTCCGGTAAAAAAATAAAAGCATATAAATTCGGTTCAGATTGCTTATTAACTGGCAATCTGAACTGGATTTTTCAAAAGTAAGCCCCCTATTCAAAAAGAGGTAGCATATCTGGTGGA
>JAQUWU010000037.1 GCA_028692715.1 Paludibacter sp. | reverse complement strand
CGAAAGTAAATGCATTTATTGTGGTAAATGTATAAATGCCTGTCCTTTTGGTTCAATATTCGAAGTGTCTCAGGTATTCGATATTTTTGCCACATTAAACAGAGGTGAAAAACTAGTGGCAATTATTGCTCCATCAGTTCAGTCTCAATTTCCAAACACAATAGCAGAAATTGCAGAAGCAGTATGCCAAATTGGATTTACCGATGCACTTGAAGTAGCACATGGCGCGATGGAAACAACAAAACTTGAGGGAGCTGAATTGCAAGAAAAATTAGAAAGTGGTCAACAATTTATGACTACTTCTTGTTGTCCATCATACATAGAATTGGTGAACAAACATTTGCATGAGATGAAACCATTTGTATCGCATACAAAATCACCAATGTACTATACAGCAGAAATGGCTAAGGAAAAATATCCTGATGCAAAAATCGTGTTTATTGGCCCTTGTGTCGGCAAGCGGAAGGAAGTGGCTGATAATGATATGATAGACTTTATTCTTACATTTGAAGAACTTGACTGTATTTTTAGTGGTTTATCGATAGAAATGAAAACATTGGAAAATAATTCAACCTGCGCTCCAATGTCGGGACGAGGTTTTGCAAGAGCCGGAGGAGTAATATCGGCAGTAGCTAAAATGTATCCTCAACTTGGGGTTAAATCCGTTCAGGTTTCAGACATTTCAAAGAAAAACATCGGACTGCTCAGAGCATATGCAAAAGGGAAGGCTCCGGGAAATTTCATTGAAGTAATGGCATGTGAAGGTGGTTGTATTTCAGGACCTTGTGGAAAAGTCGATTATGGGTCTGCACAAAAAATGTTCAAAAAAGCAATGGAGGAAGTATAAAAAAAGACTCCCCTTCCTCCCTCAAAAAAAAAATAAAAAGGACAGGAAATAAAAGACAGAAGTCAATTTAGGAAAAATCAAACAAAAAATGTTCCAATAAAACTTATGAGTTATTAAAAGTATAAGTGTGAAAATAGTATTGTTAAGTTTAGGAATTGTGAGTTTAGCGTTAGGATTTATTGGTGTTTTTGTACCTTTACTTCCAACTACGCCGTTTGCGCTACTCTCAGCCTATTTATTTGCCCGTAGCTCTCCAAAACTTCATAACTGGCTATTGAACAACAGGGTTTTTGGAAAATATATTCGTGATTACAACAATGAAAAATCAATCCCCTTAAAGATTAAAATTGTATCCGTTTCAATGCTTTGGAGTACTATACTTTTTAGTGTATTCTATCTGCTAAAGGACAGATGGTATTTACAATTGCTACTTGTGGCAATTGCACTGGGGGTAAGCTTTCACATCCTCTCTCTAAAAACAAAAAAGGAAGAAAAATAGGATTACTATTCTTTAATAACGTCATTTGATTACTTATAGACTGTATCCTTTAAATTACAAGCACATTCACATTCTCCGCTATCAAGCAATCCACTTCGTTTTAGAACATCAAATTCCAATTTAAAATTATCGGTAAAAATACCCGCCGTCATGTTATCTTCAATCTGTTGTTTTGTCCACCATTTTGTCTGATCAATGAATACGGGGTTTGGTTTTATTTGCAAAAGTTGACAACTGACAAATAAAAAGCTATAATGAAATTCATCTTTTAACTCAACCGTGTAGTTCGATAAATGCATATACTTAAACCTCTCAAGTTGATATCTTTCACGTGCAGTTCTGTCAACGCATTGTTCAATTGATTCGCCCACTTTAACATGGTTCGATATGGCAGTATCCCATAATCCCGGATAAACAATATTACTTTCCGCCCTTTTTTGAAGAAATACTCTTCCTTTATCGACCAACATTACACGTACAACAGGATGCATATATTTATTTTCATCCTTAAGGCTGGTTTGATGTTCAATAGTTCCAACAATTTTCCCCTGGTCATTCACTACAGGCCACCACTCTTCATGAAATAGTTTTGATCGAATAATTTGAATCCGAAAGATCTCGTAAATTATCAAAAACACAAGTAAACTTAGATAGAAGTATCGCAATATTTGTTGATAAAATATTGAATTTTCTAAAGTCGTGTAAACTAAAACAAGTTGAACACTAAGATAAATAAAAAGTACAAGGGTGAGTGCCAGTATGAATCTATACATTTCTTCGAAGTTATTCGTCATAGGGATTAACTTCGACATGTATTTTGTTATTAAGCGCTTTGAAGGGTTTCGAAGAACAACAAAAACGAATAAAAACCCAAAAGTAACAATCTCAAAAAGAATATTTTTAACGCTATTGCCGGTTGGGAGAAGGTTCTCAGATCCAGTGATAATACAAATACTTAGGAATAAAATGACAAAACTTAAATGCCAGATAAAAATACGATTATAAACAAAATAAACGTACAGAACTAAAAATAATGCGACAGGGAAAGTTATCTTCCATGCAGTATTCATCCCAAAAAAATCATCTACTAATAAAAATAACAATAAAGGAAGTAAATGAAATACCGGATTGAAAAATGATTCCTTTATTTGCTTCTTAAGCTTCTTCATACATATTAAACTAAATCTTCAAAAGTCTAACAATCAACTGAGACTATAGTTTAATAATATACGAAAATGTAGGTATTTACTTTAAAAAGACATCATTCGGCTTACATATTTGCCAATAATATCAAATTCCAGGTTTACAACTGTGCCGGCTTTTATCTGATGAAAATTAGTGAATTCGTAAGTGTAAGGAATAATTGCCACCTGAAAACTATTATTTGTAGGATTACAAACGGTGAGGCTAACACCGTTTACGGTAACAGATCCTTTGTCAACAGTCAGATATCCACGCTTTGCCATTTCAGCATTAAATGGATACTCAAAACTAAAATACCAACTTCCATCGGCTTCCTTTACTTCAGTACAAACAGCTGTTTGATCTACATGGCCTTGCACAATATGTCCATCCAATCGGCCATTCATTAACATGCTTCGTTCAAGGTTTACTTTACTCCCCGGGACTAGCTGACCTAAATTCGTTCGTTGCAATGTTTCGCTTATAGCAGTAACAGTATAGGTGTCCTTTGTTTTGGAAACTACTGTTAAACAAACACCGTTATGAGCAACACTCTGGTCTATTTTTAATTCATCTGTAAAGGAACAAGTCATAGTAATATGGAGATTTTCTTTTTCCTTTACTAATTCTACTACCTTAGCCGCTTCTTCTATTATTCCTGAAAACATAATTTGTTTTTTTTATTATCAATTTGGGAAATACAAAAATAATACAACTGAAGCGGAAAACAATAAATCAATGAATGATTTATAAAGTTTATACATTTTATAAATGAGGTTAACTTCATAAAATTTGTTTCCATAACAATCCAAAAAAACAGCCAACTTGAAAGTCATTATTCATATCGGGTATTTTTCTATTGATTTTCGATATTGCTTCAGTTATGATCTGGACACGCTTTTCACACCTTTAATAAGCTGTATCTTTTTTACAATTCCATCTAATTCCTTAGTGTCGGTCACCATAATTGTGAGATTCCCCTGAAAAAGTCCTGCATTTGAATCGACGGATATTGAACGTAACGTTATGTTTTTTTCTTTTGAAATAAGCGACGTGATATTCGTAACAATTCCAATATCATCATGGCCTACAATTCTTAAAGTGATGGGATATTGCGATCCGACAGATTTTCCCGACCAGCGAGCTTTCACAATACGATAACCAAAACGTGCTATCATTTGCGGAGCATTTGGACAATCGGTTCGATGAATTTTAATTCCACCGGCCACCGCCACAAAACCAAACACATCATCTCCATAAATTGGATTACAACATTTTGCCAGTCGAAAATCAACTCCTTTTAAATCTTCACCAATCACCAACACATCCTCTTTACTCGTAGATTCAAGTTGTCCAGGCTCTTTCGAGAAAGTCTCTGCACTTCGTATTTCAGATTGATCTGTAAAAGTAGGTTTATCCAAATCGAGATAACCATCACGAACTACATGCATGTCCAGTTTTTCGTGGGCTATTTCCTGATAAAAATCACTGACCGTTTTAAATCCTTTCTTTTTGGCCAATCTTGAAATTTTACCATCATCCAAATCGATTTTCCAGTTTTTAAAACGCCGAATAAGTGTTTCGCGTCCCATTTCAGCATCTTTAAATTCCACCTCTTTCAGTGCCTGACGAATTTTATTCTTAGCTTTCGAAGTTGTTACAACCTTTAACCATGCCTGATTGGGTTTTTGAGCAGGTGAAGTCAACACTTCCACCTGATCACCATTATTCAAAACGTATTTAATAGTCACATTTTTCCCGCCTACCTTTGCTCCTACACATTTACAGCCGATATTTGAGTGAATAGAAAAAGCAAAATCAAGAGCAGTTGCACCTTTTGGTAATTTATGCAAATCCCCATTTGGGGTAAATACAAAAACTTCTTTATCGTACAAATTCAATTTAAATTCATCCATAAAGTCAACCGCATTCAACTCCGGATTTTCAAGAATTTCGCGAATGTTTGCCAACCACTCATCCATCCCCGATTCACTCTTAATGCCTTTGTATTTCCAGTGAGCAGCCAATCCTTTTTCAGCCACCTCGTCCATCCGAACCGTTCGAATTTGTACTTCAACCCATTTGCCTTCAGGACCTAACACGGTTGTATGTAGACTCTCGTATCCATTTGTTTTTGGAATCGACAGCCAATCTCGAAGTCGCTTCGGATTGGGCTGATATAAATCTGCAATGATAGAATAAGCCTGCCAGCAAGCCGCTTTTTCCTTATCGAAGGGGACATCGAAAATAATTCGAATTGCAAATAAATCGTAGATATTTTCGAAAGGAGTATTTTGCTTTTTTATTTTGGAATAAATTGAATTGATTGACTTTGTTCTGCCTTTCATTTCAAATTGAAAACCAAGTTCCTCTAGCTTCACTTTCAGGGGGTTGATAAACTCAGCAATGTAGTGATCCCTTGAACGCTTCGTTTCATTCAGCTTTTTGGCAATTTCTTTGTAAATTTCACGATTGGTATGTTTCAACGATAAATCTTCTAATTCAGTTTTTATAGCATACAAACCCATACGATGTGCCAATGGTGCATATAAAAACGAAGCTTCACGAGCAATATTCTGTCGATTTTCTTCAGGAAATTCATCCAGAGTTCGCATAATTTGAAGATGTTCTGCTATTATTATCAGAATAACCCTAACATCTTCGGCAAAAGTGAGAAAAAGTTTCCTAAAATTTTCTGTTTCAAGCGATGCATTACGTGCATATAATTCCCTGACACGTAACATTCCATTAAGAACAGAAGCAACTTGTGTATTGAATTGTTTTTCAATCTGGTCTATCGTCAATTGCTTTTTTTCCACCAACTCATAAAACAGCACACTCAAAACAGCCGCTTTTCCCAGACCAATTTCTTCCAGAAGAACCTCTACAATTTTAATTTTATCAATAACCGATCGACCGGGCTCTCTTGTTTCCGGAGAATAAAAGTCGTAATATTTCGTTATAATATTTCGAACTTCCTTTCTTTCGTTGTAAGTAAATAATAAAGGATATTTCCTTAAAAGTTTGAAGTATTGATTTCGAAAAAATAATATTTCGGACATATTTAAAATATTTTAAGTATAAAAAAACCACACATACTTATTACAAAATCTGTCGATAAAAGTTAAAAAAAACAATAGAAATAAATTTCTCATATATCGAAAGCACAAATATACGTCACAAAGTTCAAGTTGTAAAAAAAATGCTCACTAAAAAAGGAAAAAACTACTCAGAAAAATATAAATGAAAAAAATCAATAAAAAAGAGATAAAAAAGATAGTAGAAAGGTGGAGTATTGGATTTTCTTTTCTAAATTTGCAGACTGAAAAATGTTTTACATTTCATCTAATTAATATTTAGTCACTTCACACCGAAAGTTTAATAAAAAGAATATTCGCATGAAACAAATTCTGTACTAAACAGGATAGTTTCAGCGACAATTAAAAAAAACAATTATTATCGTATGAAAACAATTATCAAAGTTTTGCTTTCTTTATCTATCTTATTACTTGTTTATTTTTGTATAATGAGCGTATTAACACCTATACGTTTTGAAGAATCTAAAGATAAACGGGAAAAAGAAGTTATCCAACGTTTGATTGATATCCGTAAAGCAGAACTAGAATTTAAAGATCAACACAAATATTTTACCGACAATTTTGACACTTTAATCTCATTCTTAAAAAAAGCTAAGAAGAAAACAGTTTTAAAAGAAGGTACATTGACAGATGCTCAATTGGATGCCGGATTGACTGAAGCAACAGCTGTAAAAATAGTTCGGAAGGGTAATGCAAAAGAGATAGCAGATAACGGACTTCAAAACTTCCGTCGTGATACAGCGTATGTCAACTTAATATTGTCAATATTTGAGCCAAGTGAGTATACTGAAAAAACGATTGACAAAATAGCAATTATACCTTTTTCTAACAATGAAAGATTTGAATTGAAAGTAGACAACAATTTCATTAACAGTACAGGGATTTTGATTCCGGTATTCGAAGCTTCAGCACATTACAAAACTTATCTGTTTGATTTAGATCATCAGGAAATGCTGAATGTTATTGACTTACAAGAAAAATTAGACAAATTTCCCGGCCTTAAAGTGGGTTCAGTTGATGAACCCAATAACAATGCAGGGAACTGGGAATAAGCATACCGGTTGTTTCTACAACCAAAGCAAAGCATAAAAAAATATGGAAAATACATTCGAGTTCATCCATAACAATCAATACAGTTTATCCATCCGATTTTATTCGGATGGATTTTCTTTTTATGCTTACGACGAATCAGCTAAACTTTTATCAAAAAAAAACATTTTAGTCTCTATTCTTTCTGCCAACGAAAATGCAATATATCAACTGGTAAACAGCGAGATAGAGTCACAACTGGCATTTAAAAACATACGTTTGATTTGTGAATCGGAAAAATACACACTCATTCCAACCGATCTATTCACACCTGAGACTGCATCAGACTTTTTACACTTTGAGCATGAAAGCGAAAAAAACGAGAAAATAATATTCAGCTCGATAGAGGAATGGGACAATACTTTAGTTTCATCTATTCCACTACATTTGCACAATGCTATGGAGAAATTATATCCCGGCATAAACATAGAACATCATTTATTTAATTTTCTGACTCAAGAAATAAAAACCTACAAAAAAGATGGATTACATGTTTTAGCCAGAGCAAAAATACTGGATATATTACTTTTAAAAAATGGTAGGATTGAACTATTAAATAGCTTTATATACAATACACCGGAAGATTTTACTTATTTTGTACTAAATGTTTTTGAGAAACTATCACTTGATACCGAAACCCTACAGGTTTGCGTGTATAAGCTGGCTAAAAAAACAGAAATAAAAGAACTTCTAAATAAATATATTAATGAAATTTCTTTTATAGAAGATTAAACCATGAGAATAATTAGCGGAAAATACAAAGGGCGAAGAATAGCAGCTCCCAATAATATTACGGCACGTCCAACAACTGATTTTGCCAAGGAAGGCCTTTTTAATCTTCTCAACAACAGAATTGATTTTGAAGGAATAGATGTCCTCGATTTATTTGCCGGAACCGGAAGCATAAGCTTCGAATTTGTGTCACGGGATTGCAGCAGTGTAATAAGTATCGAACAAAACGAACGTCACTGTGCATTTATCAAAAAGGTATGTACCGACTTGAAAATATCGACACTTCAACTTATCAAAACCGATGTTTTCAGATATATTAAAAGTTGTCACGCACAATTTGATATGATTTTTGCCGATCCTCCTTACGAATTGGACAAAATTGCAGATATTCCGAATCATATTTTTTCACATAACTTATTGAAACCTGATGGTCTGTTTGTTTTGGAGCACTCTGCTAAAAACAAATTTGAACTTCACCCTAACTTTTCCGACCACAGAAATTATGGAAATGTAAACTTTAGTTTTTTCGAGAACAAATAATAAATTAGACAAAAACAATAGCTTTCGATTAGTTGAAAGCTATTGTTTTTTTTATGCTTCAGGGCATGAGTATTGATTTTTCTAATTCATGTTTTTTACGTACTTTTGCAAACTATTTAAAATTGAAAAGATTACGAATGAATAATATCCGCAACTTTTGTATCATTGCCCATATCGACCACGGAAAGAGCACTTTAGCTGACCGATTATTAGAATATACCAATACTGTAGCGGGGAAAGAAATGCAGGCTCAAGTGCTTGACAACATGGATTTAGAACGTGAACGTGGTATTACCATAAAAAGTCACGCCATCCAAATGAGTTATAAACTCGATGGGCAAGATTATATATTCAATTTAATTGACACTCCCGGACACGTTGACTTTTCGTACGAAGTATCACGTTCCATTGCCGCTTGTGAAGGCGCTTTGCTAATTGTTGATGCGACACAGGGAATTCAGGCACAAACCATATCTAATTTATACATGGCCATTGAACATGATCTGGAAATTATCCCGGTAATGAACAAAATGGATATGGACAATGCTATGCCCGAAGAAGTGGAAGATCAGATTGTGGAATTGATTGGCTGTAAACACGATGAGATTATACGTGCAAGTGGGAAAACCGGCATGGGTGTTAATGAAATTTTAGAAGCCATTGTTAGTAGGGTTCCTGCTCCCAAAGGGGATCCAAATGCACCGCTTCAATGTCTAATTTTCGACTCGGTATTTAATTCATTCCGCGGCATTATTGCTTATTTCAAAATTGAAAACGGTACAATAAATAAAGGTGATCTCGTAAAATTTGTCAATACCGGAAAAGAATATTCTGCTGAAGAAATTGGCATATTAAAACTTGATATGTCACCCACAAAAACTTTGGGTGCAGGAGATGTCGGCTATATTATATCAGGAATTAAAACGTCGAAAGAAGTTAAAGTAGGTGACACTATCACTCATGTAAAACGCCAATGTGAAAAATCTATCGAAGGTTTTCAGGAAGTAAAACCAATGGTTTTTGCAGGAGTTTATCCAATTGAAACAGAGGATTTTGAAGATTTACGTTCATCTATTGAAAAATTACAATTAAACGATGCTTCACTAACATTTGAAGCCGAATCATCGGTAGCATTAGGTTTTGGTTTCCGATGCGGATTCCTGGGCATGTTACACATGGAAATCATTCAGGAACGACTCGAGCGCGAGTTCGATATGAATGTAATTACCACTGTACCAAATGTTTCGTATAAAGTATATACTAAAAAAAATGAATTAATTGAGGTGCATAACCCTTCGGGCTTACCCGATATTATGGCCATCGACCGAATTGAAGAACCATATATTCGTGCTTCGATTATTACCCGCACAGATTATATTGGGCAAATTATGACCCTCTGCCTGGGTAAACGTGGTGAATTGGTAAAACAAAACTACATATCCGGAAATCGCATGGAATTACTTTATGATTTGCCACTTGGTGAAATTGTATTCGATTTTTATGACAGATTAAAAAGTATCTCAAAAGGGTATGCATCATTCGATTATCACATGAATGGTTTCCGCCCCTCTAAATTAATACGATTGGATATTTTGCTAAATGGAGAACCGGTAGATGCCTTATCGTGCCTAATTCATGTCGATAATGCTGTACCTCTTGGAAAACGCATGTGCGAAAAATTAAAAGAACTGATTCCCCGTCAACAATTTGACATTGCTGTACAAGCAGCTATCGGTGCAAAAATTATTTCGAGAGAAACCATTAAAGCTGTCCGCAAAGATGTAACGGCCAAATGTTATGGTGGTGATATCAGTCGAAAGCGTAAATTGCTTGAAAAACAAAAGAAAGGGAAAAAACGGATGAAACAGATTGGAAACGTTGAAGTTCCACAAAAGGCATTTTTGGAAGTTTTAAAACTGGACTAGTTGAACAGGAGAGGCATTAGAAGTGTTCCATCATAAAATATATTTTGTTAACCTTAAGTATTATAAACCAATAACTAAAATAAAATTAGAACTGGTTCCGGGAACTTTTATTATCGGCTATACAACAATAGTCTTCGCAAAAATATTAGAAGAAAAACACCATTTTACACTTGTAAATGCATTACATAAAATCAACATTCCAAGTGTTCTGGTTTTTTGGGATATTATTGACTGTAGTTGCTCTTAAATCTACCGATATATTGAATTCACTTTCAGTATAATTATCTGAATCCTTTGGAAATTATTTTTTTATATTTCAAATACTGAGATTATCAACCAAAGCATATTATAGATCTGAATAAATGAGACTTAACAAGGATATTAAACAACCATCTCTGTATTTAACATTGATTACAAAGCTTAATCAGTTATTAAGTTTTGTTGTAAATACATAAAACATCAACCATAAAAGTATAATTAGTTGCATAGACATCTACTTTTGCATGCTAATAAAAAAAATCTTTCGGAGTGATTGCTATCATTTCACTGAGGAAACAAATTGCGTAGTCATTAAACTAAATAAATTATGTCAATATTAACCGGTCGCATTTCTCAAATTATCGGACCAGTAGTCGACGTTTTTTTTGATTTAAAAGAAAGCGAAGAATTTAAATTACCAGCCATTTACGATGCTTTAAGTATAGATCGTGGCGATGGAAAAGAATTGATTGTTGAAATCCAACAACATATTGGCGAAAATACTGTACGAACCGTTGCAATGGATTCAACCGATGGACTTTGTCGTGGATTGAAAGCAGTGGTTTTGGGTAAACCAATTTCGATGCCTATTGGAGAACAGATTAAGGGACGGCTAATGAATGTAATTGGCGAGTCGATAGATGGAATGAAGCCATTGGATAAAAATGGCTCTTATCCTATTCACCGCGAACCTCCAAAATTTGAAGACTTGACCACCAGCGAAGAAATTCTGACCACCGGAATCAAAGTAATAGATTTACTTGAACCTTATGTAAAAGGGGGTAAAATTGGACTATTTGGAGGTGCAGGGGTTGGAAAAACGGTTTTGATTATGGAGTTAATCAATAATATTGCCAAAGGTCATAACGGATTCTCTGTATTTGCCGGAGTAGGCGAACGTACTCGTGAAGGAAATGATTTATTACGCGAAATGATAGAATCCGGTGTAATTCAATACGGTGAAGCATTCAAAAAAAGCATGGAAGCCGGGGACTGGGATTTATCTAAAGTTGATTACAATGAAGTTGAAAAATCGCAAGCGACACTGGTCTTTGGACAAATGAACGAACCTCCCGGAGCACGTTCTTCTGTTGCATTATCAGGATTAACGGTTGCAGAATCGTTCCGCGATAGTGGTGGAGAAACAGGTAAAGATATATTGTTTTTTATAGATAACATCTTTCGTTTTACACAGGCGGGTTCGGAAGTTTCGGCTTTGCTGGGTCGTATGCCTTCAGCTGTAGGCTATCAACCAACATTGGCCACCGAAATGGGGCGAATGCAGGAACGAATTACTTCCACCAAAAATGGTTCAATTACATCAGTTCAGGCCGTATATGTGCCAGCCGATGACTTAACTGACCCTGCTCCTGCTACAACTTTTTCGCATTTAGATGCAACTACGGTTTTAAGTCGTAAAATTGCCGAATTGGGAATTTTCCCAGCCGTTGACCCATTAGAATCCACTTCGCGTATTTTGAATGTAAAAACAGTAGGCGAAGAACATTACGAAACAGCTCAAAACGTAAAACAAATTCTTCAACGGAATAAAGAATTACAAGACATTATTTCTATTCTTGGGATGGAAGAGTTATCGGACGAAGACCGTTTAGTGGTAAACAGAGCACGCAAGGTTCAACGTTTTTTATCTCAACCATTTTCTATGGCGGCTCAATTTACAGGAGTGCCAGGTGTTATGGTTCCGATTGAAGACACCATAAAAGGTTTTAAAATGATATTAGAAGGTCAGTTAGATGAACTTCCTGAAATGGCATTTTTAAATGTGGGAACCATTGATGAAGCCATATCTAAAGGTCATAAATTAATGAAACAAGCAAGAAAAAAAGAAGATTAATCCTTTTTATATTTCTTCAAAATAGCAAAACAATGAAACTCGAAATAATCACTCCGAATCAAATATATTTTTCCGGCGAAGTTAGCTCTATAACTTTACCCGGTAGTTCCGGAATGTTTACTTTGTGGGAAAATCATGCACCCCTTATTTCTATTTTGACTTTGGGGAAAATGAAATATATTTCAGAAGGGGTAATTAATGAACTTGAAATTCAGGGGGGATTTATGGAAGTAAACAAAAATATTGTTTCAGTTTGTCTTGAATCTTAGTGATTTTTTTATGAAAAAATTAAAAAAAAATTTAGATCTATTATTGGCTGCTGTATTGTTATTTAGCAGCTTGTTGGGATGGTTTGTGATAGATAGATATTTCCCTGATTTTTATTTTGATTGGTATCCGGTCATTCCTGTTTTCTTTTTCTTTTTTGGCTTGATAAATATCAGCATATTGAGTAAAACAAACAATAAAAATCCACGCAAACCGGTAAATATGTTTATGTTGCTGAGACTCGTTAAATTTTTACTGAGTTTTACACTATTGGGCATTTATTATCTAATAAATGGGGAAAATCATTTCAGAGAATTTGCGTTGACTTTTGCAATGTTTTATTTTATATATCTTGCTATGGAAACTTACTTTTTCTATCGTACAGAAAAAGAATTAAAAAAGAATTTTTAAATGAATTTTTATCAAAAAATAACATATTTCATAATATTCTTCGTACTGTCAACATTTGCGGTTTCTGCTTCTGAAACATCAACCACAAAAGACAAACACGATAAATTGGATGTTAGGGAGTTTATTCTTGAACATATTTCCGATGCATATGAATGGCATATTACTGCTATTGGAGAAAATGAGATTTCAATACCGCTGCCAATAATTGTACACAGTTCAAGTGGCTGGCATATTTTTCTTTCATCTGCATTTCGTCAGACAGCAAATTACGAAGGACTTTCAATTGCAAAAGAAGGAAAATACAAAGGTAAAATCGTAGAAATTAGCAGTACCGGTGAAGAAATTCGACCGCTTGATCTGTCATTAACGAAAGTGGCTTTATCACTAATTATAAGCAGCATACTTCTTGTAATTATAATAATGAGTGTTGCAAATTCGTATAAAAAAGGAGTTTACGAGTCGAAAAAAGGGTTTGTCGGATTTATGGAAATGTTTGTAATGAACATAAATGACGATGTAATAAAGCCTTGTGTTGGTCCTAAATATAAGAAATATGCACCCTATTTGCTCACATTATTTTTTTTCATCTTTATAAATAATATATTGGGAACAATCCCAATTTTCCCCGGTGGAGCTAATGTAACAGGTAATATTGCAATAACATTTGTTTTGGCTACGATTACACTTTTAATTGTAAACATTGGAGGATCAAAAGAGTATTGGAAAGAAATTTTATGGCCTGATGTTCCGCTATGGCTGAAAGCTCCAGTGCCATTAATGCCTGTTATCGAATTAGTCGGTATTTTTTCAAAAGCATTTGCATTGATGATTCGTTTATTTGCGAATATGTTGGCGGGTCACTCTATCGGTCTAGGTCTAACGTGTTTGGTTTTTGTTACAGTAAGTATGGGTCCGGCAATGAATACAAGTATGACTGTAGTTTCAGTTATTTTCAGTGTTTTTATTGCATTTGTAGAGTTATTGGTTGCTTATATACAGGCGTATATTTTTACAATGCTTACAGCTGTTTTTATTGGCTTGGCACGAGTAGAGCCACACAATAAGCCACAATAATGACCACGAAATCCACACCTCACCCCATCCCTCTCCTTTAGGAGAGGGAGTAAGAGTAGAGAGTAGAGAGCATAAATATATTATTAAATAAAATTACTAAAATATAATCTTCGTCTTATTTTTAAAAATTGATGAGACAATAAAAAATTAAAAAATTATGTTACTATCCATTTTATTACAGGCAGCAGCCGCTGCAGGAACAGGTGCAGGTTTAGCTAAATTAGGTGCAGGAATTGGTGCAGGTCTTGCAGCTATTGGAGCTGGCATGGGAATCGGACGAATCGGTGGTTCGGCCATGGAGGGAATTGCCCGCCAACCGGAATCAAGTTCTGATATTCGTATGAATATGATTATTGCTGCAGCTTTGGTTGATGCTGTTGCTTTATTTGCTATCGTAGTTTGCGGATTTATTCTTTAAACACCTCTCCCCAACCCTCTCCAAAGGAGAGGGAGTAAGATGGGTACCTAAAAAAACTTAAAACTAAAAACTAAAACCTTTTCAAAATATCCTAAACACTATTATACCTTTTACTTTCTTCTTTGGAGAGAGTTTCCGAAGGCGGATAGAGGCTGGGGATTTAGGGGACTGTAAAATTCAAAAATTATGTCATTATTATTGCCCGAATCAGGTTTATTGTTTTGGATGCTTCTATCGTTTGGTATAGTGGTATTTATCCTTGCAAAATATGGTTTTCCTGTCATTGTAAAAATGGTGGAAGAACGTAGAAAGTATATTGATGAATCACTTCTGGTTGCTCAAAAAGCAAACGAAGAACTAAAAAACATCAAATCGGAAAGCGAAGCCATCTTGAACGAAGCCCGAAAAGAACAAGTCAGGATATTACACGAAGCAGCTCAATCTAGTAATTTACTTATAAAAGAAGCAAAAGACAAAGCCAGTATCGAAGCTCAAAAAGTAATTGATGATGCGCGGAAACAAATTCAAAATGAGAAAGATAGCGCAATGCGTGAAATACGCCTTCAGGTTGCAGAACTATCGGTAGATATAGCTGAAAAAGTGCTGCGCGAAAAACTTGGAAAAAAAGAAGAACAAATGAATATGATTAACCGTCTGATTGACGAAATCAACATTTCTAAATCGTAAATTATATGAATTCCGGATTAATTACATCACGTTATGCCACTGCATTTTTTCTTTTTGCAAAAGATAAGAATGAACGTGACCGTATTTACGAAGAAGCAAAAACGTTGCGGGGTGTGTTTAATCAACTTTCTGAATTTCGTTCTATTCTCGAAAATCCTGTTTTGGCAAAAGCAGAAAAAAAGAAGGTTATTCTAATGACACTCGGAGGGGAAATTAGTATATCGTTGGAGAAATTTATTGATATGTTATTGAAGAATAACCGTGAAGTATTTCTTCAATCCATTGTTCTGAAATATATTGATTTATACCGTTCTGAAAAAAATATTCATTATGGTAAGCTGACAACTTCTTCCTCTGTTGATGAAAAAGTTGAAAAAAAATTGATTTTGATGATTGAAAATGAAACCGGAGGAACTATTGAAATGGAAAAAGTGATTGACACTTCTATTTTAGGCGGTTTCTTATTCGAAGTTGATTTCAAACGCTGGGATGCCAGTATAAAAGGGCAATTAAATTCCATACGGAAAGAATATATTGAAAAAAATTTAAAAACAAATTAATTCAATTCATAATGTATAATTCATAATGCACAAAAACAATTATGAATTATCAATTGCGAATTATCAATTAACATAAGATGTCTGATAATATTAAGGTAAGCGAAGTATCTGAAATCCTTCGGATGCAACTACAGGGAATCGATTCCAGTGTTCAGTTCGACGAAGTGGGTACAGTGTTGCAGGTTAGCGATGGGGTGGTTCGTATATACGGACTTAACAATGCAGAAGCCAACGAATTGCTTGAGTTCGAAAATGGTATGAAAGCTATTGTAATGAACCTCGAGGAAGACAATGTCGGAGCGGTATTACTTGGGCCAACCAGTTATATAAAAGAAGGATTTACCGTAAAACGTACTAAACGGGTTGCTTCCATTCAGGTAAGCGAAAGTATGCTCGGACGTGTTATCAATCCACTTGGTGAGGCATTGGATGGAAAAGGAAAAATAACCGGCGAAATGGTGGAAATGCCGCTCGAACGTAAAGCTCCCGGAGTAATTTTCCGTCAACCTGTAAACCAACCCTTACAAACTGGTTTAAAATCGATTGATGCTATGATTCCTATCGGGCGTGGACAGCGGGAATTGATTATCGGCGATCGTCAAACCGGAAAAACGAGTATTGCCATCGACACCATTATTAATCAGAAATCTAATTACGAAGCAGGGAAACCTGTTTATTGCATATACGTAGCCATTGGACAAAAAGGTTCGACCGTGGCTACCATTTTAAACACGTTGGAAGAAAACGGAGCAATGGCTTACACAACTATCGTTGCTGCAAATGCTTCCGATCCAGCTGCGTTGCAATATTATGCCCCTTTTGCCGGAGCAGCTATTGGGGAGTATTTCCGCGATACAGGTCGTGATGCATTGGTTGTTTACGATGATTTATCGAAACAAGCAGTAGCATATCGCGAAGTTTCATTGATTTTACGTCGACCTTCTGGACGTGAAGCATATCCGGGTGATATTTTCTATTTACATTCCCGCTTGCTCGAACGTGCTGCACGTGTGATTTCGCAACAGGAAGTGGCTGAAAAGATGAATGATTTACCTGAAAGTTTGATCGGGAAGGTAAAAGGAGGTGGTTCGTTAACCGCTTTACCAATTATTGAAACACAGGCAGGTGATGTATCAGCATATATTCCAACTAATGTAATTTCAATCACTGATGGTCAGATATTTTTGGATTCTGACTTGTTCAATCAGGGAAATCGTCCGGCCATTAATGTTGGGATTTCTGTTTCGCGTGTAGGTGGAAATGCTCAGATAAAAGCAATGAAAAAAGTGGCCGGAACACTTAAAATTGATCAGGCACAATTTCGTGAGCTGGAAGCTTTCAGCAAATTTGGAAGTGACATGGATCCGGTAACTGCCATGACCATTGATAAAGGTCAGAAAAATATGCGTTTGCTTGTTCAGCCGCTGAACAGTCCAATGTCGGTTGAAAAACAGATTGCCATACTCTATTGCGGTACAAATGGTTTATTAGCTCAAATTCCATTGAATAAAGTGCATGATTTTGAAAAAGAATTTCTTTCTGTATTGGAAATTGCACATCAGGAAGATGTACTAATACCTTTAAAATTAGGGTTAATCAACGATGGAATTACTGCAATTATTGAACAAGTAGCTAAAGATGTAACAAAAACAATACTAGCTATTGTTTGATAAAAAACAATTTATCTAGTTTTTTTAATTCACTTTTTCAATATATTATTCTATAGATGGGATCATTAAAAGAAATAAAAACGAGGATTCAATCCGTAAAATCTACTCAAAAGATTACATCGGCCATGAAAATGGTATCGTCGGCAAAACTTATGAAAGCGGAACGATCTGTAAATGGATTGTTACCTTATCAAAGGCGAATGAATGATATTTTGAAAGATTATTTGAGTGCAGAGATTAATGAACCATCGGAATATTCAATAATACGTGATGTCGAAAAAGTGGCAATTGTTGTATTTGCGTCCAACTCCTCATTGTGTGGGAGTTATAATGCCAATTTAATAAAACGGATGCAACAATCCATTAAGACTCACCGTGATGTTCGAAAAGAAGATATTATTGTATTCCCAATCGGAAAAAAAATATTTCAGGCTTGTCAGAAATTACAAATTAACGTTGCCGGAAATTTTGAACACTTAGCAGCAACACCCACATTTGAAGATGCCCGTGATTTAGCTGATAATTTAATGAAAATGTTTTTGGATCACGAAATTGATAGGGTAAAAGTGATTTATTTTCATTACCATTCAAAAAGTACGCAGGTATTAACCGCAGATACATTTTTACCTATTCAATTAAAG
Source organism: Paludibacter sp. (assembly GCA_028692715.1). GTDB lineage: Bacteria > Bacteroidota > Bacteroidia > Bacteroidales > Paludibacteraceae > Paludibacter. The sequence continues at coordinate 31,765 of JAQUWU010000037.1, read as the reverse complement.
TATTCCAATCATCAGAATGTGAATATCGATTATATTATTGAACCTTCGGTTGAAGAGATGCGATCTTCATTAATTCCAACGGTATTGCATCTTCGAATTTATGCAGCAGCTTTGGATGCAGCAGCGTCGGAACATGCTGCCCGTACCATGGCCATGCAAGTGGCTACAGACAACGCCGATGACATATTGCAGGAATTATCGTTACAATACAACAAATCACGCCAACAAGCTATTACCAGCGAATTATTGGATATTATGGGTGGTTTGTTTAAATAAGAGTTTATTGAAGCGCCAAGAATTATCTTGTGTACTCAGCTGACACTTGCACTTCTGTCAAATCATCGAAAACAAGGTAGTTTAGTTTAATATAATTATAGTCGGCAGAAACAACGCCACTACCCGATCTGAAAATCTTTTGACTAAGACCAATCGATTGATTATCTGTAATTTTCAGCGTTGAACCGGTAAATTTTGAATAAACAAACTCATTTTCGCCTGAAGCATAAAAATTACTGATAATATATTGAGTACTATCACTAATTAATGGATTAATTTCTACGAGATATGTACGGTGATATGGAGGTATAGTCAGATTTTCGACACAATGCCATGTTCCTCCAAGTCTTGTTTTAACTCCTGGTTCACTATTATTTACACATGAAACAAAAAACAGCACTACACTAAATAATAAAACAATTATTTTATTTTTCATTCTGATTTTTCTTCTGAATTGTAATTTATTGAATCAACAATTTTCCCCTTTATATCGTAACCAATAGCTTTCCCTTCACGCTGACCGTTGTGAAAATTAATTTCCGACATGAGTTCTCCTGTTTTATAATATGTGAGCCAAATTCCTTCTTTATAGTCGTTCTGATAACTTCCTCGGTTCTTTAACTCTCCCGATTCATAATAAAACAGCCACTCTCCCTCTGCTTTCCCATCTACATACGCACCGGTTAATTTTAATTTTCCATCCGAAAAATAAATTTTCCAGTTTCCACTGAGCTTTCCCTGCTTATATTCGCCCGTAGTGTATACTTCTCCATTTAAGTAATAAGATTTCCACAGTCCGTCTTTCAGGTTATTTTTGTAGGTACCGATCTCTTTAATTAACACTTTTGTTGAATCGTAATATTCGGTAAAATTTCCGGTTATTAAGTCATCGACATAATTACAAATTAATTTTACATTTCCATGAGAATAGTATCCGGTAAGTGTCCCATTTAATTTCCCATTTTTATAATAACAGCGTTTATTTACCGCTCCATCTTCGGAGTCCTTGTAATAATCGGTAAAAAGTCCATCGTAAACACCATTTTTCTTAACCGACTTTTCTTTGACATTTCCATTTTCGTAGTAACTGATAACTATACCATCTTCTACTCCATTTTTATACTGTTTTATAAAACGGGGTTTCTTGTCTTCGTAAAAAGTTTTCACTTCACCATTTGGTAAATTATTGCTATAAAAGGCAATTTCCTGCACATTGCCATTTTCTAAATAGTTAATCACCTGCCCATTAATCAAATCGTTTTTGTAACTGATTTTTTGTTGTAGTTTCCCGCTTGGATAGTAAAAATTCAGGATCCCATTCAACAATCCATTTTCATAAGGCATTTCCTGTTTTAAAACACCACCTTCGTAATAATCCTTCCACAATCCTACAAGTTTATCGTGATCATAATTACCCACTTGCCAGACTTTTCCATCGGCATAGAAAATGGTATATTTACCTTGTTTGAGCTCTTTATTCTCCTCGACAATTACTGAAAAAGATTCTTTCAGTTGTTTTTTATCTGTATCATACCATGTTTTTATTGTCTTTTCCTGTGCAAAAAGGGAAACGGACATAAAAGTGACAATAAATAAAATAAATGATTTGAAAGAGAGATTCCGATAGTACCAATAAAACATAAAACTATAAACTATTAACTGCGAATAATAAACTTACCTTTACCTACCTGAATCTATTTTACTTCGAGCATCATTTGTGTGCCACCAAGTGGCTGACGATGACCATAATCCAAAATGGCAGCCAAAGCATATTTGCCTTTCGAAAGTTCTGCAGGCAATTGAAGTTTTACAATTCTTATTCCATCGGGATAAACGGTTACTTTCACCGGATTAAATTTTTGCTCTTTGGTTGTTTGCAGATCAGCAAGTGCCAAACTAACATTTGCATCGATTACATTGTCGCCTAAATTTGTAACCAATACTTCAAATGAACGGGTTTTTTCATCCGGCTTTGTAGTTTCTTTTAAACCCGAAATGGATGCCTTATAGTTATTGTTGCTATTTGGTGACTGTTTTACCAGAATTACTATTCGTGGAACAATGAGCACACCAGTTGCCAGTGTTTTATCGGCTTCAAAAGTTGTTTGCTCTTTTGCCACTTCCACCATTATCATACACCACTTAGACGAAAAACCATCTTTTGGCACAGTCATTAAAGCATCTATTGTAGCTGACTGATTTGGATTTAATTCAAGCAAAGTAGGATTTAATGTAATCCAATCAGCACATGATCTTTTCGTTGTTCCGGCGGCAACAGGTTTTTTAGTTCCATCCTTATCAATCTCATAATCTGAGACTTTTAACATGTAACGTTGAGGTTTGCTTGAATGATTAATCAGATTGATCTGTTTTGTTTGGATTTCACCCGGGTTTGCATTGAAACTCATTAATACAGGTGACACTTCAAAATCCTGTGCAAATACAGCAGTTACAAAAAATGATAGGAATAAAATAGTTTTTAAACGAAACATGAGTTATATTGTTATAAATTAGACAAATAGATTCTCGCATTTCACTCTGTTTCTTCTTTTTGATATAAATTAAAGAGTAAATGACCAATCAAATAAATTCGTAGAGACAAAAGTAATAATTTGGAATTAGAAAATCAGTATTTTTAGCTAAAAGTGGGTGATATTTTTTAGGGCTGAAATATATATTTTTTTTAGAATGTTATATAGTTCAATAGTTCGTTATAAAATTTCATTTTTCAACCTACCTGCAGCAGGCAGGCGCAAAGGCGCTAAGCCGCCAAGAAAAACTTCAAGTTTTTCTCTTTGCGTTCTTTGCAGATATATTTGAAATACTGTATATTACAAAATTATTATGCTTAGCGTTCTTTGCGTTTAATTTTAAAAAAATATATTTGATATTTAAAAAGGGTTTATCGTTTTAATTACCTGAAGACTAAACTAATAAATTATTTTATAACGAACCATTGATAGTTTATATGAAATAAAAAAATCATAGTACTCAAATAAAATACAAAGTAACGATGACACAAAAATCTTTAATAATTAAGAAAATACACGAAGCAAAAAGAACAGCTGCCCGTATCCGAGCAGCTGGTTGATTTTAAAAAGCATAAATCGTGTGTTTTTAATCTTCTTCGCTTTTCGAAGCTTCGTATTCTTTAAGTAATTTATCCTGTATATCCATTGGAACCAACTCGTAACTGGCAAATTTCATACTGAACGAAGCACGACCACCTGTAAGTGAACTTAGAGTAGTTGAATAACTTCCTAATTCTTTCAAAGGAATTTTAGCGGAAAGTTTTTCAAATCCTTTTTCGCTATGCATTCCCATTATGATAGCACGTCGCCCTTGAAGGTCACTCATTACATCGCCCAAACGATCGGAAGGAACTAGTACTTCTACATCGTAAACAGGTTCGAGCAATTTTGGTCCTGCATCTTTAAAAGCTTGAGCAAAGGCATTACGACCTGCCAGGCGGAAAGAAATTTCGTTTGAATCAACTGGGTGCATTTTACCATCATAAACAATAACGCGTACATCGCGGGCATACGATCCAGTCAATGGACCTTGTTCAATACGATCCATAATTCCTTTCAGAATAGCAGGCACAAAACGCGCATCGATTGAACCACCTACAATACTATTAATCAACACTAATTTTCCGCCCCAGTCCAAATCGAATGTTTGTGTATCACGGTTACTAATTTTAAATTCCTGACCATTGAAACGGAACATTTCAGGAGCTGGCATTCCATCGTAATAAGGTTCAATAATCATATGTACCTCACCAAATTGCCCTGCGCCACCCGATTGTTTTTTGTGACGATAATCAGCACGAGCATTTTTAGTAATTGTTTCTCTGTAAGGTATTTTAGGCTCTTTATATTCAATTGCAATTTTATCGTTATTTTCAATCCTCCATTTTAATGTACGAAGGTGAAACTCACCTTGTCCGTATAAGATGGTTTGTTTAAGTTCTTTCGATTGTTCAATGACCCAAGTAGGATCTTCTTCGTGCATACGGGTCAAAATTTCACTCAATTTTTCTTCATCTGATTCCGATTTTGCTTTTATCGCACGACGATATTTTGGTTCGGGATATTTAATCTCTTTGAAATCATATTCGCAACCTTTTGCATTCAAGGTATTGCCCGTTCGTGTATCTTTCAATTTTACAGTTGCACCAATATCTCCAGCAACCAGCTCTTCTACCTTTGTGCGGATTTGACCTGCTACCGAAAATAATTGACTTACACGCTCTTTGCACTGACGATCAACATTATATAAATCATCACCTTCTTTGAGTTTTCCACTCATCACTTTAAAATAAGAAACTTCGCCAATATGTGGCTCTATACTTACTTTGAAAACATAAATGCTAGTAGGTCCAGTTGCATCTGGAGCAATCTCAAGACCATCTATTGTTTTTGGTTTTTCGGTAACACTTACACTTGGCACTACATTGCAGAGAAACTCCATCAAACGACGAATAGCCATATCCTTTCCTGCACAAACGCAGAAAACAGGGAACATATCCCGATGTATCATGCCTTTACGTATTCCAGCACGCATTTCATCTTCTGAAAGTGTACCTTGATCAAAGAATTTTTCCATTAATTCTTCATCATGTTCAGCAGCCGATTCTACTAATGTATTATGCAATGCCATTGCTTTATCCATTTCGGAAGCAGGAATATCTAATATCTCAGGAACACCACCATCAGGTTGCCATTGATACAACTTCATTTTTAATACATCTACAATTGCGTTGAACTGAGGACCTGTACTTAATGGATATTGAATTTGAACTACTTTATTTCCATAGTTTTCCTTTAATTGAACCATCGTTTTTTCAAAATCAGATTTTTCCTGATCCAATTGATTCGCAATAAAAATAACTGGTTTTTTGAATTTATCGGTATAGCGAAAGTGATTGTCAGTTCCGACTTCGACACCATATTGTGTATTGAGAAGGATAAGAGAAGTATCGGTTACGTTAAGAGAAGTAACTACACCACCGATAAAATCATCAGAACCGGGACAGTCTATAAAATTTAATTTTTTGTTATTCCATTCTGTTTGGATAATTGTAGAAAAAACAGAATAGCCATACTCTTTTTCAACGGGAAAATAATCCGACACTGTGTTTTGTCCATTCACTGTGCCTCTGCGTTTTATAACACCACTCTCGAAAAGCAAAGCTTCTGCAAGAGTGGTTTTCCCGGCGCCGGAACTACCCAATAATGAGATGTTCTTAATTTCATTTGATTGATATACTTTCATACTGTATTAAAATTTAATGAATTAATACTAAAAATTTATTTGTTTCTTTTTTATGAAAAATAGATTGGCAATGTATGAAAAGTCTCTTAAAATTGTATGGGGGCTTTGTATGTTTTACAACATGAAATTGTAATTTATATTACAATGTTGATAATCGTGGCAGTCATTATTTTAAAATTCGGTCTGCTTACTCTCTTTTTCCTATTTAGTTTCTTTTTCATCTATTCTTATTAAAAAGATTATCCGCAAAAAAAATCTATAAATATAGAAAACGTCTGAATCTACTTAGAATAATGAAAATTTTCCGTTCAGCTAAAAACCAACGGTTAACGTAGAATATTGCAGAAAATACAAGTTAATAATTTGCGATTGGGATTTACAGTACTAATTTAAAATATCTTTGTCAATAAACAGCCTGTTTTGGAAACAACACTATCTGTCAAGTGCGAAAAATCTCTTTTGTATCTCTCCAAAATTCTGCTGACTTAAATATAAAAAAAAGTATTACAAATATACAAATTGTCAATATCACTGCAAAAACAGCAAAACTATTTTCGTCAGTAAAATAAGTAGTTAACGAGAACAAAAGTGTCCCCAACAAAACAAAAATAAAAGTCACCAGATTGAGATAAGCAATCATATCGCCGAGTTTACGACCCAAATCGGATTTTTGGATCATTGAAAGGCAGGGAATCTGAAAAAATCCACCCATAAATGCCATCGCAAAAACACAAAAGACAAATAATTCAAACCTCAATGCTAAAAAAACAATAAGGAATAACATGCAACTCATTCCCACAAGTCCAATAAGAATTAATCCTTTTTTTACCGCTTTACCGGATATTTTCCCTGCCACCCAACTTCCCAATGCAATACCAATAGCTACTGAAGCCATTACTAAGCCGGTTGTAGTATTGGATGCTTGATAAACATTTTTACTGTGAATAACCAAATTCATTTGCAACATACCCCCAATCAACCAGAAGGCCGAAGCACCGAAAACGGCTGTATTTACATTTTCGTATTTTCGCGCAAATTGAAACGAGTTATACAAAAAGCTCAATGGGTTTATTGTTTCCTGATGGATTTTATGTTCGGGTAGTTCTTTCGCTTTAATTTTTCCGGTAACAAAATACCCGAACAAAGCTAACCCAATAAAAAAAACATAAACGAGCCAGTGATAGGATAAATCTGAAATAACCGAAGCTGTAACCGTACCAATCAGAATTCCCAAAAATGCCATCATTTCGAAAACACCACTACCGAAAGAAACCCCTTCTTCGCCTCCAATATCTCTGATTAAGCTATATTTTGAGGGAGAATACAGACAACTTTGAATTCCCATTAACAACACAGAAAAAACGGCCAGTATTACCCAATGATAATAAAAAGCCAACGAGGCAATAAGCATTATGGGAAGTTCGAGTAATTTAAAAAAGCGAAAGACCGCAAGTTTAGAATAAATTACAGCGAATCTTCCACCCAGAGGAGAAAGAAAAAGGTAAGGAATTAACAGCGAAGCAGAAACAATGGAAATAAGTTGTGACTGAGTGAGCCATGAAGGTAATAACCAACCAACAGCAATAAATATGATACAGTTTTTCAGAAAATTATCGTTATAAACTCCCAGAAAATTACTTAAAAACAAGGGTGTCCATTTATTGCGGAATAACTGCATGTAATTATATTTAAGATCTTTAGAATTTTCGCAATGAAAAAATAAAGCTTAAACCACCACCGGGAATATTTTTAGCAGTAATATTCCCATGATGAAAAACAACTGCATTTTTAACGATTGCCAGCCCCAGCCCGGTACCACCCATTTTTCTGCTACGACCTTTGTCTACACGATAAAAGCGTTCAAAAAGTCGATTCAGGTGTTCTTCCGAAACTCCAACACCATTATCACTAAAAGAAAAGTAGTAATGCTGTTCATCTTCTCGGTAACAATTTATATCAATTATAAGTTTTGTACCGGCATAAGCCAAAGCATTGTCCACCAGATTACGAAATATAGAATATAGAAGCGATCGATTGCCTAGAATATTAATATCCGATTGAAAATTCAGTTTTATTTCAAATTCTTTTTGTTCGATTTCTAAATTAAGATCGTTCAGTACATCTGAAATGAGTTCCGAGATATTACAATTTTCTTTTTCAAATAGACGTCTTCCTTCATCAATTTTATTTAATGTAGAAATATCCTGCAACAAATCTCTTAATCGTTGAGCCTGTTGAAACGACCGTTCAACAAAAAAACGTTGTCGGACAGGATCTAAATCAGGATTTTCAAGAATGCTTTCCATATAACCCAAAATAGAACTTACAGGAGTTTTTAATTCGTGGGAGATATTTTGTGTTAAATGACGTTTCAGTTGATTTTCGTGTTCTTGTACCGAAATGTCATTAATAGATATTTCAAAAGTATCATCCTGAAAAACAATACATTGAACAGAAAAGACTCTACTTTCTTTTTCAATCGTCAATCGTTTTTTATTGAGTTTCTTAGACAATAGGTTCTGATCAATAAACTCATTCAAATCGGCAAATTCAGGTGTTGAAAAAATTTCGTCGGAACGTTCAAAGTATTTATCTGAGATGACATTTGTATATTGAATAAACTGAGCATTAGCAAGAATTTCTTTTTTTTCGGATGAAAAAATTCCTAATCCCTCTTGTGAAATCTGGAGGTGAGTAATCAGTTTCTCCCGTTCTCTGTAAACCTGATCTTTGGTTACAAGAAGTAATTTATACATTTGAACAATATTTTTACTGATTTCACCCAGCTCATCATTCGGAAATTCGATATCAATATCAGGGATTGTTTCATTTTCAGCTTTTTGGGTAAATATCCGTAGCCGGTCAATGGATCGAGTAAAGTTTCGGGAAATAAAATAAAGTGCCACAACTGCTAAAAGAAAAACGAAAGCCATAAAATTCAAAAAAAATGTATTGGCTTTGAGCATACCGGTTAAACTGACATTATAAGGCAAAGCACTACGAACATAACGATTTCTGAACCGATGAGCCAAATAATAATAATCATTTCCTGTTGATACAGAATGTCTTATAGCCTTGCCATTATCTGAGATATTAGCCATCTCTACTTCGGGGCGATGAAGATGATTTTCCAGTATAGTGCCTTTCTTTACAAATGAATCAAATGTAACAACTCCAAAAGTATCTACAACGGTAACTCGTAAATTAGTGTCAGGGAACAGATTAACATAATCATTCAATGTCTCCCAATTTACACTATTCTCTTCAATATATTTATTTATGGTGTAATTGTAGGTGTTGAGCTGCTGATCGAGTTGTTCCGTGCGAAATTGTTTCTCCCGTTGATACTGGAAGTAGCAAATGACAACCATCATCAGAAAAAAAATGCTGAAGAAATATAAAAATATGCGTCGGTTTAAAGTCATTTACCCCTAGCCCCTAAAGGGGAGAATTAAGAACCCCCGCCCCCTAAAGGGGAGTTCTGATTAGATTTGTATTAAATAATTATTTTTTTGAATTCAAAAGTAATGTAAATCCCCTTTAGGGGTTAGGGGTCTCATTTCTTTATTCTTCGAAACAATAGCCGTAACCCAAACGTGTCACAATATTTTTTCCATAAGAACCTATTTTCTTTCGCAACCGTGTAATATTTACATCAATAGTACGATCAAGTACAATTACTTCGTCGCTCCAAACACGTGACAACATTTCGTCGCGCGAAAAAACACGATTTTTGTTCTCCAAAAACAATTTCAGGATTTCAAATTCCTTTTTAGTAAATGGGATTTCAACTCCATCGAGCAAAACTTTCTTATTTTCCATATGCATCTCCAATTTTTCGTAGACCAATGATTGTGAGGCTACAACCGGGACTTTATTTGACTCGAAACGACGTAAGACCGCTTTTACACGAGCCGTCACTTCCCTGATAGAGAATGGCTTGGAAATGTAATCATCAGCTCCGATGTTAAAACCTGTCAATCGGTCATTTTCAGAGTCCTTTGCAGTAAGAAAAATAACAGGGATATTTGCCGTTTTTGGATTATCATGAAGTAATCTGGTCATTTTAAAACCGGACATTTCACCCATCATTACATCAAGTAACAACAAATTATACACCGTGATATCTTTTTTTAATGCTTCTTCGGCAGAATAAGCCACATCTACTGTGTAACCTTCTGTTTCCAGATTAAATTGAAGTATTTCGCACAAGTCTTCTTCGTCATCGACTACTAAAATTCGATATTGATTCATATTAATTATAGATTATTAATTAGTTACAAAATAACAATTATTATATTTCTATGATGTGTAATACCTGCTACAAAGATATGACAAAAAATGAATTTTGCGATAAATCAGCTATAATAATAGCAAAACAGGCAGAGTCTGGAAAGATTCTGCCTGTTTTTGCATCAATGAAGTTAAATTATTTCTTTGGTGCATGTTTCAACACTTTTGCATCGATATAAAAGAAAATTTCTTCTGCTATATTGCTACAGTGGTCACCCATTCGTTCCATTTTTCTGAATGCTCCCATTAAATGTAAACATTCCAATGCTCTATCGGGATTTTTCTGAATATAATTGGCAATTATTTGAGGTGCCTGTGCATTGATTTCATCGACTTTATAGTCTTCGCTAAAAATGGCTGCAGCGAAATCGGATTTTTCATTTTCGAAAGCATCTAATCCCTGCACCAACATTTTATTTACCTGTTCCACCATACCCCTGAGATTGGTTTGTGTAATCAATTCAGCATCGAGTATCACGGAGGGATTTGAAATCAAAATACGAGAAATTCCATAAGCAAAATCTCCAATTCGTTCCAAATTGGAATTAATTTTAAAAGCAGCTAATACAAATCTTAGATCTACAGCTACGGGTTGATGAAGTGCAATTATATTTTCGCAGAAACTATCAATTTTCAATTCAAATGCATCCACTTTTTTCTCTCGCATTGAAACTTTCATGGCCAACTCTTTATCAAAAGATAAAATGGCATCACCCGTGTTTGCGACTTGTGAGATTACCAATTGCCACATATCTATCACATCCTGACGGAGTGATTCCAATTCTTGTTCTAAGTGTCTCATATTATTACTATTTAAGACTAACCCCTAACCCCTAAAGGGGAATTTGAGTTAGTTTATTCTTTTTAATTCTATTTTGATATTCTACTGATAATTTTATTATTCTGTTTCCCCTTTAGGGGTTAGGGGTTGGTTTAGGCCTTATCACCCAAATCTTCCGGTAATATAATTTTGAGTTGAAAGTTCCTTTGGATTCGTAAATATTTTGATTGTATCATCATATTCTATCATTTCACCCAAATAGAAATACGCCGTTTTATCACTCACACGAGATGCTTGTTGCATATTGTGGGTTACAATGATGATCGTATAATCCTTTTTCAATTCATAAATCAATTCTTCTATTTTAGCAGTAGAAATTGGATCAAGAGCTGAAGCAGGTTCATCCATTAATACTACTTTAGGCGAAATGGCCAATGCCCGTGCAATGCAAAGTCGTTGTTGCTGTCCGCCTGAAAGTGCAAATGCCGATTTATTTAACTTATCTTTTACTTCATCCCACAAAGCAGCAGATTTAATTGATTCAATCACACGTTCTTCGATAAACGATTTATCATTAATTCCATTCACGCGTAAACCATAGGCTACATTTTCAAAAATACTTTTTGGAAATGGATTTGGTTTTTGGAACACCATTCCCACTTTCTTTCTTAATTCGTCGACATGAACATTAGGAGAATAAATATTTTGTCCTTCTACCAATACAGTACCCGTCATTCGGGTTCCGTCAATTAAATCATTCATACGATTAAGCAAACGAAGAAAAGTAGATTTTCCACAACCTGAAGGACCAATAAGTGCTACTACTTTATTCTTTTCCACTTCGAGGTTGATATTTTTCAACGCATGAAAGTCGCTGTAATAAAAATCAACGTTTTTTACATCTATTGTAAGACCACTAACCCCTAAAGGGGAATTCTGATTAGTTTTATTTTGTATAATAGAATCTTTATTTTCAATCATAATAATTTATAATGTAGAATATATAAGTGCTTTTTTATTCCCCTTTAGGAGTAAGGGGTCATTAATTCATTTTTACTTTTTTCTGGAAATAGGATCTCAAGAAATTCGCCAATAAATTCACCAATAGAACAATTACTATCAAAACCAAAGCTGTTCCGTAAGCAATTCCTCGGGAGGCTTCAATATCAGTTCCACTGGTCGAAATCACGTATAAATGATAGGGCAATGCCATTACTTGATCGAAAATGCTATTTGGGAGTTTCGGTAAAAAATAAGCAGCAACCGTAAAAAGAATAGGAGCTGTTTCTCCCGAAACGCGTCCGATTGAAAGAATCAATCCGGTAATAATATTTGGAAATGCCATTGGCAGAACAACTTTTCGTATAGTTTGCAATTTTGTTGCTCCAAGTGCCAGACTACCTTCGCGATACGAAACATCAATTGCTTTCAACGATTCTTCAGTGGTTCGGATAACCAAAGGTAATGAAAGTAATCCCAAAGTCAACGAACCGGCAAGAATTGAATCGCCAAATCCCATTGTATTTACAAAAAGGGCCATTCCAAACAAGCCAAAAACAACTGAAGGAACTCCACTCAGGTTATTCGTCATAATTCGAATAAAAGTGGCAATTTTGTTACCGGCAGCATATTCATTCATATAAATACCAGACATAATACCAATAGGAAAACTAAACAAACTACTACCAAGAACAAGATAAAGGGTTCCGATAATAGCCGGATAAATTCCGCCTTTTGTCATTCCATCTTCAGGAGCCATAGTCAAAAAGTCCCAACTAATTACGCCTATTCCTCTAGTAACAATGAATCCCAATATCAAAAATAAAATAGCTACAACCGCATAGCTCATTATTTTAAATATAGTAAATGCGATTGCTTGCGAGTAACGTTTCTTCTTATCTGTTTTATTTGCTTGTATAATTGGTGTCATAATTCTTAATTATATTTCTTTTTCCCAATAAATTCAATACTAATACTTATAATCATGGTGATTAAAAATAAGATACTACCCAACGCAAATAAAGCCTGGTAATGCGGACTTCCGGCAGATGCTTCGCCAAGTTCGGCAGCAATAGTTGCCGGAATTGTTCTAACAGGTTCAAGCAATGTATGTGGAATAACCGCAGCATTTCCGGTTACCATAAGTACTGCCATCGTTTCACCTATTGCTCGGCCAATTCCCAAAACGGCCGCAGAGGTTATACCTGATTTTGCATAAGGAATGATTACGCGGTAGATGGTTTGCCAGTGAGTTGCTCCTAATGCCAAACTTGCTTCTTTCATAGCTCTGGGCACATTTCGCATAGCATCTTCGGCAACAGTAATAATGGTAGGTAATGCCATAATAGCTAATACCACACTACCCGCCAAAGCAGTTTCGCCAACGGGCAAATGGAATGTTTCTTGTAAAAAGGGGACAATAACCACCAATCCAAAAAAGCCATAAACGACCGATGGAATTCCGGCAAGTAGTTCAATAACGGGTTTTAATAAGTTGCGGACACGCAGGGTAGATATTTCGGCCAAATATACAGAAACAGCAATACCAAAAGGTAATGATAATAGAATAGCTCCGAGACTCACCCAAATTGTTCCAAGTAATAAGGGTAATAATCCGTATTGTGCTGCCGGTGTTGAAGTCGGATACCATTCTTTTCCTCCAAAGAAATCGCCGGGACGTATAGTTTCATGATCGAGTAAAGTTCCCTGAAAGTTCTTTGCGACGTATTCTTTTGGTAAAAAGAGAATAATTCCGGGATGATTAGCCGTGAGCTCACTGGCCTTTTCTGGAATAAATTCGAAATCAGCACCAAGTTCCGATTCAGAATAATAATTTGTCAAATCACTCAATCGAACGACTTCTATAGGTTCATCTTTACCGCCAACTTCGTTCCAATTTGTAATCTCAGCATCAAAAATTTGCTTTATCTGGTAAGCATTCAGCTTCTTAACGGGATTTCCTTTATTCATCCCCAGCACATATCCTTCTTCAATCACCGGAGCGTTAAACAATCCGCCTGCTTCTTTGAATAAAAAAAGAATGATCAGCAAAATGGTTATACTGGTTATACTTCCACTTATTAATAATGTTCCTTCAACCAGTTTTTCGAAGAATCTTTTCACTTTTATACCTTTTAATTTATAGTGCAAAGAAACTACTTAGGTATTAAAGCGGAATTAAAATGGCATTACATTGGTGTTACGATTTTAAAAGTATAACCCTAAATTCAACAATTGAAATTTTATAACTACTCAGCCCCCAACCCCTCCCTCGTTCCTCATGAGGTAAACACCTAAAGGGGGAGTTCTGGAGCGACATTCATCATTTAGGCGCTTTAATTCGGACGTTTTTTTGTGAAAATTACATTTTTTTACTCTGCAATATCCCTAAAAACGTCAAATGAAGTACTTCTTGAAGTGCTGAGTAGTCACGAAATTTTATAACTTTATTATTTTTCCTGTTTTCAATAATTTATTTTCCTTTAAAATTCGAAACAGATACAACCCACTATTAATATCACTTAAGTTTACAGAATTGCTGAATAAATTCAAGGGAGTTTGTAACACCATTCGCCCCTGAATATCATACAACATGAAAATTAAATCGTTATAATCTGCTTCAAATCTAATCGACAACCAGTCGATCACCGGATTGGGAAACAGTTGAATTTTATCAGCCAACGAAACGACATCCTTCACTCCATCATATAAATCGCAACCACAGGGAAGTAATATTTTATTATTTTTATAAAACAAATAATCACTTTTATAACAATTCAATTCAAAACCAAATTCATTGGGATAATTATTCATTGCATAAAGAAAACCTGCATTAGGGCCTATCCCTTGAATAAAAGTCAACTTTGTTCCTGCTGAATTTATCGTTAGGTTTAACTGGACATGTCGTAAATCATTATAATAATACACAGAATCAACTATTGCAAAATCTACATCTTCCAAAAATTTTCCCTTTGCTCCTGAAGGCAGAAAAAAAGTATCCGCTTTTTGTAAACCAATATCACTAATCAGGTCTTCCTTTTTAGTCAACAAATTATACATATAGATCTTATTATATGAATAATCAGTTCCAATCATAACTGATTCATAATTAGTATTGGATGTTTGTGTAAGATCTCTCCACCTCAGATTCAAATCATCCCATGTAGTAAAGTCTTCATTCGGGACATTGTTAACTCTACGGATTTTTTTATAATGACGATAAGTGTTTGGATCATTATAAACAATAGTATCTTTGTCGGCTATCCAATCTTCGGAGTGATCCAATTCATTCATTTTATACATTGACCAGCGGATTGTATCGCCATAAGGAATGGTAAATGAGATATCATCTCTGTATTCACCAGATTCACAACCTTTAAATCTTGGATTATTGTACAAACTTTGATTATTCTCCGAGAAACACGTTAAATGACGAATGGTCGTACAAAAACAAGTTGGAATTGGAATTAAGGCCGTAAGTAAACCTTTGTTTGCACTTCCAATTCCTTCGATAATGTAATCACCCGACACATTATATGCTTTTCGGTAAGTATCTCCTACCAATACCGAATCAATAGAAAGAACACGAGAATTTCCAATCATAGGAATTTCAAACAGATCACCCACTTTAAGATTAAAATCGTATATAAGAATTTCCTCTAAATCCATCCATTGACACAATTCTCCTGTATAATATATCCTTTTCGACTCTTCCCTTATTGCACCTAAATAGTTAAGTGATATGTCTCCTAAATTTTCAACATCAATGTCATACAATTTTGAATAATTTTTCCCAGATATTAATGTATCTCCCTGTATGACAATTGTTTCAAAAGATTCTTGCGGAAAAGCCATATAACTTTCATCGTAGAATGAATGATATATTTTCCATTGTGCATTTTTGGTAGGGAAAGAGACATACTTTTGTGCAAACACATTTAGAATGCACAAAAATAAAACAATGAGGTTCAATAACTTTTTCATAGGAAATATTTTTTTACAGCTCGTACGAAACCTGTTCACCTCAGGTAGGTTCTCGCATGACCATCCAGATAACTATACGGAACAATATCTTTAATAAACACCGGCGTTAAGGCTCGCTTAAAAAAATCAACATTTTCTAATTTTTCACTTCAAATATAGTAATTTACTATCTAAATACTGACAACTAATTGAAATTATTTAAATTCAAAAAAAATACGGTTCAATTCCAAGAAGGAATCAACCGAATTAGGGATATTATTATACATACATTTTATATAATTTCAAAAATTATTTTTTTGGTAACACTTTATCTCCATTTTCGAGTAGAAAAGTTACATTTTTTGAGACAGCCAAAGCAGTACAAGTAGCACCTGTATAGCCATCCGGCTTTACACTTTTGGCTTCCTTCAAGGTTTTACCAACCCACAAATCAAAATAACCATTTTTCTCCAATTTTCTTACAAATCCTAAAGTCTCCCAATTCGTCAATATGCTGACCTTTTGTATTTTCCAGCTTTTATCCGTAATAATCATTACCGGAGTTGTTTTATTATACCCGATAATATCTTTACAAAAAGGTGTAGAAGCCATAGCAAAACCAACAACTTGGTTTTTTTCGTTAATTATTCTAAACCAAAAGTCATTTGCTTTTTCAACTTTTACGGCATCGGGATATACGCTCTGTACTACATCTTTATTAGATATTTCGTGCAAAACTGGAATTTCTTTTTTCCCTCTTTGTTGAGCATTAAGCATAAAACTAAATACTAAAAACACAATCAAAAACCTTTTATTCATTTTAATGTTAATTATTCGTTTACAAATTTATGTTCGTTTACAATATAAGCTGATGTTGAGTATTTTTCGAGCATGAATGACATCTATCGTATATCTGGTGTCACACTCCTGTTGAGTTCGGCTGAATATTGATAATCAAATGCAACACTTTCGGTAATTCTATCAAAATTCACGCCAATCAAATATTCAAATGAAATATTTTATGCATAATTTTTAAGAGATAGAACTAAAAAAGAGGAACAAGCCTAAACTCATTCCTCTTTCAAAAAAAGTATTTTATAAGATTACTCTGCAGCTGTTGCAGGAGTTTCTTTAGTGGCCACAGGAGCTTCAACAACTGGTGCTTCAACAGCAACTGGAGCAGGAGCATCTGCTTTTTTCGCAGATCCAGCACGACGTGTGCGTGCAGCCTTTTTGGCAGCTTTTTCTTTCAACATGTTTTCATTATAGTCCACTAATTCGATAATACACATTTCTGCGTTATCACCCAAACGAAATCCTGTACGTAAAATACGGGTATAACCTCCGGCACGATTAGCAATCTTCACTGACACATTCTGAAATAGTTCAGTAACCATTTCTTTATTTTGTAAATGACTAAATACTAAACGACGTGAATGGGTAGTATCATCTTTCGATTTTGTCAAAAGTGGTTCTACATATACTTGCAACGCTTTTGCTTTTGCAAGTGTAGTAGCAATTCTCTTATGCTGAATAAGAGAAGAAGCCATATTGGCTAACATCGCCTTACGGTGAGATGTTGTACGGCCTAAGTGGTTGAATTTTTTATTATGTCTCATCTCTTTACTCTTTATCTAATTTATATTTTGCGATATCCATACCGAAGGACAGATTAAGGCTTTCTAATTTTTCATCTAACTCAGTAAGCGATTTTTTACCGAAGTTACGAAACTTCAATAAATCATGTTTGTGAAATCCGGCCAATTGTCCCAATGTTTCAACATCAGCAGCTTTCAAACAATTTAGAGCACGAACTGAAAGTTCAAGATCGGTCAATTTTGTTTTAAGCAATTGGCGCATGTGTAGGATTTCTTCATCAAACTCGTCGCCACCTTCACCTTCGGTTACTTCTAACGAAATTTTTTCGTCAGAGAACAACATAAAGTGGTGAATCAAAATTTTTGCAGATTCTTTCAATGCATCTTTCGGATGAATTGAACCATCAGTAGTGATTTCCAACACTAACTTTTCGTAATCTGTAACCTGTTCAACACGGTAGTTTTCGATGGCATATTTCACGTTACGTATTGGAGTAAAGATTGCATCGATTGGAATAAGTCCAATTTCGGTGTTAGCCGATTTGTATTCTTCCGCAGGTACATATCCTCGTCCTTTATTCACCGCGATATCAATCTGGAAACTCGCAGAAGGATCTAGTTCACAAATCACCAATTTAGGATTCAGCACTTCAAAAGCACTGAAATATTTTCCAATATCTCCTGCTGTGAATGAAGTCACTCCTGAAACTGTGATGGTCACTTTTTCATTATCGATATCTTCAACAATTTGTTTGAAACGAACTTGTTTTAAGTTCAGAATGATGTTAGTAACATCATCAATTACACCCGGAATAGTTGAATACTCATGATCGATTCCTTCTATTTTGATAGAAGTGATAGCGAAACCTTCGAGAGAAGACAAGAGGATACGGCGTAAAGCATTACCTATAGTAATACCGTAACCTGGTTCCAACGGACGAAATTCAAATTTACCTTGAAATGCGTCAGCTTCCAACATGATTACCTTTTCGGGTTTTTGAAATGCTAATATAGCCATGGATTCAATTATTATTTAGAGTATAACTCAACGATTAACTGTTCTTTGATATTTTCTGGGATATCTTCGCGTTCCGGAATATGAAGGAACGTTCCTGACATTGAAGCAGCATTCCATTCAATCCAAGGATATTTGCTGTGATTAAAACCTTCCAACGAAGTATTGATTACTTCCATTGATTTGTCTTTTTCGCGAACTGCAATAACCTGACCCGGTTTGATGTGACATGAAGCAATATTTAGCACTTTACCATCTACGGTAATGTGTTTGTGGCTTACCAACTGACGAGCTCCCGAACGAGTCGGTGACATTCCTAAACGATAAACTAAATTATCTAAACGTGCTTCCAATAATTGTAATAATACTTCACCGGTTACACCTTTTGTACGTTGTGCTTTTTCGTACATATTACGGAATTGTTTTTCTAACACACCATAAGTGTATTTGGCTTTTTGTTTTTCGCGTAACTGAATACCGTATTCCGATGTTTTTTTACGACGACCTTGTCCGTGTTGTCCTGGAGGATAATTTTTCTTAGCCAACACTTTGTCAGGGCCGAAAATAGCTTCACCAAATTTACGAGCAATTCTTGATTTTGGACCAATATATCTTGCCATTTTTTAACTTTTTATTTATTTGTATTTGGTTCGTGCTTCCTGATTGTGATTCGATACAGCCGCGATTGCTGAGAGGTTAAATACTGCAATCAAAATCAATTCAGAAATCAGTTAAACACTTCAATTAAAGATTATACTCTACGACGTTTTGGAGGACGACAACCATTGTGTGGAAGTGGAGTAACATCGATTATCTCGGTTACTTCGATACCAGCACCATGAATAGTACGAATCGCTGATTCACGACCGTTACCCGGTCCTTTTACGTAGGCTTTTACTTTTTTCAAACCTAAGTCTACTGCCACTTTTGAGCAATCCTGAGCTGCCATTTGAGCTGCATAAGGAGTGTTTTTCTTTGAGCCACGGAATCCCATCTTACCGGCTGATGACCAAGATATTACCTGACCACTGCCATTAGCAAGTGTAACAATAATGTTGTTAAATGAAGAGTGTACGTGCAATTGTCCTACACCGTCAACTTTAACGACTCTTTTTTTGGCTGCAACTGTTTTCTTTGCCATATTATTTTAATAATTTTTTTTGCTTTTTCTAAAATTCGCAAACAGTTAATAACCTTATTTAGTTGCTTTTTTCTTGTTAGCAACTGTTTTCTTTTTACCTTTACGTGTACGAGCATTATTTTTCGTACTCTGACCTCTTAAAGGAAGACCGATACGGTGGCGAACACCGCGGTAACAACCAATATCCATCAAACGTTTGATGTTGGTTTGTACCTCAGAGCGAAGGTCACCCTCCACTTTGAATCCCGCTCCAATAATTTCGCGGATTTTAGCTGCTTGGTCGTCTGTCCAATCTTTCACTTTGATGTTGATATCAACACCGGCAGTTTCTAAAATCTTTTTTGCACTACTGCGACCTATTCCGTAGATATAAGTCAATCCAACTTCTCCTCTTTTGTTTTGAGGTAAATCTACTCCGACAATTCTTATAGCCATAAACTAATTTTTTTCAAGAATAATTACTTATCCCTGACGTTGTTTAAACTTGGGATTTTTTTTGTTGATAACATACAAGCGACCTTTACGGCGAACGATTTTACAATCGTCGGTGCGCTTTTTTACAGATGCTCTTACTTTCATAATGCTTTTATTAGCCCCATAAATCCCCCAAAGGAGACTTACCAACTATCTGAGGCTATTAAAATAGTTGGGAAATAAATAAATACTTATTATAAATCATCACTCCCGAAGCCTCCCCTTTGGGGAGGTTGATGGGGCTTTTACTTATATCTAAACGAGATTCTTCCTTTTGACAAATCGTAGGGCGACATTTCCACTTTTACTTTATCTCCGGGTAAAATTTTAATATAATGCATTCGCATTTTTCCGGAAATATGAGCGGTAATTACGTGACCGTTTTCCAATTCTACACGAAACATGGCATTCGATAATGCTTCGATTATCTTTCCATCTTGTTCTATTGCTGTTTGTTTGGCCATTATTTATATTTACAATTTACGATTGTTAGTACATTTTAAATTTACTACCGACTCGTAACAAATTAAATTGCATTGCTACCTAAAACTTGTTCTATATATTCAAAACTCGATAATATATCTGCTTTGCCTCGACGTATCGCTACAGCATGTTCAAAATGTGCTGAATGTTTACGATCTAAAGTTCTTGTCGTCCAACCATCTTTTTCAAAAAACAGATGTCTGCTTCCTAAATTGATCATTGGTTCAATGCAAATAACCATCCCTGATTTAAGCATAACGCCATTACCTTTTCGTCCATAATTCGGCACTTCAGGTGCTTCATGCATATCACGACCAAGACCGTGACCTACCATTTCGCGAACCACCGAATAACCACGCTCTTCGCAATAACTTTGAACAGCGTAACCGATATCACCGATTCTATGACCTTCTTCAGTCTGCTCAATACCTTTGTACAAAGATTCTTTAGTCGTGCGTAACAAATCAACTATTTCAGGTTTTACATTACCTACACAAAATGTATAAGCAGAGTCGCCATGAAATCCATTGATATAAGCTCCACAATCTACTGAAATAATATCACCATCCTCAAGAACTACTTTTTCGGTAGGAATACCGTGTACAACCTGATCGTTTACCGAAGTACAGATTGATTTTGGAAATCCTCCGTAACCAAGAAATCCCGGAACAGCGCCACTATCACGTATAAATTCTTCGGCTACTTTATTTAATTGTTCCGTGCTTATGCCCGGAGCAATTATTTTCGCCATCTCAGCTAATGTTTTTGCAACGATTTGATTACTGATTCGCAGTAATTCAATTTCTTCGTCCGATTTTAAAAAAATCATTCGATCCCTTTCAATTAATAGGCAGAAGCTCCACCTGTACGTCCTTTAATTCTTCCTGATTTCAATAATCCATCGTAGTGACGCATCAACAAGTGACTTTCAATTTGTTGAAGTGTGTCGAGCACAACGCCCACTAAAATCAACAGTGAAGTTCCGCCAAAGAATTGTGCAAAACCTTGATTGATACCAAGAATCTGAGCAAATGCCGGCATAATTGCAATAAATGCGAGGAATATTGAACCCGGTAAAGTTATACGGGACATGATTAAATCTAAATATTCAATGGTACGTTTTCCCGGTTTTATACCTGGAATGAAACCATTGTTACGTTTCATGTCTTCAGCCATTTGAGTCGGGTTAATTGTAATAGCCGTATAGAAATACGTAAATACAACAATTAATAAACCGAATACAAAATTATACCAAAAACCTGTATTATCCATAAATGCTCCTACAAAACCTTTCATGGCATCCGATTGTGAAAACCCGACAAGAGTAATAGGAATAAACATAATTGCCTGAGCAAAAATGATAGGCATAACACCCGCTGCATTTATTTTTAATGGAATATACTGACGAACACCTCCATATTGTTTGTTCCCAACTACACGTTTAGCATATTGTACCGGAATTTTACGTGTTCCCTGAACAAGCATGATTGAAGCAGCAATTACTGCCAACAATGCGATAAGTTCGAACAAGAACATTACCAAACCACCACCTGCATCACCTAAACGTGAAGCAAATTCTTTAATTAATGATCCGGGAAATCTGGAAATAATACCAACCAAAATAATGAATGATATTCCGTTTCCGACACCTTTATCAGTAATGCGTTCACCGAGCCACATAACAAACATACTACCACCACAAAGAATCAGTGTAGATGAAACGGTAAAAAGAATTCCAGTTGGTAGTGCCGAACCGGCTTGCGCCAATTGTACACTTAAGTTTACCAAATACGAAGGACCTTGCAACAACAAAATGGCAACGGTTAAGTAACGGGTAAACTGATTCATCTTTCGTTGTCCACTTTCGCCTTCACGTTGCATCTTTTGGAAAGATGGCACCGCTATCGTTAATAACTGAATAACAATTGAAGCAGAAATATACGGCATAATTCCTAATGCAAACACTGATGCATTAGCAAAAGCACCACCCGAGAACATATCCAACAATGCAAGCAAACCACCACTGGTTTGTGCTTTTAACGCCGTCAAAGCAGTTGGGTCAATACCCGGAAGCACAACAAATGATCCAAATCGATATATCGCTACAAACAATACTGTTGTAAGTAAACGACTACGAAGATCTTCGATTTTCCAGATATTTTTTATTGTCTCAATGAGTTGTTTCATGCGATTATAATTTTACTACAGTTCCACCTGCGGCTACGATTGCGTCTTCTGCCGATTTAGAAAATCCATTTGCTTCTACTTCCAATTTCATAGTCAAAGTACCTTTGCCTAAAATCTTAACCAAAGCCGTTTTTGAAAGAAAACCTGCTTCTCTCAAGTCAGCAACTCCGATTTTAGTCAGTTTTTTACTTTCAGCAATAATTTGCAAAGTATCGATATTGACAGCTTTATATTCAACACGATTAATGTTTTTGAAACCAAATTTTGGTAAACGACGTTGAATTGGCATCTGACCGCCTTCAAAACCGATTTTTTTAGAATAACCTGAACGTGATTTCTGTCCTTTGTGCCCTTTTGTAGAAGTTCCACCTAATCCGGAACCGGTACCACGACCAATTCTTTTTCTAGTAAAAGTAGAACCTGCTGCTGGGGTTAAATTACTTAAGTTCATATCTTATTTTTTAAAGAGTCTAAGATTAATATTAATTGATCACTTCAACCAAGTGTTTCACTTTAGCTACCATTCCCAAAATTTGAGGAGTTGCTTCGTGCTCAACTACGGCATTCATTTTTTTCAAACCTAATGCTTCCATAGTCAGTTTTTGAATATTTGGGCGTTTGATTATACTTCTTACTTGTTTAATTTTTATTGTTGCCATAATTTTATCGATTTATCCGTTAAACACTGTATCAAGTGAAACACCTCTGTTTTGAGCTACAGTATGAGCATCGCGCAATTCGCTCAATGCTAAAATAGTAGCTTTTACTAAGTTATGAGGGTTCGATGATCCTTTTGATTTAGCCAAAACGTCGGTTACACCAACACTTTCAAGTACTGCACGCATCGCACCACCTGCTTTTACTCCCGTACCATGCGAAGCCGGGTGAATAAACACCTGTGCACCTCCGAACTTAGAGATTTGCATGTGAGGAATAGTTCCTTTATATACAGGAACTTTAATTAGGTTTTTCTTAGCAGCTTCAGTTCCTTTAGCAATAGCAGCTGTTACTTCACCTGCTTTACCAAGTCCCCAACCAACAATACCATCTTCGTTTCCAACTACAACGATTGCCGAGAAGCTGAAAGTACGTCCACCTTTTGTAACTTTCGTTACGCGGTTGATTGCTACTAATCTGTCTTTTAATTCTAAATCGTTGGTCGATTTTACTTTATTCATATTTGTTGCCATGCTTAATTAAAATTTAAGACCAGCTTCGCGAGCAGCGTCAGCCAATTGTTTAACTCTACCATGGTATAAATAACCGTTACGGTCGAATACCACTTCTGTAATTCCGGCTTCTTGAGCAACTTTTGCTATCAAGGCGCCAACTTTTGCAGCTTGTTCTATTTTAGTTGCTTTTTCTTTTACTCCCAACGAAGATGCTGAAGCTACAGTTTTACCAGATAAATCATCAATTATTTGAGCATAAATCTGAGTATTGCTTCTAAATACTGTCATTCTTGGTTTTTGGGCAGATCCGGTCACTTTGTGACGGATATGTGCTTTTATTCTTGATCTTCTTTCTAAATTTGTTGTCATAATTTCACAAGTTTACGTAATTTATTTACCGGCAGATTTACCGGCTTTGCGGCGAAGTATTTCACCGGCAAATTTAATACCTTTTCCTTTGTAAGGTTCAGGTTTACGGAAAGAACGAATCTTCGCGCAAACTTGTCCGATCAATTGTTTATCGCAACTTTCCAACATAACGATTGGATTTTGGTTACGTTCACTTTTTGTTTCGATTTTGATTTCGGCAGGTAAACTCAAAAAGATATTGTGAGTATAACCTAATGCGAATTCAAGCACCTGACCCTGATTAGACACACGATAACCTACACCAACAAGTTCCATCGTTTTTTTGTAACCTTCTGACACGCCTATGATCATATTGTGAATCAATGAACGATATAATCCGTGGAAGGCACGGTTTTGCTTTTCATCATCGTGACGTGAAACGGTACAAACACCACCATCAACAGCTACTGTTATGTTTGGGTTGATATCCTGAATCAACGTTCCTTTTGGTCCTTTTACTGTAACCAATGTATCCTGAACTGTAACTGTTACACCTGCAGGTATATTTATGGGTAATTTTCCTATTCTTGACATATTACTTTCCTCCTACTTATTAATAAATGTAACACAATACCTCACCACCTACTTTTAAGTCTGCGGCCTCTTTGTTGGTAATTACTCCTTTTGAAGTAGAAAGAATTGCAATACCTAATCCATTCAATACGCGTGGCATATCTTGATATCCTGCATACTGACGAAGACCTGGTGTAGAAACTCTGATTAATTTTTTGATCGAGCTAACTTTGTTAACCGAATCGTATTTCAAGGCAATTTTAATGCTACCTTGTGGACCTTCATCTACAAATTTGTAGTTTAAGATATAGCCTTTTTCATGCAATATCCTGGTCATTTCCTTTTTCAAATTTGATGCGGGAATTTCCACCACACGGTGGTTTGCTTTAATAGCGTTCCGCAATCGCGTAAGATAATCTGCTATTGGATCTGTCATATTATTGTTTTTAAATTGATCCCGACCGTCGGGACAATATTTAATTATTATGTCTACCCCTAACCCCTAAAGGGGGATATAGATAGTATTTTACATTATTCATTTGGTAATCAAAAGTCCCCTTTAGGGGATTTAGGGGTCACCAGCTTGCTTTTCTTATTCCCGGAATTAAACCGTTAGAAGCCATTTCGCGGAATTGGATACGTGAAATTCCAAACTGACGCATATATCCTTTTGGACGACCGGTAATTTTGCAACGATTGTGCAAACGTACTGGCGATGAATTCTTAGGTAGTGATTGAAGACCTTCATAGTCACCATCGGCTATCATTTTTGCGCGTTTTTCTGCGAATTTAGCAACCAGTTTGGCTCTTTTTACCTCACGGGCTTTCATTGATTCTTTTGCCATTGTATTTCTAAATTAATTTTTTTTGAATGGTAATCCGAATTCTTTCAACAAAGCAAAACCTTCTTCATCAGTTTTAGCTGTTGTTACGAAAGTAATGTTCATTCCCAATAAGCGGGAAATTGCATCAATATTGATTTCAGGGAAAATAATTTGCTCAGTAATACCAAGTGTATAGTTTCCACGTCCATCCAATTTGTTTTCAATTCCTTTAAAGTCACGTGTACGAGGCAAAGCAACGCGCACTAATCTTTCCAAAAATTCATACATACGATCTCCACGTAAAGTAACGCGAACACCAATAGGCATTTTTTTACGTAATTTGAAGTTTGAAATATCTTTTTTTGAGATAGTTGAAACTGCTTTTTGACCGGTAATTGTTGTCATTTCGTTGATAGCAACTTCGATAATTTTTTTATCGGCAACGGCTATACCCAATCCTTGGTTAAGAACAATTTTTTCGAGTTTTGGAGCCTGCATAACTGAGCTATAACCAAAATCTTTCATCAAGATAGGAACGATACGCTCTCTGTAATCTTGTTTTAAACTTGCTGTATTCATTCTTAAATCTCTCCTCCTGATTTTTTAGAAATACGAACTAATTTACCATCTGCATTCAATTTGCGTCCAACACGTACGGGTTTCCCGTTTTCTACCGGATTTAAATTTGAGATATGAATAGCCGCTTCTTGTTTAGTTATTCCACCTTGAGGACTTTTAGCGTTAGGTTTGGTACTCTTAGAGACCATATTTACTCCTTCTACGAATGCGCGCTGTTCTTTCACAAGAACGTCCAACACGCGACCGGTTTTGCCTTTGTCAACTCCGGTATTAACGTAAACGGTATCACCTTTTTTTATATGTAATTTACTCATCGCTGTTTATTTTTTCGAAGATTAAAGCACTTCAGGTGCAAGTGATATGATTTTCATATTTGTAGCACGTAATTCACGAGCTACAGGGCCGAATATACGGCTACCACGGATTTCACCAGTATTGTTTAACAATACACAGGCATTATCATCGAAACGAATATACGATCCATCGGCACGACGAACTTCTTTTTTCGTACGAACGATAACTGCTTTTGAAACGATTCCTTTTTTAATGTCACCTGAAGGTATTACACTTTTCACGGCAACAACAATGATATCGCCAAGTGTAGCATAACGTTTGCTGGTTCCTCCCAATACGCGGATACATAGAGCGGTTTTTGCACCACTATTATCTGCTACTACGAGTCTTGATTCTTGTTGTATCATAATTACTTAACTCTTTCGATAATTTCAGTTAATCTCCATCTTTTTAATTTACTCAACGGACGAGTTTCCATAATGCGTACAGTGTCACCAATGTTACATTCGTTTTTCTCATCATGAGCATGATATTTCTTTGTTTTATTTACGAATTTTCCGTAAATAGGGTGTTTTTCTTTCCATTTTACAGCAATAGTTATGGTTTTATCCATCTTGTTGCTAAAAACGACACCTGTTCTTTCTTTTCTTAAATTTCTTGTTTCCATCAGGGTCATAATTTTATTGATTAATTTCTCTCTGACGTAACTCTGTAGCAATACGAGCGATAGTTCTGCGAACCTCCTTGATTTGCAACGGATTGTCAAGTGGAGAAATGGCATGATTCAATTGTAAACGAACCAGATGCTCTCTTTCCACATCCAAACGCTCTTGAATCTCTTTATTGTTTAATTCTTTTATTTCTCTTGTTTTCATTTTCCTTACACGTTTACAGAGGTGAAATCATAATCTCTACGTACTACAAATTTTGTAGTTACGGGAAGTTTTTGAGCAGCCAAACGTAATGCTTCTTTTGCGATATCGAATGATACGCCTTCTACTTCGAAAAGTATACGACCAGGAGTAATTGGAGCAACGAATCCTTCTGGAGCACCCTTACCTTTACCCATACGAACCTCAGCAGGTTTTTTTGTAATTGGTTTGTCCGGGAACACTCTAATCCAGATTTGACCCTGACGTTGCATATAACGGGTAACAGCAATACGGGCGGCTTCAATTTGACGACCAGTTAACCATTTAGACTCTAACGATTTTATTCCAAAAGATCCGAACGCCAACTGATTACCTCTTTGGGCATTTCCTTTCATGCGCCCCTTCTGCTGTCTCCTGAACTTTGTTTTTTTAGGTTGTAACATAATATTTCCTTAAATCAAACTCATTATTAACAGTTAATTTTTTTTCTTTTTAAAACCGCCTTTACCTCCACGGTCATTGCGATCTCTACGATCATTACGTTCTCCGTATCCACCACGGTCACCACTGCGGGTTTCTTTGGTAGCTGTAAAGTTTGGAGCTAAATCTTTTTTACCATAGATTTCACCACGGCAAATCCAAACTTTAATACCAATTAAACCAACTTTGGTTAATGCTTCGGCATGTGCATAATCGATATCGGCTCTTAAAGTATGAAGAGGAGTTCTTCCTTCTTTATACATTTCAGAACGTGCCATTTCTGCACCATTCAAACGACCTGAACACATAACTTTGATACCTTCGGCACCCATACGCATAGTCGATTGAATTGCCATTTTTGTAGCACGACGATAAGCGATTTTTCCTTCTACCTGACGAGCAATGTTGTTTGCAACAATTACAGCATCAAGTTCGGGACGTTTTATTTCGAAGATATTGATTTGCACTTCTTTATCAGTGATTTTTTTCAATTCTTCTTTCAGTTTATCAACTTCCTGACCACCTTTACCGATAATGATACCGGGGCGGGCTGTACAAACTGTGATAGTAACTAATTTCAACGTACGTTCGATAACAATGCGCGATATACTGGCTTTTGCAAGACGGGCATTAAGATATTTTCTGATTTTGTGATCTTCAAGTATGGTATCCCCATAATTGTTTCCACCATACCAGTTTGAATCCCATCCACGAATGATTCCTAAGCGGTTACTTATTGGATTAATTTTTTGTCCCATCGAGCAATTAATTTTGATTATCGTTAGTATTCTTTGAATCTACAAACAACGTAACGTGGTTTGAACGTTTGCGAATGCGGTAACCACGTCCTTGAGGAGCAGTACGCAGACGTTTCAGCATAGTTGCTGAGTCAACAGATATTCCACTTACATATAAGTTTGCATTATCGGCTTTTTGCTCTGTTTTGATTTCCCAGTTTGCAATAGCTGATTTAAGCAATTTTTCTAATCTTCCTGAAGCCTCTTTAGACGAAAACTTCAATACGCTCAGCGCTTTGTTCACTTCCATGCCACGAATCATATCCGCTACAAGACGCATTTTGCGTGGTGAAGTTGGAACTCCGACGAGCTTGGCAAAGTAAAGAGTCTTATTTGCTTCTTTTCTTTCTTCGGCTGATATTTTTTTTCTTGCACCCATTTTCTTGAAATGTTTATTTTTTTCTGATTTAAAATTTCAATGGATTATTTTTTCTTACCACCGTGACCGCGGAAGTTACGAGTTGGAGAAAATTCGCCTAACTTGTGTCCTACCATATTTTCGGTTACATATACGGGGATAAACTTGTTACCATTGTGAACTGCAATTGTGTGACCTACAAAATCAGGTGATATCATTGAAGCACGAGCCCATGATTTAATCACGGTTTTCTTACCGCTTTCATTCATGGCTAAAATTTTAGTTTCCAGCTTCAGGTTGATGTATGGTCCTTTTTTTAATGAACGGCTCATATTATTTACTTAGTTTTCTGATTATTTTTTCTTTCTTTCAATAATATATTGACTTGACTGTTTCTTTGGAGCACGTGTTTTGTACCCTTTAGCTAACAAGCCTTTGCGAGAACGTGGGTGTCCTCCTGAAGCGCGGCCTTCTCCACCACCCATGGGGTGATCAACCGGATTCATAGCAACACCACGAACGCGTGGACGACGTCCAAGCCAGCGTGAGCGACCTGCTTTTCCTGATCTTTCCAATGCGTGATCAGAGTTTCCTACACTACCGATAGTAGCTTTACATGTAGCAAGAATTTTGCGAAGTTCACCTGAAGGTAATTTTACAATCGCATACTTGTCTTCACGCGAGGTTAATTGTGCAAATGTTCCTGCCGAACGTACCATCGCAGCACCTTGACCCGGGCGTAATTCAATACTATGAATTATTGTACCCAGTGGAATATTTTGCATTGGTAATGAATTACCAACTTCAGGAGCAGCATCTGCACCTGAAACAACAGTCTGACCAACTTGCAATCCGTTTGGTGCAAGAATGTATGTTTTTTCCCCATCAGCATAATATAGCAATGCAATACGTGCCGAACGATTCGGATCGTATTCAATCGCTTTTACTGTTGCGGGAACACCGTCTTTGTTGCGTTTAAAGTCAATTACTCTATATTTTCTCTTGTGTCCGCCACCTAGGTAGCGCATGGTCATTTTACCATCATGGTTACGACCTCCGGATTTTGATCCGCCTACAACAAGAGATTTCTCTGGTGCACTCGCAGTAATTGTGTCGAATGTACCAATAATCTTGTGTCTTTGCCCCGGTGTTGTGGGTCTTAGTTTACGTACAGCCATTTTTCTTTTTAAATATTGCTATAAAAATCAATTTGTTCTCCTTCTTTCACTGTAACAATAGCTTTTTTATAAGCTGAAGCTCTACCTTTAACAACACCACCTTTTGTAAAACGACTTTTCATTTTAGGTGTTACTACCATTGTATTTACTTCATTTACAGTAACATTATACATAGCTTCTACAGCTTGTTTGATCTCAATCTTGTTAGCTTCCTTTTGAACTCTAAAGCCATAGCGGTTCAGTTTGTCGCCCAGTTGAGTCATCTTTTCTGTAACGATTGGTTTTATGATAATTCCCATTATTCTGTCTCCTTATGCTTTAAATATTTGTTCTACTGCTAACACTGCATCTTCAGTTAATACAAGCGATTTGGCATTAAGAACTATATAAGTGCTTAATTCCGAAACTGTTACGACATTTACCTTAGGTAAATTACGAGCCGACAAATATACGTTTTTATTTGCATTTGCTAAAATAATTAACGGTTTTTTATCAGCAACTTGTAAACTTTTTGTCATTGCTACGAATTCTTTGGTTTTTGGACCATCGAAATCCATTTTATCAACAACAGTGATTAAGTTGTCAATCGCTTTATATGATAAAGCTGATTTACGTGCCAACTGTTTTACTTTTTTGTTCAGTTTGAAATTGTAATCACGAGGTGTAGGTCCAAACATACGACCACCACCAACACGAATACCAGATTTAATGTCACCCGGACGGGCACCACCTCCACCTTTTTGTTTGCCTAATTTACGAGTACTACCCGACAATTGACTTCTGCCTTTTGACGAATGAGTTCCCTGACGTTGGTTTGCCAAATATTGTTTCACATCTAAATAAATAGCATGGTCATTTGGCTCAATACCGAAAATTGCATCGTTTAACGATACTTTTCTTCCGGTGTCTTCTCCTTTAATATTTACTATACTTAGTTCCATGGTTATTTATTGATGATTACGATTGAACCTTTAGCTCCCGGTACAGAACCTTTTATTAATACAAGGTTGTGTTCTGGAATAACTTTTAATATTTGTAAGTTTTGCATAGTCACTTTATCGCCACCTGTGCGGCCTGCCATACGCATACCTTTAAATACGCGAGATGGATACGACGAAGCTCCTAAAGAACCCGGTGCACGAAGACGGTTGTGCTGACCGTGTGTAGCTTGACCTACACCAGCAAAACCATGGCGTTTTACAACACCCTGGAATCCTTTTCCTTTTGAAGTACCAACTACATCTACAAATGTATTTGCTTCAAACATTTCGCAGGTGATAGCATCACCTAATTTGAATTCATTTTTGAATTCTTTGAACTCAACCAAGTGTCTCTGAGGTGCTACTCCTGCAGCTTTGAAAATTCCGGCCTCAGCTTTGTTGGTATGTTTTTCAGTCTTTGTCTGAAAACCAACCTGAATAGCTTCGTAACCATCGGTTTCTACTGTCTTAATTTGAGTAACAACACAAGGACCTGCTTCGATAACAGTGCATGGTACATTTTTACCATCGGCACTGAAAACGGATGTCATTCCGATTTTTTTTCCTAATAATCCTGGCATTTCAATTGTTGTTAAGACCCCTAACCCCTAAAGGGGGAACGGTCGTGTTTATTAATTTTGTTACAAATTACGAGTTACAAGAACCTAACACGTAAAATATTTTTTAATGCGTTCATGTCAATGCCTGAAATACGTTGACCACTTTAAAGTAACAAAAACAACTAAAAAGTGAACAACATGGCACGACTAGATCAATTAAAAATGACAACTGCCGAACGTCGGCAACGTCGTTTTAGTGACAA
>JAQUWU010000076.1 GCA_028692715.1 Paludibacter sp. | reverse complement strand
TCGCTTTCTGATAAGGCATGGTTCCTGCGAGAAAAGAGAAGTTCTGTTTAATAATTTCTTTTTTGCCTAAAACATCGCCTACTGTGGCATTGGGATAATTTTGTTCAATGTAGGCCTTAACCTGTGTCTGGTAGTTCTGCATCCGCTCTTGGATGTAGGTGGAGTTGATATTGGTTACGGAACTATTTGCCGTATCTATTGTGGCCGTGGATTGTATCTGATTGACATAGTTATTTTTATTTGCTTCTCACCTACGACTGGGAAACCAAAAAAAGTCCTGCCGGAGCATTGCAATGGGAGCCTATTAACATTAAAGAAGAAGACAAACCATTTGATGCTCATGTGCCCGGAGTTCGTAGGAATCCTATGATGACCGATGCCGATATGGCGTTGAAATTTGACCCTGAATACAGAAAAATATCTGAGCGTTTTTATAAAGACCCAAAATATTTTGCTGAAGTTTTTGCACGAGCATGGTTTAAACTAACCCACCGCGATTTAGGTCCGAGAAGCCGTTATCTGGGAGCTGATGTTCCAAAAGAAGATCTGATTTGGCAAGACCCAATCCCTAAAGTTGATTACACGCTTTCAGAATCGGAAATTGAAGGTTTAAAAAGCAAACTTATCAATTGCGGTTTAACTCAAGCCGAACTTATCAATACCGCTTGGGACAGCGCAAGAACGTTCAGATGTTCCGATTACCGTGGAGGTGCTAATGGTTCACGCATACGCCTTGCTCCACAAAAAGATTGGGAAGGGAATGAACCAAAACAACTTAAAAAAGTGTTGAATAAACTTACTGAAATTCAGGTAAACTTGAACAAAAAAGTAAGCATAGCTGATTTGATTGTTTTGGGTGGTAGTGCCGCAATTGAAAAAGCCGCAGAAAAAGCCGGGTACAAAATTAAAGTTCCTTTTGTAGCCGGACGTGGCGATGCAACAGCCGAAATGACAGACATTGAATCATTCGAAGTGCTTGAACCCGTTCACGATGGTTACAGAAATTGGCTTAAAAAAGATTATGCCGTAAAACCCGAAGAATTATTACTCGACAGGACGCAACTTATGGGGCTTACAGCACCCGAAATGACTGTTTTGATGGGTGGAATGAGAGTTTTAGGAACCAATTATGGAAATACCAAACAGGGTGTATTCACTGACAATGAAGGAACTTTAACCAACGATTTTTTTGTAAATCTTACAGACATGAGCTACGTATGGGAACCTGTTTCTGAAAATCTATACAATATGAGAGACAGAAAAACTGGAAAAGTTAAATGGACAGCAACCCGTGTAGATTTAGTTTTCGGTTCTAATTCAATATTGCGTGCTTATGCCGAAGTTTACGCACAAGACGATAACAAAGAAAAATTTGTAAAAGACTTTGTGAAAGCCTGGGTAAAAGTAATGAATGCTGACCGTTTTGATATAAACATATAACGACCTAAAGGTCAATTTATGTCATTCTAGTATGATTTTTCAACCCTGTTGCTTCAATTCAAAACAATAATTGATAAATTAAATTATAAACAAATCTCAATTTGCAAACAAAATAGATCTTATTTTGTTAGTACAGCATTAAATACAACAATTCTTTTTCCCTTTTTTGCATTGTAGACTCGAAAAAAACAACTACTTTTGCAAGCTAATTTTCATCAATAAAATGAGACAATTAAAAATAACAAAATCAATCACGAATCGTGAAAGTGCATCTCTTGATAAATACTTGCAAGAGATTGGACGTGAAGACCTTATTACAGTTGAAGAAGAAGTTGAGTTAGCTCAACGTATTCGTACTGGAGATCGTATTGCGTTAGAAAAGCTGACACGTGCTAACTTACGTTTCGTTGTTTCGGTAGCTAAACAGTACCAAAATCAAGGCCTCAGTCTACCCGACTTAATTAATGAAGGCAACCTTGGACTGATAAAAGCAGCCGAAAAATTTGACGAAACACGTGGATTTAAATTTATTTCGTATGCAGTATGGTGGATTCGTCAATCTATTTTGCAGGCCTTGGCCGAACAATCAAGAATTGTACGTTTACCTTTAAATCAAGTTGGTTCTTTAAACAAGATTAACAAAGCATTCTCAAAATTTGAACAGGAAAATGAACGTAGACCTTCTCCGGAAGAGTTAGCCGAAGTTTTGGACATCCCTGTTGAAAAAATTGCTGACACAATGAAAGTCTCAGGACGTCATATCTCAGTGGATGCTCCATTTGTTGAAGGTGAAGACAACAGCTTGCTCGATGTTATGATTAATGATGATTCTCCCAATGCTGACCGTGTATTGATTAATGAATCACTTTCCAAAGAAATTGAACGTGTACTGGCATTTACATTGTCGGATAGAGAACGTGATATTGTAAAAAAATTCTTTGGAATTGGTGTGACAGAAATGACACTTGAAGAAATCGGAGATGAATTTGGATTAACTCGTGAACGTGTACGTCAGATTAAAGAAAAAGCGATTCGAAAATTGAGACCAAACGCTAAAAGCAAATTATTAAAAGGGTTTTTAGGATAACCGAAAAGAGTAAGTTGTCATAAAAAAATAAAAGGAGTAAACGATATCGTTAGCTCCTTTTGTTTGTTTAAATAAAGCTTAATGTGCCTGAGGCTAACATTTCAAGTTTTAGAAAAAAAACAAGTTGTATCTAATGGTTTTCAATTCGGGTTTCGATAAAATTCATTTAAAGAATGCGTCTAAAAGCCATAATCTATTTTATAATTTCGTAGAAAATTTCAGGGTCTTTTTGTCCAAGTGGAATTAAAGTCAATTTTTTCATACGGTTAATACATCTTAGTTTTGTGCGTTTTATTTATCGAGTTAATTTTGTAACAATAGACTCATGTTCGGGAAATTGCTGAATCAGGCTCAATCTGTCAGCCAGTTCAAAATCTCTAAAATCGAAACCCGGTGACACTGTACATCCAAGCAGTGTAAAATCCTCATCATTAACTACATTAGCTGCAAACCAGCAACCACCAGGGACAACAAATTGTGGAATCTCACCATTATTAATATTGCGACCAATCTTAACACCTGTATATTCTCCCGTTGGACTTATAATATGCAATAACAAAGGTGAACCATCGTAATAATGCCAGATTTCATCTTGCTGTATTCTATGAAAGGCAGAAAAAGCATCGGAAGTAAGTAAAAAGTAAATACAGGTCGAAATGTTTCTTTTTCCACGATAAGACTCACCAATCGTAATTTCTTCATTACTTCGATACGTTTCTTTGAAAAAGCCTCCTTCGGGATGTGGAAGCAACTTCAAGGTTGATATTAATTGTTCTATTTTATTCATAACACATTGATTATCTATTGATTTTAATTTAATAATTTTCATTGACAGATATTGCTTACAAATTTAATAAAAACTAGTAAATCAAGGTTCTAAATTCGAAATTGCAACAATAAAGATTTATAAAAAACCATTTTTTATACCGACAAATTTAAAAATTAATCTAATTTTGTAATCAAGTAAAAACAACAAAACGTAAAATTATTAAACGTGATGTATATGAAAAAAATAACCCTATTTTTTATGACAGTATTATTAATGGCCTGTGGTGTAGAAAAAGAAACTACACCAAAAATCGAAAATTTCAACTATACGGTGGATAAATTCGCTGATATTGAAATTCTACGTTACCGCGTACCTGATTTTGAAAAATTAAGTTTAAAACAAAAAGAGCTAATTTATTACCTTAATCAGGCAGCGCTCGAAGGTCGCGATATACTTTTCGATCAAAACAACAAATATAATCTTTTGGTACGTCGCACATTGGAAGCTGTTTACGTAAATTATACCGGTGACAGAGAATCTGCTGATTTTAAACGAATGACAACTTATTTGAAACAAGTTTGGATGGGTAATGGAATTCATCACCATTATTCTGAAGATAAGTTTGTTCCTGAATTTTCTGAAAAATTTTTAGCACAAGCTATTCGGTCTGTTGAGCCACATTGTAATGTATGTTTGCTCCCCGGAGAAAAAATTGATGATTTAATTGCTAAACTTGAACCGATAATTTTTGATCCAACTGTTTTTCCTAAAGGGACCAATCAGGAAGATGGCGTTGATTTAATTAAAACATCGGGAGTAAATTTCTACGAAGGTGTCACCGAAAAGGAAGTGGAAGATTTTTATGCTAAAATGAAAAATCCGAACGATTCAACTCCGATATCTTTTGGTTTAAATAGCAAACTAGTGAAAGAAAATGGCTTGTTGGTTGAAAAAACCTACAAAGTAGGCGGACTTTACGGTGAAGCAATCATAAAAATAGTAGGTTGGTTGCGCAAAGCTGCCGAAGTGGCTGAGAACAACACACAAAAAGATGTAATAAATACATTAATAAGTCATTATGAAACAGGGAGTTTAAAAACCTACGATGAGTATTCTATCAAATGGGTACAGGATTTGGCTTCTGATATTGACTTTGTAAATGGTTTTACCGAAACATATGGCGACCCACTCGGAATGAAAGGTAGTTGGGAATCGTTGGTGAACTTTAAAAACATTGAAGCTACTAAACGAACTGAAATTATCAGTAGCAATGCTCAATGGTTTGAGGACAACTCTCCTATCGACCCAACATTTAAAAAAGAAAAAGTAAAGGGTGTTTCTGCAAAAGTAATTACCGCTACCATTTTGGCCGGCGATTGTTATCCTTCAACTCCAATTGGAATTAATTTACCTAACTCCAACTGGATACGTCACGAATACGGTTCGAAATCGGTTACTATCGAAAATATTACTGAGGCCTACGATCAGGCTTCGCTTGGAAATGGGTTTGCCGAAGAATTTATGTGGAGCGAAGTGGAACGCGAAAGAGCGAAGAAATTTGCCTCTATGACGAATAATCTTCATACCGATTTACACGAATGTCTTGGACATGGTTCTGGAAAATTGTTGCCGGGAGTTGATCCTGATGCTTTAAAAGCTTATGGTTCAACCATTGAAGAAGCACGTGCTGATTTATTTGGCTTGTATTATATGGGCGATCCTAAAATTATTGAACTTGGATTGTTACCTGATAAAGAAGCCTATAAGGCTGAGTATTACCAATACATTATGAATGGTTTAATGACTCAAATGACTCGTGTTCAACCCGGTAAAAACATTGAGGAAGCTCATATGCGTAACCGTCAGTTAATTGCTGCATGGGCATTTGAAAAAGGAAAAGCCGATAATGTTATCGAAATAAAAGTGCGCGACGGTGAAACTTTTGTTGTTGTAAACGATTATGAGAAATTGCGCACTCTTTTTGGTCAATTACTAGCCATTATTCAACAAATCAAATCGACAGGTAATTTTGAGGCCGGAAAAAATATTGTTGAAACCTATGGTGTAAAAGTAAATAAGTCCTTGCATGCCGAAGTACTGGAAAGATATAAAAAATTGAATCTTGCTCCCTATCGGGGTTTTGTAAATCCAGTTTATTCATTAATTACGGATAAACATGGCAAAGTAACTGATGTTTCAATTTCGTACGACGAAAATTATATTGATCAAAATCTACGTTATTCGAAAGAATATTCCAGCTTACCTACATTTAATTAAAGCATAACAATCTTAAAATAAAAATGGTACTTGTTGATAATCAACAAGTACCATTTTTATTAAGTAAATGGAACAAATTAATGTACCATTTAGGAACATTAATAGTACGCTGATTTTCGCTGATTTATCGGAAAATGAAGGATAAAACAAAACGGATATTTCTTGCCTTCGGCAAGATGATTAAGACGCAACTATCTGTAAATCATTCCGAATTATCGGAATTCAAATCCGTTTTTTCAAATCCACTCTATCTGTAAAATCAGCGTTCTATTCTTAAATATTTTTATGCAAAATACGACATTATTTGTTTTCAATTACTTATATCAGCTTTGTCCATTTTTATTTTAAACAAATCAAATTCCGGAAGCTTGAAGAATCCAACAATATTAATTGCTTTAATCGGAGGTTTTATTGCTATAATGGGCAATTATTTCCAAACGGTAAAAGCAAATCATTTTCTAGAAATTCGCACGCCATGAACCCTAGAGAACGAACAAGTATGGAAAAATACGCACCGTATGGCCAGTCGAATATGGATGTTTAGCGGTATATCAATCGTTATTTTATCATTTCAGATAAAATCAAATCGTACCATGATATTTATATTCTTATTTATCACAATAATCATTTCTATTATTCCTATAATTTATTCATACACAGAATTTAAAAAAATTAAAGTCATGAGAAAAAATGCATTAATCGGTTTATTGTTCTAAACTATTGTATTGTTTGCTCAGGATATCACCGGCGAATGGAATGAAGTACTCAAAGTTCAGAAAATGCAGCTACGTTTGGTGTTTCATATTGCAAAATCAGATGCCGGCTACACAGCAACAATGGATAGGTACTGATTAGAGAACGAAAGAAATTCCAATGAATAAAGCCAAGACTCTTACAAATTTTTAAAATAAACATTATAAAAATAAAATTTATTTCACTTAAAATATTTTCAATAAAAGAAAAATTTAACTTCTGGTTCAAATAAAATTCTATCCGGACGATGGCTAACAAGATTTATTCAGCATGACCTTTAGAAATTTTTTGAACTAAATTATGCTTCAAATCCAAAACAACAAAAGCGAAAGTTAAGGTGAAACATTTTAATGATATATTAGTAGAATAAAACAATAAAATTCTACTAATATTATCTATAATCAACTTATATTCAAGTTGTTTCTGTCAAACAAAATTAAAATTGAAAATAATTGAATTTAGCTAGAAAAATAAAGTAAAAATGACTAAATCTATTCTATCTTTGTAATGATTTTTTTTAATCAAATACTAATACAGACATACTTAATAATCCTAGATAATAAGGGATTTAAAGATATACAGCATTTCTTTTTTTAATGAATAAACGAACAGGATTCCTTTTTATAATATTACTTTCCTTAATACCTGCTTTTCTTATCGGAGGCAGTAAAAAACAACTTATCGGAGATAGTATTTCAACTATTTGTAATGACAGTTTAACCACTTCGACTTCTATTATTACGATTCCTGAAAAAGTTGGCATGAAATCAATCATATTAAAACGGATTGATTCTATTGCTATTGATGGAATTAAAAATACAGTCTACCCAGGATGCCAAATTTTGGTTATGAAAGATGGAAAAACAGTTTATGATAAATGTTTTGGAACTTACACTTATGAAGGAAAAGAGAAGGTAACTCCCGGCACTATGTATGATATTGCATCACTAACCAAAACTACTGCTACTTTGCTTGCAATAATGAAACTGTATGATGAAGGCCTACTAAAACTGACCGATAAAGCATCTCAATTTCTTCCTTTTCTGCAAAATACCGATAAAGAAAACATAACAATTCAAGAATTACTTTTTCATGAATCTGGTTTGCCTGGCTCCTTAAACTTTCATCGATTGGTATTAAATGTAAAAAATCCGGCATTGGATAACACAAAAGATTTACAGCATTTTATCCCTTTAAATAGCAAAACTTCTGAATACAACAAAAATTACGTGTCTCGTTTTCCCACAAAAGATTTCACAATTCAAGTTGCTGATAGTTTTTATTTACACAAAGATATACACGAAGCTGAAATGAAAATGATAGCTAATACGAAACTTGCAAGTAAAACATATTTGTACAGTTGCATAAACTTTGTTTTATTAAAGGAAATTGCCGAAAATATTAGTGGAATTCCTATGGACGTTTTCTTAAACAATGAATTTTATTCTCCCATGAATCTAAAAAACATTTGTTTTTTTCCTTTACGTACACATAAAAAAGAAGATATAACTCCTACACTATACCATGATTTTTTGAGGAATGGAATCATTCAGGGTTATGTACACGATCCTGCTGCAGCTTTTCTTGGTGGAATTTCGGGCAATGCGGGTTTATTTGCCACATCCGAAGATGTAGCTGCAATATATCAAATGCTACTAAACAATGGTGAATGGAACGGTAAACATTATTTAAGCCCTGAAACCTGTAAATTATTTACAACAAAAACTTCGGCTAGTGGTCGACGTGGTTTAGGATTTGACAAACCTGTACCATCTAAACCCAATAATAATCCCTGTTCAAATCTTGCTCCTCAACAGGTTTATGGTCATTCAGGTTATACCGGAACGTGTACTTGGGTTGATCCGGTGAATAAAATAGTGTACGTATTTCTGAGTAACAGGACTTTTCCAAACGACGGTGTGAATAAATTGTCAAGAATGGGAATACGGA
Organism: Paludibacter sp.; assembly: GCA_028692715.1. Taxonomy (GTDB): domain Bacteria; phylum Bacteroidota; class Bacteroidia; order Bacteroidales; family Paludibacteraceae; genus Paludibacter. The sequence goes on along the minus strand of JAQUWU010000076.1, from coordinate 2,701 downwards.
CCAAAATTCAGGATATCATTTATAAATCAATAAAATAACAAAATAAAATATGAACAAAATAAAAACGATAAGTTCACTTATCATCTTTTCATTAGTACTTTTAGCCTGTAATAAAACAACGACAAAAGACAACAAAGTATCAACAATCAATTCAGAAAACGTAAGTGTAGTTGAAAAAACAGTTGAAAACACTCCTGAACAAATCATGGCAAAACCTCAGGTACCGGTTTTGTGTTATCACCGAATTGAAGATGGTAAAAAAGGAGATTACACAGTAAGTTCGTCAACTTTTGCAGCTCATATAAAAATATTGGCTGACAGTGGCTACCATTCTATTCTGCCTGCACAATTATATGATTATTTATTGTATAACAAAACTTTACCCGAAAACCCATTTATGATTACCTTCGATGATTCACGAGTGGAACATTCAACTATTGCTGCACCCATTCTCGAAAAGTATGGATTCAGAGGTGCTTTCTTTATTATGACCATAACTTACAATAAGAAAAACTATATGACAACTGAGCAGATTGCTGCTCTGGCAAAAGCCGGACATGTAGTTGGATTGCACAGTTGGGATCATACAATGGTAACAAAATACAAAGATTCAATTGACTGGCAAAAACAAGTTATTCTGCCAAAAGAAAAATTAGCTAAAATTACTGGTCAGCCAGTTGAATACTGGGCATATCCGAATGGCGTTTATAATCATACTTCAGCTACCGAAATGAGTAAATATATGAAATTATCCTTTTCATTGGCTACAAAAAGAGACTCACTCCTCCCCTTGCAATGTGTACGCAGGATTATTGTTCCGGAATGTTCTGGCGAAAGATTGTTGAAATCTATCAGAAATTCTTTTAAAAAGAAATAATTAGATGGTAGTAAAAAAACAAATTAGCACCTCACTCCCAACCCATTTATCTTGGGAGAAAGGGAAATTTATAGAGCTCAAAGAATTTTCTAAGTATTTAACATTACATAAACTCTTAAAAATAAAACTTCAAACTCCCAAACTAAAAAATTTATGAACCTCAAAAAGATCTTGCCTTTTTCACTTAGCCTCTTGTTGTTTTTAAGCAGCTGTAACCAAAACTCTGAAAAAAAGACGGTTAAAGTATTGCCTGTAAAAATACAGGAAGAAATAAAAACACCTGTTGATTCCGCAGCGTATAGTAAAAAAATATTGGCAATTGCCAATGGTGACACTACCGGATTATGGCCAGTAAAAAAGCAACCATATCCAAAAGAAGGTGCGATTTTACCCTTTAAAAGAATTGTAGCTTTCTATGGTAATCTTTATTCAAAAAAAATGGGGATTTTGGGAGAATTACCACCTGCTGAAGTCTGGAAAAAATTAAAAATAGAAATCGCTGCATGGGAAAAAGCAGATCCATCAACTCCCGTTCAACCGGCTATCCATTATATTGCTGTTGTAGCACAAGGGATTCCAATGAGCGATGGGAAGTATTGTAAACGAATGCCCGAACAACAAATAGATTCAGCATTGGCAATTGCCAAAATGGGAAATGCTATTGTTTTTCTGGATTTACAAGTAGCGTTAAGTAATGTAAACCACGAAGTTCCTTTATTAGAGAAATACCTAAAAATGCCTCAGGTTCATTTAGGAATTGATCCTGAATTTTCGATGAAGGAAGGACATATCCCCGGTCGAAAAATTGGAACTATGAACGAAACAGATATAAACTTCTGTACCGATTATTTGGCTAAGCTGGTACAAGAAAATAATTTACCGCCTAAAATTTTAATCGTTCACCGCTTCACACAGGGTATGGTTAGAAATTACAAGAATATTAAATTACATCCGGAAGTTCAGGTAGTAATGAATATGGATGGATGGGGCGAACCAATATTGAAAAGGAGTACTTATAAACTCTATATCCGCAAAGAACCTGTACAGTTTACCGGGTTCAAATTGTTTTATAAAAATGATTTAAAAAAAGCACCACATGTTATGCTTACTCCCGAAGATTTAATGAAGTTGATTCCTCAACCAATTTATATACAATATCAATAAAATATACAATCAATAAAAAAAAGCCCTTCGAAAAATTCGAAAGGCTTTTTTTTATTGATCATGGATCGTTATTATACGTAATACCGATAGCACATACAGTCCAATCCGCGATAGATATCGGGACGACTTTGTCTCATTGCCCTATTTGTTTGTTCCGAAAAAACGGAATCTCGAAATACTCGATATACATCGGCATAAACCACAGTAAACATATAAAATAGCTTTGGGCTATTTTATATGTACAGATGGTATAAGCGGAATTTTGAGCGTACTGTATTGGTAGAGATAATTCACAAAAAAGTGTCGTATTAGTACGAATGAGCTAAACGAACTTGCAGCGTTCATTCGTACTGATACGAACGACCCAAACAGATTGCAGCATTCATTCGTACTGGTACGAACGAGCCAAACAGATTGCAGCGTTCATTCGTACGGATACGAACGACCCAAACAGATTGCAGCATTCATTCGTACTAAAACGATTATTTTCTAACCAATTTTAATGTGGATATTCAATAGTCAAACCAATAGAGTGTATATATTAATTGAAAAGTATACCAGTATTTCAATTCAAAAGTATACCAATTTATTTAATTAATTCAACCCTGAGAAGTTTTTTTAGGGGTACCCCTAAAAAAACTTCTCAGGGTTGGCGGATTT
>JAQUWU010000075.1 GCA_028692715.1 Paludibacter sp. | reverse complement strand
TTTTGTAGCATTTTGAGAGATACCCCCCTTATACCCTATAAAGATAAACTATCTTTTTAAAATAAGCAACACATTAACTAATTAATTTACTGCTATTTAATTCAATCTCTTAACTTAACGACATTGATATATCTATAGTAATATCAAAACCAACAGAATTCAAATTTCACTTGTCGGCTTCTAATATCGAGCATAAATTACAATTTTAATTTAAGCCCTACATTAATCATATATAAAAGCGCATGCGCATTACCCAATGCATCTTCCAAAGGATTATGAGTATGAGGAAAGCCTTTCTGTTCCCGCCCTTCTTTATCAGTAAAAGTTAGACTCCTCAAGTATTTCCAAGGTAAACGCATGTCGTTTTTAAAACCACACCATAAATCACCTATACGCCTGGAACTATATCCAAAAGGATTACTTCCACAAAATACATGAAAATACCAGTTAATCCATGAAGCATCGTATCCGTTATTATCAGAAATTAAAACTAGTTTTCCTTTGGTGCTGGTTTCTGCAAGCCACAATGCAAATTGTTCAAAAACAATTTTCGGATCTTCAAATGTTTCATGTTCCTGTCGGGAAAAACCACTGATGGCAAGTGCTTCTTCATTGTAATAATCACTAATTGGACATGTTTGTCCATAAAAAGTTGTTTTTAGCTCATTATCCAATCTGACTGCACCAAAGCAAACCATTGAATGTTTGCCTAAAATGGGTCCGTCAGACTCGACATCTATAACATAGTAAGTCATATTTATTTTACTTTAATTCAATACTAAAAATATATTTTATTTTCTATTTCAACAAATTATCATTGAATTTATCTGTCTTATTTTTCAAACTCAGTTGAATTTAACCGCTGTATGTATAGTCTAACTATACATTAAAAGGATTATTTCAACTATAGCCTTACTTCCTCTTATCCTTCGCCCCGCCATCAAATGCAATAAGATTAAACATTTCACGCATTCGGGAACGGACTCGATTTCCATAATAATCTTCAAGTTCGGAAGCTGAAAGATTGGTGGTGGCATGGGTGAGCATGTGATTACTGATAAAATGGTCATACCGGGAGAGCAAAATTTCACCCATAACATTACACTGATTACCGTAATACTTAAAAGTACTTTCTGCTCCAAGGTCATCGAAGCAATGGGTATGAGGCTGGGGTGGAACTGTAGAATTAGTATATGCCAAACTTCCATACCGTTGTATAACTTCATACCCATCTTTGATAAAATCGAAGGTTATTTCACGACATGATTTAATACCAAAGCGTTGCGGTTGCGGTACGAGTAAACGCATAACCGACATTAGGCTTGTTTTACCGCAACCGATAGGACCGGTCAATAAGATACCTTTGTGAAGATTGATGTTATAATGTTTCGCCAGTTGTTCATCTTGCAAAAACCACGTCAATAATTTTTGTACTAGTTCATGATCTTCAGGATAAATACAAAAGTGATCGCCAAAGATTTCTTTGCCTCTGGTCTGTATTATAGACAGGTTGTTGTTCATATTTTAAAGCGGTTCAGAATAGTTTTTTCCTGTGGTTACGTTTAAATTGCCTGGAATCGGTTGCTTTTGTACGGCGATTTGAGGCTGCGGTGAAAACTGCGGAATGTTTAGTATCCAATTGCCGGCAGCTGCTTGCCAATCTTTCATAGGTGCTTTGCCCCCAACTTTCCAACCATTGCTCTGGAAGTGATTAAAGAACTTTTGCGCTTCCACTTCGCTACTGTTTTGATCCAGAAAGTATTCCCGAATTTTCTCAATGGTTGGCTGGAAAGCGCTTTTTGGTCGAATTGTAGAAACACTCTTTTCTGGCGAGTTTTTCGAATCAACCTTTTCCCCATTTATCTCAACCACTTTCGCTCCTTTTTTTGAAACTTTCAAAACTATATCATTTTGTGGTCGGGTTTCTTCGTTTTCAATATTTAAGTTTAAGATGTTTTCTTTATTTATATAAGGGGCTAATGCTTGTTCAATGCTTGTTTCGATATTAGTACGGTCATGGGTAGATACCAGTTTAGCACTTGACTGCATATCGAACAGGTACACCAAGCTCCCTTTAAAAGGATTGAACGAAGGCAGATATTGGATATACCCAAAATTGTGCAAGTCTTTAATACACTTATGATAAGTAGCTTTAGCGGAAATTTTACTGATTCGCATAAGCTCTTGCCGGGATATTGATACCGGATTCTGGAAACGTTCGGCATTCCAAAACTGAAAAATAGCCATATAGAGGCTAACATGTGTTGGATTTAGTCGATCATCAGCCGCAACACTTTGAAAAAATCCACTGAGTTGAAGAATATAATTCATCGTGTTTTCTTTTTGAGGTTTTGCGACAACAACACATCTATATCTGAAGCATTGTAATAATTTGTTCCACCAATCTTTGTATAGGGTAATGTCCCATTAATACGTAAGGTCTGAAGCGTTCCGGGAGAGATGTTGAGTAACTTGCGAACTTCCACTGATTTCATCCATTTCTTTATAGTAGGGTTTTTCTGCTCGCTAATGAGAACCCGAATCTCATCAAGTAGTTCGACCTTAAATTCCCGAAGGTCATCGGTTGTTATGATTTGTGCTGGCATGATAATAATATTGATAATAGTTTGCTATTCATTAAACTCTAAAGCCCTTATTATCCAACCATATAAATATTTTTTATTGGTAGGGCGTTTTTTGATAATCGATATGTAGTGAGTTATTTTAGCCACGGTAAAGGCTGACTGAATATAGCAGAAATCGATAGAATTGATTTTTCCAAGTGTTTGTTCTCCGATAATTCCATCAGCTTTTGTACCGACTATAGATTGTACCAATCGGACACTTGTTTTGACACCAGCATTTACCGCGAAATCGAAAACTGAATCTGCAATAGTTTGATTTGATATAAGGTCTGCTTTTAAAGGCAACCAAAATTCGTATAAATAAAAAAGTTCTACCTGTTTTTGTAATTCGACATCCTTATCGAGCATAACCGGAAAACTTGATAGTTTTTTGTACTTATCGATAATAACCCAGCCCTTCCAGACTGAATGCGAAACCCGGGAAATACCTTTATAGGTTTCACCACCTAAATCTTCAGGATCGTTACTGTAACCACCTTCCTGAGTAAGCGTTCTTTTGAATGCAATATTAAATTCTGCCATATTATAATGTTTTTTTTATATCGGCAAAATTGGTAAGTTTTGACGGATTTTATTCCCAAGGTAATCCACATGTGGTATAAATATTTTTGTTTATATGATAATAAACTATTCATAATCTTCATTTATCTTTCGGAGTAATGCCTCTTTAAGCATATCTAAAAATTTAGTTTGATTTGAACGCAGTTTAATGTCCTGAAAACCACGATATATATCGTCCAAACATATATTGAACATCTTTTCGAAAAGTTCTGTAAGTTCATTAATTTCACAATTACCATTATTTAATACGCCCGAACTACAAAGTGAATAGATAAGTTCATATAGCGAGATCTTGCTTCCTGTCCAGCTGAATTTTTCAAAAATCCCAAGGTGATCCACATGTGGATTTTGGAAATTTAATCGGATTTTCTCCAGTTCTTTGTTCAAAAATACTTCGAGCTGATTATATGCAATTATTTTTGCTACGGTATAATCGTGGACAGTAGAGAAATTATTATCAATATCAGCACCTTGCATTTTTTGTTTAAAATCACTTCTTTCACGGACAAAGTATATGTCATCAAAGTGTATTGATTCCATTCGATAGTATTGATAGAAGTCCTTGTGTCGATTGAAGAAATTAGTCAACATTTTCAGTTCCTCTCTTAAATAAATCTCTTGCTCTTCATAACAGCCAATTGGACGAAGACTTTCAATTTCCGCTATTTTTTTATAATAAATTGATTTACTGTATAATTCAGGTTTCTGTTTCTTAAAGAATTGAATTTCTTCTTTCTCATTACAAAATTTATAGTTAAAAACAAATGCCTTGAGTTGATTCAAGGCATTTGTTACGCAAGTAAAAGACTTCTGCGATTTTTCAATGAGATTGTCTGTTTCAAAATCAATGGATTGTAATTGCAGATTGAGTTCTTCGTTAAGTTTAGTAATAAAATGATTCATTTTATATGTTATGTGCTTTACTTGTAACAAAAGAAAGAATGCCTGAAATTAACAAACATTCTTCCTAACCTTAAAAAACTGAGTGATAGTGATAGTGAACTTATTAAAGGCTCTTTTTGCTCATAGACTATTCCAGTCTATTGATAAGCAAAAACACAAGAACAAATGAATCAATATTATTATTACTTCTATTTTCCTTTCTGTAATTGTTCTGTTTTATATTTAATCATTATCTGTTAATTTCATAATGTTATTTATCATATTTAGCAATAATTTACCTGCAATCGGATCTGTAGTTGTTTTATCAACAGACATAGTTGAGATAATAATAGTACCATTCTCAGTAATTTTCAATATTGTAAATCCTTTTATCGATTCGACATATTTTTGACGTGTTTGCATATCACCTTTAATATAACCATGTATCTTCATGTGCGAAGCCAATGGAACAACATGTTCGTTACGGGCTATCTGAAGAGCAACCTTACAAACCATCGGAACTTCCCGTTTGTTATTATTGAAATATCTCAACTCAAGAGGTTCAATACCATTAAATATAGGCGATTCAGGAATTTCCATATTGGATATATCTCCTTCGGTTGGGACAAACCAACCTGTAATATATTCCGGAAAAATTTCTTTGAGTGCTTTTTCCGAATCCAACATCAGGACTTTTCCACCTCCCGCAACCAACCGATGGATTTGTTTCAACTCATCAACAGTACAGTTTTTATCAGGATCAAGCCCTGCAAAAACATACACATCTGCTGTATTTTTCAATGCAGAAGAGATTGATTTTGCTGAAATATAATTGATTTTAAGCAAATCAAATGCCGGTGCTATGCCGCTGAAATCAACTAAAACAATCTTTTTATTTCCCTGCTCAGCTAATTGGCTCCATGATTTTTTAGCAAACGACAGTTCATATTCATTTTCCGACACTTTTTTACCATTAGCTACCAAAACCAATTTCAATTTACCAGTTATTTTTTCTGCAGACAAATTTTCAGGGATTTTAATATCCGGTTCAATCCACTTCCGTCCAAAGTACTTGACAGAATCAACTTCCATTTTTCCTGAAGCAAAAGTTTCTCCTGCGTGATCGACTAGTTCCCAGTATAAAGTCGAAGCCGGTAAATCGTTATAATCAACTCCATTGTTTACAATACAAACACGAGTTGGAAGTTTTTCTCCAGCATAAAAATGGCGACCCCACAATTCGGCGGAAACCAACACAGGTTGTAAAGCACGTTTCATGGCAAAGTATGTTGGATAAGGTTCAATCTTTTGAGGATCATACACATTTTTAAACCAGGTAACCAAAGAGAAATGTAGAATTCCTGAAGCCTGGTCGTTGGAACGCCTTAATGCTTCTGCAACTTCGCCGGTAATAAATGACTGGACTTTCAGAAAATTAGCCGGGTCGCTGAATTCATATCCCAAATCACCAATCAGCGAAGCAGGGTTTTGATGCACCATAGTATAAAAACGGGTAGCGTGTCCAGTGTCACTATTCGGATAACCGGTTGACATTTCCTGACTAATAAGAGGGCGACCTTCATTTTTATTCCTTTTCTGAAATTCACCTTTAAATTCTTTGAATAAAGTGGAATTATACCAATTCGGATAATAATGGATATCATCCATATCACCATCATCAATTGTATTAAAAAAGTCTTTCCCGAATTTTGCTTCATTTCTGTGGTAACCTGAATCGAAACAAATCGGTCTGGTCGGATCCACTTTACGCATACTTTTTACCTCATTAGAAATAATTTTCATCTTCTCTTTGGATCTTTCAAAATCCGGATCATTCTCAGAAAATTTCATTTCGTTATTAACCGTCCAGAAGAGCAAAGAGGGATGATTCCTGTATTTCTTCAGCAATACGAGGAATCCGTCTGCCCATAATTTTATCAAGTCTTTGTCAGGCATTGAGCTTTGGATCATTAACCACGGCCAGGTGCCTTCGAAACTAATACCTACACCTTTACGGTCGGCGGCATCCATCCAGAGTTCATTGTAAGGAGTAGTATGAGTTCGAGTCACGTCAATGTTCCCGACTTTCATCAATTGGAAAAATTTATTTGCCAGTTCCACATTATTAGGTGCCAATGCGAAAGGAGTTTGATTTCCTCCGCGTAACCAGTAAGGATGCCCATTTAAATATAAAAAACCATTTTTCGATTCGAAAGTCCGGAAACCAGAACAAATCACCGTCCGGTCCTCTTCTTTATTTTTCTCCATCAATGTAAATCCAAAATCATATAAGTTGGGAGTTGTCGGGCTCCATAATTCAGGTTTCAGATCTTTTAGCGAAAAAGTAAAGGTCTTTTCTTCATCAGGTTTTAACTGTAACCCAGACAAGACCTTTCCTTCAAATAATTTTTGTTTGCTTTGACGGCTGGTAATATCAGTTTCCAGATTAAAAAATTTATTTTTATTGCTGGTATTTTTAACTGTCACTTCAAACGAAGCTCCGTCAAGCGATGGTTTTATAAAAACATCCGATATTTTTACCGATTCGGTAATAACCAGTTTCACTGGTTGCCAGATACCGGCTGGATCATCAACATAAAATCCATGGGCCAGATCCTTCAACATCTTATTGGTGACAGGAACGGTGACGGCAACATCCACTATTTTATCAGCATCTTCTATATTTTTCACATAATCACGTACGACTTTTACTGCAATCAGGTTTTTACCCAATTTCAGCAAGCCTGAGCCGTTGATGTGAAACTCACCAAACATTCCAATGTGACTCCCTGCTTGTTTGCCATTAATCCAGACTTCAGCCACTTTGGAAACAGCATCAAAAACCAGGTCGGATTGTTTACCACTGATATTTTTCGGTAGCTCCACCCATTGACGATACCAGGCCATCTTGGTTTGACGATAATCAAAAGTATAGTCCTCACATCGCTTGGTCTCGTTTTGATAATAAATATCTGAAACTCCTTTGGGATGACCATCGAACGTTTCTCCATGCAACCAAATCCGAATCGGATTCCAGAAGTTGGGAACACTCATTACATGCCAGCTGGTGTCGTCTCTACCGGGAGAAGAAGCATGAATCTTATTGTCTAATTGATAACCAGGCAGAAACAACCAATTACCATCAAGTGAAACTTCTGTACGACTAGCGTTTAGTTTTGACACAACTATAGGTTTATAAGCTGCACGTTGTTCCTTGCGGGTTAACTCTTTAGCTGCTGCAGTTGTCTTTTTTCCAAACTCTTGGAATGGAATATTGGCAAAATAATTTTCCGGTAACATTTTTACTGTCAGGTTTTCATACTCCGTATTCAGCCATCCTCCACCCAGAATCAACTTTCCATAAGCTGAAAACTCACTGTTTTTATCTATAATATCCATCCTCGGAACGGTTTCATCATTTATAAACACACGGATACGATTACCACAGACTTCTATTCGGAAATTATACAATTTACCTGTTTCGGGTGAAAAATCAAGTTGCTGCCTATCCAAAAACTCATCTGCACCCATGTAACCCATCCGAGCAAGGAACAAATCGTTATTCTGACCTCCCCTAAAACCGAAAACATAACGGTCATTTCTGTTTTTAGCTCTAAATCCAGCCCATATCTGAACCTGATCTTCTGTTCGGGGTGTTTGGGCCCGAAAACTCATTTCATAATTACTCCAATCGGTTTGACCAAAAGTAGCGTAAGCTTCTCTGGTCTTTAATATTGCATTGTCAACTTCGCATACTCCCCTACCAATTTTCTCAAATTTGGTAAAGTTGTCAAAATTTACATTCATCCCATTCAGCGGCTGTGCGTTTACATTATTAAAAATAAACAACAAACATGCTACTTGAATTAATTTAAAAACTGGCTTTTCCATCTTCTTAGATTTTTTTTATGCTATTCTCTCCAGCTTCATTGAAATGAAGGAAGAGAGAATCACAATATCTTGCTCAAAAAGCAAGGTGTAACTCACCTCACCCTTAATTATTAAAATATACAGTGTAAATAATATGAATAGAATTGTCCTCTTTCATATTTTGATATTCTTTTATTAATTTGCAGTATCTGTCATTTCAAAAACTAGATTTCCCCCATTCATAATATCATTATAATGAATTCTGAAATCAGTTATCTTCTTGCCGTTAAATGAAACTGACTTTACATATTTGTTTTTTATATTCAGGTTATTTGCAGTCATAATAAACACCTTATTATTAGGGAGTGATATGGTTACTTTATCAACTTGTGGGGCACCTAAAATATATTCTCCTCCTACCGGATTTACAGGATAAAAGCCCATTGCAGAGAAAATATACCAAGCCGACATTTGTCCACAATCGTCGTTTCCGCACAATCCATTTGGTTTGGGTAGATAGAAACGATCAAAAATTTCTCGAATCAATTCTTGTGTCTTATAAGACTCACCAATAAAGTTATACAAGTATGCTATATGATGACTTGGCTCGTTGCCATGGGCATATTGGCCAATTAATCCGGTCACATCAAGCACTTTTTTTGTTTCTGATGATTGAAGATAAAACAAGGAATCTAATTTATTTTTAAAATTAGTTGCTCCACCCATTAATCTTATTAGACCTTCAATATCGTGCTGAACATGAAAGGTATATTGCCAAGCATTCCCCTCTGTATAATCTCCACCATGCGAACTATCGTGCGAAAGAGAAAATGAATTGAATGGTGTGCGCCAATTGCCTTTTGAATCTTTTCCACGCATCATACCAGACTGATTATCAAATATATTTTTATAATATCCTGCACGTTTCATAAAGAAATCGTAATCTTCTTTTTTGCCCAATTTTTGAGCCATAAGTCTAGCACAGTAATCATCGTAGCCACTTTCTAAAGTTCTTGATACTGATTCATTTTTAATGATGTCGAATGGATAATACCCAAACTTGTCATACACATCCCAGTCTGATTTTTGATGATTTGTTGTTAATGAGGTTTTAATCGCTTTAAATAACTTCTCGCCGTCTATACTGGTAAGTCCTTTTAAATAAGCATCAACAACAACCGGCACTGCATGATTCCCTATCATGCAATAGTTTTCTTTGCCCCAAAGTGTCCAGATTGGAAGAAATCCCTGCGTATTGGCGTGGGCAATCATACTGTTTACAAAATCATTTATCTTCTCGGGAGCAAGAATGGTATATAAGGGATGAGCCGCCCTGTAAGTGTCCCATAGGGAAAAAGTTGAATAATAATTTCCGGTGACAGATGTGAATACACTATCGTTTGCACCACGGTATTTTCCATCTACATCAGCGATATTGTTTGGTTGTATAAACAAATGATACATAGATGTATAAAAATTTATCTTTTGGTTATTTGTCCCATTGATATCAACGGTGGATAATAAATCATTCCAATCCTTATTAGCAGCAGACCTCACCGAGTCAAAATCCCAATTTGGATTTTCTTTTTCGATTGATTTCAAAGCACCTTCAATGCTGACAGTTGAAATAGCAACTTTTGCTTGCACCGATTTACTTCCGCTCAATTCAAACTCCAATATTAAACGTTTTGCTTTTTCTCCTTCTAATGGAGTTAACGTCTTTTTGACCTTATATGGAAAATCAAATTTAATTACATAATAGATATTGCGGTTTACCCAGCCCCTAGAGCGATTATAACCAATGATGGTCTTATTATCCGGCATCTCTACCTTAGCATCTATCATTCTGTACTGCAAATCTTTCTTCGAATTCACCAACCCATTTTGTAAATCAATCAACATAAGCGCTGGCTCAGATTGATTGTAGGTATATTTATGAAATGCTGTATGCCCAGTTGCTGTAAGTTCAACATTGATATTCAGATCCGAAAGATTTACAAAATAATAGCCCGGTTTTGCAGTCTGGGTTTTTCTGTTATATCGGCAGGAAAATGTTTCATCGGGAAGTTTATTGTTAAATGGCAACATACGGATGTCACCTAAATCAGGTACACCAGTTCCATTTAGGTGCGTCTGCGAAAAACCAACGATTTGATCGTCATCGTAATTAAAACCAGAGCAATAACGCCAGGAACCATTTCCACTTTCTGGGCTTACTTGTATCAATCCGAAGGGAACACAAGCCCCCGGAAAAGTATGTCCATTATCTGCATTACCAATAAATGTATTCACATACTGCGTATATTTGGTATTTATAATGGTCTTTTGGGCTGAGACTTCAACACAAATTACCAGCATCAACAGTAATATTTTTTTATAATTTCTCATTATCTATATATTAGTTTAAATATTTCATTGTATTATAATAACTCAAAATCAGCAGTTTTGACATTTTCAGAATCCGTACCAATAAATAATTGAAATTTCCCTGGTTCGGAAATAAATTGTTTATTATTATTCCAAAATTTCAGATCTTCCTCACTTATATCAAACTCAATTTCCTTATTTTCTCCCGGTTCGAGCTCAATTTTTTGAAACTTCTTAAGTTCTTTTACAGGACGTGTAATTGACGCAACCATATCTCTTATATAAAGCTGAGTTGTTTCAACCCCTTTGTACTTCCCTACATTTTTCACTTTTACTTTTGCTTTAAGTATTTCACCAGAGATCAATTTATCAGATGACAGTTTAATTTCCGAATATTCAAAAGATGTATAAGATAATCCGAAGCCAAATGGATATAATGGTTGATTAGAAATGTCGATATAACGAGTCGTAAATATTTTTTCTGGAGTAGTGCTTGCTGGTCTCCCTGTATTTTTATGATTATAGAAAATAGGAACTTGCCCCACTGAACGAGGAAACGAGACTGTAAGTTTTCCTTGCGGGTTAAATTTTCCAAACAAAACTGTCTTCTCCTGAAATAGCTTGACCTAAAAAATCAAGAAAAAAAATGGAAAAACAAACAGTGAATCTGACCGACAACATGGAAGGATTCAAACAGATCGAAGTAGACTATAAAAAGTATGAAACCA
>JAQUWU010000074.1 GCA_028692715.1 Paludibacter sp. | reverse complement strand
CAACAACAATCAACCTGAAGCACTGGATTTGTGATCTGATCGTTTAGCAGTTGCCGGGACAATGTCAATCAACCTGAAGCAATGATTTTTGATCTGATCGTTTACCAGTTGCCGGACAATGACAATCAACCTGAAACAATGATTTGTGATCTGATCGCTTGCAACCAACAACCTGAAGCAATCGAATTTACTGATCTGATCGTTACAGTTACGGGACAATGTCCATCAACCTGAAGCAATGATTTGTGATCTGATCGCTTAGCAGTTGCCGGACAATTACCATCAACCTGAAGCACTGGATTTTTGATCTTATCGTTACCAGTTGCCGGACAACAACAATCGACCTGAAGCAATTGATTTGTGATCTGATAGTTACCAGTTGCCGGACAATGTCAATCGACCTGAAGCAATCGAATTTACTGATCTGATCGTTTAAGTTGCCGGAAAATGACAATCGACTTGAAGCAATGATTTTTGATCTGATAGTTTAGCAACAAAACCACTGCAAAACCATCTGAAGCAATTGATTTGTGATCTGATCGTTACCAGTTCCGGGACAATTACCATCAACCTGAAGCACTAATTTGCTGATCTGATAGTTACCAGTTGCCGGACAATGACAATCGACTTGAAGCAATGATTTGTGATCTGATCGCTTAGCAACAAAACCACTGCAAAACAATTTGAAGCACTAATTTGCTGATCTGTTTATTTGTAGTATAATTGGTTGAATTACATTTGTTTAATTATGTTTATAGCAACAATAAACCACTGCAAAACCATCTGAAGCAATTGATTTGTGATCTGATCGTTACCATTTCCGGGACAATTACCATCAACCTGAAGCACTAATTTGCTGATCTGATAGTTACCAGTTGCCGGACAATGACAATCAACATGAAGCAATGATTTGTAATCTGATAGTTACCAGTTGCCGGACAATGTCAATCGACCTGAAGCAATTGATTTGTGATCTGATCGTTACCAGTTCTGGGACAATGTCAATAGTTTACTCATTAAGTGATTTTAGTCCAGGAATAAAACAAGTTTATTTTGTAGGTAATTTGTTGTATATAAGAGTTATAATTTGCGGATACAATCGAAAATATAATAAATAAGAGACAAAAGAACCCGGATTTTGTGGTTTTAAAATTGCAATTTATCAACAACAATCAACCTGAAGCACTAATTTGCTGATCTGATAGTTACCAGTTGCCGGACAATGACAATCGACTTGAAGCAATGATTTGTGATCTGATCGCTTAGCAACAAAACCACTGCAAAACCATTTGAAGCACTAATTTGCTGATCTGTTTATTTGTAGTATAATTGATTGAATTACATTTGTTTAATTATGTTTATAGTAACAATAAACCACTGCAAAACCATCTGAAGCACTGGATTTTTGATCTTATCGTTACCAGTTCCGGGACAATTACCATCAACCTGAAGCACTAATTTGCTGATCTGATCGTTACCAGTTGCCGGACAACAACAATCGACCTGAAGCAATGATTTGTGATCTGATAGTTACCAGTTGCCGGACAACACCCATAAACATAAAATATATTGTCAAATTAAATAATAAGAATGATAGTATATATTTTGAATTATTTGATATTATAAAAATACACGGTAAAAACATTTATTTTCTATTTTTGTACTATTTTTGTACCAAAAGTATAAATAATTACTTAATAAAATGATAATCAATATATTAAAGTAGTCCCGTCCGGACCGCAGTTTAAAAACGCTAAATCCTTATAATAAAGGGTTTAGCGTTTCTGTTTTTTCTTAGGCTTCACATCCCCAATGACACTTATCTTTGAAAATACATCAAAACAAACACTTATACAGTCAAATAATCCATCTTTATTTGATTAAATAACTGTATTTTTGCGTATTAAAATAACAACCTTGAATAAATATCTATTTTAAATATATTTCGCATGCAAAAATTCACCCGTTTCATCTCACTCTTTTTTTTCTTTTCGGTAATACTTTCCTCAGTAAAAGCCGAACCCCGACAAATGGAATACTTAAATCGTGGCTTAATTGCAGTAAAAGTTAGTAACGGCGTTTTTTTGAGTTGGCGATTGTTGGGAACTGATTCTAAATTAACCGAATTCAACATATATCGAAATGATATTCTTATTAATTCATCTCCAATTACAAATTCTACTAATTTTTTAGATCCTTCGGGCACCATTACAAGCAAGTATTTTGTAAAACCGATACTAAACGGAGACCAAATTTCAGAAGACATTGTAACAGTTACACCTTTATCTCAAGCTTATAAAACAATTCAACTAAATCGTCCTGCAGGTGGCACGACCGAACCGAATCAATATGGAAGTGTTGGAAAAACAGCTACCGGAACCTATCCCGATGGACAACCCTATACCTATGCTCCCAACGATTGCAGCGTAGCCGATTTGAATGGAGATGGTGAATACGAAATAATTGTAAAGTGGGATCCATCTAATTCACAGGATAATTCATATTACGGAATAACTGGGAAAGTTTATCTAGATGCGTACAAATTAGATGGGACACAATTATGGCGAATTGATTTAGGAAAAAATATACGTGCGGGAGCGCATTACACTCAATTTATGGTGTATGATTACGACGGTGATGGGTTAGCAGAACTTGTTTGCAAAACCGCTCCAGGGACAATTGATGGGAAAGGAAACAATGTAATTATGAATAACGATGATCCGAACGCAGACTATCGTAACCTTGACTATTCACAAACCAGTGGCTCCAACATGCTTGGAATAATTGTTAATGGACCGGAATACTTAACACTTTTTAATGGAAAAACAGGAGAAGAGCTCAATACCATTGCCTACAACCCACCTAGAGGATCAATTTCTTCATGGGGAGACAGTTATGGGAATCGTGTTGATCGTTTTCTAGCCTGCGTAGCCTACCTTGATGGCGTTCATCCAAGTGTAGTAATGTGTCGGGGCTATTATACGCGTACCTGTTTAGCTGCATACGATGTAAAAGACAAAAAGTTAGTAGAACGTTGGGTTTACGATTCAGGAACAATAGCAAACGTAGGAGCATACGGTCAGGGAAATCACAACTTAAGTGTAGCAGATGTAGATGCCGATGGAAAAGATGAAAT
The DNA here is from genome assembly GCA_028692715.1 of Paludibacter sp. Taxonomy (GTDB): domain Bacteria; phylum Bacteroidota; class Bacteroidia; order Bacteroidales; family Paludibacteraceae; genus Paludibacter. The sequence continues at coordinate 7,925 of JAQUWU010000074.1, read as the reverse complement.
AATTTATGGTGCTTGCGCCATTGACGATGATGGGACTTTGCTTTATCGCACCGGCTTAGGACATGGTGATGCAATGCATGTATCTGATATGGATCCTGACAATCCAGGACTTGAAGCATGGGTGGTGCATGAAGGAACTACTGCTGCATATGGATATGAATTGCACGATGCAAAAACAGGGACAATTCTTTGGGGAACATTTACAGGAGATGATAATGGTCGTGGTATGGCAAGTGATATTGATGCAAAATATCCCGGCTTTGAAATGTGGAGTTCATCAGGTTCTGGAACATACGACTGTAAAGGCAAGCAAATATCTTCAAAAAAACCATCCACAAATTTTAGGATTTATTGGGATGCCGACTTACAGGACGAATTATTGGATGGCAATGTAATAACTAAATGGACAGGAAACGGAACATCAACATTATTAACTGCCAGTGGCATGTCTTCGTGCAATAGCACTAAAAAGACGCCAAGTTTAAGTGCTGATATTTTTGGTGATTGGCGCGAAGAATTGGTTTTATGGGAAACATCGAGTCCCGATAAAATTAGGATTTATACAACTACAACAATTACAACCAATAAACTTTTCACGTTAATGCACGATCCGGTTTACCGTTTAGGTATAGCATGGCAAAACACTGCCTATAACCAACCCCCACATTTAGGCTTTTATATTGGCGATGGGCTTGCAAATGTCTCGATGCCTGATATAAAAGTAATAAAAGCAGGTTCAAATCTATCAGGAGTATCTTCTGTTCATCAAAATGACGCAGCTATTTATTGTTACAACAACAGGTTAATGATTAACTCTGGCTCAACTGTTCATTCAGTTACTGTTTATTCAATAATTGGTAAAATAGTATATCAAAACGCCAAAATAGAAGCTCGTGAATTCAGCACTTTATTACCTGATAATGAAACAGTTTTAATCGTAAGAATTAAAACTGACAATGGTATTCAAACGGCAAAAATTGTAAAGTAGTAAAATAATAAAACATATTTCTGCTAACAAAAACTCAGCCCGAAATGCAATATATAACCCTGATTTGATTTTTTCAAGTCAGGGTTAATAATATTGCAAAGTTTTCATTAGAAAGCTCAAAAGAGTATATTTTTTAAATTTCTGATAGGAATAAAATTATTTTACAACCTTTTTGAATGAATTAGACACTTCATTTGGAATAAAATACAATAATTTTACAAACCAAATTGAATCAATATCGCTATGAACATCAGAAGCCTTAAATCCACTGCTTTTATTTTTTCACTCATTGGATTAATATTTTTTTCTTCCTGTAATTCCGATGATGTAGGTGGTAATTTGTATACTTTTACCGATCAATTGATGGGACAATATCTTGAATCAGACACCACACTTTCCGAATTTTCTAAAGTAGTTGACAAAACAAATATCAAAGGATTGCTTAATGCCTATGGATTGTACACTTGCTTTGTTCCCACTAACTTAGCAATGCGTTCTTATTATAAATCAAAAGGAAAAAATTCGCTCGATGACTTTACCCCCGATAGTTTAAAACAAATTGCATACGACCATCTTATCAATGGATACAGTGTGATGTCCACTAAGTTTATCGTAGGCAGATTATCGGAGATTTCGATGAGTGAGCGGTATTTTTCAATTAGTTATTCTCCCGATTTTAAAGCATTTGTAAATAAAACATCGCAAATCATCAAAAAGGATATTGTAGTACACAATGGCGTTCTCCATATTATCGATCGGGTACTTGATCCAGTACGTTCAGGTGTTGTCGAAGTTATTTCAAAAGACACTATTTTTAATATTTTTAGTAAAGCTCTTTTTGAAACGGGATTGGCTGATTCTTTATTGCTTACACAAGATGACAGTTTTATTATGACTACTCAATTGGAAAAGGAACTTATTGACGCCACCGTAGGAGGTGTCGCAAGTGAAAGAGTTGCCCCACATTCGAGAAAATACGGATATACTGTTTTAATGGAAAGTGATCATACCATGGCAAAATATGGCATAATCGATTTTGAATCTTTAAAAAGCTATGCGGCAAATATTTATGATGCAATGTATCCCGAAGATGCGGGCGTTAGTGATCTAAAAAATCGAAAAAATAGTCTCAACCGTTTTATTGCATATCATTTAATTGATAAAGAATTAAGTTATGAGAAATTCATTCAGGCATACGATACAAACCATCAATCAAAAATCATAGATTTGTATGAATACATTGAAACTATGTGCCCTAACACGCTTTTAGAAGTTAAAATCGACAGGAAAACCGGAGATATAAACCACTTTAACACAAATACTGAAACTGGCGAATATATAGGAATCGTACAAACAAACTATGACAATGATGCATCTAATGGCGTGTATCATGAGATTGATAATATGTTGGTTTATAACAATGCCGTTGACAATGAAATATCATCAAAAAGACTACGTTTTGATTTTGCAAGTATTTTTCCCGAATTGACAAATAATAATATGCGTGGAAGATCCAGTGATAATGAAATCCTTTATCGTTTTGCGCTACCAAAGGGTTATCTTGCAAAATTTGAATGTACCGATCAAACAGTTTTAGGTTACACTACCGCAAATGACAGACTTATGAATTTTGAGGGAGATGAAGTCTTTGTAGGTGTCGGAAGTGGAAAACTTTACGATTTCACTTTCACCACACCACCAGTTCCAAAAGGGACTTATGAAATTAGATTCGGATATCAGTCTAATGGGCGACGCGGAGTTGCCCAGTTCTATGTTGATAATGTTCCTGCCGGAGTTCCTGTAAATTTAAATACAGGAGGGAGCGATCCAAACATTGGTTATGTAAAACCAGGCAATGATCTTGATGATCCACTTGGATTTTTAAATGATAAAATGATGCATAACCGTGGCTATATGAAAGGGCCAAACTGTTTCAAATCTATTAATGAATCGTGGTATATAGGAAGTAGTGCAAGATATAACGAAGGCAATCTTCGTAAAATTTTGGGTACCTATCCGTTTGCCGAGACAGAAACTCATAGAATAACTGTAAAAGGATTAAGTGGAGGTCAATTTCAGATTGATTTTATCGAATTTGTTCCTACCAGTTTACTCGACAGAGAAGATATTAATTAAAACTAATCCGATAAATTAAATTGTTTAAGGCTGTATCAAAAGTGATGCAGCCTTTTTTTTATCTCAACATGTTTTTCAATTAAATTACTTTTATCTATAAACAAAAACCAGCAATTAAGTGTTATGTAGTCTTACAAAGGCAAGAGAATTATGCTATAAAACATATTTTTTTGTACCTTTGCCATCATATAAATATTTATAGTTCGAATGATTATAATGAATTATAAATTAACAATTTTGAATTCGTAAATTATGTCAACTGATATATTAGAACAAGTAACGCAGTCAGATTACAAATACGGTTTCACTACCGATATTGAAACAGATATTATTCCAATTGGACTTAGTGAAGAAGTGGTACGTTTGATCTCAAAAAAGAAGAATGAACCCGAATGGATGCTTGAATACAGATTAAAAGCATATCGACACTGGCTAACAATGGAAATGCCTAACTGGGCACATCTTGATATTCCAAAAATAGATTATCAAAGTATTGCATACTATGCAGCACCCCGTAAAAATGCACCAAAGAATTTGGATGAAGTAGATCCCGAATTGATAAAAACGTTTAACAAATTGGGGATCCCTCTCGAAGAACAAATGGCTCTTTCGGGTATAGCTGTTGATGCGGTAATGGATAGCGTTTCTGTTAAAACAACTTTTAAAGATGCATTGGCCGAAAAAGGAATTATTTTCTGCTCTTTTAGTGAAGCTGTTGAACATCATCCCGATTTGGTTCAGAAATACATGAGTTCCGTTATTCCTTATACCGATAATTTTTTTGCAACCCTTAATTGTGCGGTATTTAGCGATGGCTCATTCGTGTATATTCCAAAAGGAGTTCGTTGTCCAATGGAACTTTCCACTTACTTCCGTATAAATTCGGCGAATACCGGACAGTTTGAACGTACGTTGATTATTGCCGATGAAGATAGTTACGTATCGTATCTCGAAGGATGTACGGCACCAATGCGTGATGAAAATCAGTTGCATGCGGCCATTGTTGAAATTATTGCTTTAAAAAATGCTTCGGTAAAGTACTCTACAGTTCAAAACTGGTATCCTGGGGACAAAGATGGAAAAGGAGGAATTTACAATTTCGTCACAAAACGTGGAATATGTAAAGGTGCCAATTCAAAAATATCGTGGACTCAGGTTGAAACAGGTTCGGCTATAACATGGAAATATCCAAGTTGTATTTTACTGGGGGATAACTCCTCTGCTGAATTTTATTCTGTGGCGGTAACAAATCACCATCAACAAGCTGATACAGGAACCAAAATGTTGCATATTGGTAAAAATACCAGTTCGCATATTTTGTCAAAAGGAATTTCGGCTGGGAAAAGCCAAAATAGCTACCGTGGATTAGTAAAAGTAAATCCGGCAGCCGAAAATGCCCGAAATTTTTCACAATGTGACAGTTTATTGTTGGGTGATAAATGTGGAGCGCATACTTTCCCATACATGGAAGTAAACAATGATACAGCCATTGTAGAACATGAGGCAACCACTTCGAAAATCAATGAAGATCAGATATTTTATTGCAATCAACGCGGAATTTCGACAGAAAGTGCTGTAGGTTTGATTGTAAATGGTTATGCAAAAGAAGTGCTGAATCAGCTCCCAATGGAGTTTGCCGTTGAAGCACAGAAATTATTGCAGATAACGTTAGAAGGATCAGTGGGATAGTTGCCCCCTAACCCCCTAAAGGGGGGAATAAAAGAGCGCATATAAAAAATTTTAGAATTAATATTGACTTCTAAACCCCTTTGCAAACAGGAGAAGTCCCCCCTTTAGGGGGTTAGGGGGCAGTTAATCATGCTAGAAATTAAAAACTTACACGCCAGTATAAATGGCAAGGAAATATTAAAAGGATTGAACTTAGTGGTTCGTCCAGGAGAGATACATGCGATTATGGGGCCTAATGGTGCCGGAAAATCAACTTTAGCTTCAGTGCTAACAGGAAATCAGGTTTTTGATGTTACACACGGAGATGTCACTTATTATGGAAAAAACTTATTAGAAATGACTCCTGAAGATCGCTCTCACGAGGGAATTTTTCTAAGTTTTCAATATCCAGTGGAAATCCCGGGTGTTAGTATGGTAAACTTTATGCGTACTGCACTGAACGAGCATCGCAAATATAAAAATCTTGAACCTATGTCGGCAACCGATTTTCTTCGCACTATGCGCGAGAAAAAGGAGTTGGTGGAAATGGACAATAAACTGGCAAATCGTTCGGTGAACGAAGGTTTCTCAGGAGGAGAGAAAAAAAGGAATGAAATATTCCAAATGGCTATGCTAGAACCACGCTTGGCAATACTTGACGAAACCGATTCTGGATTGGATATTGATGCCTTGCGTATTGTGGCAAATGGAGTAAACAAACTCAAATCTCCAGACAATGCAAGCATTGTAATTACACACTATCAACGATTATTGGACTACATCGTTCCTGACTTTGTTCATGTATTATTCGATGGACGCATTGTAAAATCAGGAACAAAAGAATTGGCTTACGAACTTGAAGAAAGAGGTTACGACTGGATTAAAAAAGAAGTTGAGGAAGCCCTTTAAATATAGCCCCTTAAACCCTCCAAAGGGGGACTTAATGAAATAATAGCAAAATGGAACAGAAAGAAATTAAAGATAAATCCAACTCTGTAAACCTTCCCATCAGGGAGGTTGGTGGAGCATCTTCTTATATCAACTTATATAACCAACATCACGAAAGCATTAAAAATCATTCTGCCGAAGTGATGAATGAATCGCGTGACGCGTCTTTTGCACTTTTCGAAGAATTAGGATTTCCAACTTCTGCCCTCGAAAATTATAAATATACCGATCTGAAAGAAGCACTTTCTATTGATTATGGATTAAATATCAATAGATTAAATTTTCCTATTGATCCCTACGATGTTTTCAAATGTGATGTGCCGGGGATTAATTCATATTTGTTTTTTGTAGTGAACGATGGATTTTATCCGGTAAATGATGAACGAAACAGCGCATTACCTGAGGGCGTAATTATTGGCAGTGTAAAAGAGATTGCAAAGTCAAAACCTGAATTACTGAAGAATTATTTTGCTAAATTAAGTGCTGAAAAAAAGGATGGATTAATTGCTTTTAATGGTGCTTTTGCTCAAGATGGTTTTTGTATGTATGTACCCAAAAATGTAACCCTAGACAAACCCATTCAGTTAGTAAATATCATGCGTTCTGATGTAGATTTTATGGCTGTGAGTCATAATCTGATTATTTTGGAAGAAGGTTCAAAAGCACAACTGTTGGTGTGTGACCATACTGTAGATGATGTGCGTTTTCTTTCCAATAGGGTAACAGAAGTCTTTGTGGGCGAAAACGCAACTTACGAACATTATAAGTTAGAGAACACACATATAAAAACGACTAATCTATCCACTTTGCTTATTGATCAATCCGCTTCTTCTACTGTTTTAGCAAATGTAATTACCCTTCATAATGGTGTAACCCGTAATACGATAGAAATTGATTTGGATGGAGAAAATTGCGAAACATCCCTTTGTGGAATGGTTATCGCCGACAAAAAGCAGCTGGTCGACAATTTCACTTCTATTATTCACAATAAACCGAATTGCCACAGCAAGGAATTGTTTAAATATGTAATGGACGATTACTCAAAAGGCGGATTTACAGGAAAACTTTATGTAGCAAAAGATGCTCAAAAAACAGCTGCTTTTCAGACTAATAAAAATATTTTGTTGAAAAAGACGGCTAAAATGCGCACTAAACCACAGTTAGAAATTTATGCCGACGATGTAAAATGTTCGCATGGAGCTACCATTGGTCAGTTGGACGAAACAGCTATGTTTTACATGCGCCAACGCGGCATTCCGGAAGTTGAAGCACGACTGTTATTAATGTTTGCATTTACGGCCGATGTTATTGAACAAATTCGTATTCCTGCTTTACAAGATCGCATGAAATTGCTGGTTGAAAAACGTCTTCGTGGCGAATTGTCGAAATGCGAAGGCTGTGTAATTTGTCAGTAAGAAAAAGAATCTTTAAGCACTTGCCTATTTTTAAAACATAAATAATTAATTTGATTGATAAATAAAAGCGTAGCATTTAGTTACGCTTTTTTATTCATTTATTGTGAAATCAATAGTTCGTTATAAAATTTTATTTTTCAACTTACCTGCAGCAGGCAGGCGCTAAGCCGCTAAGCCGCCAAGAAAAACTTCAAGTTTTTCTCTTTGCGTTCTTTACAGATATATTTGAAATACTGTATATTACAAAATTATTATGCTTTGCGTTCTTTGCGTTTAATTTAAAAAAAATATATTTGACTTTTCAAAAGGGTTAATCTGTTTAATTACCTGAATACTAAACTAATAAATTATTTTATAACGAACCATTGGTGAAATGATAAACTTTACAAAAGAAGAACTAAAACAGAGGCTTTCTCAGCCATTAACGGGCAAAGCATCGCATTTGAAAATGGCTACGAAAGCCAGACTTGAAGAACTTGCCCGATTGAATGGAAACACACAACAGGCAAAAAAAAGTGCCGTAATGTTGCTTCTTTTTCACGAAAATGAAAACTTACAGGTTATTGTTATTCGTCGTAGCAATTACGTGGGTGTTCATGCAGGACAAATTGCTTTTCCCGGTGGAAGATTCGAAGAAAGTGATATTGATATAAAAACCACTGCATTACGCGAAATAGAAGAAGAAATTGGAATCTCTTCGGACAAAATAGAACTTATTGGTCGCCTTTCCGATATCTATGTTCCACCCAGCAATTTTTTAATAAGTGTTT
>JAQUWU010000036.1:13114-50473 GCA_028692715.1 Paludibacter sp. | reverse complement strand
TGTTACACTCGTTTCAGATCGCGATTTTTTATTCGTGTTTCCAATCTCTATTTGGATTCCGGTTCATGAACTTAAATACGATAATGCCAAAATATCATTGGCATCCATTCAGAAGAAATATGGCTTCCATCTGATTATTGACAAGGTAACCGGACTTAGTGCAGCAGAAAATAAAGTGATGCTGGAAACCCAAAATCTAAATTATGATTATCTGGTAGTTGCATTTGGCTCAGGAAAAATGCAGCCTAAAGGAGTTGAATTTACGTCTACCATTTGTGGACAGCCTCAGCAAACAGCTCAACTGCGTGATAAATTGGATGCATTAGTAGCCAAAGGCAGTGCAAAAATAGCGATTGGTTTTGGTGGTAATCCAAAAGATAAATCGGCAGTCCGTGGCGGTCCGGCTTTTGAGTTGCTTTTCAATATCAATCATTACCTGAAAAAGAAAGGTATTCGTAAGAACTTTGAACTGACAATGTTTGCTCCAATGGCCGAACCAGGTGCTAAAATGGGAAAAGGTGCTATGAAAGCCATTCACAAAATGTTTGAAGCACAGAATATCAAAAGCCGATTTGGAAAAAAAATCACCGAATTCGTAGAAGATGCCGTGATATTTGAAGATGGATCAAAACTTGAATCCGATTTAGTGATATTCATTGCTGCAGGTGCGGGTTCTCCGTTGTTGAAAAGCACAGATTTGCCATTGTCAGAAGCCGGTTTTGTGAAAATAAATGATTTTAATCAGGTGGAAGAATTTCCAAATGTATTTGCCATTGGTGATGCTGCCGCTTACGAAGGTCCGGACTGGGCTGCAAAACAAGGTCATATTGCCGAAGTGATGGGTAGAAATGCAGCACACAATATACTTGAAATGGAAAAAAACGGTTCAAATATGAAAGGTTATCAGGCTCATTTAAATATTATGTGCGTGATGGATATGGGTAATGGTGCAGCATTTGTTTATCGTGACCACAAACGAGAAATTATGATACCGATGCCAATTGTTGGTCACTGGTTAAAACAAGCTTGGGGAAAATATGCAAAATGGAGCAAATTGGGAATCATAGGTCGATTCCCCGGAATGTAAATACCTAAAAATTGATGTCAGAAAAAACAAACAAATTCCATTGGTACGATGGTATTTTTTACGATAAAATTATAGCACCTAACCAGAAAAATTTATTTAATCAAATTAAAGAAATTATTCCTACAGGTAGTACTATAATTGATATAGGTTGTGGTACCGGATATCTTGAGTTTTTATTGTCGGATAAATGCAAGTACGCTTTGGGAATAGATCTTTCGAAGCGAAATATCGAGAAGGCAAACAAAAATCTATCAAAAAATACTTTTACTGGAATAGAATTTAAGCACACATCCCTCGCAAAACTAAATACTGAAATTACAGATAAATCTGACTACGCAATTACAACCTATGTGATTCATGAAATCAATGAAAATGAGAGATTAAGCTTAATGCTTGATATGGCACAAGTAGCCAAAAGAATAATTATTGGCGATTATCTGACACCTCAACCGAATAACCTAGCTGGAATTTTCAGTAAAATAATTGAATTTGTTGCTGGGAGGGAACATTACCGGAATTTTAAAAACTTTCAGAAAAACGGTGGAATTCACAGTCTCATAAAGCAAGGAAATTTCAGGGTGATTTCTGAAATTGTAAACGAGACAAATCATATTATTGAAATTGAACTTATTGAAAAAAAATAACACCTCAAAATGTCTGATTCTATTAAAACAGAGTCAGACATTTATATTTTACACCAACCTATTGACTAAAAAAACCATTTCCATTCAAATTTCCATTATCTTTGCAGCATGAAAAATAATTCAAAATTGATTGATAACACGCTGAAAAGCATGGATATTGAATCATTAAATGCCATGCAATTGGCAACTTTAGATGCAAACGAAAAAGGAAATGATATAATACTTCTTTCGCCAACCGGTTCAGGTAAAACATTGGCGTATTTGCTACCAATTTTATTAAATTTGAATCCTGAAATTCAAAAAGTACAGGCATTAATTATAGCTCCATCCCGCGAACTGGCTCAACAAATCGAGCAGGTTTGGCGCAGCATGAGTACGGGTTACAAAGTAAATACCTGTTTTGGCGGCAGACCTTCGAACAAAGAAAAACGCGATTTAGAAGTGCCACCGGCATTATTAATTGGCACTCCCGGGCGACTGCAAGATCATGTGGAAAGAGAAAATTTTGCTACTGACGCCATTCGTTTAATTGTACTTGATGAGTTTGATAAATCGCTCGAAATGGGTTTCTCTGAACAAATGGAAGCAATACTATCACGAGTTCCAACTATCGAAAAACGTATACTTACGTCAGCTACCGATGCTGTCACAGTTCCTGAATTTACGGGTATTAAAAATCCAATAAAACTCGATTATTCTGAGAAAAACAACGCATTAAAAGGGCTTGAAAGCTTTTCAGTAAAAGCAAGCAGCAACGATAAAATGGCGGCATTGTTTGATCTGTTATGTTATCTGGGAAATGATTCAACATTGATTTTTTGTAATCAACGGGAAGTGGTGGAAAAAGTGAGTGCCTATCTCACTACCCGTAAATTGGCAAATGAATTCTTTCACGGGAAACTTGAGCAACCCGATCGAGAAAGAGCACTTTCAAAATTCCGAAATGGAAGTTGTACGGCCTTTATTTCTACCGATTTAGCTTCGAGAGGTTTAGACATTCCCGAAATAAAAAATATTATACATTTCGATGTTCCGGTTAGAATTGATGAATATATACACCGTAATGGTCGTACTGCACGAATGAATGCTGAAGGGAAATCCTTTGTTTTATTGGCGGCCGAAGAGAATCTTCCTGATTTTATCCTGCCTGTTCCGTTGGCATTTTCATTACCTAAGTTAGTTTCGGCACCTCCTAAACCTGAATGGTCGACACTTTATATTGGAAAAGGCAAAAAAGATAAAATCAGTAAAATGGACATAGTAGGTTTTATGTTTAAAAAAGGACAATTAGCGAAAGATGAACTTGGAATGGTAGAAGTGAAAGAGTATTATTCATTTGTGGCTGTCAAAACAAAAAAAGTAAAAGATGTACTTCAATTGGTTGAAAATGAAAAAATTAAAAACATGAAAACCAAAATTGATTTGGCTAAATAACGAATAAAAATGATATTCTAATCCCGTTCCTATTGGTTCGGGATTTTTTTATACTCATCATTTCTTAAAATATTTTTCACAAAACAAATAATTGATTTATTAAATTTGTATATTTGTTTTTTATTTTTGAAAATAAATTCAGCATTTCATGAGAAAACAACACCTTTTATTTATTTGTATATTCTTTCTGTCAACTTTTATTTCTGCTCAGGACATTCAATGGAAAGTCGGCTTAAACTACTTTTTCGACAATACGGAATATGCTAAATCAACACTAACCAATGACCAAACCATGACCGGAGTTCATTTTTCTCCTGAAATTGGGTTAAAATGGGATACGGTTCATTCTTTTTTTGTCGGTGCCGATGTAATGAAAATTTCCGGATCGGCAAATTTTATAGACATTGCTCAACCAATAGCCTATTATAAATACCAGAAAAAGAACAAATTGTTTTACGCGGGTGCTTTTCCACGTTCCGAATTACTTTCAAATTATTCTGATCTATTTTTTCAAGATTCTGTCAGTAATTATCGACCTACCATGCAAGGACTTTTTTGGCAAGTAAGTAATGAAAAATCGAATTTTAATCTATGGTTAGACTGGACAGGGCATGAAACTCCTCTCTTACGCGAAACTTTTTTTGTTGGAGCATCAGCTCATAAAAGTTTGAATTTATTTTTTGTTGATTTTCAATCGTATATGTTTCATCTTGCCAATACGCTACCACGAAATCCATTGTACAATGTGAATGATAATGCGCTGGCACACTTGTCCTTTGGTCTAAATTATTCCGACGAAACCGGTATTGATACACTTTTATTTGCCGTTGGAGTTTTGGCTGGATATGAGCGAGATCGTGCTTTGACAAATGGCATTCAGACGCCCATTGGTGCTGTCATTCGATTCAATTCAGAATATAAAGGATTTGGGACACAAAACACTCTTTACTCAGGGAATCCACGTGATATTTTTTATTACAAATACAATCACGAAATGTATTGGAACAATCCTTTTTTGCGTGCGGGATTTTATTTACAAAGCAAATGGTATCTGAATGTTATCCGCAGCAAGTATGTAGATGGGAAACTCGGATTAAACCTTCATTTCTCCGAAGGAAAAATAATGTATGAACAGGTATTTACGCTAAAAGCACAAATTGATAATAACTATAAACAAACCAAAAATAAAAAACCGACTTTTATGTCAAACTGGTTTAAATAACCAATCACGAATTAACCCATCACTAAATACGAAAAATCATGTTAGTAAAAACCTTTGGCGCAGCTGTTCAGGGAATAAATGCTACCATAGTCACTATCGAAGTGAATGTCAGTCAAGGAATTCGCTTTCTACATGTTGGCTTACCCGATAACGCTGTAAAAGAAAGTCACGAACGAATCGCTTCTGCTCTAAATTATACCGGAAACACTTTCCCCCGTAAACAAATCGTCATCAATATGGCTCCGGCTGACATTCGTAAAGAAGGTTCTGCCTACGATTTGCCCATGGCCATTGGCATTATGGCTGCCGACCAAAAATTACCAAATGAAGAGTTAGAAAAATTTGTTATTATGGGCGAACTCTCGCTCGATGGAGGTTTACAACCTATTAAAGGAATTTTACCAATAGCCATTAAAGCACGCGAAGACGGATTTAAAGGATTTATTCTTCCGAAACAAAATGCCCGTGAAGCTGCAGTGGTTAACAATTTGGATGTTTACGGAGTGGAAAATATTTCCGAAGTAATTGAATTTTTTAAGGGAAATTCTACTTTGGAGCCAACCATTGTAAATACACGTGAGGAATTTTTTAGTAATCTAAATCACCTTGATATTGATTTTTCGGATGTAAAAGGACAGGAAAATGTGAAACGGGCATTAGAAGTTTCTGCAGCTGGTGGGCATAATATTATTATGGTAGGCCCTCCTGGAGCAGGGAAGTCGATGTTGGCAAAACGCATTCCTACCATTTTACCGCCATTAACCTTGCAAGAAGCGTTAGAAACTACTAAAATTCATTCGGTTGCAGGAAATATTGACAGCAATACCTCGTTGATTTCGCAACGTCCGTTCCGAAGTCCACACCACACTATCAGCGATGTAGCACTTGTTGGCGGCGGAACATTCCCGCAACCCGGAGAAATTTCATTGGCACATAACGGAGTTTTATTTCTCGATGAACTTCCTGAGTTCAAAAGAACAGTGCTGGAAGTAATGCGTCAACCGTTGGAAGATCGGAAAATTTGTATTTCACGTGCAAAATTTACTATTGAATATCCTGCATCTTTTATGCTCGTAGCTTCGATGAATCCTTGTCCTTGCGGATACTATAATCATCCCGATCGTGAATGCGTATGCGCTCCCGGTGTGGTCCAGAAATATCTGAGCAGAATCTCCGGTCCCCTACTCGACCGCATTGATATTCATATCGAAATCGTCCCTGTACCTTTTGAAAAACTTTCGGAAATGAAAAATGCTGAAACCAGCGAAAAAGTTCGTGAACGGGTAATAAAAGCCCGTCAGATTCAGGAACAACGTTTTAAAGAAGTAGATGGAGTATATTGTAATGCTCAAATGTCGTCGAAACAAATGCGTGAGTTTGCACAAATTGACAAAGCTGGTTCGGAATTATTGAAAAATGCAATGAACAGACTTAACTTATCAGCCCGTGCCTACGACAGAATTATAAAAGTAGCACGCACCATTGCCGACCTGGACGATGCCGAAAATATTCTTTCCAATCATATAGCCGAAGCCATTAATTACAGAAATCTGGACAGAGAGGGTTGGGCGGGTTGATTTGATGTGGTAATGTGGTGATGTGGTGATGTGATGATGTGATGATGTGATGATGTGATAATTAAGTAATACATTACATAAATGTGTTAATATATGAATTTTAGACAACGATTTAATCTGTTATATATCATCAAGATAAATCATTATTGCTTCCGAAAATCAACACATCATCACATCATCATATCAACACATTAAAAAATTTATTGTACTTTTGTCCCCCGAAAGGAATTCGGCTCGCTTCCAGGGCTGTTTTTCTTTCTTTTTTAAAATACATGAACTTTCGGCAAGTTATAACGGTTTAATACTTTTAAACTTTAAAAACTTTCGAACTTTCAAACCAAAATGGGGTGCCTTAATATTTCGGGCTGAGATCATACCCTTTGAACCTGCGCGGGTAATTCCGGGAAGGGAATAAGACAAATCTTCCGTGTTCTTTATTAGGCTCTCAAAACAAAATTTATTAACTAACTAATCAATTTGTTATGAGACAATTTTTTATTGCAGCATTTATGCTGTTTTCAATGATTTCATTCGCTCAACACAGCATTAAAGGAAAAGTGTTGGACGAAAATGGGGTTGCACTAAATGGCGCAACAGTAGTTTTACAAAACAACAATTCGGGAAAAATTACCGACAAAAATGGTTCTTTCCTTTTTGAAGGACTGACAAAGAAAAATTATTCAATTGTTGTTTCGTATATTGGTTACGAAACGGCAAACATTGACTCAGAAGTGGATAAAAATCTGACTATCACACTTAAAACGACTTCAATTTCTATCAACGAAATTACCGTAAATTCGCTTCGTGCTTCCGACAAGACTCCGGTTGTATATACCAACATCGACAAAGAGACCTTAGCCAAATCGAATCTTGGTCAGGACATTCCTTACATGCTTTCCAATACACCTTCGCTGGTTGTAACTTCCGATGCAGGAACTGGGGTCGGTTATACAAATTTCCGTATACGTGGTACAGATGCAACCCGCATCAATATCACCATAAACGGCATTCCGTATAACGATGCTGACGAACAGGGTGCTTATTGGGTTGATCTTCCCGATTTCACTTCTTCGCTTGAAAGTGTACAGGTACAACGTGGGGTAGGATCTTCCACCAACGGTGCTGGTGCTTTCGGTGCCAATATCAGTATGCAAACCGATAATTTTGCTCAAAAGGCATCGGGAGAAATGAACATTTCCTACGGTTCGTTCAACACACTAAAAGAAACAGTAAAAGCCAGTTCAGGCTTGCTGAACAATCATTGGGCTATTGATACCCGTTTGTCATCTGTAAAATCGGATGGCTATATCGATAGGGCAACGGTGGATATGGAATCTTATTTTTTACAAGCAGGTTATTACGGTGAAAATACTTCAATTAAGTTTTTGACTTTTGGCGGAACCGAAAAAACGTATCATGCATGGAATGGAATTGATTCTTATGCACTGCCTGAGTTGGAATATCCACGTACATACAATCCCTGTGGTTATATGGGTGACGATTCAAATGGAGATCCATTGTATTATCAAAATCAAACTGATAATTACATCCAAACTAATTTTCAGTTACTGGGTGTTCACACTTTTTCTTCATCGCTTAGCTTGAATGCAGGCTTGCATTATACCCGTGGTGATGGATATTACGAAGAATACAAACAGGATCAAACCTTAAGAAATTATGCTCTGTCGTCTTTTGAATTAAATGACATCACCACCATTACAAGCAGTGATTTAGTACGTCAGAAAAAGATGGGGAATGATTTTGCCGGAGCTGTTTCCTCTCTTAATTATCAAAAAGACAAACTAACGGCTCAATTAGGAGGTGCAATGAATAAATATTGGGGTAGCCATTGGGGCGATGTAACTTGGGTTAAAAATTATATTGGAGATGTGCTTCCCATAACAGAGTATTATCGTAGCAAAGTAAACAAATTGGATGCCAATATCTATTTGAAAGCCAATTACGATTTATCAACAAAATTCAATCTGTATGCTGACTTGCAATATCGTCGGGTGAATTACACGTTGAAAGGTGTCAATGATCAGTGGG
This sequence comes from Paludibacter sp., assembly GCA_028692715.1. Lineage (GTDB taxonomy): Bacteria > Bacteroidota > Bacteroidia > Bacteroidales > Paludibacteraceae > Paludibacter. The sequence goes on along the minus strand of JAQUWU010000036.1, from coordinate 42,460 downwards.
ATGATGCTATCAATGCTATGCAAATACTTGATGTAGACAAGCAGTTCAATTTCATTAATCCAAAAGCGGGTGTGTTCTTCCGTCCGAATGAAAAAAATGAAATTTTCGGTTCTTTTGCCATTGCTAACCGTGAACCCACACGTACTAATTATACTGATGGCACAAAAGATTCATGGCCTACCTACGAAACTTTGTACGATACTGAATTAGGATATAAATTCCATAACTCCATTTTTTCGATCGGTGCTAATGCTTATTTTATGTATTATCATAATCAACTGATCCTTACGGGTAAAATTAATGATATTGGCGAACTCCTTACCGACAATATTGCCAGCAGTTACCGCTCCGGAATTGAATTAGTTGGAGCAATTAAACCTTTCAGTTGGTTGCGTTGGGATGCTTCAGCTACCTTTAGTTACAATCGTATCAAAGATTTTACCGAAACAGTAAATGTACTTGATGATAATTGGGAACCTACAGGGAAAAGTGTGAGTAAATTATACCAGAATACACCGATAGCATTTACCCCTACATTAATGGCCAATAGCATGATTACTTTCACGAAAGATGATTTTGAGGCAGGTTTGCAATCGGTTTATGTTGGAAAACAATTTGTCGATAATACAGGAAGTGCAGATCGCCAGTTGCCTAATTATTTCTTAAACAACCTGCGTCTGAGTTATTCAGTACCTGTAAAGGGTCTACGCGAACTAAACTTTACTTTGCTTGTAAATAATATTTTCAATGCAATGTATATCAGTAATGCCTGGAGTTCTCCCTATATTCCACAGGACACCGCTAATCCAGTTTATGACCAGTCAACAGTAGTATATAACTACTTCGGAGCGTACCCGCAAGCAGGGACAAATTTGCTTGCCGGAATTTCCGTGAAGTTTTAAATAAAACAGCAATAAAAAAGTCCCGAAATTTCACTTTCGGGACTTTTTTTTATTTTAAAATTGTTCAGCAACAATCTTATACCATCTGTACATATAAAATAGCCCAAAGCTATTTTATATGTCTACTGTGGTTAATGCCGATGTATACAAACAAATAGGGCAATGAGACAAAGTCGAAATTGGACTGTATTGTTTGTGCTATCGGTATTATTTTACTTTAGTTTCGCATTCTTTGGTTTTACATGCTTCTTCTGATTTCTTATCGGCACATTTCTCTTTACATCCCTCAGAAGTATTTTCGCCACAACAAGCTGCCGGTTTAACCACAACTGCTTCGTAGCCAATTTTCTTAAAACCTTTCTGTAATTTTGCAATATCAGTTTTAGAGTCATCGTAAGTAAGTATTACTGTCTTTTTCTCGAAATTGACGTCCATATCTTTAACGCCTTTTTCAAAAGCAATATTCTTTTCTATTTTCTGTTTACAACTCATACAATCCATTTCTACACTAAAAGTTACTTTTTCTTTTTTAGCAAACATTCCACCAACAAACAGGAATGATAATAGAGCGATTAAAATAATTTTTGTTTTCATTTTTTATAAATTTATTTGTTAATTTATTATTTGTAACTTATTATTCACGATCCAATGCCCAACGCAGGCCGATATAAATTTTACGTCCATGAGTTGGACCCCACACCATTGAAGCATCGAAATTGCTACTTGAGGGATTTTCCACATCAATAATCGGATTTTCCTGAATGAAATTTGTCAGATTTTCAGCACCCAAATATACCGACCAGGTACGAAAATATTTCGTTATCTGAGTATTCAAAATGGTATAGGATGCAAACTCAGTTTTCCATAAGGGAGTTGTTATATCAGGGTCGGGCATACGACCACCTCCATTAAACTGTGTTGTAAAATCAAACTGCCATTTTTTCAAAGCTGTTTGGTACGAAGCAGTGATTAAACTTTTGTAACGTGGTGTAAGTGGCTTTTCACGCAAAACGCGACCAATAGTTGTTTTAGCATCGGTTATTCGGTGTGCTAAAGTCAGTGAAAGTCCTTTAACAACTTCAACATTTGCCTCTATCTGTGCGCTGTGTGAAAATGATTTTCCGATAAGGTTTGTGAAACTTACTCCATGAGGGTCTGTATCCATATCAACTACAACCTGATTGTTGAAATTTGTATAATACCACTCACCAACCAAATTTAATTCTTTGTTGAAAACAGGGATTAAAATCTGTGTACTAAGTCCATAATTCCACGCTTCTTCCATTTTCAAATCGGTTGCAATATTCATTGTCCGATTACTGGCAAGCATAAAGTTATTCTCCGCCAGCACATTAGGCGAACGATATCCTTTACCGGCACTGGCTCTGAAATTCAAATGCTCATTCACATTATATTTTAAGTGTAAACGAGGTGTTACAAAAGCACCGTATTTCGAACTAACATCGCCACGCAAACCTGCTAATGCAATAAATTTATCATTCAGATTAAAAGTATATTCCAGAAATGCTCCCGGGACATATTCAGCTCTTGGAAAATTTGTTATTTCAGCCAATGTAAGGGTTTCATCATAACGATCATAATTAAAACTTGCTCCGGTTGAGATCTTGTGCATTTCGCCAAAACTGGTTTGATAAATCAGGTTTGCATAGAAATTATCCTGATGACCATCATACGCTTTAGTTCCATACTTTGCATTTTGATTGTGTAAGGAACCACTTACAATAAACCCAATGCTGGAACCTGTTATATTGTCGAAAATATAACCATTTTTTACAAAAAACTCGTACCTTTTTGTGTCAATTCCTATATGATAATTTCCTGTAAGCTGTCCTCCCACTCTGTTTTCTGACAATGCTCTGAAAAATAATTGTGATATAAATTTATCAGTTTTAAAATACCACCTGTTGATAAAATTGTATTGTTTTACCATTGGCATATCCAAAAAATTATCACCGTTTTGGTCGAGAGACATTAGTTCATCCGAAGCATGGAACAAAATTCCCGTCGACAACGAATTGGACAATTTAGCTGATACATTCACATTTGCTTCTATTCTACCAGCATCACTTGCAAACAGATTTGCGGCCACAATTTCGCTAGTTTGTGGTTTTTTATATTCTACATTAATTTGTCCTGTTAATGCTTCATAACCATTTATTACCGAAGCTGTTCCTTTCGAAACCTGAATACTCTCCATCCATGGACCGGGAATATAACCTAAACCATAGGTAGACGAAATTCCACGAAGATTGGGGATATTCTCAGTGAGCATTTGAACATAAGCACCCGAAAGGCCGAGCATTTTAATTTGTTTTGCGCCTGTTGCTGCATCACTGTACGATACGTCCACTGATGGATTGGTTTCGAAACTTTCTGATAAATTACAACAAGCCGCTTTGCACAATTCAGCACCCGTAATTTTCTCGGTTTGTATAACAGAAGTACGACCTTTTATTGTACCGAGACTTTTCGCAACTACAGCAAGTTCCGATAATTGTAAGTTTTCTCGTAATTCTATTTTTAATAATGTTTTTCCATCTGTAATTTCAACGGTATCACTATTAAAAGCGATATTACTGAATATTAAAACCTTATCGATAGGGCGATTAGTGATTTGGAAATCACCATTAACATCTGTAACTGCACCCACAGATGTATTTAACCAATACACATTGGTTCCAGGGATTGGTTCACCTTTTTTATCAATCACTTTCCCTTTAATAGCAGAAAAAGCAGACATATAAAAAAGCAAGAAACCAATCAGAAAAAATATTTGTTTCATATTTTTTTGATTTAAATTGAGTAAATAATCTTACAGGCAAACTAAAAAATAGTTCGCCTAAAAAACAGCTCAATATAAATCAAATGAGAAGGATAGCATTGGTAGTAAGGATATCTCTACCTTTTTTTAATAATTTCTTATCTGGTGGGGGTAATTCAAACTCTGAATCAATATTATTGTTTAATACTTCTGAAATTCTGTTTTGAACATTGAGAAACAGAATTAATTGAAAATCAGTAGCTGTTTTAAGTTCCAATATGGAGCTAATAGGAGAAATTTCAACACTATAGCGGGTTAAATGACAGGAGTTTGAATGATGTTGTAAATTATCACAAGTTTTTTCGGATGACAAATCATCATTACAACAGCTCATTTCGTGATCGCGTTGTATATGTTTTGATTCAATAATTACTGCTTCTACACCTTCTTTTTCACATAAATTACAGCAATAATTCACCACGTTAAATCCCGTTCCGGCTATTAAAAAATATAGCCCGAATATGAGTGATATACTATTTTGAATAAGTATTTTCATATTGTTTGAGCTACAAAGATAGTATAGGGTCTATGGATTATAGAATTATCTTTATATTTTTTATTTTATTTATGATAATGGAGACAAAATAGAACATTCTGAAAAACTTTATTAAAAATTCTTTATATTATAAATCAAGTACTATTTCGTGACTACTCAGCACTTCAAGAAGTACTTCATTTGACGTTTTTAGAGAAATTGCAGAGTAAAAAAAAATAATTTTCACAAAAAAGCAGCCAAATTAAAGCGCATAAATGATGAATGTCGCTCCAGAACTCCCACTTTAGGGGGTTGGGGGGCTGAGTAGTTACCATTATTTAATGCTCAGATAATGGTTTTCCTTTTTCGCCCATAAAAAAAGCAATTAACACAACATCTACTTTCCCTTTATTTATGCCATTATGCATTGTATTTATAACTTCTGAAAAGGAAGAATTTACCGAATAATCATGTGAGGCTTTATTCTCAACTTCAACGGTTAATGTTCCTTGCATTACATAACCAAAAACCGGAAAACCATGTTTGTGCCAACCAGTTGATTGTCCGGGCTGAATGGTGACTTTGTAAATGGAAACTTCATCTTCTTCAAAATCAGGATATTCAATCTTCTGCCCAATAGAAGTCGTATCCGTTTTTAAAAGTTGCTCAAGTACAACTCCGGCATTGTATTGCGATTTTACAGTTGTAAAAATTCCACAAAGAATAAACAGTAAAAAGATTTTTTTCATAATAAAAGATTAACCTAAGTCAATATGTTGAGCATATATCTCTTCATTTAGAAAGATTGATGCAGACGTAGCAAATTTCTCAACGGATTCAGTAGTAAAATACTGAATTAAAGCATTTTTTGTACATTTTTCTTTCATTTCAGGGTGACGTTTCAAATAATCAACCAAACTTTTTGCCACCAACTCTCCTTGTGAAACGACTTTAATATTATTGGATAATAATGATTTAATTTTTCCTTCCAGCAAAGGATAATGTGTACAACCCAACATAACCACATCAATTTGCGAATCGGTATGCATTAAATTTTCGACATTTTTTCGAATAAAATAATCTGCTCCTTCTGATAAATGCTCGTTATTTTCAATCAAAGGCACCCACATTGGACATGCTTCGGAATTTACCACAATATCTTTGTGAAATTTATGAATCTCAAGGGGATAAGAATCAGATTGAACAGTACCAGTTGTAGCCAATAAACCAATATGCTTTGTTTTGGTCATTTCACCTACAGCTTCCACTGTTGGACGAATCACACCCAAAACTCTTCTATTTGGATCTAATAACGGCAAATCATTCTGTTGAATGGTTCTAAGTGCTTTGGCAGAAGCTGTATTACAAGCCAAAACCACTAAATGACAGCCCATCTCAAATAATTTTGTTACACATTCGAGCGTGTATTTATACACCACATCAAATGAGCGTGTTCCGTAGGGAGATCGTGCATTATCACCCAAATAAATATAATCATATTCAGGTAACTCCTTACGAATTTTATCAAGAATTGTCAAACCACCGTAACCCGAATCGAAAACTCCGATAGGGGCAGCACTAACCCCTAACCCCTGAAGGGGAAGTGAGTTACCCCCAGCCCCTAAAGGGGAGTTTGAGTGAGTTTTGTTTATTATAACTTCTTTCTTATCCATAATATCAACAAATATTATTTGAATTTTCTCTTCTTTTCCCCTTTAGGGTTTGCCTAACTTCAGGTAGAGTTAGGGATCATTTCTAACTTTCTCCCCTTTAGGGGTTGGGGGTCTAGTCTAACATTTGTCCTGAGTTATTACTCATTTGAACCATCTTGTCGTATTCAGCAGGAGATAGATCTAAGAAATAATAATTTTGTGGATTCATTATCTGTCCTTTATAATGGACTTCGTAATGCAAGTGCGGTCCGGTAGATTTACCAGTACTTCCTACCAATCCAATAACCTCACCGCGTTTTACTTTTTGACCCACTTTTGCAATAATTCTACTCATGTGACCATATACTGTCTGATATCCATAACCATGATTAATCTGAATACAATTCCCATAACCTTGTTGCCAGCCAGCACTAATTATTGTTCCATTTCCAGTGGCAAAAATATCAGTGCCTGTGGGTGCTGCAAAGTCCATACCTGCGTGAAAGCGACGAGTGTGATAAACGGGATCGATTCGCCATCCAAAACCCGAGGCCATACGTGTCAAGTCTTTATTTAATACCGGCTGAATTGCAGGTAAACATTCCAGAGAAGCTTCTTTATTTTTGGCTAACAAAACTAAATCATCGTAAGATTTGGATTGAATATATAATTCTTTTTTTAATTCAGTCATCCTTTTCGTAGTGGTTACTACTATTTCTGAATTGGTCATATCTAACAATTGTTCGTAGAATGCCGTATTGGCGGAAGAACCTCTTCTAACAGCTAGTGGAATTGGATCTGCCTGAAAAACAACTCTATACAAATTATCATCCCGCTGTTGCAAATCACTAAGTACCTCCTGAACTTCATCAAATTGACGCTCTAATAATTTATATTGAGCTTGCATATTTCTTTTTTCTTCATTCAATTGTTTCTCTTCTGGCGATTGTACCGTAGAAACAAAAACAAAAAAGAAAACTGCTCCCAATGACAAACCTGAAAGTGCATGTATTAAAAGTTGCTTAAGCCAGTGTTTGAATGTATATTCAATTTGCTCATAACTTAATGTTTCAGAATTGAAATGAAATTTTTTCTTAGCCATAAGGGAGAATCTATTTTTCTGAGCGTCAAAAATTAACGCTATACAAGTCAAATTTGGAAAAAAACAGATGTAAATCAATCGTTTCCCAAAAAAAATCAATGAGTCAACACAATTTTTATATCATCATTTGCTGCAAAAATAATAAATTTGGACTACTTTTGCAGTCTTTATTTGATATTATTAACCTTGAACCCCTAAATCCCCTAACGGGGACTCTTCTTTAATCCCTTTTAAGGGGAAGGGGGTCATAGCAATTTATAAAATGACTTCACAAGAAATCCGCCAATCTTTTTTAGATTTTTTTACATCAAAAGGACATAAGATTGTTCCATCAGCACCCATGGTTATCAAGGACGATCCGACTTTGATGTTTACCAATGCCGGAATGAACCAATTTAAAAATATTATTCTGGGTAATGACCCTATAAAATATTCACGGATTGCGGATTCTCAAAAATGTTTACGTGTAAGCGGTAAACATAACGATTTGGAAGAAGTTGGTCACGACACTTACCACCATACTATGTTCGAGATGTTGGGGAATTGGTCATTTGGCGATTATTTCAAAAAAGAAGCCATCGAATGGGCTTGGGAATACCTGACCGAAATATTAAAATTGGACAAAGAACGTTTGTACGTTACTGTTTTTGAAGGATATGCGCCCGAAGGTTTGGAACGCGATAATGAAGCTGCTGAAATATGGGAACAATTTCTTCCAAAAAGCCGCATTATAAACGGTAATAAAAAAGACAATTTCTGGGAAATGGGCGACACAGGTCCTTGTGGTCCCTGTTCAGAAATTCATATTGACATTCGTGATAATGAAGACCGAGCAAAAATAGACGGTCTTACATTGGTAAACGGAAGTCACCCACAAGTGATAGAAATATGGAACAACGTTTTCATGCAATACAACCGAAAAGCCGATGGTTCGCTCGAAGGATTACCTGCCAAAGTAATTGATACAGGTATGGGCTTTGAACGTCTATGTATGGCCATTCAAGGTGTTCAATCCAACTACGATACCGATGTATTCACACCAATTATTGCTGAGATAGGTCGTGTATGTGATGTTGAATATGGTAAAGATGAAAAAGTAGATATTGCCATGCGTGTGATTGCGGATCACATTCGTACCATTGCATTTTCTATAACAGATGGACAATTGCCATCCAATGCCAAAGCCGGATATGTAATCCGTCGTATTTTACGCCGTGCGGTGCGTTACGGTTATACTTTCCTCGGTCAACGACATGCATTTATGTTTAAATTAATCGATGTATTGTGCGAAGTGATGGGAAAAGCTTATCCAGAACTTGTGTCACAAAAATCGTTGATTGGAAAGGTAATAAAAGAGGAAGAAGAATCATTCCTTCGCACACTGGAAACAGGGATCAGGTTACTGGATAAAGAAATCACCTCACCCCTAACCCCTCTCCCAGGGGAGAGGGGAACCGTGTTGAGTGGAAAAATTGCATTTACGCTTTATGACACGTTTGGTTTTCCCCTTGATTTGACCGAATTGATTCTTCGTGAAAACAATATGTCTGTTGATATTGAGGAATTTAATTCAGAAATGCTAAAACAAAAAGAACGCGCACGTAATGCTGCCGCTACTGAGACAGGTGACTGGGTAACCGTTCGCGAAGGTGATAGTGTTTTTGTGGGATATGATTTCACATCATACGATACTGAGATATTACGTTACCGCAAAATAAAACAAAAAGATCAGGAATATTATCAATTAGTTCTTTCAAACACTCCATTTTATGCCGAAATGGGTGGACAAGTTGGTGACAGCGGAGTATTGGTTTCAGAAGATGAGAAAATTGAAATTCTTGACACAAAAAAAGAAAATAATCTGGGAGTCCATATTACAAAGCGACTTCCAGCCGATGTAACTGCAACTTTTACAGCAACCATTAATTTAGAAAATCGTCAGGCAATTTCATGCAATCACTCAGCCACACATTTGTTACACGAAGCATTGCGTGAAGTATTGGGTACACATGTAGAACAAAAAGGTTCGTTTGTAAGTCCGGACAGTTTGCGTTTTGACTTTTCTCATTACCAAAAAATGACAAAAGAAGAAATTCGCGCCGTAGAAAAACTTGCTAATGAAAAAATTCGTGCAAATTACCAACTCAACGAAATGCGTGAAACTCCAATAGCAGAAGCACAGGCAATGGGTGCAATGGCTTTGTTTGGCGAAAAATATGGTGAATCGGTTCGTGTAATTCAATTTGGCTCGTCTACCGAACTTTGTGGTGGTACTCACGTGCAATCGACAGGTGCTATCGGAATGGTTCGCATTACAGCAGAAACGTCAATAGCAGCCGGCATTCGTCGTTTAGAAGCAATTACCGCTTACGGGATTGAAAAATTATTAGATGCACAACAGGATACACTTGCTGAAGCAAAAGAATTACTAAATAATACTCCGGACATATTAGTTGCATTAAAAAAAATAACCGAAGAGAATGCAGAATTGAAAAAGAAACTTGAAACTTTCCAACAAGTTCAAATAATGGCTCTTCGTGATAAACTTCATGCTGATGCAAATGTAGTAAATGGAATTAAAGTTATTCGTTTCGAGGGTAATCTTGCTGCAGATCAGGTAAAAACACTGGCATTCCAGATTCGCAATATTCAATCGGAAAAATTATTCTTTGTAGCTGGTTGCGTTGCAGAAGGCAAACCATCGTTAACAGTTCTTTTAAGCGACGATTTAGTTTCTAAAGGATTGAACGCTGTAAACATTGCCCGCGATGCGGCCAAAGAAATTCAGGGAGGAGGCGGTGGTCAACCCTTCTTCGCTTCAGCCGGCGGTAAAAATGCAGCTGGCATTCAAAAAGCTATTGAAAAAGCATTGGAAGCAGTAAAATAACGTCCCATTTAACTTCTGAACATTAATAAAATGTGGCTGGTTCCAAATACAATTTGATTCAGTCTCATTTTTCATACTTAAAAAACAAACTCCAATTCTCCAATTTTCGAAATAAAAGTTGTAGATTTGCATATTCAATAAATTCAAATAAACCCCAATTATTGAATAACTTAACAAAATTCTCTTTATATTAGTCACAACAAACATTAAATAATGTCATCTATAATTGAAAATATGACACTGAATAGATATAGAAGTTATTCATCTATATTTTCAAGTACATCATTTAATAAGCTATTAGAGTATGATGATTATTCGTTTATTGATGCTAAGATTGAGAGATACGATTTATCTAAAATTGGTAAAAACATAACCACATACTATGATTACATTCAATATGTTTATTTTCAACTAAAAAAGCAATATAAAAACGAGTATATCTACAAAAACACTTTCATAAACAGCTTGTTGTTAAACAAGTATGGAATAAAGGATACGGTTGCTATTAATGAATTTAGAGTTGGAAATTCTATTGCTGATATTGTAATGTTTAATGGCACAAGTAAAGCGTTCGAGATTAAAACAGAACTTGATTCTAACAAAAGATTATCTTCTCAATTAGCAGATTATTCCAAAATATTTAAAAATTGCTATGTTATTACTCATGAATCTTTAACCGAAAAGTATTTACTGGAAGACGATCAGATAGGTATTATTGAATTTATTGAACGCCCTAAATCGGTTACTATGCGAGAAGTTCGTAGAGCAAAAGAAAATCAAACTATTGATGTCGAAACTCTAATTCGTTCAATTAGAACCCCTGAATATAAAAACATTATTAAAAATTACTATGGAGAATTGCCTGAAATGAATAGTTTCAATATGTTTGAAATATGTAAAGAGATGATGAAAAGCATTCCAAACAAGTTATTAAATCAACTCTTTATTGAGGAACTAAAGAAAAGAAAGTCAAACACCTGTATTATTGAAATGTTTCAGAAAGAATTAAGGCAATTGTTTTTTGCTATGAATTTAAATGAAAAAACTTTTAGGAAATTAGATTATAAATTGAGTAAACACATAAACCTTTTATAATTATGTATTATCCATACTTACGAGGAAGACAATTTGAGCTAATCGCATTAAGAGAATATGCCCTGCAGCGGGGAGATAAAAACAATATTATCCCAATAATTGAACCTGTAAAAAAGACTTTTAATAGCATGAAATTAGCATTGCCAAAACTAATAGAAGGTAATGTAAAGTTTTCGCTAATTCTTAATCCACAAGTCGGTGAGATAAATAATGTAATGGAAATTATAAATGCACTTGATTTGGAGCTATCTGATAGATCCAGATGGATTCCCACATTTATCCTAACAAATAACTTCAATGAAGTGTCAAAATATATTTCGGAAAATAATTACATCGATGTAATGATCATTTTAACTGATACCACAGATACAAGTAGTAACGATTTTAATCAGTTTATTGAATCACCATTGATAAAATATATTGTTACAAAAGAAAATAAAACACTTAAAAGGAGATTAAGAACTAAAGACTTTATTCTTCTGAATGACAATTTCAAGGCTCAAAAAAGGAATAGTGACTATTTAGCAATGCCTGAAGAAAAGTTCACAGAAGAGCACTTGTTTTATGCCGAAGAAAATTATTGTGGATTTTCTGATTATACCGTTCTTGTGAGCGATTTCATTGAAGGAGGAGCAGCTCCATATGCAGTTGCCATTCATCTGACTTATGAGAAAGAAAATGATGAAATTTGGATAAGACATTTTGCATCTATCACTAATGATGACCAGTCAAATATTCAAGGAAAATTTGAAGAAGCTTCAAAAAAAGCCGTAATATTTCTTGATTCAAAAAACATTCATACTAATGCTTCTGAAGAATTAAGAAATTATTATCATACCCAAAGTTACCCAGGCTTAGGAATGGTTAAAAAGATTTCTATAAAGAATCATCTGGAGGTATTAAATAACTGTCTAAATTCGGTCAAATAATTATGAAGGTTTGTGTTCATTGCTTTAATGATTTAGAATTGAGGCAATTCATCAAGGTTAATTCATCGGGAAATGGAACTTGCGACTATTGCTCAAATGGAATAGATTCAGAACTTTTAGAAGTCGGGGAACTTCTCGATTTCTTTGCTGAGTTTATCAACATCTTTAAACTGGACTCAACTGGTAAGCCTCTTGTAGAGCTGATTCAATCCGATTGGAATCTTATCTCTGGAGAAATTGAATGCAACGACATACTGTCTGATATCCTTTTAACTTTAAATCTCACATTAAAACCTATAGATAAAGTAAGTTATATTGATGAAATTATTGAATGTATTTCATATTGGGAAGAATTAAAAGATAAAATAAAATGGGAGAAGCGATTTCTTACAAATATAAACATAATTGAAGGTTTAAATTGGAAGTTAATTTTAAAAAAGACTTTTGTATGGTCTAAATTTGAACCATTATTTAGAGGGAGACTACATTATAGAGAAAACCAAAAAGAATTTGGACTTGAAGATATGGGTTGTCCTAACAAAATTTCAGTCCCAGCAGGAAGGGCAAATCCACAAGGCATTCCGTATTTATACTTATCAAAGAACATTGATACTGTATTTTACGAGGTAAGAGCAACTTATCTGGATGACGTAAGTATTGGAACGTTTAAAGTTAAAGACGGGAAAGAAATAATATTGGTGGATTTCAATGAAGATGCAAGTGTATTTTCAAAAGTAGATGCAATTGTTGAGTATGCAAAATCCATGTTATTAAAGAGAAGTATCAGCATGGATTTATCAAAACCAATTCGTCGATATGATTCCGAAATTGAATATATTCCTACTCAATTTATTTGTGAATATATCCGTTATATTAGTGATGCAAGCGGTATAATATTTAACAGTTCATTACATAATGGCGGTAAAAACATTGTATTATTTGATCAGGAGAAAATTGAGTGTGTAAAAGTTGAACTTCATAGGGTTACACGCGTGGAAATTAATGGGAGTAAACTTTGATTTTTAAACCTACTAGCCAATTTTTCTTCGCTTCAGCCGGTGGTAAAAATGCAGCAGGCATTCAAAAAACTATTGAGAAAGCATTGGAAGCTATAAATTAAGGAAAGAGCACCAAAAATAGTTGGTAAAAATCAACGTTAAGCTTATTGATTCTGCTATTCAGAAAGCTTTATAGAAAAAGAAAATACCTAATAGATTTCAAAAAACCGTTAGGTATTTTTATAATAAATATCTGAAAATTAAATATTTGTCCTAAAGTAGGTGACAGAAAAACCAAATTTATATCTTTTTTGAAATCCTCATTTCGCAAAGTTTGCAATCAAAAGTCAATAAGTAAACCTGATCATTATTTTTCAAAAATAAGGGTTCTTTAAAAGTTGCTTTATATCCTTCTTTCGGACACCAGCCCATGCTATATTTGATACAATGTTTGGTAAACATCAATGGAACTCCTTCTTCTGCTTTTACTTCAAATCCCGGCATAACTTCTTCAACACCATGTTCAAGGTAAAAGGTTTCTGAGAGTTTGTTGGTTACATTTCCAAGATAGGATATTTTTTTTGTCGGAAAATCAGTTAGTACAGATTCTTTTCTGGTTTTACGAACGTATGACTTTTTACGTTCAACATCTAACAGTTCTATGGCTAATCTTCTCCATTCACTTAATTGTGATGCAGGGAAAAACCACGGAGAATTTATTTCAATCTGTATGTCTGTTGCTTCGTAAATAGTATTTCCCAGTTTTGAGAGTTGGTTTTTGATATTTTCGATTACTGCATCTGGTTTTTGTGCCGGTTGTTTCTCGCAAGAAACCGGAAAAATACAAGAGATACCATCTTCATCGGTAAGTTGAATGGCAAAACCTGTTTCAGTTTCTTTAAAAAGTACCCTCACTCCTACTCTACGTTCCGATGTTTTTCCTTTCATCACTTTTTCAAATGCCTGATCCTGATTTCGGTATAGAAATACACCTATATCCATTCGGGGCATATCGGCAGGAAAAACCTGTACTCTTACTTTTTTTATTTCTCCCTCTCCTTTGGAGAGAATTGGGGTGAGGTGTTCTACACGATTGACCCTAAATCCGGTCAAGTCATTTTGCTTATTAATAAAACAAAGTCCATCACCATTGCTTAATAAATGTCCGTTATGAACCTCAAAAAAGTTACGACCAATATAGGTCACTTTTCCTATCGGTTCACCCAGCGATTTGGGCGTATCGGGTTGAATAATATCTGCTTTTCTTCCGTGTAAAAAATAATCAGTAGCACCACGACGAAAACTTTTCTCGGGATTTGGTTCAAAAAAGAAAGTGGTTTTTCCTGAAGAGGCACGTTTATATTCTGAACTCTTTTCTAAAATTAAATCAAGTTTTTTTCGGTAGTAAGCCGTTATATTTTTCACATAATCTACATCTTTCAATCTTCCTTCAATCTTAAACGAAGTAATCCCTGCTTTTATCATTTCTTCCAACGAATCGGATTGATCAAGATCTTTCAATGATAATAAATGCTTATTTTTCACCAGAATATTATCCTCTGAATCGTATAAACTGTAAGGTAGACGGCAATATTGTGCACATTGACCACGGTTTGCTGAACGACCGCTATTAGCCTGACTCATATAGCATTGCCCGCTGTAACTTACACACAATGCCCCATGTACAAATGCTTCGAGCGCAATAGTCGTTTGATCGGAAATTTCTGAAATTTGTTTTAAAGTTAGTTCCCTAGCTAACACCACTCGTGAAAATCCTGTATCTTCAAGAAATTTCACTTTTTCTACCGATCGATTATCGGTTTGAGTGCTGGCATGAATTGCTATTGGAGGCAAATTCATTTTCAGAATACCCATATCCTGAATAATCAACGCATCAGCACCTGCATTATAAATATCCCAAATTAATTTCTCAGCTTCAGGTAATTGTTCATCGGTCAAAATTGTGTTCAGAGCCACTAATACTTTTGCTCTATATTGATGTGCATATTGAACCAGCTTTTCGATATCTTCAATCGAATTTCCGGCTGAAGCACGTGCACTAAATTGAGATGCACCGATATAAACAGCATCAGCACCGTGATTTATGGCGGCAATTCCACATTCAAGATCTTTAGCCGGTGAAAGAAGTTCGATAAGCCTTCTGTCATTTGAAGTTGTACTAGATATAGCTTCTTTCTGTAAATTCATATTTTATATTCTACTTATTAAACTTTTATTCAGAAAATAAATTAAACAGCAATTGAATTATTTGCATTATTCAACTGATTTCCTATGCTCTTTAACGCATTCTTAATATCACTTCCTCCTGGTTGTTGGAATAATTCCAAATCAAAATACTGTATTGCTGAAAATAAATGATCGAAAATATCGGCCTGTATAGATTCATATTCCAGCCATTCAGTCGTTTTTGTGAAGCAATATATTTCGATAGGTATTCCTCTGTCTTCAGTGGCAAGCTGACGAACCATGATGGTCATATCCTTTTTTATAAAAGGATGATTTTCAAGATAAGATTCGACATATTTTCTGAAAACACCGATATTTGTCATTCTTCTTCCGTTGATTAACACAGAAGTATCAATTTTATTCTCACTATTGTAAGCTTCAATCTCATTCTGCCGTGATTCAACAAAAGCGGAGATATACTCAAAATTCTGGAATTTTTTCCTCATTTCGGAATCAACAAATTTAATAGAATTTGAATTGATATAAACCGATCTTTTAATTCTTCTACCACCACTTTGTACCATTCCCCGCCAATTTTTAAAACTATCTGTAATAAAAAAGTAAGTTGGAATCGTTGTTATCGTTTTATCCCAGTTTTGTACTTTAACGGTATTCAAATTAATGGCAATTACGTCACCATCTGCGTTAAACTTGGGCATTTCCACCCAATCACCCACTTTTACCATATCGTTTGAGGATATTTGAACACTTGCAACCAACCCTAAAATTGTATCTTTGAAAATCAAAAGAAGAATGGCTGTCATTGCTCCAAATGCACTTAAAAAATAGATAGGTGATTTTCCAAAAAGGACTGACATGACAAGAATACCCGCAGCAATGTATAAGATAATTCGAACCAATTGGAAATAGCTTGTCAGAGGTTTATCTTTAAAAGACGGTTGTGCAGCAAAACCTAATTCAGCAACTCTTATAAATGCCAAAATAATGGTTAAACCCACTATTATAATATAAGAATTAGTAACCTTCAATACAAAGGGCAAAACCGATTGAAAATCAGCAAAAATGGTGGAGGCAAGTAGCCGGATTAATAAAGCAGGTACAATATGTGCAACATTATTAAATACTCTTTCGTCGGCCAATACATCATCCCATTTAAAAGCCGTCCTTTTTACAATCTTGTATATATAGTTAATAATGATTCTCTTCGTTATAAAAAAAGCAATACTTGAAACAAGAATAAGAATAATAATAAAAATCAGTAATCTTAAATAAATAACCCATTCTTCAGCAACTCCGGAATCCATTAATAATTTATCAGTCCAGTTTTCGATAAAATCTATACTTTTCATTGTTAATATATTTTATGTGTGTTTGTGGAATGTTCAATAGAAAGATATTTGCTTAGAAACGGATAGAAAACACCGCTTCTTAAACAAATATATTCGGGTTATGAATATTTTTACTCCTAAGATAAAAAAAAATCTAATAAAAACAACGATTAATGGATATTCGCCAAATCGTAAGGAGTTTCCTGATATACAAAATAATTCAACCAATTGGTAAACAATAAATTTGCATGGCTCCTCCAGCGAACCAGCGGATCGTTATCAGGATTGTCATTCAGGTAATAATTTCTGGGCATATTTACCGGTAATCCCTTTCCCAAATCACGTTTATATTCGGTATCAAGGGTATAAGGAGAATATTCTGAATGTCCAGTAATAAAAAATTCTCGTCCATTACGAGCCATAACCATGTAAACACCTGACTCGTGTGATTCAGAAAGAAGTGTCAAATCCGGATTTTTCAATATATCTTCGGCACGTACTTCGGTATGACGACTGTGTGGAACATAAAAAACATCATCGAACCCACGGAAAATGGGGTTCAATTTATCAAAATTTATATGTTCGAAAATCCCGAACATTTTTTCCTTTAACGGATATTTTGGGATGCCATAATGATAATATAAACCAGCCTGAGCAGCCCAACAAATGTAGAAAGTTGAGGTGACATGATTCTTAGCCCAATCCAATATTTTAGTAAATTCAGGCCAATAAGTGACCTCTTCGAACTCTAAGAGTTCAACAGGTGCACCCGTAACAATCATACCATCATAATTACTCTGTTTCACCTCATCAAATGTTTTGTAGAAAGTCATCAAATGTTCGATAGGAGTGTTTTTCGAAGTATGACTTTCCATGTGCATAAAGTCAATTTCAATCTGTAAAGGTGAGTTCGATAGCAACCGAATCAAGTCCGTTTCGGTAGTAATTTTTATTGGCATCAAATTCAAAATCAGAATCTTCAAAGGACGTATTTCCTGAGTGGAAGCACGCTCCGAATCCATAACGAAAATATTTTCTTTCAGCAGTTGATCTACCGCAGGTAATGTTACAGGAATATTTAAAGGCATGGCTTAATTTATTAATTAATTAGCTAATTGGTTAATTGGTTGATTAATCATCACATTATCACATCATCACATTATCACATCATCACATTATCACATCATCACATCATCACATTATCACATCATCACATCAATAATATTTACGATATATATCCCAATAAGCTGAGCTCCCGATAAAATCCTCGAGAAAGCCATTCAAGCTCTTGAGTAATAATACAGATTTAGGATGAACAACCCAAGCTAATTGTTGTTCAAATCCTATCGGTAATGATATATCAATATTGGAATATTGGAGCTTCAGAATACGAGCAAATTGCTCGTCACAGATGGTATATTTTATTTTTGACTGCGACACCAATCGAACCAATTGTTCTGTACTCAAATCTTTCATTTCAAAAATATGAATGGTATCAGCAATTTCATCTGAAAGATTTTTTAAACGCATTTTAAAAGGCGAATGATATTGAATATAAATACTATCGTTTGCCAATTGATATTGATTCGTGATATTTACTGAATGCGCTGAATCATTATTAATTCGCTGCACAAGTACCTGTCTCGAAGTAAACAGAGGTGTCGTAAACATTGCATGATGATTCCATTGGGTGGTTACCGGAATTAAATTTGCAATTATGTCATAATCACCATCTTCAATTTCTTCTAAACAGGCATTTAAATCACTTTCTTCTTTAATTTCCAACTCCAGTCCTAAACTATCAGCAAAGGCTTTCACAATTTCATACTGAAAACCATAAACGCTATCACCGGTTGTTGCAAAACCCATTCTACTGCTATCAGTAAGAACAGACAGACGACCTGAATTCATAATGCTTGGCAAATCATGAATTCTGTTACGTACATGTCTGACCCAAATTACTGAGATAATTAACGCAACCAAAGTACTAACAATAACAATTATCTGTATTTTTTTTCGCATAATTTATTTAACATTTAATTATACATTACTTTGTTATAAGTAAATGGAACAAATTAATGTACCATTTAGAAACATTAATAGAACCTGCCTGCTGCAGGCAGGTTCTATTCTTAAATATTTTCATGCAAAATACGACATTATTTGTTTTCAATTACTTATAAACCGTTGAAATTCATTTAATTTAAAAAATCAGTCATAAAAATTCCATGAAATTCCCATCTTGAAAATAGCCGGATTCATTGGATAATTAGGCATTGAATAATAAGCTCCGTCCATGAAGAGTTGATTTACGTTAAAATACTCAAGGAAAAAGCGAGTTCGTTTCAGGTGAAAATTTAAGTAGGGATTTATTAATGGGTAATTTCCAATTTTAGTATCCGACTGAGTGTAATATTGTCCGGTTGCAGGCATGTATGCAGGAGCATAATATTCAGTATTGTACCTCACATTTGCTCCAAATTGGACACTCAATACTTTGAACCATATATCATGATAATATAAACTATGAAATAAAGCCAAAGTTGGTAAGGGTAAAACGCTTTGCTGGGAACTTAACTGATAAATAACATTATTTTCCAAGGTAAATTTACCTACATGAAAATCCTGCTTGAGATTTGCAGCCAATACCTGAATATTTCCGCCGTACTGCATTGGTAAAGCAGTGTCATCGAAATACACCCTATTCGTTATATTTTCTACCGATACATTTAACGAGAAATTTCGTGTTGGAATAGAGAAAGTTCCTCCTACATTTGTCCTATAGGTTTTCCCAAAATTATTATCCCACTGAAAATGATTTGAACGATAATACTGATAATACTTTGAAGGCTCATCACTTCGAATAAAACCATTTGCTACCAGCGAAATACTATCGTTCCAAAGTTTAAAAAATCCGCCTAAATCTCCTTTCAAAAGGAAATCACCAATTTTATAACCCAGCAAATCTATTTCAGCTAAAACATTATATTTAAAAGCATTACCTCGTTGTTTTGAAAGAATACCACCAATTTTTGTATTCGATTCCAATTCTGTGGTTAAAGTAGTATCCTGTAAGTAATAAAAGCGCTGTATTTCATTTTCAACATAAGCTGTTAATCCAAAATCCAACCATTTATTGAATTCCTCTTCCATATTAACCGATAAATTATTAGATATTGTCACCAAAGATGTTGTATCATTTGTTATGTCGCCAGTAAGATAAGTATTTGTATAAAAGGTATTATTAACGCTATTTTCATAGTATCTTCTACTTAATTTGTCATATTTAAACGTATGAGCAAAACGGGTAACGGGAACATATTCCATTCGCACCGAATCTTCACTAATTCTTATCGGACGTTCAATTCCAATGGAATATTGATGATTATAAAAAATTTGATTCTGTTTAAAATCAGATTGAGCTATCAAATTCGTTGCTAAATCTTTTCTTGACCACGAAGAGTATATACTTGTTGGATCTTCTAATCCACCACTTTCCTGTCCTTTCAACGAATTGGTTGAAAATAAAGCAGTTGCACTATAATGTTTTCCATTGTAGCTACCAAAAAATGAACCGGCAAAACGATTAACTCCCTGATAAGCATATTCTCCGGGCGAATACAAATAATCAAGCGTTGTCCCAATATTAAAATTTTTATTCACATTTTGGGTGAATAGAAATTTAATATTATCCTCTGCTCTGTAAGTTGTTCCACCTGTTTTATAATTCAAATAAGTAAATGGAGTTTTTGTATTGTAAAAGGTTGCATTCTGCACATTCATCATATAAGGCAAATAGGCATTGGCAAAGATAAAATCATTAACCGGCAATTGGTCAAAATATACTTTGGGCTGTATGGGAGAACCCAGATTTCCATTATATGAATTAGCAATACTCAATCTGTCTAAGGCATTTTCATCCTGAAAATTCAAATGCAGAGTATCCACTTCAATAGAATCAACTTTAGCAAATTGTTCTGAAACACGCCATGTTTTCACAAATCTGTATCCGGATGGAACCTCAAACTGTGAAAACAAAAATGGTATGTTTAATAAGACAATAGAATATAAAACAAATTTTCGCACTTGTGAATGTATTAATTAATAAACATTTAGTCTGTTGAACAACAGTATACAATTGAATTTCAGTTAAGAATGCAAAGATACAAAAATTTATTTGCCATGCAGAAATGCATTGTTATAAATAATGAAAATGAAAACGCTGTAAGTTAATTGATATTTCCTTAAATAATCAACTTTCTTTTCACACTTACGATTTGAAACTTACAAGAATAATCAGCTTCTATTTAATTGAACTGACAAAATAGCTCACAGATTTTATATGTAACTGTTTTACTGAATAATAAAGCATCAACAACCTCACTAAACACATTAAAATGAAAATAATTTGAAAAATTATTCAAAAATATTTGATAATAACAAATAAATACTTTAAACTTGCAGCATAATCTAAATGTCAGCATATACAGCACATTTGGCGAGGTTTAAGATTTTTTTATTATTCAAATTTATTAAATCAATCCGAATAACTTACAATTTGTTACCAAGAATGATATTTTCATATTATTTACAACAAAAACAGACTTAAAACAAGAACGGAATTGTTCAATTATAACGTATAATTAAATATCAATTGTATGAATATCGAAAAACTTATGCAATCGCTTGAAGCAAAGCATCCGGGCGAAAACGAATATTTACAGGCAGTACATGAAGTGCTGATGACAATAGAAGATGTATACAACGCTCATCCGGAATTTGAACAGGCAAAAATAGCTGAAAGATTGGTTGAGCCTGATCGCATTATCACCTTTAAAGTACCTTGGGTTGACGATCGTGGCGATGTACAGGTAAATCTTGGTTACCGAATTCAGTTCAATAACGCCATTGGTCCATATAAAGGCGGATTACGGTTTCACCCGTCGGTAAACCTCTCTATTCTCAAATTTTTAGGATTTGAACAGATTTTCAAAAATGCATTAACCACCTTACCGATGGGTGGTGGAAAAGGTGGCTCTGATTTTAATCCTAAAGGAAAATCGGATGCTGAAGTGATGCGTTTTTGTCAGGCATTTATGACTGAATTATGGCAATATATCGGACCTGAAACGGATGTTCCTGCAGGCGATATAGGTGTTGGTGGTCGTGAAATTGGATATATGTACGGAATGTACCGAAAACTTGCCCGCCAAAATACAGGTGTTTTAACTGGAAAAAACCTGGAATTCGGAGGTTCTTTAATTCGCCCTGAAGCTACCGGTTTTGGTGGACTTTATTTTGTAAAACAAATGCTGGAAACTGCCGGAACATCATTGAAAGGCAAAACCATTGCCATTTCCGGATTTGGAAATGTTGCATGGGGAGCAGCTACAAAAGCAACTGAACTGGGTGCAAAAGTGGTAAGCATTTCGGGTCCGGACGGTTACATTTATGATGAAGATGGTATTTCCGGTGAAAAAATTGATTATTTACTGGAACTCAGAGCAACTTGCAATGACATTGTTTCCCCTTATGCCGAAAAATTCGGAGCTAAGTACATTCCGAATCGCCGTCCATGGGAATTGAAAGTGGATATCGCTTTACCATGTGCAACACAAAACGAACTGGACAAAAACGATGCGAAATTATTAATTGAAAATGGGGTGATTTGTGTTGGCGAAATTTCAAACATGGGTTGTACACCTGAAGCCATTGATTTACTCTTGAAACATAAAATAATGTATGGCCCCGGAAAAGCGGTAAACGCAGGTGGAGTTGCTACTTCAGGTCTCGAAATGACTCAAAACGCCATGCATTTATCATGGACTGCACCCGAAGTGGATGCGAAATTACATCAGATAATGAGCGAGATACATACTCAATGCGTTCGTTACGGTCGCGAAAATGATGGATATATTAATTACATGAAAGGTGCAAATGTAGCCGGATTTTTAAAAGTGGCAAAAGCGATGATGGCTCAGGGAATTATTTAGTTTGTAAAGTTTATTAAGTAAAGTCCTGAATGAAAATTCAATCAGGACTTTTTATTTGCAATAAACTCAAAAACGATTACCTTTGTACTTCCACTTTCAAACTTTAAGAACTTTACAAACTTTCAAACTTACCTCCATGCTCGAATTTCTAAATCAACATCGTTCTATTCGTAAATATACCAATCAGACAATTGACAACGAATTATTAAACAGCTTATTGGAAGCTGCCTGCAGAACTTCAAATACAGGGAATATGCAAGCTTACAGCATTATTGTAACCACCGATCAGGAACAAAAAGAAAAGTTGTCACCAGCTCATTTTAATCAGCCCATGATAAAACAAGCGCCGGTTGTACTCACATTTTGTGCCGACTTTAACCGATTTACAAAATGGTGTAAACAACGGAATGCCGATCCTGGATACGATAATTTTCAATCATTTATGGCAACTGCCATCGATGCACTTATAGCTGCCCAAACTTTTTGTATAGCTGCAGAAAGTGCCGGTTTGGGGATTTGTTATTTGGGTACTACCACCTACAATGCAGGTGAAATTATTGAGACATTGCAACTTCCTGAATTAGTTGTTCCGGTAACAACCATAACTGTTGGATATCCTGCCGAAACTCCCGAACAAACAGATAGATTGGCATTAAATGCAATTGTTCACAAAGAAACTTATCATGTTTTTTCGGAAAAGGAGATTGATGAAATTTATTCGGAAAAGGAAAACAGTGATTTTTACAAGCAATTTGTAACTGAAAACAATAAAGAAACAATTGCTCAGGTATTTACCGATATTCGTTACAATCGGAAAAACAACGAATTCTTTTCTGAAAAATTCCTGAATGTATTGAAAAAGCAGGGATTTTTGAAATAAAAACAAACAGATAATCTCCTTTAGTCAAGGTAAAAAAGAATAATGCCTAATAAACAGGCAATTCTGTTGTACTTTTCACTTCCGAAATGACGAAAAAACTATTTATCAAAGAAACAGCCGGCAACACCGACAATTTTTTTTGATGAAAATGGTAATAACTTTCCATGTCAGGCAACACCAATTTAAGTATATAATCAAAATTCCCTGAAATAAAATTACATTCTACTACTTCCGGGAAATTCCGAATGGACTCATTAAAAGCCCCTGACAAATCACTGGTTTGCTTCACAAGCGTAACCTGACAATAAACTGCCAGATGATTGCCTTTTTTCCCTTTATTAAGAATCGTGACATATTTCTCAATATAACCCTCCCTTTCCAAGCGCTTTACTCTATCTTGTACAGGTGTTAATGACAAATTATTTTTATTGGCTATATCTTTTAGTGTAAAATGGGCATTCTTTTGCAGCAACCTTAATATTTTTTTATCCGTTTCATCTATATTCATTTTTTCAATATTTTATAGAAATTAGTAAACAGTTATTTTTTCGTTTTCCTGAAATATAAAAGCAACAAAAAGATTTTTTTTTACAAATAGAGCATTTTCATATAATTATTTTCTTTTTTTATTCCTATTGAGATAATTTTTTTCTTTTTGATTTATATTTGTATCATAATTTCTTAAACAATTTAAAAATTACAATTATGATTATAGGCATTCCAAAAGAAATAAAAAACAACGAAAACCGCGTGGCTCTTACGCCTGCCGGAGTTGCTGAATTTAAGAAACACGATCATACTGTTTACGTACAAACTAAAGCTGGAGAAAACAGTGGATTTACCGACGAAGCATATATAGAAGCAGGTGCTGTAATTTTACCAAGCATCGAAGAAGTTTATGAAATTTCCGAAATGATAATGAAAGTAAAAGAACCTATCGCTTCGGAATATCCACTCATAAAAAAAGACCAATTATTGTTTACCTATTTCCACTTTGCATCGAGCGAACCATTGACACATGCTATGATTGAACGGAATGCCATTTGTCTGGCGTACGAAACCGTTGAAAAAGCAGACCGAAGTTTACCATTATTAGTCCCCATGTCGGAAGTTGCCGGACGAATGTCAATTCAGGAAGGTGCAAAATATCTTGAAAAACCGGTGGGAGGGAAAGGAATTTTACTGGGTGGTGTTCCCGGTGTAGCTCCAGCCAATGTAGTTATATTAGGTGGAGGTGTAGTAGGAACTCAGGCTGCAAGAATAGCAGCAGGATTTGGCGCCAGAGTAACCATAGTAGATGTGAGCCTTCCACGTTTACGCTATCTTGCCGATGTAATGCCCGCCAATGTAACCACTTTAATGTCTAACCATTATAATATATGTACGGCGATTGCAAGTGCTGATTTAGTTGTTGGAGCCGTTTTAATCCCCGGAACTAAAGCACCTCATTTAATCACGCGTGACATGCTAAAATTGATGCAACCGGGAACAGTATTGGTGGATGTTGCTGTTGATCAGGGCGGATGTATTGAAACTTGTACACCTACCACACACGAAAACCCCACTTTTATCATTGATAATATCATCCATTATTGCGTAGCTAACATGCCCGGTGCAGTGCCTTATACTTCTACATTGGCTTTAACTAACGCCACATTACCGTATGCACTGCTATTGGCAAACGAAGGATGGAAAGAAGCTTGTAAAAAGAATGTCGAATTACGAAAAGGTCTGAATATTGCCAATGGAAAAATAGTTTACAAAGGCGTTGCAGAAGCGTGGGGATTAGCATATCAGGAAGTAGAAACGGTTCTATAATTTTCGTTTAAGATTTGAAACGGACTCACCTTAAAATCAGGTAAGTAAATGGAACAAATTAATGTAGCATTTAGAAACATTAATAGAACGCTGATTTTCGCTGATTTATCGGAAAATGAAGGATAAAACAAAACGGATTTTTCTTGCCTTCGGCAAGATGATTAAGACGCAACTATCTGTAAATCATTCAGATTTATCGGAATTCAAATCCGTTTTTTCAAATCCACTCTATCAGTGAAAATAGAACCTGCCTGTCGCAGGCAGGTTCTATTCTTAAATATTTTCATGCAAAATACGACATTATTTGTTTTCAATTACTTAAGTCCGTTTTTTTCTATTTTTTATACCATGTGTTATGACATTTACAATCTACTCCAAATAAATCAAAATTATAGGCCACTCCTATGCGTAATCCCAACGAAAGAGGATGAATTTCGCCTATATAATTAGTAGCAGTTACCCCTGAATACTCATCCGGTATCAATAAATTAATCGAACGGGTTTTTATATTTTGGAAACCATATTGAAAATTAAGTTCGGTATGCATATTCCAATTATCTGCCAAATTAAATGACAAACCCATTTGAACAACACCTAACAGAGTACTTTTGAATTGTTTCTCGGAACTTGGATTGATATAATCAGTAAATTTGCCAAACATAAGAGGATAAAACTCGTCAATATTGACATAAATATCCCCAAAAAATGCTTGCCGGTCGATAGTTCCGGAAACAATTGACTTATTCTCGGCAAAATACAAAGTGTATGCTGCACCAGCAGACACATTGAAATTGAGGCTTTTAGTTAAGCGATGTCGATAATTAATTTTAACCGGAAAACTTAGATAAGTCACGCTCTGAAATTCCTTTGTCGTCAGGTTTTGATTGAGTTTGTAATATCTCGAGCTCCAGTTATCAAACAGTTCCAACGAGTCTTTACGCCCTTTAAAGTGATAAAATGTACTAAAAGAAGTGATTTCGGCACCAATACTTAAGCCCCAAATTTCATTAAAAAAATGGCCATATTCTAAACCAGTTCCAATATTTCCACTTATTGTACTTTTGGAATCCAGGCTCTTGTAACTCAAAAGTGAAACGGAAGGAGTAGTATGGAGTATCAACTGATCCGGTCTTCCTCGACCTGAATAGTTAGTTTGCGTAAAACCAGACGCTAAATTAAATAGAATCAAAACAACTAGTATAAAATTTCTTATCTTCATCGAATTAATCCTCCACCATTACTTTAAAAGTTTCTTTTATGGTTCCGTTCTGCACAAGTCGAATAATATAAATACCGGCATCGTTAAATCCGCTTAGCATAAATTTATCCGTATCGTGTTCAATTTTAATTGCTGTTTGCCGAACACCCATTAGATTGTAAATCTCCACCGAAACACCCTCCTGTTTTGCCAGTTCGCTGCACAAAGTAAGTTCTGAATTTCTGAGCACTGGATTCGGATACATTTTTGATTTCTGCATTACAGATGAATGACTTAATTCCAGTATGATTGGGGCATTGTTCAGGTAATATATTTCAACTCTGTAATTGCCCGTTGGGACATAGTTATCAAAACCACAATACTGTTTGGTACTTGCCAACAGCACATCATCTTTATACCATTTATAAGTAGAATTGTATAAAAAATCACGATTCAATGGATTGGCAACTGCCAAAATCTGGTTAAATAATACCACAACAGATAAATCGTCGTAGGTAACAGACCATTTTGCATATAAGTGGACATCGTGATAGGTTCCAACCGGGATACGCCGTATAGCAATGGATGAAAAATCTTCATCTTCGTACCAACCTTCAAAAACATAGTTGTTATCCTGTGTTGGCGTTTCAAGTTTTAGCGATTCGTTTCCGTCGAAATTTGTAATTGGCGAAATTAATTTTCCACCATCTGAATGATAAATAACAGCATAGATTTTCATTGTTTTAGTTGCCGGCAAATAATTTTCATCTCCCTGATAATATAATTCAGCTTCTACCATTTGATTCGGTAATCCAGATACATTACATTGTCCTGTCCCTTTATTCACAGAGATAATATTATCTATTTTTGCCTCTTGAATTTTTATATTCAAATTACCCTGTGGATTATCACCATTTTTACTTCCTAACACATCTGCCATTATAAACTGACCTCCATTATTTGTAAAGTACGGATCAATGGTTGGTAACGCTTTTTGTATAGTTAAATATGCATCATTAAATGTAAATTTATAAGACGATGAAACGGACAATGTACCTTTTGAAATTTTATAAACACCTACATTTTCACCAACTTCTCTAATCGTATTTCCCAAAAACATTGATGGTTGAAATTCAACACCACGTTTATCCGTTACATTAAATGTTTGAGAAGGGTCATTTTCTCCGTATTCCTTTACACAATTTTGAGCCGTAACAAATAATTGCTTTTGAACCACTTTCAATTTTCCGAACCGATAACTTATACTGTAATTTAAACTTCCTACGCCTGTTGCCTGAGTTGGGATTATGTCATATACACCAATCGGAGCCAATTCTGTAGAACCATTACTTTTCAAAAAAGTAAATGAGAGTGTATCGTTGTTATACAAGGGAATGTCCGTAGTGAATTCATTTCCTGAAAACGTAAGTACATCGCCGTATTCTTTTTCTATATCGTTTCCCATTACAACTAGAGGCATAGGGGTAACAAACAGAACAGCATTCTGAGTTGTGATATCATAATTTTCTATCCCATTACCACTAACATTAGATATTGATAAGCTATACTCACCAACAGATGCTATAGCTTGTGCTCCCTGTGAATTCAAAAGTATACCAGTAACTTTATCACTTCCAATAAATTGGTTTATATCGGCTTCAAATTCATCACCCTTAAAAACATACTCACTTCCGTATTCTTTATAAATTTGTTTAGCAAGGACACTTATTTTCTTTTTTAAAACCTGTAACTTCCCTTCTTCATAGGAAATAAGATAATTATTCATTCCTATACCTTTTACATCTGATGCTTTAATTGAATAATATCCTATTGTGGCTGTACTACTATATCCATCTGAAACCAGTGTTACCGATGTCACCATATCGTTTCCAATCAACTCATGTGTATCTACATAAAAACTCTTTGAATTCGGAAAATACAAATCGCCATACGTTTTAGTGCCATCTATAGCTTTAACAGTCAATATTTTCTTATTAACAGTCAATAATCCATCAACAAATATAATTTCATAATTTTCAATTCCTGAGCCAGTCACTTTTTTAGGAATTATTGGGTATGTCTTAACTGAAGCAGTATCAGCCAATCCTTTACACTCAAAATATACTCCGAATATAACATCGCTGCCGAACAAAGGATTCATATCCTTTTTAAATGCATCGGTTTGTAAATACAGGTTTTCCCCATACGTTTTTGTTGCATTGTTAGCAGTAATAATCAAAGGTGCTTTAGTTATTATAAAGTTCTCACTTGGCACAGTACTCATTGAATACTTCAACATTGACAAGCTACTAAGTTCAAATGTGGCAGTATAACTTCCTGCTCTTGAAGGTGCTAAATAGCTATCATATATACCATCATTGCTCGTGTAATGTATGTAATAATCAGTATTTTGTATTAGTTCCGGAACACTTACAGTTACGATAAACTCTTTGTTTTTTGCATTGTACACAAGGTATTCCGGTGGATAAATTTTTGCAGTGATAGATTTTTGTATTACCGACAGTTTACCGGCTTTATAAGTAAAATCGTAATTCTGATTTCCAACACCATAAGTTTGTAATGCAAATATGTCGTAATCATTCACAGGAGCATTTTCTGCACAACCGTCACTTTTAAAAACAACATAAGAAATAGAGTCTCCATTTAACAGCGGTTTATCGGTGCAAAATTCTTTTCCAGAAAAAGAGAGTAAATCACTATAAGGTTTATTTATATTATTTGGTATAATGGTAACAGGCATAGGTATAACTGTTAGAATGTTGCTTACTTGAATTATATTATAATTTCCCAAACCAGAACCTGTAATTTTATTAATGACTATGTTATAATCTCCTACAGCAGATTTTTTTAGAGCACCCGGTGAAGTCAACTGCACTGTAAAAATAGAATCGTTGCCTACAAACTGTGAGTTATCGGTTGTGAATTCGTTACCCGTAAAAATATATTCTGAGCCATACATTTTAGATATTGCATTAGCTGTAACTGTTATTTCCTTTTTTGTTACCTGAAGTATTGCAT
>JAQUWU010000036.1:0-13014 GCA_028692715.1 Paludibacter sp. | reverse complement strand
CAGAAGTTATTGTCAATGGCGCTTTGGTGATAATGAAATCCTGAACCGGAGTTGAGGTTAGTTCATATTTCGACTTTGAAGAAACACTCAATTTAAAAGTAGCAGTATAATCACCTACAGTTGAGGGTGCTGTAATAGAATCATTATAAAGTGGAGTACCCGGTTGATTTGTGTAATGAATATAATAATCAGAATTTTGCAAAAGCCCACTAACACTCATAGTTGCAGTAAAATCTTTAGGTTTAGCATTATAAACCAGATAAGAAGGCGGATTTAAAGATGCATTCATTTTTTTCTTTACAACATTCAAAACACCAGGAATGTAGGTAAAATCGTAATTTAGAGTGCCAACACCATAAGCAAGCGATGCCAAAATATTGTAAGAATTTACTGGCGCAGTCTCAATACTTCCACTACTTTTCAATAACACAAACGAAACAGTATCGCCAATAATTAAAGGTTTATCGGTAATAAACTCATTTCCGGAAAAAGAAAATAAATCACTATATTCTTTCTCCATTTTCTTGGCAATAATTGTAATTGGCATTGGACTAACAGTGAAAGTATTATTCACCAAATTAATATCATAATTTTCTAATCTGTAACCGGAGACACCAATAATTGATAATCCATATTCTCCTACCTGAGCTTTTAACGGAGTAGCCTGAGAAGTAAATTGAAGTTGCGCAATAGAGTCATTAGCAACAAATTGAGTGTTATCTGTTGAATATTCATTCCCGTTAAAAGAATATATTGTACCATATACTTTGTTCAACTTTTGAGCTGACACAGTGACTTTCTTTTTATTTATTACTAATATGGCTGGTTTATAATTAATTGTGTAATTGGATAGACGATAACCTGTGGCAGCAGAAGCTGTGATAGGATAGGAACCCACTATTGCCAGTGAATCAAATCCGTTACACTGAAGAGTTACAGACTTTATACTATCTTCCTTAACCAGACTTCCGGGAGTTACAAAAAACTCATTTCCAGTGACGAGTATTTGACTTCCATAGGTCTTGAAAGTATTTATAGCCGAGATATTAAGTTGTTTTGGTTGAACTGTCAGCGTTCCATTCACAAATTGTATATCATAATTTTTCACCCCTAAACCTATTGCTGAATCAGCTTTTATTGTATACGTACCTACCCTTGAAGTATCATTTTGTCCACCACTTTTAAGTTCCAGTTCATATATTTTATCTCCGGCATATAATGGGTTCATATCCTGAGTAAACGCATCACGCAACAATGTTATTTTCTCACCATATGTTTTCAACACATTACTTATTGTAACGACTATTGGAGCTTTTGTAATTGTAAAATCCTTTGTTGGGACCGATGTTATAAAATATTTCAATAACGACAAATAGCTTAATTCAAAAGTTGCTGTATAGTCGCCAACCGTTGTTGGAGCTGAATAACTTGAATAAAAGGGGGTTCCGGCGCGGTTTGTATATCGGATATAATAGTCTATATTCCGTTGTAATCCGGCAATATTAACTATATCAGTAAAATCTTTAGTCTGACCATTATAAACCAAGTTTGCAGGGGGAAAAATTTCTGCAATCAATTCTTTGGTAGGTGATACATTATTACTTACAGTTTTGCTACAACCTTTTACAGAAGTAATGGTAAGTTTTACATTAAATGGCTTAAATTCATAATAAATATGAGTGGGATTTTGCTCGAAACTTGAACCACCATCACCAAAATCCCAATAATAACTTGAAATTGAATCACCTACTGCAGTACTTGTGCTGGTAAATTTTATTTTTCCGGCATCTATTGCTACACTACTAAAATTAGGATCCAGTTTCACAGGAGTAACAATAGTTGATGCAGTTATTGCACCACAAAGGCTATTAGCATTGTCCATTGCACAGGAATAAATTGTACCTTCATGATATAGCGATTTGTCCACAACAAGGATATTGGGCTGTGCAGGATTTGAAATGGTCATAGGTTGTCCATCAGACCGAGTCCAATTGTAACTTGTAAAGCCCAATGGTGCAACAATTGTTGTATTTTCATTTTCACAACTAAACGAAGTCAGTTCAATTTTCTTAGTTTCTGCCCAAAAGTAACCATAAGCACTATGATTTCCGGCAACATCAGTATAAGATCCTGTATTTAATAGGCAATCATGCGTTTTTACAGTAATAGTTACCGTTTTACCTAATTGTGCTGATAAATCAACGTTTCCGGAAATCCACGGTTGATAAACATATTCTAATCTATATTTTCCTGCCGTAGAGCTCAAACAGTTTGAATTTGTAACCAATCCGCCTCCAGAGGCCGCCTTCGAAGAATAGGATGAACATGGTATTGAATAACTAACACCCAAACTATCAACTATCGTTATATCCATTGTAAAGGAAGGTCGTTGATCACCTAAGTGATTATCATTGGTTGGGACATGCAGTACAGCAGCTAACTTATAGGAAAGTAAAGTCGTATTTTTGGTTACTTTAAAAGTATATTCAATTTTCTCAGCTCCTGCAGAGGTTTCATAATACGATCCATTCCATGACTCACAAATAGTTGGCTTACCTATTCGTACAACCGAATTATTGTCTGGGTTTGTCAACAAATCGCAGGCAATAACCGGATCGTAAGTTGATGAATTATTAGAAATAATATTGATTCTGTCTGTCGTCGTAACAGGTGTCCAACTATAAGCATACGATCCGTAAGTAGCAGATGTACTTACATTATCATAATAATACTTACCAGTATATATTTTCCATTTATTTAACGATCCATCCTCAAAACTCAGATTGGGTGTATCTGTATTTGTTTGGGCATTGATAAAAACAGAAACAATGCTTAGTATTAGGAGTAGAAGTACATTTTTTATCACGTCAAATTACTTTAAGGTTATCAAAATTCATTTCTAAACGATGAGCTATAAAATGTTTTTAAAAACACCTTTATAGTTAACAGGTCAGAAATCTCATCTTTTTCTTTGTAAACGTAACTTGAACAGATAAAAAAAAATCAAATAGAGAACGAAGGTTTATTTTCTTAATTTTTCAATTTTATATTCAAAATTGAATCATTCCATTTTGCATAGCATTACAACTCCACAAAGATATATTATTTTTGCGTTTATAAACTCATTTTAGCTCTTGAAATGTCAGTTTTAACGGCATTTTCAGACTATTTCACTTAATAAAAATCATGTTGTAATAGTTCTTCTTATTAGTCTAAAACTAACTACTACAACAGCATTTAAAAACCTGAATTTACTGCTACAAATCAAAAAAAAACGGACTCACCCAATCAGGCAAGTCCGTTTTCTTTTTCTTAAGCCCCTTTAGGGATTTGGGGTTATCTATTCCTCCAACAATATTTCCATAATAGTAACCGCTGCTTTCGCCACCGGACTACCAGGGCCAAAAATTGCTGCCACACCGGCTTTGTAAAGAAAATCATAATCCTGAGCTGGAATAACTCCACCAGCAATTACAATAATATCTTCACGACCCAGTTTTTTCAATTCTTCCATAACTTGTGGAATCAACGTTTTATGTCCCGCTGCCAATGAAGAAACGCCCATAATATGAACATCATTTTCAACGGCTTGTTTGGCAGCTTCTGCTGGAGTCTGGAACAATGGTCCCATGTCCACGTCGAATCCACAATCGGCATAACCTGTTGCTACTACTTTAGCACCACGGTCATGACCATCCTGACCCATTTTAGCGATCATAATACGTGGGCGACGACCTTCTTTTTTAGCAAATTTCTCAGTAAGCTCGCAAGCTTTTTGGAAAGTTGGGTTGTTTTTAGTTTCTGATGAATACACGCCTGATATTGTTCTAATGGTTGCTTTATAACGACCTGCCACTTCTTCGCAGGCATCTGATATTTCGCCCAATGAAGCACGCAAACGAGCAGCTTCAACGGCTAATTCCAACAAGTTTCCTTTTCCGGTTTTTGCACATTCAGTAATAACAGCTAATGCAGCTTGTACTTCAGTTTCGTTACGGTTAGCGCGCAATTGTTTCAAACGTTCAATTTGCTGAATTCGTACTGCAGTATTGTCCACTTCCAAAATATCGATAGGAGCTTCTTTTTTCAAACGATATTCGTTCACACCAATAATTTTCTGACTTCCTGAATCGATACGTGCTTGAGTACGAGCAGATGCTTCCTCAATACGCATTTTAGGCACACCAGTTTCGATAGCCGCAGCCATACCACCCAGTTTTTCTACTTCTTCGATCAACGCCCATGCTTTTTCAGCAATTTCGTTGGTCAATGTTTCAACATAATATGAACCTGCCCAAGGATCTACTTCCCGACAGATATTCGTTTCCTGTTGAATATAAATTTGTGTGTTTCTTGCTATACGTGCCGAAAACTCCGTTGGCAATGCAATAGCTTCGTCCAACGCATTGGTGTGAAGCGATTGAGTGTGACCCAACGCAGCAGCCATAGCTTCAATACAAGTACGTCCAACATTGTTGAAAGGATCTTGTTCGGTCAACGACCAACCAGAAGTTTGCGAGTGAGTACGCAACGCCAATGATTTTGGATTTTTAGGGTTAAATTGTTTTACAATTTTTGCCCACAACATACGTGCAGCACGCATTTTGGCAATTTCCATAAAATGATTCATACCTATAGCCCAAAAAAATGACAAACGAGGAGCGAAAGAATCAATATCCATCCCGGCATTTACTCCGGCACGAAGGTATTCTAGTCCATCAGCCAATGTGTAAGCCAACTCAATATCAGCAGTTGCACCGGCTTCTTGCATGTGGTAACCAGAGATAGAGATTGAATTAAACTTAGGCATTTTTTGAGAAGTAAACTCAAAAATGTCAGCTATAATTTTCATAGAGAATTTTGGTGGGTAAATATAGGTATTACGCACCATAAATTCTTTCAAAATATCGTTTTGAATCGTTCCGGCCATTTCTTCCAGCTTAGCACCTTGCTCTAAACCTGCATTGATATAAAATGCAAGGATAGGAAGTACAGCACCATTCATTGTCATAGAAACGGACATTTTATTCAATGGAATACCATCGAACAACACTTTCATATCTTCAACCGAACAAATAGAAACACCCGCTTTACCCACATCACCCACTACACGCTCGTGATCGGCATCGTAGCCACGGTGTGTAGCTAAATCGAAAGCTACCGAAAGTCCTTTTTGACCTGCTGCAAGGTTACGACGATAGAATGCATTTGATTCTTGCGCAGTAGAAAATCCGGCATACTGACGAATAGTCCAGGGACGCATTGCATACATTACACTGTATGGTCCACGAAGATAAGGTGGAAGTCCTGCAGCATAATTCAAATGTTCCATTCCCTCCAAATCATCTTTAGTATAAAATGGCTTTACGGGAATCAACTCAGGAGTAAGCCATGTGCTTTCAGTCTGAGAAGCAACCTGATCAGTTGCTATATTTTTTATATCTATATTTTTGAAATCTACTCTCATTTTTTTTAGATTTTAAATTTAAGAACAAAGAACAAAGACAAATACTTTCGTCATTGAAAAAAGATCTTAATCTAGTTTATTTTTAAATCCTGTTATCATTTTTTGAAGTTCAATGATTTTATTTTGAATACTTTCAAAAACCATTGAATCAATACATTTTAAGTTTAAAGCAATCGTTAGTTCTGTTTCCAATTCAAGCGAAGAACCAATAGACATTTCCAGAAAACGGGCAAAATCTTTATTACTTGTTTTTACTGAACCTTCGGCAATATTTGTTGGAATAGATACAGATGCTCGCTGCATTTGAGATATCAAGCCAATCGTTCACAACTTGGAAATTTATTAGTTAACTGATAAATTTCAGTTACCAAACTCATTGATTTCATCCAAATATCTAATTTTCTAAAATTATGCATCTCTTCTTTTGCCTTTGCTCTTTGTTCTTTGCTCTTTTGCTCTTTGCTCTTTAGTCTAAACCAATTTCGCATTAAATGCATTCAACATATCTAATACATTGGTTTTTACATTTACAAAATGTTCAATACCAATGGCTTTTAAGTCGTCAGAACAAGCAGGAGCACCGGCAACAACAAATTCAGCTTTCCCTTTTACCAAATTGTAAGCAGCAGGAGCTAATGTAGCATATTCATCATCGCTTGAGCAAATAACAATAAGATCAGCGTTTGCAGCCATGGCAGCTGTAACACCTTCTTCAACAGTTTTGAAGCCCAAGTTATCCACCACTTCGTAACCGGCACAAGCAAAGAAATTACATGAGAACTGAGCACGAGCCAAACGCATAGCTAGGTTTCCAATAGTCAACATAAATACTTTTGGACGTTTAGCCGCAGCTTCGGTAGCAAAGCGTAATGTTTCAAATTGTTCTGCAGCACGAACCGAAGTAAGTTTTTCAGCTCCATGTTGTGTACAACCACAATCTACAGCTTGAGTAGTTTCTACTTTTGCAGATCCCATTTCGTTAAAGTTCGGGAATTGGTTAGTACCCAATAAAATTTCGCGACGACTTGAAACAGCTTTTAAACGAGCAACTGCAGTAGCTTTAATAGCTTTCTGTACTGATCCGGATTTAATAGATGCAAAGAAACCACCTTGCTCTTCTACTTCCAGGAATAACTTCCAGCCTTGAGCAGCAATTTCATTTGTCAATGTTTCCAAATAATACGAACCGGCAGCCGGATCAGAAACTTTATCGAAATGACACTCTTCTTTAAGTATTAATTGTTGGTTACGGGCAATACGTTCCGAGAAATCATCGGTAGGTTTGTATACAGAATCGTAACCTAAAACAGTAAGTGAATTAACGCCTCCAATAGTTGCACTCATTGCTTCCGTTTGAGTACGAAGCATGTTTACATTAGCGTCAAGTATCGTTTTATTAAAAGTACTAGTTTCAGCATGTACAAGCATTTTTGCAGCACTTTTGTCTTTTCCGTTAGGAGCATAAGCATCCACTATCATTGCCCATAACATACGAGCAGCACGAAATTTGGCAATTTCCATAAAATAGTTACCACCAACTCCATAGTTAAATTTAATATTTTTAGCAACTACTGAAATATCCATTCCAGCTTCCACCATCATCGAAAGATAATCATTACCCCAAGCCAATGAATAACCTAGCTCTTGAGCGATAAAAGCACCTGCATTGCACAACATCGTTGCATTTACTCCAACAACACGGTATTGAGGCAAACCAGCAGCTGCTTCGATAGTAGCTTTTGTTCTTGCAACCAATTCTTCTTTTGTCAATTCTTTGCCTACTTCCAACACATATTTCATTGGGTCAAAGTTGACAGAACCCTGCAATTTGGCAAGATCAGCATTTTGTGATTTAAAATAAGCTGTAAGTATAGTTGCTAATTCAGCAGCAGCAGTAATACAAATGCAAAAATTTAATTCACATGATTCAACCACAATGTTTTTAAGCAATGCAGCAATAAAATCGGCACTTAAATCGGAAGATTTCAAGTTGAAACTTAATGAAGTTACACCTTTACAAAGTATATCCAATGCTTTAGCGTTAGCTTCTTTGGCATTTACTACGTCAATATCCTGACGAATCAACCATTCATTTCCGGGTTTTGTACCACGAATAAACGGGAAAACTCCCGGAGCTGAATCTTTTGTTTTGAGGCTTGAAATATCCTCTGCACGATAAAAAGGCATTACATTAAAGCCTTCATTTGTTTTCCAAACAAGCTTTCTGTTGAAGTCAGCTCCTTTGAGATCAGCTGTTACTTTTTCCATCCACTGTTCAGTGCTAACCGATGGAAAATCAGCTAATAAATTCATTTTTTTTTCTGCCATAATATATTTAAATTTTCGAAATTTCTAAGAGACCGCAAAATTACTACTTTATGTTGAGTTAGAAGAATATTTTCGTATTGAATTAAAGAAAAATTTCGGTAATCAATGTATTTACCTTTATTTTTTTTCTATTTTAATAAAATTCATTAATTGTTAATCAATTTAAAAATTTATTTTTATATTTGCCGTTACAATAAAAAGAATATTACTAACCCTTTAAATTGCAGCTAATATGAAAAGTGAAATTACTGACAAGACTGAAGTTCAAGATCCTCAATTAATCATCTCTAACGAAACTGAAAAATATCTACGATCGTCTGCCAAATGGAGTTATTTTCTTGCTATAGTCGGTTTTATATTTATACTTTTTCTGATGGTTATTGGTGTCACATTTATTGGTTTATCTTCCGTTATGAATGAATATTCCGACTTCCAAAAATTACCGTTTCCTTTCCCATTTGTGCTTATTGGTGTGCTTTATCTATTAATGGCTATTCTGTATTTCTTTCCATCTTACAATCTGCTTAAATTCGGTAGCAAAATCCAGTCAGGATTAGCTGAAAAGAAACAATCCGATATTGAAGAAGGGCTGAAAAACCTGAAAAGAATGTTTACTTTTATCGGAATACTAACCATTATTTCTATCTCCCTTTCAATTCTTATAATACCAATAATCTTAATAATACAGAACACTATGATTCCCTAAAAGGAATAGTTGAAGCATTTAAAATCAAAAAAAATCGGACATATTTAGGATGTTCCTGAATATGTCCGATTGCTGTAATATTGAGTGACTGAAAAAGAGTTTTTTTGAAAAGGAGTTTTTAGGAGACGGGTAATTCCTCTTGTTCGAGTTCTTCTGTTTCTATAATTTCATTTTCATCAATTTCATCATTTCTCTTTTCCATCTTCGGCATAGCTATTAACCCAAACATCATAATAAGAGCTGTTAGTACTATTACCTGAACAATTAAAGAGTTATTTACCAGTGATATGTTCTCTCCGGGTTCTAAGGACAAAAATAATAGGATCGTTATCAATCCACGGGGCGCAACAAATAACAGAGGAGTTAATGAGAGTCCTGATAATTTTAACTGAATTGTTCTGAA
This sequence comes from Paludibacter sp., assembly GCA_028692715.1. Taxonomy (GTDB): domain Bacteria; phylum Bacteroidota; class Bacteroidia; order Bacteroidales; family Paludibacteraceae; genus Paludibacter. The sequence continues at coordinate 4,110 of JAQUWU010000036.1, read as the reverse complement.
AGCAAAAATAGCGACAACAATTCCAATTGACCAAACCAGGGTTTCCGTATTAAGAATTTCGGTCGTTTTAAGTAGGTATCCGAACAATAAAAAGAAAAGAGCACGTATTAAAAATGCACCTTCAATTGTCAAATCTTTAAATTTCTTGCCTTCAATTTTCAGTTCTTCAGGACGAAGTCTTTTTATCCATTTAAAACGGCTGAATTTATATAAATTCCCCACAAACAGACCAAAAAACATAATAAATACAAGTGAAGGAAGATGGTAAATCTTTGAAATTGTGTAAATTAATATTACCAAAAGAATTATTGGAATAAACTTAATATGATGTTCAATTTTTTGAAGCAATATGGTCAAACCGATTGAAGCAACAAACGATACAATCATTGTAATAAATAAATTTAAACCGAAATCAGCAAAAGTACCAATACCAAAAGTTTCGTTCAGTGTAATGAAATTAAAAAACACCACTCCTAATATATCGGACAAACTACTTTCATAAATTACAAATTCATGATGAGATTTTTTCAGGTGTCTGACACTTGGAATGGCAATAGCACTACTTATAATACTGAAAGGTATGGCATTAGCCAAACAAACTTTAAAAGGATAACCACCTATATACCTAAACATAAAGGCGAGAAGGAATGATATTAATATAAGCGGAATAATGGCACCTAAAAACGACTTCCGTATCAATGGAAACTTTGAGCTGTTTAATTCAAGTTCCAGCGAACCCTCCAATACAATCAGAATAAGTCCAATAGTTCCTAAAACAGGTAAAATAGTTGTAAGATCAGGTAGCTGAATGTTCAAAAAGTCGGTTAATTGTCTTAAAAGCCAGCCCAATAGCAACAATAATATTACTGAAGGGATATTCGTTTTTGATGCAGTCAAATCAAACAAATAAGCTAGTAATAATAAAATGCAAAGTGTTACAATGATTGTAGAGGTCATAGAGTACTAAAAATTAATTTCAGTTAATTGAATTTTCACAAATCGGATGTAAGAGAAAAACACAGTTGAAGCAATGATTGTTCACAATTCTGGAGCTATGAATTCCAGCACAAAAGTACTAATTTTTCATAAAAGAGCACTCCTTTTTTTGAATTTAGAATCGACCTTTCCATAAAGTTCTCATCCAATCTCCCAATTTACTTTCCGCCGGATTATTCTGGATATTCCAGATTCGCTCCTTTATAAGTTCGTCAGGCATGAATTGTTGTTCTACAAAATGATTGGGGAAATCATGGGAATATTTATACCCTTTCCCATAATTGAGGTCTTTCATGAGTTTTGTAGGGGAGTTTCGTAAAGCTAAGGGTACGGGAAGATTTCCGGTTCGTTCTACCAACGCCAATGCATCATCTATCGCCAGATAAGCCGAATTACTTTTTGGAGAGGATGCCAGATAAATAGCAGCCTCGGCAAGAATTATCCGTCCTTCAGGCCAACCAATTTTTTGCAAAGCATCAAAACAAGCATTAGCAATTAACAAAGCATTTGGATTTGCCAATCCAATGTCTTCCGCTGCCGAAATGACTAAACGACGAGCAATAAATTTTGGATCTTCGCCACCGGCCACCATACGTGCCAACCAATAAATAGCAGCATCAGGATCACTTCCACGAATCGACTTTATAAAAGCCGAAATTATGTCATAATGCATTTCGCCATCCTTGTCGAATGCCATCGGATTTTGTTGAAGTCGTTCAGTTACAATTTCATTTGTAAAAATAACTTTCCCTTCATTTACCGAATCCGACACCAACTCCAATATATTCAACAGCTTACGCGCATCTCCACCGGCATAACGTAAGAGGGATTCGGTTTCTTCGAATACAATTTCACGTTTTTTTAATTCGGTATCGGTTTTTATGGCATAATTTGCCAATTCCAGCAAATCATCATTTTCCAATGATTTTAACACATACACCTGACAGCGAGAAAGCAGTGGTGTAATCACTTCAAAAGAGGGATTTTCGGTTGTGGCACCAATCAGTGTTACGGTTCCATTTTCTACAGCTCCAAGCAAGGAGTCCTGTTGCGATTTACTAAAACGGTGAATTTCATCAATAAAAAGTATCGGATTTCCACCCTGAGAAAAGAACCGACTTGATTTAGCTTTTTCAATTACTTCACGTACGTCTTTAACTCCCGACGTAACAGCACTTAAGGTGTAAAAAGGACGGTCTAACTTATTAGCAATAATTTTAGCCAAAGTTGTTTTACCAACACCGGGAGGTCCCCAAAGAATAAAAGAGGCTACCCTCCCCGACTCAATCATTTGACGAAGAATGGCTTTTTCACCAACCAGATGTTTTTGTCCGATGTAATTTTCAAGCGTTTGAGGGCGTAATCTTTCTGCTAAAGGAGGCATTTTGTACTTTTATTTTGAGAGACAAATGTAAGAATAATGCGGGAATAAGACAATAAGTTTTAAATAATTGATTCATAGTTTCTCGTAATGTAATTGAACTAAACCCTTATTAAAAGACTTTGAGCTTGTTAGCTTCAACTTCAATTCTCTTCGTCCATTTTTAAAAAGCGGAATACCATTGCCCAATAATATGGGAATTATTGAAATATAAAACTCATCAATCAACTCCTCTTTCAACAATTCATGGACAATTTCAGCGCCACCATCAACATAAATATTTTTTCCTTCCCGAACCTTCAACTGATTTACTAATTTATTCAAGCTTCCTGTGTAAAAACTCACAGAACCTATTGAAGGACGAGATATTCGGGTAATTATATAGGTTTCTTTGTCAGCATGAGGGAATTCTATCCCGAACGAAAGCACTTTGTCATACGTCTTCCTACCCATAATGACCGTATCGACGGTTTTTACAAAATCGAAATATCCATAATCCTGATCCTTTTCTTCAACAATCGACAAAAAATCAATATTATCATCATCCGTTGCGATAAAACCATCCAGACTCATGGCGATATAAAGTATTACTTTTCTATCCATAATCAAACTTTACTTTCTACAACAAAAAATGCCAATGTACCGTTCATTGGTCCATTGGCATTTCTAAAAACAGATTTAGTTATCAGATTCTTTTCAATCCTTTCATATCGTCTTTCGAAGCCTTTTTAATACTGATAGCTACTCCACCTCCGGGTGCAAGTTTCTGTTTCAGAACCGATTTTGACCGAACTAATACTTTATTAATCTGATAAGCCATCGGATTTATTTTCCAATCAGCATTCGCCGCATCACCATAAACAGTAGCTACATACCACTCGTTGGAATCTAAAAAGCTAAAATCAATCTTTGCAAGTCGTGGATTTTCATCAGTAATTGCTCCAACAAACCAATTATTTGATCCTTTTGCTTTTCTGGCAACAGTTATATAATCACCCGGTTCAGCTTCTAAGTATTTTGTGTCGTCCCAATCAACTGCCACATCTTTAATAAACTGAAAAGCATCCATGTGTTTTTCATAGTTTTCAGGCAAATCGGCTGCCATCTGAAGCGGACTGTACATAGTAATATACAAAGCCAGTTGTTTTGCCAAAGTTGTATGAACCTGATTTGGATTTCCGGGTTGATAGTAATCCATTTTTATTTGAAAAATTCCGGGCGTATAATCCATTGGACCTCCCATTAAACGGGTAAATGGTAAAATAGTTTCATGTTCTGGTGGGTTTCCCGCACTCCAGGCATTAAATTCGTTTCCCCGTGCAGCTTCGCAAGCCATCCAATTCGGATAAGTTCGGTGTAAACCCGTAGGTCTGACAGGTTCATGTGCATCAAGCATTATCTTGTTTGCTGCCATTTTTTGTGCCACACGTATATAATGATTAACCATCCATTGCCCATCGTGATGTTCACCACGAGGAATAATCCAACCAACATAACCTGTTTTTACGGCATCATAGCCGTATTCTTTCATTAGTTCAATGGCTTTATCAATACGCCTTTCGTAATTAGTAACAGAGGCGGATGTTTCGTGGTGCATTATGAGCTTCACTCCTTTCGAATGAGCATATTCATGCGTGCCGCACAGGGCCTGATCTGCAAGACAGCCGTCCACATTTGCTATGGTTATGGCATCCAGGCCAACAAGGATATGAAAAACACCTTGGGCGAGGAGT
>JAQUWU010000122.1 GCA_028692715.1 Paludibacter sp. | reverse complement strand
AAGTTTGATTGGTTTGCTCTATAAAGTTTGTGTCATGCTCAAATAATGGGTCATACCCACATGGCTCAAATTTAACGTTCCTTAGAAAATCTATACCCTCACCGCTCTGCCATAACATTTTTAACTTAGTATTTGTTGTGCTCACTATTTTTTCTCTCAGGATATCAACCTGTTTCTTATTTTCAAATACAATCTTTTTACTCAATTAGTATCTCACCTGCCCGTATTGTAGATAGGAAGCTGGAAAATCAATAAGGATTTCGGGAAGAATACACGCACCATATAATTGCAATCAGAACAAAATCTAATAATGCAACCAGAATTAAACTAATTTCAAGTGCCATTTACTCTCACATCTTCAAGCTGATGTTATTTGCTTTAATATCACATTGTAATATGTTTTCATTAAATTTCTTTCTGTATCAGAAATATAACTGTTGTGCGCTATTAAATTTCTACATTCCGCCATTTCGTTTAACTTTGGTATTATAAAATCTCTATTGGGGAAATAGTCTTTAAAAAAGTCCCAGTTATTATCTATCAGATTTCCTAAATCTTTAAAGTCCAAATAAAAAAGTTCATTACCTCGGACACTTAACCATTTATTACTCTCAGCATTTTCTTTTCTTTTCCTTATAGTATCTTGTAATGCTCTCGGTACAGCTATCTGTTGAAAATATCCTTCTCCATGCTTATTTTTACATACTTTTTCAATAAACAATCTTAATGAATTTTCTACTGCGTATAGGTATGTATAAACCTCTGCCATCTGATACCCTTTTATCTTTATATCTTCCGGCAATATCTCATGGACTATTCTATATGAAACAGAATTTACATTCCTTTCCAAATCCAATATTAAGTCATCTTCCAAATCATAATCTTTGGTCAAATCAATTGAAATTGATACACTTTTTATATCATATCCAACATCTGCTGGAATCAATTCATCACATATAGTCATTAATAGCGTTTTTATATCTGGCGTATCTAAGAGCTTTTTATAATCCGGATTTACATGGAATGTTACATAGGCTGCCACTGCATTATTTCTGCCCCAATGCCCATCATAGTATGAGTAGCCGCCTTGAGCAATTTCAATACTTGCTCCTTTCAATAAGTTAGCTACATCATATTTATCTTTGTCTTTCAGTGTATAAATAATACCTTTTAAAAGTTTATCATTTGAAAATGGTAAACTATATGTAAAATCACTCATAATCGCAATTACCTCCCACTAATTATTCATTTCAAAAACAGATTTATTGAAATCGCCTTCTTCAGCCAAAGCCCGGACCTTACTCCAAAGGAACTTTGAAAAGTCTTTTTTCTGAGAAAGTACTATTGCTAACTCTTGCACTGTCATAAGAACAATATTAATAGTTCTTCCAGTAGCAAATGTTTTTAAAGCTTCCTCTGAATACCCAGAATAGCTTATATACAACCCACGGGTAAATCCTGATTTTGAAGATACCTTTTCATTGAAAACCACAAGATTCGCTTTATCTATAGGCTTGCTTGTCCACTTGGCTTCAAGCAAATAGACCTCATTATGCAAGATAAAACTGCCATCTATCTGCTCACCTATAAGTTTAAAGCTGCCTCTCGGCTGAAGCCCATTAATCTCAAAGAACTCTTTTAGATACTTCTCAAAGGCAAAACCACGTGATTGTGGACTATCATCATAATCTGATAGAACTTGTAAAGCTCTAATGTACTTATCGTAATCAATAAGGGATGTGATAGGTTTTGCTGTGCTTGTTGATGTCGATGCCGTTTGTTTGAAGGCTGCAGACTTTCCTATAAGCCTATTGCCTATGTCAGCACATTGTTTGAACACTTCTCTATCTTCGTCATTAACCATGCCCTTTGCCTGCATATATCTCATTAACTCTAAAAGCAATTTCCCTACAGAAACATTATCATACTCAGCAATAATTGCTCTAAGTATCTTCGCTTTTGAAAGGTTTGGATACTTTACATAAATATCAAAAGATAGTATTTCATAAACAAATTCTTGAAAAGTGCGGTTAGAAAAATCCAAAACATACCCTGAACTCATACCAAATAATCTTTCAAAACAGTCTTTTTCTACAAAATTTAGTTTTGCCAATGTTATTCACCCTCTCCCTTGTTTTTTTCTTTATACTTAAAATATAAAAGGCTCTATATCATACTTAGTTAAAACCTGTATTCTTCTTTCTACTTCTTCCCCTTCAGTAGGGGCAAAAACAGTGCCTTTTACTTTCTTTGTTGTACCATCCGAATACCTAATAAAAAACTCCCATTCATACCTATTGTGATATTTCGACGAATAATCAGTTTCCCATTTTGTGGTGATTGGCTCAAGAAAGTTTAAAAAATCTCTCATCCAGTATTTTTTAACTTTGTATGCAAATGTTTGTACTACCTTTTTTTCTTTTGTGTTGAATAACGAATGTTTTACTGTCCCATTTTCATTTATATCTATTTGTTGTTTATCTATATCATCTCTACCCGAAATTCCTGAAAGGCTATTAACAACCCTAACAGACTTAAT
>JAQUWU010000006.1 GCA_028692715.1 Paludibacter sp. | reverse complement strand
CGGCAAAATAAATATTTATTATATTTCTCAAAAAAAAAAGAATTACAAACTTCTCTCTATTCCCCCTCTTGCTCCCTCTCCTAATGGAGAGGGTTGGGGTGAGGTCAAGGTTAGGGGGTTTAAAAACAACTCACATGAAAATTGGCATAGAAGGACAAAGACTTTACCGCACAAAAAAACATGGAATGGATATGGTGGCTCTTGAGTTGATAAAAAATCTTCAACTTATTGATAAGGTAAATGAATATGTGGTATTCGTAAAACCCGATGAAGATAATACTTGTATTCCACATACTGCCAATTTTAAAATTGTGGAATTAAATGGCGGTCCCTATCCTACCTGGGAACAATTTGCCCTGCCTAAAGCTGCTTTGAATGAAGGTTGTGATATGTTACATTGCACCAGTAATACAGCTCCTATTTGGTGTGAAGTTCCGGTAGTTACTACTTTACATGATATTATCTATCTCGAAAGTGTCAGCATTTTTAAAAAATCAGGTACTTTGTATCAGAAATTTGGCAATATGTACCGCCGTTGGGTTGTTCCAGCTGTTGCCCGAAACAGTAAACGGGTAGTTACCGTTTCGGAATTTGAGAAGAAAAGAATTAAAAACTTCATGCATTTAGGCGAAAATCTGGTAGCAATTTATAATGGTGTAGGAACTCATTTTCAGAAAATTGAGGACAAAACAATACTTGAAAATACAAAACAAAAATATAATTTACCCGATAATTTTCTTTTCTTTTTAGGAAATACCGATCCGAAGAAAAATACGCCGAATGCATTGAAAGCTTTTGCTTTATTCAATGCAAAATCGGAACTGAAATATAAATTGGTGATGCTCGATTACGAGGAAAATGCATTGATGCAGGTCTTGTCAGATATTGGGCATACCGAAATCAGAAAAGATATTGTAATGACCGGTTATGTTCCAAATGCCGAAATGCCTACCATTATTAATCAATGTAAAGTTTTTCTTTATCCTTCACTTCGCGAGAGTTTTGGAATCCCTATTCTCGAAGGTATGGCATGTGGCGTTCCTGTGATAACATCAAACACCTCATCTATGCCAGAAATTGCAGGTGATGCAGCTGTAATTGTTGACCCTACAAAGCCAACAGAAATTGTAACAGCCATCGAGAAAATTTTGAATGATACGGATTTTAGAAATAAACTCAGTTTGAAAGGAATTGAGCGTGCAAAACAATTCTCGTGGAAAGTAATGGCCGAAAAATACCTTGCTTTGTATACAGAAGTTTATAACGAACTAAAAAGATAAAGACTCATGTTAAAAGGGGAAAATATCATTTGTATAGCTAATACGAGTTGGTTTGGAAATTATGCCAAATCTACCGTACAAATTATGGAACGTTTGGCATTAAATAACCGGGTTTTATTTGTCGAATATCCTTATACAGTAAAAGATATTCTTTCCACTTTAAGGGGCAAACAAAATGCTCCTGCAGCACGTATGGTGGGATTCAAAAAAAGGTTACAACTTATTGATTCAAGCGTAGGTAGCAAGGTTTACAATTTGGTAACTCCTCCCGGAATTCCTGTTTTTTTTCTTAAAAATGAAAAATTGTTTCGTTTTTTCTTTGGAATTAACGTGTTGATTTACAAAATTTCATTGAAGAAAACTATAAAGAAACTGAAATTTGATAATCCGATTATTGTCACTGCTTATAATCCATTTTACGGATTATCGCTATTAAATAAATTAAAAGAGAAAGCTCATATTTATTATTGTTATGATGGCGTAGAATCAGGTTTCTTCGGGAAAAGAATTTTTGATTATGAAGATAACTTTTCAAAAAAAGTAAAAACAATCATTACCACTTCCGATTTTTTAAATAAACAGAAACTCAGCATAAATGTGAATAGTCATGTGGTGAAAAATGGAGTTGATTTTCCGGTATTTGAAAAATTCAGCAAAAAGGAAGTATTTAAACGTGATCGTAAAAAAGTAGGTTTTATTGGTAGTTTAGATCCTCGATTTGATATTGAAACAGTAGAAACTGCTGTAAAAGCGCTTTCTGATTTTGATTTTGAATTTACAGGCGACCCTCGAAACCAACAACTGAAAGCTCGTTTAAGCAAATATCCAAACGTAAAGTTTTTTGATCCGATAAAACCCAATGATGTTCCCGAATTATTGGCAACTTACGATGTGGGAATTATACCATACATTGTAAATGAGGTAAATAGGAATATCTATCCGTTGAAAATAAACGAATATTTGGCAGTTGGTGTGCCGTTAGTAATGACACCTTTTGCCATTTTACCGGAATTTGAAGGATTGGTAACCGTATCGCATAGCATAGATGATTTTGTAGAGAAATTAAAAATTGAAACTCAGACAGATACTCCCGAAAAGATAAAAGCAAGAATAGCCTTTGCGGCCTCTAATTCGTGGGAAGCCCGAACAGAACTTTTCGGCAATATTATAGAAAAAAATATTTGAGTGTCTGGTTTAAAGAGAAAAATAAATTGAGATTAACTAATTAAATATCAAGAATATGTATTACAGGAATATTTCGGACTTAAATAAAATTATTCTTAAAAAATTGAATGTAATCCCTCGCGATTTTGATTTAATAGTTGGCATTCCACGTAGTGGTATGTTGCCTGCAAACTTGTTGGCACTTTACTTAAATCGTCCTTACACCGATATTCATTCGTTCCTAAATGGACATATTTATAAAGCAGGAGCAAGGGGACAATTTTTTGATATTAAGCAGTTTAAAAAGATATTGGTGGTCGACGATAGCATTGCTTCCGGTTCAGCTATGCTAAAATCAAAAGAAATGCTGAAAGATCTGAATAAAGATTTTGATATAAGCTATTGCGCCATTTATGTAATACCGGGAAAAGAAAAATTGGTGGATTATTTTTTCGAAGAAGTTCCGCTGCCCCGTTATTTTCAATGGAATATCTTTAATCATACCACTCTTGAGAAAGCTTGTTTCGATATTGACGGTGTTTTATGTATAGACCCGACTGAAGAACAAAATGATGATGGTCCAAAATACATTGATTTCTGTCTGAATGCTCCTGCATTGTTTATTCCGGGCAGTAAAATTGGAACAATTGTTACTTCACGTTTGGAGAAATACCGCAAAGAAACGGAAAGCTGGTTGGGAAAAAACAACGTAAAATACAACCAACTGGTGATGCTCGATTTACCCAACAAAGAAGCCCGCCAGAAAGCAAACAGTCATGCCGAGCATAAAGCCAATACCTATAAATCAGGAAATTATATTCTTTTTATCGAAAGCTCCCTGAGTCAGTCAATTGAAATAAATCGAATAACTAAAAAACCGGTACTTTGCACTGAAAATTTCGAAATGATTTTTAACTCTGAATCGTTAATGTACAATATGAAAAGCGGAAAATACCTCCCAGGACTAAGACATTTTGCAATAAAAGTAAGAGATAAAATTCGGAAATTTAAGAAATGATAAAATGCTTATTATGATAATAAATTGGGAAACAAGTTTTCAAAATAAAGGATTATAAAAATGTTTTTAATCTTTAATCTTTTGTCTTGGCTCTAGTATCTTAAAAACAAAAATATATGAAAAAGATAGGAATAATTACAATCACCGACTACCTAAACTACGGAAACCGTTTACAAAATTACGCTTCGCAGGAAATACTTAAATCAATGGGATTTGAGGTAGAATCTATTGTGAATTATCCCATAAAAGGAAATGATGAAATTCTGAGTTTAAAAAGTAGGTTGATAAATGCATTGAAGCAAAGTCCGGTTACACTATTTAAAAAAGGAATAGAAAAAATTCAGGAAAAACGGAATCGGGAAAAATATCTTGCCGGACAGAAAGCAAAAGACCTTTCATTTAGAAAATACAATACTAAGCATATTGATGAAACTGATTTTGTGGTGACAACAAATGATATTCCTTATGATTTAGGTTCGCGATATGATTATTTTGTGGTGGGCAGCGATCAAATCTGGAATCCTAATATCCGATACGGCTCATCTGTCGATTTTCTGACTTTTGCACCAAAGGAAAAACGTATTGCATTGGCACCAAGTTTTGGCGTTTCCACTATTGCTAAAAAGTATGAAGTACTCTATTCTAAATGGATTTCAGAAATGGCTTTTCTTTCGGTTCGCGAAGGGGCAGGAGCGGAGTTGATTAAAAAGTTGACAGGGAGAGAAGCACCAGTTTTAATCGACCCGACATTAATGTTGACGCCCGAACAATGGTTAAAAGTGGCTGAACCTGCCCGTATGAAACCGAAATCAAAATACTTACTCACTTATTTTATTGGTGCATTATCGGCCAAAAGGAAAAAAGCACTACAAGAGCTTGCTGACAAGAATTTTCTGGAAATTATACATTTAAAAAATCTTGAAGATTTTGATCGTTACGATGCAAATCCTGGCGAATTCATAGATTACATTCATTGTGCCGATTTAATTTGTACTGATTCGTTTCATTCGGCTATTTTTTCGATGCAAATGCGTAAACCCTTCCTTATTTTCGACAGAGAAGGAAAAAGCGCACCCATGTCATCCAGAATTGATACATTGTTGAGCACTTTTCATTTTAAAGATCGAAAATACTCAAACAACACAAATCCTGAGGAAGTGCTTAAAATTGATTATTCAGGTTTTGAAGAAAAGTTAATTATCGAATGCGAAAAGGTGTACGATTATTTAAATACAGCCTTAAAAAAATAGAATGACTATACACAATGAATTCTATTTCAATATTGAAACAAATAATACTTGAAAAATAGACTTCAAATATGTATGTTTTCAATAAATGATAAAAAAATGAACCACAAATTACACGAATTCACACAAAAATAAATGTTCGTAATTCGTGTTAATTCGTGAAATTAGTGGTTGAAAGAAAATTTTTATTTTTGAAAAAGAAAAATTTTTGTAAATCAGTGTTTTTTAGGAACTTTTGCGGATAATCATAAAAAATAGTTATCATTAAAAAATAATATTATGGATACATTAGTCGTCATTTTTTGGATTCTAGCCGGAATTATTATTTATACATACCTGGGTTACGGATTGGTATTATATGTTTTGTTGAGAATAAAACGTATTTTTTCAAAAAAATCAAACGTTCTTTTAGCTGAGAAAGATTTGCCGGAAGTTACTCTTTTGGTTGCAGCTTACAACGAACAGGATTATGTGAAAAATAAAATTGAAAATACCCGAAAACTGAATTATCCAAAAGAGAAATTGCATCAAATTTGGGTTACAGATGGTTCGAACGATAATACACCTGATTTATTGAAAGAATATGGTGATGTTGAAGTGTTGCACAAACCAGAGAGAAACGGAAAAATTGCCGCTATGAACCGTGCAATTAAATTTGTGAAAACGCCCATCGTTATTTTTTCCGATGCAAATACTTTGTTGGGCGAAGAATCTATCATGAAAATTGCACAGATGTTCAGTAATCCGAAAGTGGGTTGTGTGTCGGGCGAAAAACGCATTTTTAATGCCGAAGAGGAAGCTGCCTCAGCAGCAGGCGAAGGTCTTTACTGGAAATATGAATCGGCATTAAAACGCTGGGATGCTGAACTATACTCGGCAGTAGGTGCTGCGGGTGAGCTTTTTGCTATTCGTACTGAATTGTACAACGAAGTGGAACCCGATACTTTGCTTGACGATTTTATTATTTCGCTTCGTGTTGCAATGCGTGGTTTCAAAATTGATTACGATCCGGAGGCGTATGCTATTGAAACTGCCTCGGCAAATGTGAAAGAAGAACTTAAACGAAAAATACGCATTGCTGCAGGAGGCATACAATCCGTTGTACGACTTTATCCTTTATTGAATATTTTTAAGTACGGTATTCTTTCGTTCCAATACATATCGCACAGGGTTTTGCGTTGGACCATTACACCACTCTGTTTATTACTTATTTTACTTGTAAACATTGTTTTAGCAACAGATTCAACTCCGTTTTTAGTGATTTTAATATTACAAATTTTGTTTTATGTTTTTGCATTAACAGGCTGGTTGCTCGAAAACAAAAAACTGAAAGTGAAAATCTTTTTTATACCGTATTATTTCTTTATTATGAATTACGCCGTATTTATGGGATTTGGACGCTATCTGAAGAAATCGCAAAGCGTAAATTGGGAAAGAGCAAAAAGAGCATAATTTACACCTTTTAAAAAGTGAATTTTGGACAAAAGTAAAAACAGCAATCGTATTGCAAAAAATTCCATGATGCTTTATATCCGTATGATATTTACCATGGCAGTTGCACTTTATACCTCGCGTGTAGTGCTTAACGTGTTGGGAATAAGCGAATATGGAATTTACAATGTAATTGGTGGTGTGGTAATGATGTTTTCATCAATAAATACCACAATGGCTACTGCTGTTCAGCGTTTTATGAATTTTGAAATAGGACGAAAAAATCCAAAAGGTCTCAACGATATTTTCAATACCAGCGTCATTATTCATTTTTTTATTGCTGCTATTGTTTTTGTATTGCTCGAAACTATTGGTGTTTGGTTTTTGAATGCTAAAATGAATATCGATCCATCTCGAATGGAAGCCGCAAATTGGGTATTGCAATTTTCGATTTTTGCCTTCATTGTCACCATTTTGAGTGTTCCTTACGATGCTGTAATTATTGCCAACGAACACATGCAGGCATTTGCTGTGATAAGTATTGTCGAAGTAACTTTAAAGCTTTTTGTAGCATTTTCAGTTACCTGGTTCGATTTTGATAAGTTGAAATTGTATGCCGTACTTACTTTTGGCGTTTCGGTTGTCCTTAGAATTATTTATGGAACATATTCCAAGAGGCATTTTGCCGAAGCCAATTTTAAATGGGAATGGCATAAAAAATTGTTTAAAGAAATGATGTCTTTTGCCGGTTGGAACCTGATCGGAGTGTCTTCTACTATGATTCGAACTCAGGGAATAAATATTGTTTTGAACCTGTTTTTTGGAACCATTGTGAATGCGGCTATGGGAATTACAAATCAGGTAAAATCAGCTGTTGACCAATTTACAAATAACTTTCTGATGGCGTTAAACCCGCAAATAACCAAAAGTTATGCGGCAAATGATAAAGTATATCTTTTCAAATTGGTTTTCAGTGGAAGTAAATATGCATTTTTTCTGGTTTTTTTCCTGACTTTACCTATTTTAACCGAAACCGAATATATTCTGAAATTATGGTTGAAAAATGTACCAGACTACACTGTTATTTTTGTTCGGTTGGTGTTGATTATTTCAATTATTGAATCTATGTCCAAAACATTGATTCAGACAATGTTTGCAACGGGAAAAATTCGTAAATACCAGATTATTGTAGGGAGTGTTACTATTCTGAATTTACCTTTATCTATTTTGTTTTTGTATTTGGGTTTCGAACCTCAAATTACCATGACAATTGGTATTTTTATAGCATTGTTTGCAATGCAAGTTAGACTTCAAATGTTGAGAACAATGGTACAACTGCCTGTTCGAAAATATTATTTAGAAGTAGTTCTTTTGGTATTATTAGTTGGAGTAGTGGCGTTGATATTACCATTTCTTGCATCTTATTTTATGCAGCCAGGTTTTATCCGACTCTTAGTCGTTTGTATTGTAAGCGTTCTTTCAGTGTTAAGTTCAGTTTACTTTATCGGGCTCAACAAAGATGAACGTACATTTATTATCAGTAAAATAAAATCCATAATTTCAAATAAACTCAGTATTAACAATAAAAAATAAAGCTTATGTATTCAAATAACAAACTTCTACAGCATATACTTTTTTTGTTGAAAGCCAATAATATTCGCAAAATTGTTATTTCTCCGGGGTCACGTCACTTCCCTTTGAGTCATTCCATTGAAAATGACCCATTCTTTCAACCATTTTCGGTTGTTGACGAACGAAGTGCCGCATTTTTTGCGTTGGGTTTAATTCAGGAAAGCAACGAACCTGTTGCTATTTGCTGTTCGTCAGGAACATCGGTGGCAAACTACGGTTCGGCAGTGAGTGAAGCTTTTTATCAGAAATTACCGTTATTACTACTTACGGCTGATCGTGTTCCCGAATTATTGGGTCAAAAGGAAGATCAAATGATGCGACAGGATAATATGTTTCATGAATTTATAAAATACCACGGACAGTTACCACTTATAAAAACTGATTTGGACGAATGGTATGCCAACAGAATTATAAATGAAGCATTGATTGAATTAAATCATACAGGTGCAGGGCCCGTTCAACTTAATTATCCGATTTTTGAACATAAATCGGATACATTTCAATTGACCGAACTTCCTGTAGTAAGGAAAATAACCTGTCATAAAGCTGATGAAGATCCTGAAATCTGGTCGCAATTCAGAAAAAAACTTACTGGCAAAAAAATTATGATGGTTTGGGGACAATCCGTAAAATATACTGAACGTTTGGATAAGGCGTTGAACAAATTTTGCGAAATGTACAACTGTGTTATTATTACTGACAGAATCTCCAATTGTTTGCACCCAAATGCTATCCTCAACTCCTTTGTTGTCCTCAAAGCAATGACTTTAAACGAACAGGCAGAACTTTCGCCTGATGTTGTACTTACGCTGGGTGGAAATATTATTTTTAACAGCGAAATAAAAGATTATTTGAATCGAAATGCGTCCCATATGGATAATTGGCAGATTGGTCCGGAGAATGTTGTTTGCGATGCATTTCATAAATTGACCGAAATGTTCGAAATGAACGAAGCAGCATTCTTCGAAATAATGACAGCCGAAAATTCAAAAGCCACTGATAATAGCTATTTTGATAGATGGAATGAAATTTCGGAAACAATTACCAAGCCAGAAGTGGAGTTTAGTCAGGTATATTCCATCGGTAAATTAATAAATCAACTACCACAAAACTCAGTGCTACAGCTATCAAATAGCAGTGCTATACGCATTGGACATTTATTTGATATTGATGAATCTATCAAATGTTATTGCAATAGAGGTGTGAATGGAATTGACGGATGTATGTCAACCGCAGTGGGATATGCAGCAACTTCGGAACAACCTGTTTTTCTGATTATTGGTGACCTCACTTTCTTTTACGATATGAATGCGTTGTGGAATCGTCATTTATCAAAAAATATCAGAATTTTATTGGTGAATAATCAGGGTGGAGCGGTTATGCACTTGCCTTTTGGAAACGATATGGGACCTGTATTAGTTCAACACACTTCTGCCGGACATATAACTTCAGCCAAAGGGTGGGTCGAATCCATAGGAATGAAGTATATTTCAGCCACCGATAAGGAAAGTGTTGACAATGGAATTGAGATGTTGATTGATATGAAAATTGATGGTCCTGTGTTATTGGAAGTATTTACTACAATAGATGAAGATGCAGCTGTTTATAAAAAATATATGGCTGAAATTAACAGAGTGACACTTGCTGATAAAGCAAAAAGAAAAGCAGGTAAGATTTTAAATAATTTCTTTAAACGATAAGATATGCTAAAAAAGTTATTAAAAAAAATATTACCATCGGGATTCCGACAGAAGATGAAGGAAAGCGTTTTAAAACGTTTTGAAGTCATTAATGTTACCCGACCTTATAATATAAACATCAACAAGAAAGGTCGGTTTAACGGTCAGGTAGTGGTTGTGACAGGTGGGTCGGGAGCTATTGGACGAGCCATTTGTTTCCGCTTTGCTTCCGAAGGTGCAAAAGTATATGTGTGCGGTCGCACAGAAAGTAAATTGTCAGCCGTTATTAATGAAATTCGTGAAGCAGGTGGAAGTGCTTTTCCGGGAATTATAGATATTAGTAACAAAGATAGTATTCAACATTTTTTTGATACAGTAATTGCTGAATCAGGAAAAATTGATGTGTTGGTTACAAGTGCCGGAGGAAGTGCGCGTGAAAAGAACAACAATATTGCAGATCAAGATCCGGACATAATTAAGGACGTGATTGATGTAAACCTGATTGGAACAATACTTTGCACAAAATACGCAGCAAAGCAAATGATGACTCAAAATTCAGGCAAAATTGTTACAATTAGTTCTTCAATTGGCACTCAGGGAAAGGCCGGCTATTCTGAATATGCTGCGAGTAAAGGAGCCGTTATTGTTTTCACGAAATCGCTTGCAATGGAGTTAGGAAAATACGGTATTAATGTGAATTGTGTATCACCGGGAATTGTTCAGCGTGATGCTATTAATTTCAGCAAACTAGAACGTATCAAACAAACCAATTATATGAATGACTATGGGAAACCAGAAGATATTGCTAACATGGTAGCTTTTGCAGCTTCAGATGAAGCTTCTTTTATCACAGGACAAAATTTTATTGTGGATGGAGGTAGAAGTTTGGGATTGAAGGGTGATTAAAATCAGTATTTTTCTATTCTTTTAAAAAAATATTTGTAATTTAGCAACCTTAATTTGTCAATCATTAGATTGTTTGATAATTAATGTATTTCAAAAATATAACATACTAAAATATAACATTATGAGTAGAATACTTATTACAGGAGGTGCGGGATTTATTGGTTCTCATCTGTGCGACCGACTTTTAAAAGAAGGAAACGAAGTGATTTGTTTGGATAATTTTTTCACCGGTAGACGTAAAAATATTGAGCACAATTTAAGAAACGGATATTTTGAATTTGTTCGTCATGATGTTACAACGCCTTATATGGCAGAAGTAGATGAGATTTACAATCTCGCTTGTCCGGCTTCACCTATTCATTATCAGTACAATCCAATTAAAACTGTAAAGACTTCGGTGATGGGAGCTATCAATATGTTAGGGCTTGCAAAACGTGTAAAAGCTAAAATTTTACAGGCTTCTACCAGTGAAGTGTATGGTGATCCTTCGGTGCATCCACAATACGAAGAATATTGGGGGAATGTAAATCCTATCGGTATCCGCTCTTGTTACGACGAAGGAAAACGCTGCGCTGAAACTCTTTTTATGGATTATCATCGTCAGAATGGCGTGCGAATTAAAATTATTCGTATTTTTAATACTTATGGTCCACGCATGAATCCCGGTGATGGACGTGTTGTTTCTAATTTTATTGTTCAGGCTTTGAAGGGTCAGGATATTACAATTTTTGGTGATGGTTTACAGACAAGAAGTTTCCAATACGTTGATGATTTGGTAGAAGGTATGATACGAATGATGAAAACCGATGAATCGGTTATAGGGCCGGTAAATATTGGAAATCCGAATGAATTTACAATGTTGGAATTGGCTACAAAAGTAATTGAACTTACAAATTCAACATCAAAATTGATTTTTCAGGATTTGCCTCAGGACGATCCGAAACAACGTCAACCAAATATTAGCAAGGCTGATAAATTGTTAAATCATTGGAGCCCGGATATTCAACTCGAAGAAGGGTTGATAAAAACCATTGCTTATTTCAAAGAAGAATTGAATTTGTGATATATTTGAACATTATATAATGAAAAGAGGCTGTTTTTTAAACAGCCTCTTTTCATTATATAATCATTACTTTAATATTGTTCCTCTTCATTTGGAAAGTCGCCTGATTTTACGTCTTTAACGTAATGTTCAATTGCTTCGTGCATAATGCGTTGAAGATCAGCGTAACGACGAAGAAAACGGGGAGAAAAATCTTGTGTTAATCCTACCATATCATGTAATACAAGCACTTGTCCGTCAACTTCATTTCCGGCACCAATACCAATAACAGGGATTGTTAGTTCTGAGGCAACTTGTTTTGCTAGTTTCGCAGGAATTTTTTCCAAAACTAAGGCAAAACATCCGGCATCTTCAAGTACATGTGCATCACGTATTAATTTCTCAGCCTCATCTTCTTCTTTTGCACGAACGGCATACGAACCATATTTATTTATTGATTGCGGCATTAAACCTAAATGACCCATTACAGGAATACCGGCACTCAAAACTCGTTTCACAGATTCCAAAATTTCTTCACCACCTTCTAATTTGAGACAATCGCCATGTGTTTCTTTCATAATCCGAATGGCCGATGCAAGTGCTTCCCGCGAGTTTCCCTGATAGGTGCCAAAGGGCATATCTATTACAACCAAGGCTCTGTTCACACCTCTAACAACTGACTTTGCAAAAAAAATCATTTGATCCAACGTAATGGGTAGCGTTGTTAAATTTCCGCACATTACATTTGACGCAGAATCTCCTACAAGAATGATATCAACACCAGACTGATCAACGATTGTTCCCATGGTAAAGTCGTAAGCCGTTAGCATACTAATCTTTTCACCACGTTGTTTCATTTCTAAAATACGATGAGTTGTCACCCTTCTTGAGTCTTCTCTTTGAACTGACATAATACTTTGTTTTATAATTGAGTGTGCAAAGATATATATATTATAAACTTCATCTTCAATTTCATTCAATTTTATTCAATAATTTGGTCTATAATGTAGAATATGAATAGCATAGGTAAAAAAACGCTATTAATAAAATGTTATTTGCCATATTTTTATATGTTTTTCGCTTTTTAAACTTATCTTTGCAGACCATTTTTAATAAAACAAAAACCGAAACAGAACTGTTATGAAAGATTCATTTTCTTTTCTGAAAAGTACTGATATGTTTTCTCATTTAACAAGTTTAAAATACATTCCGCGGTGGATGGTTTTAATCATTGATATTTTTCTATGTCTGATTTCATATTATGTTGCATTTTATTTTTCCACAAAGTTATTTTCAAATATTGACGACATAAGACTGTTAAATTATTTTCAAAGAATTTCAATTATTGTTATTCTTCAAATAATACTATTTTGGTTATTCCACACTTATTCTGGTGTATTAAGATATTCTAGCTTTGTTGATGCTACAAAATTATTATTGGCTGTTAGTATAAATGTTGCATTGTTGAGTTTGCTAAATTATTTCTTTTATGTAAGTACTTCATATATTCTTTTCTATTATTCTGCATTAATTATTTATGGTATAATCTCTTTCCTTCTTCTTTTTGGTTTAAGATTGGCTGTGAAGACAGGATATGATTATTTTACCCAAAATTTTGGAAGTATAATTCCTGTAATGATTTATGGTACTCAATCAGCAGCAATTGGTATTTCTAAAATGTTAAAAGCTACTCAGGAGGCCAAATATAAGCTGGTGGGTTTTATTGATAATAATAAAAATGCAAGCGAACGGGTTATTATGGGAGTAAAAGTTTACCATTTAACTGAAGAAATAGTTGAAAAAGTAATTGTAAAAAAAGCAAAAGCAATAATTGTTTCTCCAAATAAATTCAAAGAATTAAATCCCAATTACGATTTAGATATTTTCATAAATAACGGTTTGTCTATTCTGACCTCACCTCCAATGAGTATTTGGAAAAATGACATGCCTACGATAAAACAAATAAAATCCATTCAAATTGAAGATTTATTAGAGCGTCCATCAATTAAAATTTCAACTGAAAATATAGCTTTACAATTAAAATCGAAAGTTATTTTAATTACTGGAGCAGCCGGTTCCATTGGAAGTGAAATTGTACGTCAGGTTATTCATTACCATCCTACATTAATTATATTGCTTGATCAGGCCGAGTCACCTATGCATAGCTTAAAGTTAGAGCTTGAAGAGCAATATCCACAACAAAATTTTAGTATAATCCTTGGTGATGTAAGAAATATTCAGCGGATGGAATATGTGATTGATATGTTCAGGCCAGATTTTATTTATCACGCTGCAGCATACAAACACGTTCCTTTGATGGAAGATAATCCGGTTGAAAGCATTCAAGCAAATGTTAAAGGAACGAAGATTATGGCTGATTTGGCCGTAAAATATAAAGTAGAACGATTTGTTATGATTTCTACTGATAAAGCAGTAAACCCGACTAATGTAATGGGTGCTTCAAAACGTATTGCTGAAATTTATGTACAATCCTTATTTTATAAATTAAATAAGGATGCTAATGCAAGTACAAAATTTATAACTACACGTTTTGGAAACGTACTTGGTTCAAATGGCTCTGTAATTCCTTATTTTAAATCACAAATTGAAAAAGGAGGACCGGTAACTGTTACTCACCCTGAAATAATTAGGTATTTTATGACCATACCTGAAGCTTGTATGTTGGTTCTTGAAGCTGGTGCAATGGGTGAAGGAGGAGAAATATTTATTTTTGATATGGGAAACCCTGTTAAGATTGTAGACTTGGCAAGAAAAATGATAAGGTTGGCAGGTTATATACCAGAAGTAGATATTAAAATTCAGTATACAGGTTTACGTCCCGGCGAAAAATTATATGAAGAATTGTTAAATAAAAAAGAGTTGACAATAAAAACACATCATCCCAAAATAATGATTGCAAAAGTTCGTGAATATGATTTTGATGAAATATCAGTGCAAATTGATGAATTAATCAATAATAGCAAAATGTGTAAGAACTTTTTAACTGTTTCGTTGATGAAAAAAATTGTTCCTGAATTTTTGAGTAAAAATTCACAGTATGAAAGATTAGATGTGTAATAAAATTTTAATTATAAATGTCCTATATCAATAATATTATCCATAATTACCCGTTTTTTTCAATATTAGTTTCTTTTCTTATTGGATTAAGTTTTATGCCTTTAGTAATTAATATTGCAAAAAGTAGAAACTTTGTAGTAAAACCTAATAAAAGAACATCACACGAGGGCGTAATCCCTAATATTGGAGGGATAAATATCTTCATTTCCTTTTTATTGACTGTTTTTTTGTTTTCGTATGGAATAATTTCTGAACTTCAATTTCAAATTGTAGGTATATTTATTATATTAATTGTTGGGTTTGTTGATGATCTGATAGATATAAAACCATTTTGGAAATTATTAGGTGAGTTATCATCCGCCTTTTTCTTAATTGTTGTTTCGGATGTTAGGCTTACTCATTTACATGGATTTTTAGGGATTAATGAACTTTCACTCGCAATTAGTTATTTGCTTTCATTTTTTGTTTTTATTGTAATTATGAATTCACTTAATCTAATAGATGGAGTGGATGGATTAGCATCTGGATTGGGGATATTATACAGCCTGTTTTTTGCTGCATATTTCCAAATTACTGGTGAAATAAATATGGCTATATCGGCATATGCTATGGTGGGCTCATTATTTGTTTTCTTCTTATACAATGTGTTTGGTGGAAAAAGAAAAATATTTATGGGCGATTCTGGATCTTTATTGTTGGGATATATGATTGCCTATTATGTGTTTGAATTTTGTGATTTAAATGCTTCAAAATCGGTTGCTCCTGAATACTTTATGTCTGCAGCTCCTGCAGTTGCAATATGTGTTTTATCTGTTCCTCTTTTCGATACACTTCGCGTAATGTCCACCAGAATTAAAAAAGGTGTATCACCTTTCCACCCCGATAAAAATCATATCCATCATTTATTATTAAAGTCAGGAATGAAACACCGACAAGTTACATTTGTTTTGTTATGTGTCTCATTATTATTCATTGGTTTAGGTCTAATCGGCCGAAATTGGTCCATTGGAATTTTGGTGATAACTGCCTTTACAATTGCTTCTATACTTACCTACGCATTGTGGAGGATGGTTGACCGAAAACAGTTAAAAAAACTGTAGTCTTTATTTCTATCCATTTCTCTTTATTTTTAATTTACTTATTTTTTTTCTCATGATTTCTGTTGAACAACTTACTGTGGAATTTGGCGGTTCGCCTTTATTTGATGAAATAAGTTTTTTGGTTAATCCGAAAGATAAAATTGCACTTGTAGGTAAAAATGGAGCGGGGAAAACTACCCTTCTTAAAATATTTGCAGGGAAACAAGCTCCAACAAGTGGAAGAGTCACGGTTCCAAAAGATCTTAGCATTGGTTATTTACCTCAACACATGATACATAATGAGGGTACAACTGTGTTGGAAGAAGCTGAAAAAGCTTTCGAACACATTACAGATCTTCAGGCACAAATTGAACAATTAAATGTTGAGTTAGCTGAACGAACGGATTATGAAAGCCAAGATTATCATTTTTTGTTGGACAAGCTGACACGCGAAAACGAACATCTTCAAATTATTGGAAATGGAAATTTTCATGCAGAAATTGAAAAAACCTTGTTAGGTTTAGGATTTCTAAGAAGCGATTTTGAACGTCAGTGTTCCGAATTCAGTGGAGGGTGGCGTATGCGTATTGAATTAGCTAAAATTCTTCTTCTACAACCCGATGTATTGCTTTTGGACGAACCAACAAATCATCTTGATATCGAGTCCATCCAATGGTTAGAAAATTTCCTGGCAAATACAAATAGTGCTATTTTGTTGGTTTCGCATGATAGAGCTTTTATCGATACTGTTACCGGTAGAACCATTGAAATTTCCCTTGGTAAAATTTATGATTACAATGTACATTATTCCAAATATCTTATACTGCGTCAGGAAAGACACGAGCAACAGGTAAGAGCGTACGAGAATCAACAAAAAATGATTCAGGAAACGGAGGATTTTATCGATCGTTTTCGCTCGAAAGCTACCAAAGCCATACAGGTTCAGTCGCGCATTAAGCAACTCAATAAAATTGAACGCATTGAAGTAGACATGGAAGATAATTCCAGTTTACGACTAAAATTTCCCCCCGCACCTCGCTCAGGGAGTATTCCAGTTGAAATTGAACATCTTTCCAAAGCTTATGGAAATAATTTGATACTTGATAATATCGGAATGATTATCAACCGTGGCGAAAAAGTGGCTTTTGTTGGAAAAAATGGTGAAGGGAAAAGTACGCTGGTAAAATGTATTATGAACGAAATAGAATATTCAGGCATTATGAAATTAGGTCATAATGTAAAAATCGGATATTTTGCTCAGAATCAAGCTTCTTTGCTTGACGAAAATCGTACTGTCTTTGAAACGATTGACTATGTTGCTGTGGGTGATGTCCGAACAAAAATTCGTGATATTCTCGGAGCTTTTATGTTTGGTGGCGAGGCTTCTGATAAAAAAGTAAAAGTACTTTCGGGTGGTGAACGCAGTCGCCTTGCAATGATACGTTTATTACTCGAACCGGTGAACTTGCTGATTCTTGACGAACCTACCAATCACCTTGATATGCGCTCAAAAGATGTGCTGAAAGATGCTATTAAAGCTTTTGATGGTACAGTAATCGTTGTTTCGCACGACCGTGAGTTTTTGGATGGTTTGGTGACAAAAGTTTACGAGTTTGGAAATAAAAAAGTGCGCGAACACCTAGGTGGCATCTTTGAATTTCTACAATATAAAAAAATGGATACATTGCGGGAACTAGAAGTGAATAATTCGCTTAAAGTAGCCAATGAGTCGAAAGAAAAAACAGTTTCGGAAAATAAACTAACTTACGAAGCCCGAAAAGAATTTAACCGGAAAATACGAAAAGCCGAGAAAGCGGTGGAAGAAGTAGAAGCATTCATTTCAAAGCTTGAAGCCGAAATTGCCAAAATGGATGAAATGCTTCAATTACCCGAAAAAGCATCAGATAATGAATATATCATGCTTTATCAGAAAAAACAACGGGAGATGGAGCAAAAAATATACGAATGGGAAATCTTAAGCGAAGAACTGGAACAGTTGACAGTTGACAGTTGACAATTATCAGTTTTTCTTTCTATTAATTATCAACTATCAATTATCAACTGGTTTATATGTCCACCTTATATTTAATACCAACTTCTCTAGGTGAAACTGATTTTAATCGTATTTTACCTTCGTTGAACACCGAAATAGTAACTGCATTACGCTATTTTATTGTGGAAGATATTCGTACAGCCCGTCGCTTTTTGAAGAAAGTAAATCAGGCAATAAATATCGATGAGCTGACCTTCTTTGTATTGAATCAGCATACTTCACCTGAAGAATTAAGTGATTTTTTAAAACCCATGTTTGATGGAAATGATATGGGAGTTTTATCGGAAGCCGGCTGTCCTGCCATTGCCGATCCTGGAGCAGATGTAGTGGCTATTGCCCAACGAAATGATTTTACGGTTGTTCCTTTAGTTGGACCATCCTCTATTCTTCTTTCTCTTATGGCTTCGGGATTTAACGGACAGAGTTTTGCATTTGTGGGTTATTTGCCCATTCAGCCTGGAGAGCGTTCGAAAGCTTTAAAAAGGTTGGAATCAAGGGTTTATTCCGAAAGTCAATCGCAGATTTTTATCGAAACGCCCTATCGGAATATGAAAATGTTAGAGGAAATTCTCCAATCCTTACAACCCAACACAAAACTTTGTATTGCAGTCGATATCACGCTCGAAACGGAATTTATAAAAACAAAAACCATTAAAGAGTGGAAAAATAATCTTCCCGATTTAAATAAACGTCCGTGTATCTTTCTCATTTACAAATAATAACACAGTAGATACAAAAAAAATAAGCTTTATTGAAGCTGATAATTTGACTTTAAAATGCGGATTTGTTTCAGATTTAATCTTGCAAGCAAGATAAGATTTATTCGCAACCCTAAAAATCATATCGGTTTACAGATATTTATTCCGTCTTAAATCAGTCTGCCGTAGGCAAGTTCGTCTTATCAGTATAAATAGCGTCTGCCTGTTGCAGGCAGGTTTTATTTTACTGTTTATCTTTTGTAAATAAATTTTTGTCAAGTAATTGGATTTATCTTATTCCTGTCTTTTTTACTTTCTTCCCCAAAATCACATCAATAAATATTTTTCCATAGGTTTTCATTTCATCAGCATGCTGAGCTACAAAACTACTAACTCCAAATTGCAAAACAGTACCTAAAATCTTTCGTAATATATTATTGGATTTACCAATAGCAAACTTTTTAGTAATGAATCCGCTTAATAAACCTGAAATTGCTCCAAATATTTTATTAGCATGAAACGAACCGGAGTTCATGTTTTGCAATGAATTCAAAATCAGATTCATCGGTTTGTGACCTTCATAAGTAATCAGTGACTGTTCTTTTAGATCTTTCCATTGAGTTTTAAGAAGGATCTTCTTTTCTGCGATTGCAGACTTTAGTTCGGCAGAGTTGGTTATTTTTTTCATTTTATTTATTTTAAAAGATGTCTTATTACAAAATCATATACTGTTTGCTTAATGATTTTCCGCATGAAAAAGTATATAATAAGACTAATTAACACATATAATGCACTTACCACCAAAAATCCAAGGTAGATTTTCCCAAATAAATCGCCCAACCAAAAGGCAATTCCTAAATTAGCAAATAATAGAAAAAAACTCAGAATGGTTATTACAATAGCAATAGGGGTAATTGATGAAACTTTATCAGAAGTTCTATCAATTGCTTGTAATTTTAATAATTCGAGATTTGTTTTTCCGTAATTGGTTGCTTTTTCCAATAGCGAATCTATTAATTCCGAGTTGTCTTTCATAATGATATATATTATCTGTTCTTGGGGGAATGTGATTGTAATTAAGCTTGCTCCGGAAATTCTAAGGCAGAACAATTTAGTGAAATAAATTTTAATCCGGAACAAACTTTTAAAATAAATTAAACTTGAAAAGGTTTAGTTTTAAGAAACTTTCGCTTCTGTAGCTTCAGCGTCTAAAGTTTCATCAATATCTTCTTTGGCTTGACTGTATTTTTCGGTAACATGGTCAATGAAATCATTAAATTTCTCTTTCAGGTCTTCAGCTTGCTTTTCAGTTTTTTGTGCAATAAGTCTACGGGTTGCTGCCCCTTTTGCGGGGGCGAATAACACTCCCAATATAGCACCGGCTGCAGCTCCGGCAACTACTCCTAACAATACTTTAGTTGTACTCATAATCTTGAATTATTTTAAGGGTTTATACTATGTTGTTTTACAAATGAATATTTTTTGTAAATACATTTGTTTCTCTTGAAAGAATATTTTTCTATTTTATCTTTTAAAATGTTTTAATTTACATCTTTAATTATTCCTTTTCTTTATAACAAATTTCAGCAGTTAAAGTTCGCTATTTTTGTAGATAAATAGTTTATATTCAACTGAATAAATTTAAATATTATTAACTTGTTGTGTAATAGCAATTTTGTAAAGTTTAAAAACCGGAACACTATTTGAAATATTATGAATTGGGACAACTGAATATGAAACTTTTTAGCGTAAATAGTAGCTTTACCAGTTATAATCCTCTCTTTATACAGCTTTAATTTCCCAATACCTAATCATGTTTAACTTAAATAATCCAATATAAACAAGATAAATTGTCAGATTGAGATAAAAAGAGTACCTTTGTCCCTGAAAAGAAAAATGTATACTTCGTTTGTTTAATTTTATTACCTATTTTTTTTAAATTAGTATTTGTTATACCTTCGTAATTCTGCTTCTTTTTATCACAATTAATAATTTTATATAATATGAACATTTACGTAGGTAACTTAAGTTACAATGTTAGAGAAAACGACCTTAAAGAAGCAATCGCAGAATATGGTCAAGTTGATTCATGCAAACTAATCATCGATCGCGAAACACGCAGATCAAAAGGTTTTGCATTTGTTGAAATGTCAGATGATGAAGCTGCTAAGAAAGTAATTTCTGAATTAAACGGAGCTGAATTTGATGGCCGTCCAATGGTTGTTAAAGAAGCACTTCCAAAAAATTAATTTCAGTTTTTTTGAAAACACTATAAGGACTTCTGTTATCGAAAGATAGCAGAAGTTTTTTTACATCTGTACCGAATAGTTTGTGAGCCGGATATAGAAATAAAAAAATCCGCTATAAACCTAATTTATAGCGGATTAATTATTTTAAAAGTGATCCGGATGAGATTCGAACTCATGACCCACGCCTTAGAAGGGCGTTGCTCTATCCAGCTGAGCTACCAGACCAATCAACTTTCAGAATTTTTAAAGCGCTGCAAAAGTAGTTCAAATTTCGGAATGTTGCAACACTTTTAGCAGAAAATGGACAAACCCACTTATTATTCGCTTTAAAATCGCTAATTTTGCAATCTAAATCAAAGTTAGTTTAATTTAAAAGTATTCCAAAACGATGAAAGTATTGAAATTCGGCGGAACATCCGTAGGTTCTGTCAATGGGATTTTGAGTGTAAAAAAAATTGTAGAGGCTGAAGACGAGCCTGTAATTGTTGTTGTGTCAGCTCTTTCAGGTATAACGGATCAACTTTATAAAGTGGCTAAAATGGCTTCCGAAGGGGATGCTGCTTACCTGAGTGAATATGAACTTATGGTAACGCGCCATCTCGAAGTGATTGATGCTGTGATAGCTGAATCCAAAAAACTGGATGTGATAGAGCGAGTAAATACTCAATTTGCCGACTTGTCAAATATTTTTCGCGGAATTTATTTAATCAAAGATATTTCAATTAAAATCACCGATACCATTGTAAGTTACGGTGAATCTTTATCGTCTGTTATTGTTTGCAATGCAATCAATAATGCCGTTCATTTTGATGCACGAAAGTTTATTAAAACAGAAAATCAGTTTGATAAACACATAGTTGATTTTGAAAAATCAAATCAGCTAATTAAAGAGACATTCACGAGTTTACCACCAATTTCGGT
This sequence comes from Paludibacter sp., assembly GCA_028692715.1. Classification (GTDB taxonomy): domain Bacteria; phylum Bacteroidota; class Bacteroidia; order Bacteroidales; family Paludibacteraceae; genus Paludibacter. The sequence continues at coordinate 138,596 of JAQUWU010000006.1, read as the reverse complement.
TTGTGGTGGTTTTATTTCTACCGATTGCAATACCAATTTTATTACCAATTTAGGCCGTGGTGGCTCGGATTATACCGCTGCTATCATTGCTGCAGCTCTTCATGCATCCCTACTTGAAATATGGACTGATGTGGATGGATTTATGACTGCCGATCCACGAATTATCAATAATGCTTATGTTATTGAAAAACTGAGTTTTATCGAAGCAATGGAGCTTTGTAATTTCGGTGCTAAAGTGATTTATCCACCGACAATTTTCCCGGTTTTTCATAAGAATATCCCTGTAATAATTAAGAATACTTTTAATCCTGAAGCTGAAGGAACTTATATTTCGCGTGAGAAATCAGGTGAAGTTGCAAAAGCAATTAAAGGAATTTCCTCAATTAACGATACTTCGTTAATTACCGTGCAGGGTCTTGGTATGGTAGGTGTGATTGGAGTGAATTACCGCATATTCCGTGTGCTGGCTAAAAATGGAATTTCAGTATTTTTGGTTTCTCAGGCTTCTTCTGAAAACACGACTTCTATAGGTGTTCGTAATGCCGATAGTGCATTAGCTGTTGAAGCATTGCGTAAAGAATTTGCTTATGAAATTTCTCAGGGCGAAATAAATGAGATATTTTCCGAAGACGATTTAGCAACCGTGGCTATCGTGGGTGATAATATGAAACGAACTCCCGGTATTGCTGGAAAGTTGTTTGGGACGTTGGGTCGAAATGGTATCAATGTTGTTGCTTGTGCTCAGGGAGCTTCAGAAACAAATATCTCCTTTGTGACTGATCGTAAATCCTTACGAAAAGCATTGAACGTTATTCACGATTCGTTTTTCCTGTCAGAATATCAGGTATTGAATATCTATATTGCCGGAATCGGATTAGTGGGTGGAAGTTTAATCAATCAGATAAAAAAACAACAACAGAAATTAATGGCTCTCAATGGCCTGAAATTAAATGTTGTAGGTATAGCTTCCAGTAAAAAAATGCTGTTTAATCGCGATGGAATTAATCTGGATTCGTATGCTGAGGATATTAAAAACAATGGCGTTGATGCTTCACCGGAATTGATTAAAAATGAAATTATAAATTTAAATATTTTTAATTCCGTTTTTGTTGACTGTACTGCGAATGCTTCTATTTCCGATTTATACCAGCAATTGTTGGAAAATAATATATCAGTTGTAACTGCCAATAAATTAGCTGCCTCATCTGCTTACGAGAATTATTCAAATTTGAAAGAAACAGCTCGTCGCCGTGGTGTGAAATTTCTTTTTGAAACCAATGTGGGTGCCGGTCTTCCTATTATTAACACAATGAATAATCTGATCAACAGTGGAGATCACATTCAAAAAATGGAAGCTGTTTTATCAGGAACGTTAAACTTTATATTCAATACAATAAGTAGTGAAACTCCATTAAGCAAAGCCATTTTGCTGGCAAAAGAGGCTGGATTCTCCGAACCCGATCCCCGTATTGACTTAAGCGGGAAAGATGTGATTCGTAAATTAGTTATTTTAGCACGTGAAGCGGGTTATAAAGTAGAGCAAGCCGATGTTGTAAAAAATCTTTTTATTCCGGAAAAATATTTTGCTGGAAGTCTGGAAGATTTTTGGAAAACAATATCGGAGTTAGATGCCGAATTTGAAACAAAACGTCAAAATCTTGAAGCGGAAGGTAAACGACTTAAATTTGTTGCCACTATGGAAAATGGAAATTGTAATGTAGGGCTACAGGAAGTGGATAGCACACATCCTTTTTACGAACTACAAGGAAGTAATAATATAATTCTTATCACCACCGAACGATATAACGAATATCCAATGATGATTAAGGGGTATGGAGCAGGAGCAGGGGTTACTGCTGCCGGTGTTTTTTCGGATATTATGAGTATTGCCAATATAAGATAAACGAAGTATAATGAAAACAATTTTAGTTAGCGGAAGTAACGGTCAATTGGGAAGCGAGATGCAAAAAGCGTCTAAACGCTACCCATCATTTCAATACATTTTTACCGATGTTGCAGAGTTGGATATTTGCGATAAAGCCGCATTAGAAGCATTTGTAAACAAAAATAAAGTTGATATTATTGTCAATTGTGCAGCTTATACTGCCGTTGACAAAGCAGAAGACGATCAGAAGCTGTGTTACAAAATCAATCGTGATGCCGTGAGAAATATTGGTGAAGTTGCAGCCAAAAATCATCTTAAAGTCGTACAAATTTCAACCGATTATGTGTTCGATGGCACAAATTATATACCCTATACTGAAGATATGCCTGTTTGTCCTGCTTCAGTTTATGGAAAGTCAAAACTGGATGGAGAAATTGCTTTGAAAGAAGTGTGTGATAATGCTATCATTATTCGTACATCGTGGCTTTATTCTTTTTACGGAAATAATTTTGTAAAAACGATGATGAAGCTTGGGAAAGAAAGAGATGCGTTGAATGTTATTTTCGATCAGGTGGGTACACCTACCAATGCAGCAGATTTAGCTGATTCTATTTTGAAAATTTTAAGCTCTGAGAAATTTATCCCCGGAATATATCACTTTTCTAACGAAGGTGTTTGCAGTTGGTACGATTTCACCAAAGCAATTCATCGTCTTGCCGAAATAAGCTGTGATGTAAGACCAATCGAAACAAAAGATTATCCAACACGTGCGCCTCGTCCACATTACAGTGTATTAAACAAAGCAAAAATTAAAACGACATTCGACATTTCAATTCCCCACTGGGAAGAGAGTTTGACAAAATGTATAGAATTATTGAAATAAAAAAAAACGAGTCGTATGACTCGTTTTTTTTTGTTTTTATTCATTTCAATAGTTATCCACATCTTGAATATCCACAGTTTTTGCAAGTTAAGCAACCTTCCTGATAAACAAGGGTTAGTTGTCCACATTCCGGACAAGGTTTTTCGCTTAGGCTCGTTCCATCGGGTATGTATTTTTTTAGAGCTCGTTCAACACCAACTTTCCATGTATTAATAGATTCATTGTCGAGTTGAAGCCCTGCTACAAGTTTAATTACCTGATCGATAGGCATTCCATAGCGCAATACTCCGGATATTAATTTCGCATAGTTCCAAAACTCTTTATCAAATTTGTGTGATAAGCCTTCAACAGTTGTTTTATAACCGCGCTTGTTTACGAATTGGAAGTCATAGCGTTTGTTTCCCTTATCGTCAACTGTTTTGATGATTTTTCCTTCATTGATTGTTTTCGGTAGTAAAATCCCTTCTTCGTCGTCTGCCAATCCGGTAAAGATTTCGTATGGTTTCCCATTTTTTAAACCAACAAATGCAATCCATTTGTCTTTAGCATTTTGGAACCGAACAATTTCGCAGTCGAGTTCTTTTGGACGAACTGATTGATTTTCATCGTAGGGAAAACATATTTTCTTTTCATCACTGTTTTCATCTTTTTTCTCTTCAACAGCAATCATTACTCCGGCACGAGAACCATCGCGATATACAGTTACACCTTTACAGCCACAACGCCACGCTTCTTCATATAATTTTCCAACCAATTCTTCTGTGGCATCAGCGGGTAAATTGATAGTTACGCTTATTGAGTGATCAACCCATTTCTGAATTCTTCCCTGCATTTGTACTTTTTTCAACCAATCCACATCGTTGGCAGTAGCTTTATAATAGGGCGATTTAGAGACCATCTCGTCTACTTCCTCTTTTGTGTATTTTTTTGTGGTCGGATAATTATGTGCCTCCATCCAAGTTACAAATTTATGGTGGAAAATAATGTATTCTTCCCACGAATCACCATTATCATCTACAAAATCAATCCGAACATTTTTATCGTTGGGGTTCACTTTTCTCCGACGGGTATAAACCGGCATAAATACAGGCTCAATTCCTGATGTGGTTTGAGTCATGATACTTGTTGTTCCGGTAGGAGCTATAGTCAAACAGGCGATATTTCGTCTACCATATTTTACCATGTCTTTGTACAAATCAGCATCAGCTTCACGTAATCGTTGGATATATGGATTGTTTTCTTCGCGTTTTGGATCGTAAGCTGTAAATGATCCACGTTCTTTAGCCATATCTACCGATGAGCGATATGCAGCCAATGCAATTGCTTTGTGAACTTTTTCTGAAAAATCAGTTGCTTCATCAGTGCCGTAACGGAATCCCATGCCAGCTAACATATCACCTTCTGCAGTGGTGCCAACACCTGTTCTACGTCCCTGAGAAGTTTTAGTTTTTATTTTTTCCCACAGTTGGAATTCTGTGCTTTTGATCACATCGTCTTCGGGATCAGTTTGTATTTTATGAATAATCATTTCAATCTTTTCCATTTCCAGATCGATAATATCATCCATAATACGTTGAGCAAGTCTAACGTGTTTGTTGAATAATTCGAAATCGAAAGATGCTTCAGGCGTAAAAGGATTTTTTACGTACGAATATAAATTTATAGCTAATAATCTACAGCTATCATAAGGACATAATGGAATTTCGCCGCAAGGATTTGTTGAAACGGTTCTGTAACCTAAGTCAGCATAACAATCAGGTACTGATTCTCTTATGATGGTGTCCCAGAAAAGAATTCCCGGCTCTGCCGATTGCCATGCATTGTGTACTATTTTTTTCCAGATAGAATTTGCTTCAACTTGCTTTGTATACCATGGTTCTTTTGAAAGAACAGGATATTGTTGTGTAAATTCTTTGTTATTTATGGCTGCTTCCATAAAATCATCAGTGATTTTTACAGAAATATTAGCACCGGTAACTTTCCCCGATTCCATTTTAGCATCGATAAATGATTCGGAGTCGGGATGTTTTACCGAAACACTCAACATTAACGCTCCCCGACGACCATCCTGAGCAACTTCGCGAGTGGAATTCGAGTATCTTTCCATGAATGGTACAATCCCAGTCGAGGTCAATGCAGAGTTCTTTACAGGCGAGCCTTTCGGACGGATATGAGATAAGTCGTGCCCAACGCCACCACGGCGTTTCATTAATTGCACCTGTTCTTCATCAATTTTAATAATGGCACCATAAGAATCCGAATCGCCATCAAAGCCAATGACAAAACAGTTTGAAAGTGAAGCAATCTGAAATTCATTTCCAACGCCAGTCATAGGACTGCCCTGTGGAACAATGTATTTAAAGTTCTGAAATAACCCGAAAAGTTCATCTTCGGTCAAAGGATTTGGATAGGTTCTTTCAATTCTGGCAATTTCTTTTGCTAAACGACGGTGCATGTCGTCCGGTGTCAATTCATAGGTGTTTCCAAATGAGTCTTTTAGTGCATATTTGGTAGCCCATACTTTGGTTGCCAAATCGTCGCCTTTGAAATACTCTATTGATGCAAGACGAATTTCTTCAGGAGTAAATGTTTGTTTTTCCACGATAAATTTTTTTCTAATATAATTTGTATTAGTATAATAAGTATTAATGATGTTGCTTTGAATACGGACTACAATGTTATAAAATTATTCTGAAATTTCCAAAATAAATAAATAGTTTTTATGCATAAAAATAAAATGTTTTCCGAAAAAATTTTTAAACGCATGAAAATCAATTAAATAAAAAATAAAATTGTTCATAATATTTTCTAAAATGTAATTCATTATAAATAATAGATTCATTATAAAGAAAATAAAATAAATTATTATTTTAAAGAAATAGGAAAGTTTATTTGATAAACAGAAAGGATATTTTACGAAATTTCACCATTGTTCACAAGGAATATCTGTGATTCTTGTCCGAGTTGTTGTAGTATAGCATCTAAATGCTCACGATTGGTGTCGGTAATGAAGATTTGACCAAAAGTATCTTCGGAAACCAGTTCCACAATTTTTTTTACGCGTTCCGCATCTAGTTTGTCAAATATGTCATCAAGCAATAGAAGTGGTGATAATTTATGCGTCCGTTTTAAAAAATCGAATTGAGCAAGTTTCAACGAAATTAGATAGGTTTTATTTTGTCCTTGCGACCCAACTCTTTTAATGGGATAATCATCGAGCATCATTTCGAGTTCATCTTTGTGAATTCCCTGCGTTGAATATCCCAGCATCTTGTCGCGATCACGTGTGTTTTTCATACGTGTTTTTATGTCGTTTTCATCGTGTTGCGATTTATAGCTTAACGATATTTCTTCATTCCCGCTTGAAATATAGCTATAAAAATGTTGAAAGATAGGAATGAACTCATCGATAAATATTTTACGTTGTTCGTAAATGTAAGTGCCAAAAAGTGCCATTTGTTCTTCCCAGATGTCTAATAATGACTCATCAGTTACTGTTTCATTTTTTAATAAAGCATTCCGTTGTTTGAGTGCGTTATTATATTGAAGCAGTTGATGAAGATAATTTTTATTGTACTGCGAAATAACACCATCGATAAATTTTCGTCGTTCGTCACTTCCCTCCGAAATTAAAACAGCATCGTCGGGCGAAACCAATACCAAAGGAAGTAGCCCAATATGTTCGGAAAGTCTTTCGTATTCTTTTTTGTTGCGTTTAAATTGTTTTTTTTGCCGGTGTTTCATGCCACAATATATTTCTTCAATATTGTCGCCAATCTGATATTTTCCTTGTATCAAAGCAAAATCGGCATTGTGCAGAATGTTTTGCGAATCAATTGAATTTGAATGACTTTTACAAAAGGAAAGGAAATAGATGGCATCCAAAATATTGGTTTTTCCCATTCCATTATTTCCAATAAAACAATTAATCTTTGGAGAAAAGATTAATTCTGCTTCGCGGATATTTTTGTAATTAAGGATGGAGAGGGATTTCAAACGCATGTTTCTGTAGCTTTTTTTTCTACTGCAAAGGTACATAAATTTTGTCCTTCTTTTATTCAAAGAAGCGCAACAAAGTTTTCAACAAATAAAAAAAAGTCTAAAAAATAGTGATATTAAAACAATGTACCGAATTAATAAATGTACCTTTGTCGGTTCAAAAAAAAATGAATCATTATGCAGAATAAATTTACGGTTGTCATTTATATAGTAATGGCAATATTGTGTTTGACAAGTTATATTACACCACCTTTTGCTTTATTTATGGGTTTGATTTTCGCCCTCACATTAGGGAATCCACTTCCTGTTTTCAATAAAAAAGTCTCCAAATACTTATTGCAAATTTCAGTTGTTGGGCTTGGGTTTGGAATGAATCTGCAAGAATCTTTAAAAGCAGGAAGTGATGGAATGTTTTTTACCATTGTATCTGTGACAAGTGTAATGTTTTTGGGAATTACGCTTGGAAAATGGCTCAAGGTATCAAAAGTTTCGTCTTACCTTATTTCAACCGGAACGGCAATTTGTGGAGGGAGTGCAATAGCAGCCGTAGGACCGATTGCAAAAGCTGACGAAAGTGAAATGTCAGTTTCGCTTGCAACTATATTTGTGTTAAATGCAATAGCCTTGTTTCTTTTTCCTGCTTTGGGACATTGGCTGGAGCTTACTCAACGAGAATTTGGTATGTGGGCAGCTATTGCCATTCACGACACCAGCTCGGTAGTAGGAGCAGGGGCAATATATGGTGAGGAAGCATTGAAAATTGCCACCACTGTAAAACTTACCCGCGCATTGTGGATTATTCCCCTTTCAGTATTCACCTCGTTTTATTTTAAATCAAAAGGCGATAAGATTGTCATTCCCTGGTTTATCTTCTTTTTTATCCTTGCAATGATCGTTAATTCATTTAATTTCATGCCACAAGTACTAACTCATGGAATTGTATCGGTTGCAAAACAAGGTTTGACCCTGACTTTGTTTTTTATTGGAGCAGGACTTTCAAGAAAAGTAATAAAATCGGTGGGAATAAAGCCTATGGTACTGGGAGTAATACTCTGGTTTTTTATTGCCGTTATAAGTCTGATATTTATTTATAGTTTTTATTAAAATGTTTAAAGTAACAACTGTAGTTTTCACAATTCTTATAGTCTTTTTAACTGCCTGTACCCAAGAGAAAAAGCGGGAGTTAAAAACTAAAACTACGGTTGTAATATCAGAATCAAAACCTTTAATCGATAAGGATACACTAATTGTTGATTGCAATTATAGTTTTGATAGTGCAGTGAGTGGCTCTAATGCACCACAAAAAATTATTGATCAGCTACAATTGTTGGATGTTCAATATTATTCTATCGATAAGAAGTTACATCAGGGACAAATACTTACAAATAAATTATTAGCAAACGACATTTCAGAACTATTTAAATATATTCTTGAAATACATTTTCCCATTGCAAAAGCAATTCCCATTGTGAAATACAATTGGAATGATAATTTGTCGATGCAGGACAATAACACCTACAGTTTTTGTTACCGAAATATATCCTATTCGAAGCACGCTACCGGAATGGCCATTGATATAAATCCTTATTTCAATCCATTGCGTTGGAAAAATGATTCTATTCCACGACCAAACAAACCCAATGGAGCAACCTATGACACTTCTGTTCAAGGTACTTTTTACCCTAATCATCCGGTAATTTTAAAAAGTAAAAGTCTTGGTTTTCGCTGGGGGCATTACTTTCGAAAGAAATTTGATGATCATCATTTTGAAAAATAATATTTATTAAATTATTGTACTAAATTAATACGATATTGATTGAATAATTTGTAATTTTGCGACGATTTCAAATAAGATTCCAATATTTACTTACAATTTATACATCACACATAAAATTATGGCAAAATTAACAAGAGAAGATGCTCTTCTCTATCATTCACAGGGAAAACCAGGAAAAATAGAGGTTGTTCCAACAAAACCTTACAGTTCTCAACGCGATTTATCATTAGCTTACTCACCGGGCGTTGCAGAACCTTGTCTCGAAATTGAAAAAGATCCAAATACAGCATACGAATATACTTCAAAAGGAAATTTGGTTGCTGTTATTTCAAATGGTACGGCTGTTCTTGGACTTGGTAATATTGGTGCGTTGGCAGGAAAACCTGTAATGGAGGGAAAAGGATTACTTTTTAAGATATTTGCCGGAATAGATGTTTTTGATATTGAAGTAAATGAAACGGACCCGGAAAAATTTATTCAGGTGGTGAAAGCTATTGCGCCAACCTTTGGTGGTATCAACCTTGAAGATATTAAAGCGCCTGAATGCTTTGAAATTGAAGAAAGACTTAAAGCTGAGTTGGATATTCCATTGATGCATGATGATCAACACGGAACTGCCATTATATCTTCGGCAGGGTTAATTAATGCTCTTGAAATTGTTGGGAAGAAAATTGAAGATGTAAAAATTGTGGTGAATGGTGCTGGTGCTGCAGCAAATTCCTGTACCCAATTATATATGTTGTTGGGAGCAAAGCTCGAAAATATTGTGATGGTGGATTCGAAAGGTGTTATTAACAAACAACGCACTGATTTAAATTCACGTAAAAAACCTTTTGCAACTGATAGAACCATAACTACTTTAGCAGAGGCGGTAAAAGATGCAGATGTATTTCTAGGATTATCTATTGCTGGAGTTTTATCAAAAGAAATGGTGCAAACCATGAATGTAAAACCAATTGTTTTTGCATTAGCAAATCCAAATCCTGAAATTTCGTACGAAGATGCAATGTCTGCTCGTCCCGATATCATTTTTGCAACCGGTCGTTCCGATCATCCTAATCAAATCAATAATGTACTTGGTTTCCCCTATATTTTCCGGGGTGCATTGGATGTTCGTGCGAAATGTATCAATGAAGAAATGAAAAAGGCTGCTGTGCTTGCTATTGCCGAATTGACAAAAAAACCGGTTCCTGACGTGGTAAATGCCGCCTATAATTTGAAACGTTTGACCTTTGGACCTGATTATATTATTCCAAAACCACTTGATCCACGATTGTTGACAATTGTAGCACCTGCTGTTGCCCGTGCTGCTATGGAATCCGGAGTTTCTCGCATTGAGATTAAAGATTGGGACGCATATAACAATAAATTGCGCGAAATGATGGGTAACGACAATAAAATGTTACGTCGTTTTTACGATACTGCCCGTCAAAATCCAAAACGTGTTGTGTTCTCCGAATCAAATCACATTAATATGTTGAAAGCAGCTGAAATGGCGCTTGCTGAAGGTATTTGTTATCCTATATTGTTAGGAAACGAAGAGAAAATTGCCAGTATTGCGCTGGAAAACGAGATTGATTTAACCGGAATTGAAATTGTGAATCTTCGTCATGACAGGGAAGAAAAACGCAGAGAAAGGTATGCATTAAGACTTTCCGAAAAACGTAGTCGTGAAGGTATGACATTTGATGAAGCAAACGAAAAAATGTACGAACGGAACTATTTTGGTATGATGATGGTGGAAGTTGGCGATGCTGATGCGTTGATTACCGGTGTTTATACAAAATATACCGACTCCATTCAGGCGGCAAAAGATGTAATAGGGATTCGTGATGGGCTGAAACATATTGCGGCTATGCATATAATGAATACAAAGAAAGGAACATTCTTTCTTGCAGACACACTTCTCAATCGTCATCCAACTACAGAAGCATTGTTGGATATTGCCAAACTAACGCATGACACCGTAAAATTCTTTGCTCACGAGCCGGTAATGGCTATGTTGTCGTATTCAAATTTTGGATCGGATAAAACAGGGAGTCCGGCTAGTGTTCATGAGGTAGTAAAAACGCTTCATGATAAATATCCCGACATGATTGTAGATGGAGAAATGCAGGTAACATTTGCACTCAACAAAGAACTTCGCGATAAAAAATTCCCATTCTCAAAATTAAGTGGAAAAAATGTAAATACACTTGTGTTTCCAAACCTTAGTTCGGCAAATACGGCTTACAAAATGTTGATAGAGATGGGTTTAGCAGAATCAATAGGCCCAATTCAAATGGGATTAAATAAACCTATCCATATATTAGATGTCGAAAGTTCAGTTCGTGACATTGTAAATATGACGGCAATTGCCGTGCTGGATGCCATTGTGGAAGAGCAAATTAAAACAAATAATTTGACAAGGATTTCTTAGTTTCTCTAATTTATTTATAACATCAATACAAAGACCTTTCTAATGTTTGCAAAGCATTAGAAAGGTCTTTGTATTGACAATAGTTCGTTATAAAATATTCAATTTCATGCAATAAAATCGAATCTCGATATTTTGTATTTAGATACTTATTATTCAGTTGTATAAACGATTTTAAAACATAGTAATAATTGATGCATTATATAATAATTGATTTTTTTTAGACCCTAGAAGAAATAATTTTATATTTTATATTATTTCACAAATAAATACATTACTTTTGCAAATATTTTATTCACACTAATTAATCAATTAATTTAAAATTTATCTTTTATGAAGAAAAATCTTTTTCGAATTGCTACGGCAATTGTTTTACTTTTATCATTTAATTCCTGCGGGAACAAACTAGATGGGGACGAAACATTGGAATTTTCATCTCAAACGGTTGAACAACAAAAACAAAGCATTGAACAAAGTGGATTAGATTTAGCGGATAAAATGACAGGTCTGCAACAAACCCAGGGTTATATAACATTAACTCAGTTTCTAAACAGAAATTATTCATCAATATCTCCAGCATTCATGAACAGTTTTCGTCAATTAAGTGCAGATTTGATGAAAAACGACATTAATGCATTAGACAATTTTAACAAACAATTAAGAGTCGCAAGTAGTTCGAAAGATGATATTTGGGGTACTTGGACATGGAATGTCGAAAAACAAGACTTTGACAAAGCAACTGGAGTTGTAGTTAATAAAGCAGTTCTTATATTTCCGGCAGATGATTTAAACTCTACGGTTAACAATGCAACAATAACTGTTAATTATTCAGAATCAAATGTACTAATACCTGAAGTGGATCCAGGTGAGTTTTATCCAAAAAGTATTTCTGTTATATTGAAAGTAGATGATGTTGAAGCATTAAATGCTCAATATACAGGGGCGTATGCTTCAGATGGAACACCAACATCAGTTTTACAAACTCTTGTGATTGGTGCATATAATTGGAGTGCTTCTGTTACAAATACAAACACAAATGTTTCAGCAAGTTATAATTTTAAGTATAATTCAGATGTTTTACTTAAATGCGAAGCCAGTGCAAAAGGAAAGTTTACTGCCACTGAGATTGAGGATATTAATAACGACAGCATTAACAATGAAGAAATTGAAGACTTTCTGAATTCAGCCAATGTGACATTCCAAATTATGAATGTTGCTATTTATGGAAGTATTACTGATATGACGAACTTTATGACTGAAGGTAGGGCATTAAAACCTGATTCTATAATTCATAATGATCAATATTATAAATGGACAGAATATTTATATGATGGTAAAACATATAATGATAAGATGGTCTTAATCTACAACAAATATCTAAAGTCTTATGGTTTTTTTGCAAAAGAGAATCAAAAGTTTGCCGATGTTGAGTTTTTTACAAATGAAGAAGAAAGACCTGATTACAGTGAACAAGCAACTTTGGTTTATACAGCAACAACGACAGGTTATAACCTTCCTACCACTACAGTTGAATATGATTATTATGACTATAGTTATAATTATAACACAGGAGTTTATACCTACACTTTCTATGCTTATCCTACAAAAACGAGTTACTATGCACAACCTCGCTTAGTATTAAGTGATGGTTCGAAAATAACTGATTTTGAAAAATACATGAACGATAACTTTAAGACTGTTATTACTAAATTTGAATCTATGTTACCAAATATTGATTAATATTTTAATCAGTTTCTAAAAAGGAGAAGTTTTTAACTTCTCCTTTTTTATGGAATAATAATCCTATAAGTTGAAACACCATTTCCATACCAAATTCCAAACCCGGGATAACTGATATTTGATTTTAGCGATTCTTTTTCGCCAATAAGTAGGTTATTACCCATTCCCTGTGATGACGAAAATAAAGTTAAATCGCTAAAAAAATCAGTACTAACACTATCAAGTGTGCACAATCGTATAAATACAGTATCACCTTTAACGAAATTTTCCCCCTCAGAATAACTTGAATCTATTTTACTAACTGTTGGATTTATGCCAAAAGTATTCGTCCCAGATAAGATGAATTTTGAGTTATACAATAACTGAGTTTCTTTGTAGTATCCATCCTTTTTTTTTAATGAGTAAACCCGATAACTATTTTTCAAAGTAGGATTAATATCTATTGTCATAAATAAGCTTTTAAGAGTATCATTCCCATTAACAGGTTTAGTGGAAAAGTTCTTAATGGGAGTTTTAAGTGGTATAGTTGTTTGAGCTTTCAGAGTAAATCCGCCATATTCTACTGTCAGGTAATATTTTTTCCCCTCTTCCCCTTTATATTTTCTTCCAAAATATTTATATGGAGGAAATAACCTCTTATCTGTTTCCCATCCTGAAGTCAATATTTCTGTTTTTGCTTCAACGACATTTGGATTGAGTGAGTCTGAAACCGTTACTTTTGCATATCTTATAACATTATTAAGTATTGAAATTGAGTCAACTTTTTCAGATAAAGGGATATTTAGGGTTAAATATACTTTTGGATACTCATTATTGGAAATGTATCCCTCAACTATGATTTTTTGAACGTAACCACTCGTTTTATAATCCAACTCCGGTTGACATGAAACAACCAACAATAATAATAACAAAATTGAATAATTGCATTTCATAATTATTTTGAATTAAAATTTAAAGTTCCAGGAAATAGAAGGAATTATCGGTAATAAGTAACTCATCATTATTTTTTGATTTGCCGGGTTAAAATATATCTGATAAGGATTATACCGGTTATATAAATTATATATTGAAAAATCTAATTCCGAATTTATTCCATGCCAAGGTTTAAGTTTGTAGTTCAACGAAACATCTAATCTGTGATATGCCGGCATTACAAATGCATTGTATTTTCCGTATTCCAGAACATATTTATTGTCAATTATAAACCAACTCAAGGGCAGATTGAGTCTACTACCTGTTGCATATACAAAAACAGCAGATAAATGCCATTTTTTATCAATTTCATACATTCCCACTACAGACAAATCATGTCGTCTATCATTTCTGTCTAAAAACGGCAATCCATTATTTATCTCTGAAAATTGTCGATAATTCCATGCTAAATTATAAGAAATCCAACCGGTAAGTTTTCCATAATTTTTACTCAATTTCCACTCAGATCCATAAGTCCATCCTGTGCCACTTTGTAAACTATTTTCATACATTCCATTAGAGAATGTACCATTTTCCCCATTATTAAACTCTAATAGATTCTTAAAATTTTTATAGTATACTTCAATACTGATTTCCCAATTATTATCATCTAAATTTCGGAAATAACCTCCTGAGAAGTGCCAAGATTCTTGCGGTTTAACAAATAATGATGCCGGAATTTGTAAATCCATTGGTATACCGATAGAGAAAATAGGAATTTGATTCAGATATTGAATATGATTCGTTGCTGAAACTTTTATAGATGATTTTGAATTGATTAAATAGCGAGAGAAGAAGCGTGGTTCAATTCCCGAATATGTTTTTATAATTTTGTTTTTATTATAGATTATGTCAGCAATTTCATTGAAATCAGTATATGGTCCAATATGAGCATAAAGGTTTGTCCGTAATCCGAGGTTGAATTGCCAATTTCTCCACGTCCATTCATCTCGCCCGTAAAAAGTTATTTGTGTAGAATGAATATAATTATAATCTGTATTAACATCACTAGAAACTATAGAGTCAGATGTAAAGTGATTTGGAAGTGCATTATAATAAGAAATTTCCACCCCGAATTTTAACTTATGATTATTGTTGATGATATTAAAAAAATCTGACTTGTAATTTATATTTTTTAATTGAGATTTTATACTTTGTTTAGAATTATACCAATCAAGTGTGGTTTGAATTTGAAATTCCGAATAATTCAGTTGATGATTCATACTCCACTTTTCATTAAAAATATGATTCAATTGGATTCCTGCGGTGGTATTTTGCCAAAAGGTATAATTACTGCTTAAATTGACCTGCTTAAGTTCACCAGCTCTAAAATCATCTTTACCAATGTAAAAACTTCCTGTTAGTCGGGTCTTTTGAGAAATATTGTAGATAAATCCCGCATTCGCATCCCAAAATTCATACTTGTTTTGTGTTAGTAAACTGTCGATTCCAACTTTAGAAAGTAATGGCAGAATAATAGAGCTGATATAACTTCCACGCCATGAAGCATAAATTGAAATTTTTCTTTCGATGGGAATTTGTGTGGAGATACGGGACGAAATTAATCCAACAGATCCTTTTATTTTGAGAGAGTCAGGAATTGAGTTATCAGTATTTATTTCAACAATGGAAGACAGTCGACCACCGTATTCGGCCGGCATCCCCGATTTTATAAAACGCATTTCGCCAATAAGGTCCGGATTAAAAACAGAGAACATCCCCAATACATGAGTTGGATTTTGAATCATCGAACCATTAAAGAGTATCAGGTTTTGGTCGTTGTTTCCGCCTCTCACATACAAGCCCGAATTGGCTTCTCCGGCTTGCGAAACACCACCCATGTATTGTAAGGCTTTGTAAGGGTCACTTTCACCTATAAGTTTTGGGAGTTGTTTTAATTGTTTTACATCAATGAGCAAGCCTGTTGATCCCGATTTCAGATTAGCATCGCTGAGTTTTGCGGTGACTTGAACTTCCTCAATGTCAAATACATTTTTAGTGATGGATTTTGAGTCGGCAGTATCTGTAATAAGTACATGTTTTTCCTGTGCTACAGCTATTTGAGCTGTAGCCAAAAGAAAATAGAACAGTACGATTTTTCTCATAGGGATGGGTTTGAGGACGAAATCAATCCCGAATAAAAGCAAACGAGGTGATTATTTTATCACAATTGCTTCCAGGTTATTAGCTCTGATTTTTATAAATATTGATGAGCCTTCTTCTGAGTATTTTGTTTGAACATATCCCATCCCAATCCCTTTTTTTGTGTCGGGTAACATAGTGCCGGAAGTCACAATACCGATAAGATCATTTTTTTCGTTTACAATTTCGTATTCGTGACGAGGAATACCTCTTTCTTTAAGTTCAAAACGAACCAATTTTCTTTCAACTCCATCGGCTTTTTGTTTTTCAAGCAATGGACGATCGATGAAATTTTTACCCTCAACAAATTTTGTAATCCAACCCAATCCTGCTTCGATGGGCGAAGTGGTATCGTTAATGTCATTTCCATAAAGACAGTAGCCTTTTTCAAGACGCAATGTATCACGCGCTCCCAAACCAATGGGCTTGATTCCAAATTCGGCCCCTGCTTCAAAAATATCATTCCATAATTTATCTGCATATTCAGGGTAGAAATACAATTCGAAACCCCCTGCACCCGTATAGCCTGTATTCGAAATAATAACTTCTTTTATTCCTGCAATTTTACCCGTTACAAATCCATAATAAGGAATTTCAGAAAGGTCAATATCAGTAAGTTTTTGTAATGTGGCCAACGCTTTTGGTCCCTGAATGGCTAATTGTGACATTTTATCGGAAGCATTTTCCAAATCAGTTCCATTGGAATTGTGGCTTACACACCAGTTCCAGTCTTTTTCTATGTTCGAAGCATTAACCACCACAAAATACTTTTCCTTTTCGTAATGATAAACCAAAATGTCATCAACAATTCCACCTTTCCCATTCGGGAAACATGAATATTGAGCTTTACCTAGCGGCAAAGCAGCAACATCATTTGATGTAATTTTTTGTAAAAATGACAAGGCTTTAGGCCCTTTCACCCAAAACTCACCCATGTGCGAAACGTCAAAAACTCCCACAGCATTACGAACAGTTAGATGTTCATCGGTAATTCCACTGTATTCAATCGGCATGTTATAGCCGGCAAACTCGTGCATTTTAGCACCTAATTCAATATGTTTTTTTGTAAATGCTGTTGTTTTCATTAGACTCCAACCCCTAAAGGGGCTTTTAATTTGTATTGTTGTTTGTAATTTAATTATAACGAATCACTTAATTAACGAATCAGCCGATTAACCAATCACTAATATCACTTTGCAGCCAATAGTTCTGCTATTTTAACAATGACCATTGTGGCTTTTTCTATTGATTGTACTGGAACAAACTCAAAGCGACCATGAAAATTATGTCCGCCGGCAAAGATATTAGGACAGAGCAGTCCCATATACGAAAGTCGTGATCCGTCAGTTCCACCGCGTATTGGTTTTACATTTGGTTTTACGCCAACAGCTTCCATAGCTTCAAAAGCCAGATCGACGATATGCATTTGTGGTTCTACCATTTCACGCATATTGTAATATTGATCATGAATTTCAATTTCTGCTGTATTTGCACCATATTCAGCATTTATTTTATTCACTAAATGTTGCATTTCTTTTTTTCTGCGCTCGAAACGATCATGGTCATGGTCGCGTATAATATAGCTGAGAGTCGATTTTTCAACAGTACCCTCTACGTTCGTCAAATGATAATATCCTTCGTAATCCTGTGTGTGTTCGGGCGTTTCCCAGCGTGGTAGCATGCCTACAAATTGTTGCGCAATGCGCATTGAATTTATCATTTTATGATAGGCGTAACCGGGATGAACATTCAACCCATTAAAATGAACTTTTGCACCGGCAGCATTGAAATTCTCAAATTCCAATTCTCCAATTTCACCGCCATCCATGGTATACGACCATTCGGCATTAAATTTTTCCACATCAAAATGATCGGCTCCCTGACCAATTTCCTCGTCGGGAGTAAATCCAAGTCGTATTTTACCATGTTTAATTTGGGGATGAGCTAGCAGATATTCCATGGCTGAAACAATTTCGGTTATCCCGGCTTTATCATCTGCGCCTAACAAGGTTGTACCATCAGTTACAATAATGTCCTGACCTTTATATTGTAGTATTTCAGGATATTTTTCGGTTTCAAGAAGAATTATTTTTTCTTCGTTTAACAAAATGTCATTGCCGTCATAATTTGTAACTATGCGGGGTTTTACATTTTTGGCAGTCATATCCGGACTGGTATCCATATGGGAAATAAAACCAATTGTTGGGACTTCTTTGTCGATATTCGAAGGTAATGTTGCCATTATATAACCGTTTTTGTCCAGTTCTACTTCTATTAATCCGATACTTTTTAGTTCTTCAACTAAGTATTTTGCAAATACCATTTGACCAGGAGTACTGGGTGTCATGTTTGTGTTTTCGTCTGAAGTAGTAGTGAAGCTTACATATTTCAGAAAACGGTCGGTAATGTTCATAATGATTTAATTTAAAATTAAGAGACAAAAATACTCAAAAAAATGTATATAAATTTGCTTTCAAAACGTTTTTTATTGACAGATTGTTTCTTTAAAAAATTATAAAGTTAGTGTTGATAATTATAATAGTAGTAACATTCATTTTTTGCTTGATAATAATGAAAAATAAAACCTTGGGCTGTAAATGTTTCAAGATATTACTGAGTCAGGATGTATTTTGTTATTTAAAATGAATTATTTTTACTTTTTAACCTGAAATTCTTTTTATATCTTTACGAAAAATACAAAATTATGAGAAATATCTTTGGATTCAATAATTACAAAACAATTCTCACTCTATTTATGGGTATAGCATTTTCAATCTGTTTGGCAAATGCAAAAACGGATATTCGAATTAAAAAGCGGAATGCAATATTAAAGCATATTAAAGCTCCCACTTCCCCTACCGATTCAATTATTATTACCAATCTGGGTGCAATAGGTGATTCAGTAACAAATTGTAAACCGGCTTTTGATAAGGCTTTTCAACTATGTACAGATAAAAAGGGGTTGAAGGTAGTAGTACCACCTGGAATCTATTTTATTAAAGGTCCTTTACATTTGGTAAGCAACTTGAATATTGATTTACAAAAAGGAGCACGCCTTAAATTCAGCGAAGTGCCAACTGATTATCTACCAATGGTTTTTACCAGTTGGGAAGGAACTTTCCTTTATAACTACAGTCCATTAATTTATGGCTATAAACTGAAAAATATTTCGATTACAGGAAAGGGGATTATTGATGGGAATGCTTCTGAAACTTTTAGTAAATGGAAGAAATTTCAAACAAATGCACAAACAAAGAGCAGGGAAATGAATTATGCAAATGTAGCCCTTGAAGAAAGAAAGTTTGGAGAAGGTAGTTTTCTTCGTCCACAATTAATGCAACTTTTCGAGTGTGAAAATATTCTGATTGAAGGAGTTCATATCACCAATTCACCCTTTTGGTGTATTCATTTACTAAAAGCGGAAAATGCTACCATAAGAGGTATTAGTTTTAATGCGAAAAATATAAACAATGATGGTATTGATCCCGAATATTCAAAAAATATATTGATTGAAGATGTTGATTTTGATAATGGGGATGACAATGTAGCTATAAAAGCTGGACGTGATCACGAAGGGAGAAGTACTGCTATACCTTCAGAAAATATTATTATTCGAAATTGTAGATTCAAAGGATTGCACGCAGTTGTTATCGGCAGCGAAATGTCGGCAGGTGTACGCAATGTGTTTGTGGAAAATTGTACTTCAACGTATTGTAAAAGAGGTATTTATTTGAAATCAAATCCGGATAGGGGAGGGTATATGTCCGATATTTACATAAATAATTTGAAATTTGACGAAGTGGAAGATGTTTTTTATGCCACTTCCTTTTATCATGGTGAAGGTAAAGGATTTGTGACAGATATTCATCGGGTTTATGTTGATGGTTTAATCTGTAAAAAAGCAAACCATGCCGGTTTAGTAATTCAGGGATTTTCGGATAAAAAAATTCATGATATTAAATTTTCGAATGTTATGATAGAATCAACACCCATAGGCGTTAGCTTTAATAATGTCGAAAATATACAACTCGAAAATGTAAATATTGGAGGAATTGTAACCGAAATGCCTACTTTTGCTCATTGATAATGATTATATGTTTGTATAATCTCTAATAAACATTCAAGATTCTTGAATTATAAATTGATATAACCATATCTATCGACAGGAAAGCCATAAACCCCATTGTGAGGGTTTATGGCTTCATTTTAATACTATCAAATATAATTGAAATTAAGAGTTAAAACTCAAAATTACCTGCGCTTTACAACAGCAAGCCAATCATCTTTTTCGGATGGTGCGGTGAGCACAACCGGCATGCCACCACCAATCGTTTCTTTTGATATAAGTGCGCCACCTTCGCGTGGGTTAAACCATGAAACTGAAAATTCACCGGCAGCCAAGGTCATATCAAGTGTTGCTTTACCGCCATGTGGAAGATAAACCAAGTAGAGTTCACTCCGACTGGCAAAACAATAAAGTGAATTGTCATACGCATAGTTTCCGACCAACTCGTCTTCATTTTTCATTCCCCAGAATGGGATATTTTTTTCTTTGAAAAAATCGAGAGCAATGCGGCAATAATCCCATGATTTATCGCGACTGCGAAAATCTTCGGCAATAATGTCGTTTTGAGTAAGTTTATATCCGAAATAATACTCCACGCCGGCACCACCTGCCATGAGGTTGCCCCACAAGGTACAGCGACGAATGTCATTCAAATCGTAAGCTTCATTGCCTTCACCGGCAGTGCCGCTGAATCCATCGTAATTAGGATCAGGAGGTACACCTAGGCTTGCCGACCCTTGTTCATCGTTGGCAACTACCCATGGTTTACCTGCATTATCAGATGCTTTTACCCATTGCAATGTTTTTGCATGTGTTTCATTCCACATATTTTGAAGCGAAGCACCGGTTAATGCTGAACCGTTTCCAAGAAGCGGTGGATAAACTCGATCCTGCATATTTGGGTAAGAATGGATGACGATATTGTGGGGATATGGATCTGTTTTGTGAATGTATAAAGCCATGGCACGTTGCTCTTCCGGAGTCTGCGTATTTTCTTCACCCAGATTCCAGTTCAATGCCAAATTTTGACCATAGCGGGCTATCAGTTCGCGCAGATAAAGTTTGCGTTCCGGACCTGTTGCTCCACCATCAAGCGCTTCAGGAACAGCAACCACTTCACCTTGTTTTAGTGGGATATCAATTATTTGTGCGCCACTACGTTTTCTGTTGTCATCATTTTCAGTTTCCTGCAATTTAAAATGTAGATGCAGTCCAAGCTTTTGGGCATAGGAAAATACAATTCCCCACTGGTCGAGTTTTGAGCAGTCATAATGAAATTTATCATTACGCTCAACAAAAGGCCATACATTATCACCATCACCACCGGCATTGTAGGGAATAAAAGAAATTGAATTAACACCTTTAGCTGCTAAATAATTGAGTGCACCAATCAGACCTTTGCCTCTATTTCCGTGCCAAACCGGATCATTATTCTTCCAGTCTTTTACATGTTTATCCCAGGTTTTTAATGGAACTTTTTCTTTTCCAGCTATAGTATTGTCAAAGTCAACCGACCCTAATAGAGTTTCGGGAGAATCAGGACCAGCTTTAAGAAAATATTCACCGTTGCCGGCAAATTGTAAGTAATGACGCCCTACATATTGCAAGCGCCCTTTTCCACGGAAGTCACGACCTGTTTTGTCGCTTGGTTTAACTTCAAATGATCCTGTAAGCCCATTGAATGGCGCAAGGCTTTTACCGGGAAAATCTGAAACGGCAACTCCCGGGCCACTGACAAACAAAATGCGGTACGTCCATTTACCAGTTCTATCGGGAGATAAATGAGCACGCCAGACTTTACCCGATTGAGCTCCCGATTCGGCAGCATTGCCGTCGGCAGCAAAATAGCCGGGAACGGTATAGTTGGGTGTGCCTGATTCATGTTCGAAAATTATGTCGAACCGATAATCGGTAAAAGGATTTGGAGTTTTGTCCATTTCGTTGCAAAATGGACCAGAAAGGTCAAGCGTGACATCATGCCACTGACGAAGCTCACCAGAAATGGTCACCTTGCCGTCGCCATTTTTGCCAGCCTTGGACTGCGAAAACAATGTTGTAGCAAATGTCAACGTAACAACTATTAAAGCGATGACTTGCCTTTGTTTTGTAAATTTCAAAATCCTTTCCATGATTTAAAATGTATTATCATTTAAATAAATGTATCACATAAAAAAAACAATTGTTTATTGCTATTTTGTATAATTACAAACCACCTTTTTTACTGAGTGTATCCTCGTTTTTTTTCAGGTCTTTCCAATCTACTTTTTTTGTTGGATTAATGCCGTTGATGTACTTTTCAATATTAGTATAGCCATCACCATTACAATCCAGATTAGCATCATTAGGATTATTTGGATCCAATCCTAGTTTGGCATACTTTTTCTCCCATGCATCGGGCATTCCGTCTTTGTCTGTATCAACATACGACTCACCTTTGTATTCTGGATAACCACCCACTTGTCTAATATCGGTTATGATTCCTTTTTTATACGAATCCTCTGGTAAGCTGCGGTATTTAAATTTAGGTACATCTGAGTTGTCAACCCCTTCAACGTATTCAGGTACACCTGTTTTAACAGTGCGACTTATGCGTAAGTCAACTGCATCGCGCTTTGGAAGTGTTGCACCTGCATTCTCTACTACAAAATCATAAGCTTTTTCTGCAGATATTATGGTCATGTATGGCATTGTAGCAGGTTTTTCTAATTTGATAGATCGAGTAAATTCACCTGCATCATCCATGTTTTCAATCTGAACACCACCATCCCAGTTGTTCTTTGTGACTTTATTATTTCC
This sequence comes from Paludibacter sp., assembly GCA_028692715.1. Taxonomy (GTDB): domain Bacteria; phylum Bacteroidota; class Bacteroidia; order Bacteroidales; family Paludibacteraceae; genus Paludibacter. The sequence continues at coordinate 115,920 of JAQUWU010000006.1, read as the reverse complement.
TTCAATTACGTTACCATTTACATACACCATTCCATATACTTTTTTTCCATTAAAAGTGTATCTCGACTCCGGTTTTAATATTCTATGGCTTACAGATTTATTGAGTGGTGTTAAAGGCCCTGGCTTAAAGTAGTTATTAATGATATTATAAGATGCAGTATGGTCTCCGCCATCGATACTACGGTGAACCCAGTTGAATACTACATTGTTGGTGAAGTTAAAGATGCCATTCCAACCTATGGATGGGTTTCTACCGGCATTGTTGGCCCACAGGTTTCGAATAAAAGAGCAATTTTCTCCTCCAAGGGTACTTCCGAATGAGTGATTCCAAGTATCTAAAGCCTCCGAAAATATTGAATTTTGAATAGTAATGTTTACAGTTCCTAATTTAACCGGAGCCGTGCGTGGATCTTTCAAATACATATGACGGTACATCGACATATTTTCATCAAGTCCCCAACTTGCTGAAATATGATCGAACATAATATTTCCAATACCATTACCTCCAATTGCATCGTCACGTCGTCCAACCCATGTCTCTCCACGGCGAAAACGCATGTGTCTGATAATTACATCGTGTGTGTCAATCCAAAAGCTTTCACCAGCAATGCAAATACCGTCTCCGGGCGCAGTTTGTCCGGCAATAGTTACATAAGGAGCACGAACTGACAGTGGAGATTTTAATCTGATTATTCCAGCCACATTAAAAACTATGATTCTTGCACCACCTGTCTCGCAAGCTTCTCTTAAAGTCCCGGGACCATTGTCTTCGAGGCTTGTTACGGTAATCACTTTACCGCCACGTCCGCCAAAAGTAAACATTCCACCTCCCTCAGCTCCGGGGAAAGCTGGAATTTCAGCTTGTGGTAAATCGAATGGTCGGGCTGCCCATGGATTATAAGGTCTTCCTTCACGAGCTTCTTTTTCGATTGTTGGTAAAGCTTTCTCCCAAGCCAGGTTTGATAAACTATCTGCCTTTTTCAATAATTGTTTTGAGGCTATACCTACATCTTCAGGTATTTTTGGATATTGTGCATTGGTCGTCATTACCAAACCTAAAATGCAAATCGCTAATAAATTTAATTCTTTTTTCATATTATTTTTATTTTATAGTATTTAAATATTTTTCTAACATGCTGTATCCATTTGTTCCAATTTTATTTCTGTCATCAGCATTTCTTGGATTAAGATTGTTTTTAATTTCCCAAGTATCAGGCATGCCATCTTGGTCGGAATCAGTAGGAGCGGGGGCATTTTTCAATTCCGGCCAGCCACCCACATCGTCCTGACTTTTAATAATCCGCCCGGTTCGGGTTTTTACACCGTTCACTATTCTACTATCAACCGCATCGCGTTTGGGCAAGGTGGCTCCACCATTATTCAGAACCTGTTGATAGGCTACTTGTGCATCTTCTGTTTTCACCGGTCCAGTTTCGAAGGGAACTGACAGCTTAAAATTCTGAATATTTTTTTCGGTCCAGTTTTTACGGAATTTTACTAAAGACCATTGATTGGTAGGTAGTTTTTCGTCGTAGTAATTAGCTTCGAAATACGAGCGATCAAAGGCAGAACCGGTAGAATAAGCAATTCCGGTTGCTTTCGAATCTGCTCCGGAAATCAGGTAGTTTCCTACATAATTTAAACGGGTAACACTTATTGAGTCATTATTGTATCCTGCGTGTTCTCCACCCCAGTTGTAAATCACATTGTTCCTGAAATCCAACAACAATCCTAGGGGATCTTTGTCGTAGGGATTTACATTGTAGTTTCCCGGGCGTGGATTGCGACCGTAATTATGTGCATAGAGATTATGCAGATAACTGTATTTTGCACCGCCTGTTCCGCGAATTAATGAACCAAAACCATGGTGATCGACATTCAAACCTTCGGTAATAAAACACCATTGAACTGTTACTCGGGTAAGAGTTGGATTTTTGGTTGAAGCAGACAGAGCTTCATCTAAACTCCAGCTAGCAGAACAATGATCAACAATAATATCCTCACCAACCGATATATCGATGGCATCTTTCCCTTGGTTGGAGCCTCTCACATTAAATTTAGCATCACCAACTCGAACGCGTAGGTAACGAATAATTACATCGTGTGTTAAAATCTTTACTGTTTCGCCTTTAAGGCAAATTCCATCACCATGTGCTGTTTGCCCGGCAACGGTTATATAAGGATGCTCAATATCAAGCCTTTTCTTGAGTTCAATGGTTCCAGATACAGCAAACACAACGGTACGCGGACCTTCTTGTTCAACTGCCCATCGCAAACTACCCGGACCCTGATCATTCAGATTAGTAACAAAAATTACCTGCCCGCCACGTCCGCCAATGGAATAAGCACCGAAACCTTCAGCTCCCGGAAATGCAAGTTGTTGAGATATTGATGTATTAGTAAACAATACGATTACGAGTAATAATAAAAAGTGTTTTTTCATCTGTTTTTTATATGGTTTTGTACCTTATTTGAATTGTTTTATGCAAGAAATTATTATAATAAAAGTTCTATCGATGTACTATACCGAAAATTTATCTAGCCAAGGCAAATCCAAGTCAACTGACTAGTAGTAGTGAGCCTATGTTCTACCCAAGGATCGAGGATAATCAGGTCGTTTTTTTCCACATCATATTCTTTACCGTTAAGTAGTACTTTTCCTTTGCCTTCAATAATAAACCACAATTCAGACTGCTTATGTTTGTGCGGTTCAAAGGGGTTTTCTGGTGTGGTTATTCGTACTACAAAATGTTTTGAATTTATTTCCCGTCCATCCAGATTATATGGTCGCCGTCCGTTTATAAAATCGATTGAACTTCCCTTAATTATCCATTCTGAAGTGTTTTTTTTCTCATTGACAATATTTTTTTCTTGATTAATATCAATTATGTTGCTGTTAGTTTTGTTTACTTCAGCATTTTCAATTTGATTAGGTACAATCTTTTTTGTGCTGGCATCAATTTTTACTGAAAGTATAATCAATAGAAACAGTAGCGAGAATAGGGCTTTACTTTTTGTTTTTTTATTTGACATATTGTTCCTTTATTTTACGAATAAAATTATTAAAACTGATTTTTATAAATTTCCAGGATAATTTCTGTCGCGTTTCTTGCGGACTCACCAGTAATCAGAGGGTCTTTTCCAGTAATTATCGAATCAATAAAGTCATTAAGTATGAGTTCATGATTTGATGTATCTTCAACTGATGCTGTAGAAGCTCCTGTATGCGTGTTCTTTTTCGACTGTTGTTTGGTGGGATTTTCAACCCCTTCAATGTCCCAATGTGTGATTACATCATTCTCTAAAATAAGAAAACCTTTGCTGCTGTAAATTTCCATTTTTGCAGGAAATCCGGGTTTTGTGGCTGTCGATGCAGTAATAGTACCAATCATACCTGAATCGTGAAGACATATAGCCGCGCCATGATCTTCAACTTCAATATTATGAACAAAAGTGGCCAACTGACTTACAAGCCGGGTTGGTTTTCCAAAAAACCAGTAATATAAATCGATATAATGCGAAGCTTGTTGAATAAATGGACCACCACCGTCAATTTCATAAGTTCCCCGATAAGCAGCTGAATTGTAATAATTATCATCCCGATAATTTTTAACGGCTAAATCAACCGAAAAAATCTTTCCCAGCTTCTTTTCATCAATTAATTTCTTGACAATCGGATTATCCGAGCTAAACCTTCGCTGATAGGCAACACCCAATTTCACCTTGTTTTCTTTACAAGCGTCAATCATTTTATCGATAGACTCTAAGGTTATACCAATGGGCTTTTCGCAGAGTACATGTTTGCCTAACGAGGCAGCTTCTATAGCACTGAGGTGATGATATCCATTTGGGGTACAAATAATGATGGCATCAAAATCCAGATCAATTTCAAGTAAGTTATGAAATGATGGAAGATGACTAAAATTCGCCAATTTATTTAATTTAGTCGATACTATACCAACGACTTCAGCATTTTCAATTTTTTGAATTGCCTTAGCGTAGGTATTGGCAATATTGCCGCTTCCAATGATTACAAATTTAATTATCTCTTTCATCTGATTGTAATTTGTTTTTTATATGTCTATCGAAACCTGACTGCTCGTCGCTGGTATCTATCATTGTATTAGAGTTTTTTATAAATAGCCCTTATAAAATAATGATTATCCGCAATATGTCCTAACTTATAGTTGGCTACGCCGATTTTCAATTCGGTGCGCTGCACCTCGGTTTTTGGGGCTTAATTATTTCTACAAAGATTATCGGGACTCTGTCCCTTTTCTAAGTAAATAGCTTTATTATTTGATTTCTACAGTTTTCACATCTTTATGTATCAGCCATGGACGGGCATCTTTTAATTCCGAACTAATCTTACAGTTAATAAAAGATACTTTATCTGCATGCCTAACAAAAAATGCATGGGCGTTGGTTTCGCCAAATTTATTGCCTTCGGGATAAGTACCATCATATTCCATCACTTGTTGGTCGACTGAATTTATTCCACCTTTTACTACAAGATCAAAATTCTCGAAAGTGATATTTTGAATATTGTGACCCTCAATGCCTGTGATGATGGATGGAAATTGCTGTGTGAAATTTCGACCTTTAATATTCTTGAAATATACGTTCGAGATACTTCCAATACGTGGCTTTCGGTCAGGAACGGTACGTTTTCGGTCGGCCAGCAAAATGAAAATTGCCTGTCCGCAATTTGTAATGTCACAATTTGAAACATTGATATTGTCTATCACTGCACCGTCCATAGATTCAATAACAATGGCTGTTTGAGCAACTGCATTTTTCAATATCAAATCATGAAACTCGAAATTCATAAAACTTCCCAAACCATCCGTTCCCAGTTTAATGCAATTGCCGGGAATTACATTTAATTTATCCATAGTACAGCGTCTCACTACTACATCCTTACAACCATATTCACTACCGCTTTTGAAGCAGATACCATCATCTTCTGACTGAATAAAACAATCTTCTATCAACACTTTATGGCAGTCAACAATGTCAATTCCATCACGGTTGGGAGTCAGTTCACCGGTATTTACTTTGATGTTTTGAATATGGACGTTGTCACATTCAATATAGACCTGTGTCCAGCATGCCGGATAAAGCAACGTTATATTTGACACCGAGATATTTTTTGAACCAACAATCGTAAATATGGAAGGCCGGTCTTTTTCCGTTCCCAGGTTTTTGACATTCATCCATTGATCGTAACTTCCCTGACCATTAATGGTTCCACCGCCTGTAATGCTAACATTCTCTATATTATTTCCGTAAATCAGTCTTCGTTGACAGTCTTCGAGCATTCGGTTTGGATAGTTGGTTTCAATCAGTTTATGGGGATAATGTTCTTCTTTGTCGGATTGAATGCCCAAAATTACTGCTGTTGTATCAATTTGCAATGTGATATTACTCACCAATTCAATTTGCCCGGTAAGAAAATTTCCTTTTTTCAACAATACAGTGCCACCTGTTTTTCCACAAGTGTCAATTGCTTTCTGGATGGCTTTTTGATCATTTGTTTTCCCATCTCCTTTGGCACCAAAATCATACACATTGTATACTACTCCGGCTGCTTTGCTTTTTTGCGCTTTTACTTGCCCCCGGGTGCTAAGGGGAACACATAAGAACAATACGATAAAAAATTTCAATACTATTTTCATTTTTTCAAATTTAAGTTATTCCAATGAAAGCAAAGATAGAATTTTAGACTCGTCTTTTATTTTATACTGTTTAAATATTTTTCCAACATAGTGTAACCATCCTTTCCAACTATATTTCTGTCCTCTGCATTGTTTGGATCGAGTCCATTTTTCTTTTCCCATTCGTCAGGCATACCGTCATGATCAGAATCTGTTGGTACATTAAATGTTTTATATTCAGGATATGCGTTTTCTCCGAACGCCATAACAGGATTATCAATGATTCCTTTGGCAACTCCATAATATGGATTATCCACTAATGTGGCTTCATTTTTTTCGTGATATTTTGCTGTTGTACCTTTTCCTGTTGCAGTTCCAGTACGTACTTCAAGTACAATGCGTTTATCTACAACATCTCTTGGAAATGCACCTGCACCCGCCAACACACTTTTATAAGCATTCTCGGCTGTTTCAATATTAAGTTTATGTGGAATAATAAAAGGTTTTAAGGAGATTAAAGCCGATTTTTGAACCCCTGCCGGTTTATACATTTCTGCATTAAGCCCAAGTGAGTTATCCTTATTCAGAGCTTTATTTGCAGAACCCTCCATAATATTCCCATTCATATACCATTTTGCCATTATTGAGTCGCCTTGTATGGAGTGATGCAATGAATTAGCAAAAAATGAAGGCATATCACCCGGTCTGGCCGGACCAGGCTTGTAATAGTTATTTATAAAGTTACAATCATACGTTCCGTTTGGAATCTCAATGTAGGCTCCATAGGCAGAAGTAGCTCTGCCCCAATTATAATTGACATTGTTTACATACTCGTATACAACATTAATATCGTGGTGTTTACTGCCGTTGAATCGTGGGCTTCGATTATTGTTATGTGCTAATAAATTGTGATGATAAGTCGCATTTTGACCTCCCCACTGAACCCCAAAGCTGCGTGCTCCTTTTGCATGCCCCGACGCGTAAAGTCCCTCATGGATGATGCACCATTGAACTGTGGTGAAATCATTATCATACATGGTCATGTTTTCTTCGCCCGACCACCCAAAAGTACAATGGTCAATAATGACATTGTTGGCATTTTCAAGTCCTATTGAACCTCCTTTTACAAAACTACCATCGTCATTCAAACCAATACGGAAGCGTAGGTGTCGGATTATTAAATTTGAACTTCCGCCGAAGTTTACTTTACTCCCACGTATACAAATACCATCGCCGGGAGCAGTTTGTCCGGCTAAAGTCAAGCCTTTTGTAAACTTCCCTCTCAAATCGGTAACCAAATGGATAACTCCTGAAATCCGAAATACAATGGTTGTTGGTTCAGATTCACTTTTTTTAAATGCCCATCGTAAGCTTCCGGGAATTAAGCCCATTTCATCGTCTTGTAAGTTTGTTACTTCAACAATTTGTCCGCCACGCCCCCCTTTGGAGTATGCGCCGAATCCTTCTGCCCCCGGAAATGCTAGTTGTTGCGATCATGAAGTAGTTAATGACAGTAAAAGTGCAAGTGCTGAAAAAAAGTATTTATTCATAATATTGTGTTGAAAAATTTGTATAAGAAACATCCTGATCCTAATAAAATAATAACCATTACAATCATAAAATAATCATAATCTCAAGATAAATAAAGTAATTAGCAACAGTAAAACTTAAAGTCTTTGATTGACAATGTTATTGTATTTTGAACCAAAAGTAAATCGGATACCAAAGTTCCCTGAGATTTCAAAATTTGTAGCCAATTTTCTTTGTTGCAATAGAATCTCCTCTCTTGAAGCTTCCCCTGCAGGAAGATATAATTGATTGTTTAATAACTGAGCATCTAATTCCATAAAAACTGACAAGCCTTTTGCTACATTAATTGAAAAATTAGATTCAAACGATAATTTGTTTTTTGAGAAGTCGTCTAAATAATGTGCTCCTTCGAGTGTATTTTCAATTTCGCCCCAAGGCTGCCGCATTAATAAAGATAATTTTAAAGATTCGGTTGTTTTCCATTCATCTAATTTATTGTATATGGTTAATTGGTTATAATTATAATAATATGCTCTCAAATGATATGCAATTGTAAAGACCTTTTTGTCAGATTTATCCCAAAGGGAAAATATTATACTCAATAGCAGGTCCCAGATACATGGCTGAATTTAAATTGGGATAAGAAGATCTTGAAAGTTCTCCAAATAATCCCACAAACCATCTTGGATTCAAAGAATAAATCAGTCTGGTGTTCAATTCGGCTTCTTTTTTTTTGCTTGTAATTATCTCATTATTATCTTTATAAGTTTCATTGTTAATATCATAAGAAAGTGTTGACTTAAATTTTAATGTCTCCGTTATCCAATCAGTTTTAAACGAACTTTTCAACGAATATTCTTGTTTGCTTTCCTCACCTTCAAAATCAGAGCCTAATTCAACCCGAAAAATCCAATAATTCCAGGGAACTATGTTCACTTTTTTTGTGTAACCATAGTATCAACCGAATGACTAATATTTATTTCGCTAATTTCAGGTGTTCTTGACAAATGGGGTAGAAGTCCAATATTTATAATTTTCAACAATCTTTCCCATTTCAGCATTTCAGTTTCATCCTGAGGCGAAAAAGTTTTTAAATTATAATGAAGATCAGCATACCGATTAAATCCAATAAAATTCATGCCATATTCAATACTATTGCTTGCCGTTTTTTGCTTTGTTCCAAAAATATGCACATCGGCAAGTTTGGCGTCCCTTACAATATCAACATAATTAAGATTTCTTGTAAAGAATGAAGAGTTACAATCATCACAATCCAGGTAAATCTGAATTTTTCGATCAACATTTGTTTCAATTGGAGCCTTGTTTCTTGAATATGAAGTAATAGAAATAAATAAAAGTAATGTATATAAAAAGGATTTTTTCACATTTTTTTAATTAGAAATAATAGTATAAATGCTGATTAAAATCTTTATTGTTGTATTAATAATTTGTTAGTATTTGGACATAAAATTCATTATTAATGTCAAAGACATCAATAGTTTAAGCGAAAAACCAGCTGAAAATTTAGTTTATTTTTTAGTCCATTCGCTTTTTAAAGTATAATGAAAAGTGCTATTTGTAGAATTCGGTTTGGCTTTGGATACCGCTATTTTATCGTTTTGCAATAGACGTATCATTTCAGCACCGGCGTATAAAACAGGTCCGTAACCATGTGTAGCCATAATACTTTTTGGTCGATGGTAATAATACGTATTATCGTGTGCAAAAGTTGTTCCTTCGCAAGTGCCATCCACAGCACCGTCTTTGTAAATAACTGTTTGAAGCGCATTCCAGCCTGTTAGTGCCACAGGACCATACACATGATTTATCCAGCCTTCATTAATACCTTTAGCAATGGCAAAAGTAAACATGGCAGTACATGAGGTTTCAAGATAAGTGTCATTTTTATCTAACAGGTTATGCCAAAAACCGCTGCCATCCTGTAGATTAGCTAAACTGCGTATCATTGATCGGTAGAGGTGTAAAACTTTATCGCGGCCAGGGTAACCTTCCGGAACAACTTCGAGCACTTCAACCATCGACATGAGTGTCCAGCCATTTGCACGTCCCCAAAAGAAACGTGGGTCGTAATCGCCTGAAGTCACATTCCAGCCATGGTCAAAAATCTCTTTTTCAGGAATGTAAAGACGGTCGGCCATTTGCAAAATTTGTTTTATGGCATCATCAAAGTATTTTTTATCGCCCGTAAGCACGCCCATGTTTACCAAAAAAGGGACGCTCATGTAAATGTCGTCAGCCCAAATAGATTGGTATTGGGGACGATGACGTGCCAGTGTTCCATCATCCAACCGAAACTGTTTGTTGGATATAAAATCGGCAGTAGTATTAATTACTTTCAGATAGTTTTTGTTTTTGTTTTTTAGGTAGGTTTTTATCATAGCAGCGGAGATGGATCCGCAGTCATCCAACGCTTCAAAATCAGGATATCTACCCCAACCATTACTTGCTTTTTCGCCAAATTTTTCTCTGTTTTTTTCAAAATAAGGTGCAGTATTTACCATTAAATCAAAGAACTTGGTATCGTTTGCCAAATAGCTTGGATCACCAGTTACATCATTGATATATTCGAAAGCTGAAAGTACTACGCCGTTGGTGTAGCCCCATTCTCCGGCAAAACCCGGTGCAACAATAGCGTTTTTATTCGGTTTCGAAAAATCGGTAATTTCTTTGCCGGTTTCCTTATCCATAATAATTAGTTTGCTGGTTGACAAATAATAATTACGTACACGGTTTAATATGATCTTTATACTATCAACTGACGGATATTCGTAGGCTACTTCGTATACAGGGAATCGTTCAACTTTTCTTTCCTGAGCATTCGAGTTAGTGCTGAATAGCAAAACTAAAAGTAAAAATAGTGCTGTTTTGCATTGATTTAGAAACGCACCCAATTTCTTTTTATTAGATGTTCGGTCTGAATAATGAATTAAGTTTTTCATGAATGATTTTATGATTTTATTTGTTTGAATTTTAATGTATTTCAAAAGGGTAATATCTATTTTTATTTATAGTTTTTACTAAACATTTCTATTCCAATTCATTAATTTTAGTTTTATTTGCTTTCTGAGTTTCAGTTTCATCACCTATCTTTATTATTCTTAATGCCATATACGGTTTACCTGAAAGTGTAATACTTTGCTTTTGTTTATCAATATATGAATAATTATCCAGTGCCTGTATTTCAAAAGATTTATCAACCGGAGTTATGGTCATATTCCAGGTGTCAATCACATCAACTTTAAATTTCATGCCGGTAGCTAACATCGATTTTGGCAATTTAAATTTCCACTCTGTAGGCGTTTCTTTACCAAAATAAATCAGATAATATTCGCCGTATTTTCCTGCAAAATTTGGAGTATAATATTTATCTATTGGCTCCAGTCCTCCTTTTGGGCCGTCTTCTAATATTTTCCGCAGAAAGGCTATCCTTGCCGGACTTTCTCCTTCCAACTTGCCACCACCACTTATCCAGCCGGTGGGAGTTGTTTCGCCATGAGTTGCAAAACCACAACCGATATAGGCATTCCAAAAGCGGAAAGTCATTTCTTCGCCGGTAAGTTGCCCCCATCGACTACCACTATTTCCTTCGTAATTGATTTCATCATTAACAATGGGTTTTCTGTAAATATCGCTCAACAATGATGTGCCCCAGGGACTTTTTACCACATTATAATATTGATAACTTACATGTGTAACCCATGGTTTGGTATAATCGTATAAACGGTCGGCATTGTGTATGGATAATAAATGACTGTACGGATCGGCTTTTTGTACTGCCTGAAAATATCGATCCCAGTCTTCGTCGGTTAAATGCTTGATAAAACTGTTCTCGTTGCACATGCTCCACCAAATGTTATGATAAGCTGCAAAACGGGCTACCATATATTTTATATACATAATATTTGTGGAGTCTGCCATCATATCAAATCCCCATTTGCCTTTATCGTAAGGGCGAAAAAGAATGAAATCGGCTTCAATTCCAATTTCCGACAGACTTTTGATGTCTTCTTCCAGAATTTTAAAATACTCAGGATTAAAGCGTGTGAAATCAAAATTAGTTTTATCAGTACCAACAAAAGGGAATAAGGTTAATTTGTCAGGACCTTCCACGTAATTTTTTTTGTACGGAGGAATAGCCAACATACGCACTTTATTAAATGGCGAAGTTTTCAAAGTTTCGATAGTTTGTGCCCTGTTTTCTTTTCCGCGAAACGACCATTCGTAAATGGTTGTTCCAAAAGGGGTATAGTTTGTACTATCTTCGTATGCAAAATGATACTTGTGACTTACCCTTACCGGTCCATGCACATTAGGTAAAGCTGCAGTACAAATGAATTTGCCTTTTTTATTGTTGAGTTTTTTGTCGTTACTGTTCGTAACATAAGTCCAGACGCCTTCTTCATTTGGCATAAAACGTATTTTAAATACACCGTTCCCGTCGTAAAAACCTTCGGGGCGATACACTTTATTTCCGTGTTTGAATTCGGCCGATAATTTTGTGTCGATAAACGGATTACCCGAACTATTGCCCTGCAGGGTTAATTCAAATATTCCCCATTTAGGCGTTTTTTCTTGTGCATGTAATACTATTGCTGAGAGCATTAGTATAAATAAAATGAAGTTTCGTCTTAAAAAAATCATGATATACGTGTTAATTTTAATTTAAGTGTTATTAAGTATTTTATTTTAAAAAGTCCAATTTGATAAAGTATTTATCTTCTGTATCTTATCAACTAATATTATATGGAATTCATATAAACTTCAATATTCTCGTATTTCGAATCCAAATCGTGCCCGGTTGCTTTTGTTTTGTTCAGGTCAAGTCCGTGACTTATTTCCCAATCGTCAGGAATACCATTTTCATTTTTGTCGACTTGTGCCTTTGCTTTCGGATACTTTGCAAAACCGCCAAGTGGCCAGTCGGATGCAGTATGTGGGATAAAACCGGTACCATCTTTTACCGTTTGCGACACGTAAGATGTTATTGCATCTCTGACCGGTTTGGTTGCACCACCATTTTCAATCACCAACTTATAAGCTTCGTCAGCTGGCTGGGTAACCACTGGTATTGCAGGAATTGGTGCGCTGATAACTGCTACATCCGACTTTCCGAATACACTTTTAAAATCGTCGGGCAATTTATTGTCTCGTTCATACCATTGTGCATATTTAGTTTCTTCACTCCATGCATACATTGGATTACCCTTTGAATCGGGTCCTTTTTTAAGCGTATTACCCACATAATTCAGACGCAGATAATCATTTTCTGAACCATATCCCGTACCTACAAAATTGTAAACAACATTGTTCCTGAAATCATACGTGAGCATATCAATACGCGGATTTCGTACACGACCGTGCGCCAACAGGTTATGATGCGATGAAACCCAGCCCCAGCCAACGCCGACTGAAATCATTGAATGTTCACCTTTATCATGGGTTGAAGCTGTGGGTGCGCCATATATATACGACCACTGTAAAGTAGTTGCTTCCCGTTGAAATTGGCCATAAGTATTGAAAACCTGATCGCAGGCATAAGCTATATCGCAATGGTCGGCAATAATGTTCATGGCGTTCAAATCCAAAGCGTGGGTTTGTTCTCCAAAAGCTCTTTTAAGATTCCCCGGTCCTTTAATATCTCCTACACGAATGCGTAAATACCGCAGAATTACATCGTGTGTTTCCACTTTAATTCCAAAATTTCTGATTTGAATTCCTTCTCCCGGAGCTGTTTGTCCGGCAATGGTAATGTATGGATTGTTGATTTCAAGAGGCGCTTTCAGGTTGATAGTTCCTGAAACAGCAAAAACAATATAACGTGGGCCTACAGCTTCCACAGCTTCACGCAAAGTACCGTGAATTAACTTTTCAGCAGGCAGTGCAGGAAATCCAGGCAATAATGGTCGGCCTTCATCAGGATGTGCATTCCCTAAACCATCAACATAAGGAATCCATTTTCCTTTACCCAATGTGGTGGCATATTCACTTGCCTGACCATAAGTGCCTTCGGGTCTGCCGGGGCGACCTTCCGATAAGTAATCGTCCAACGAAGTTACAACATAAACTTTACCATCTCTACCACCCTTAGCATAACGACCTGCACCCTCGGCTTCCGGGAAAGCAAGCGTTTGACTGCCTGCTAATTTCTCCACCGGACCCCACGGTCTCAATTCAATTTCTACATACGGAGTTCCATTGGTTGAGCCGGTTAAATTGGTCACTGTCATTTGAATACCATTGGGCAATAAATAATTTGAAGCCAGGTAAGAATCACCCGGTAATCGTCTTGCTCCGTACGGAGCTAATAGGTCAACGATGCTATCCAGTTTTTGCAAAAATGCTGGTATCACTTTCGGGTCAAGATATGGAAATCTTGAAGTTAATTTCGAAGCCTTGGAAAGTGCCTCTACTCGTCCATGTTGTACATCAAACAAGAGCGGACGCCCGATGTGGAGCTTCATTACAGGATATTCCCGATCAAAAGCATAGAATTCAGATTCATAGGCAACTAAATTGAATACTTTTTCGCCTGACCAACCGTTTTCTTCGCTACGATCGCTAAACAAAAGTGGGTATTCTTTATTGCCTTGTGCAATGTTGGGCATTCGGTCGAATACCCTACTTGCAAGCACTTGCGGCTGCATTTCCCAGGGTTTTTCTGTTGTTAAAAGTTTTCCCAGAAAAGGGAAATCCTTCAATAAAGTTTTTGCTTCAGCAGTTCCCTTAAGTGGTGAGTTAGCCGCTTGCCCTGAGAATACTCCAATGAATAGTATAAAAATCAGGGTTGTGAAGATTTGTTTCAACATATCCTTCTTTTCCATGGTAGGTATCGATTTAATTTTGTTTGAATTATTTGTTTTCATTCTTTAATTATTTATTTTAAGGACTAATACAGCGTCCTCCCATTTTTCAGGTGGAACCATATTGCGACTTTCGTTTACGTTGAAAGTTTCTGCTTTTTTAATTTCACCATCACGTGGATAAAACCAATAGGCTTCTGCCTCTTTTTTCAAGATGTTTTTTACACTGGTATTGGAATTATCTGAAAAATAAACCAGAGCCATTTCACCATTAGCTGTTGTAACAGCTACTTTTAAATTATCACCTTCACCAACTTCAGCAATCACATTTCCGTTTGGAATCCATTGCGACCAATTGTGTTTTAATAAAAAATCTTTCCCTATAATAGCAACCTGTTTTGCTCCGGGGAAATTAAGTGCTTCTTTCCAAGTATATCCACAGCTATAATCACCACCATCGCCACGCATTGCCCAGATTGGTCCGGCTCCATAGGTATGTCCGGCTCCACCGGCAAAGAAAGTTTGGTAAAATTGACGGCGCACTCTAACCGGTGTTACCCAACCACATTCGTGGCGGTAGGTTCCGTATTCATAAGAACCTTCCAGAAAAAGTGTTGGTTTTACCGGTTCTCCTAGTTGATAATCGTCTAAAACAGTTCGGTACACTTCATTTACTTCTTTCCAGACTTCAATACCATTGGCATCGAGCCAGGCATCTTGTTGGAACCATTTGGATGAGTTAAAATCGGCATCACCATCGGGGTGATAAGTCATAAAAACCTGATCCCAGGCAGGACTTGATTGGTTCCAGGCCGGAGTTTGACCCGTTACTCCTTTTACAATTCCTTCTGCCATTGCACGGTAGACTGATCTGAAATCAAATTCTGCATACTTTTGGTTTTTGTCAAAGCCTTTAAATTGAGCTTTGGTATCGCCGCCCAGCATCCAAATAATATTCGGTTCATTTTTATAGCGATTTCCTAAAAATGCGCCATAAATTTTGGCCTCTTCTACCGTATATTCTCCCTTGCCTGAAATTAACTGACTCGCCCAACAAGGCAATAATGCCAGGTACATATTTCGTTTCTTAATGGCATTGATACAGTAATCTACATGATCCCAATAATCATTTGGTTTGTCAGGTGTTCCACCTTTTACTACTAATGGTTCAGCAGTATTTGGTTTTTCTTCGGTACCTGTAAATGGTCGAAAGCCATAGGCATTGGCTGCATTATCAGGACTGCGTTGCATTCCGCCACCGTGAGGAGACCAATGTGCCACTGCCTGAATAACAGTAAATCCTAATTTTTGACGACTGTCAAGGTAAAGATCTACTTCTTCACGCGTGAGTTGTTGCATCATTCCCCAGCCAGTATCTCCTATCCATAGAAAAGGCGTACCATCGGCGTGTTGAATGAAATGACTATTTTTAGCTACTTCTAATTTGCCATGTTCCCAGGGTGCCTGAGCAAACAAATTGAAAGAAGTATTTATAAAAAATGCCAAAATAAATAATACAAGAATTTTTTTCATATGTTGTTTTTATTATTTAATACTATTCAGGTATTTTTCCAGCATGGTGTATCCATCAGCGCCGATCTTGTTTCTGTCATCCGCATTTTTAGGATCAAGTTTATTTGCTTTTTCCCAACTATCTGGCATTCCATCATGGTCCGTATCAATAGGAGCGGGGATGCTTTTTAATTCAGGCCAACCACCAACATCACTAGGATTATTGATAATGCCATTTTTACCGTACTGAGCAGTACCTGTACGTACATCGTTAATAATATCAATATCCACTTTATCGCGATTAGGTAAAGAACAACCTGCATGGTCGAGAACATATTGATAGGCTTCTTGAGCTGTTTGCTGATTAATTTTCATTGCTTGCCAAGGTTCGTTGAGTCTGTATGCTGAACTTGTTTTTGTTACACCCAACAAGTTATTAGCAGTAACCTCAGGGCTTTCCTCTACAAAATTATCGGAAACCCACCATTGACCGGCGTCAGCATCTTCATTACGCGTTGAAGGAGCAACAATGCAACTCCTCACTTTTGATTGAGTAGCAGGTCCCGGCTTATAATAATTGGCAATCATGTTAATAGTAGAATGTTCAATTTTTGGTGTACGTCTGTCACCTTTCTGACGTGCTTCCCCACCATAGCTACTTGCATATTCCCAGTTATAAATTACATTGTTTCTGTAATCGTTATATCCACAACCTGAAGCCCAGCGTGGGTTTCGACTAGCGTTATGTGCAATCAAATTATGATGCCATGTGCCGTAGTTATTGCCCCATATACCACCAAATCGATGTTCATTGGTGGTGCCTTTGGGGCACGCTTCTGCAATAATGCTCCATTGAACGGTTGTGTTCTCATTATGGTAGAGTGTCAAGGTTTCATCGGTACTCCAACTAACTGAAACATGATCGAAGATAATATTTTTATGATACCTGCCACCCATTCCGTCATTTGCACCTGTGGAAGGGTCAAACCTTACACGAATATACCTAATAATTATATTGTTGGCCCCAGTAGAAAGGTTTCCTTTAATACATATACCATCCCCGGGTGCTGTTTGTCCGGCAATAGTAATACTGTCGTTTTTGATAGAAAAATTGCCTGTAATCGTTCCTGAGACTCTAAATACGACAGTTCGTGGGCCTTTAGTTTCCAATGCAGCGCGAAGGCTACCTTCTCCGCTATCATTTAAATTGGTAACTTCTAAAACTACTCCACCACGTCCTCCTACGGTGTATTTTCCGTATCCTTCTGCAGTTGGGAACGCAAGTTGTTGAGCCCATGAAGTGCTTATAATCAATGAACTAACTAATAAAATAATAAGGTATTTTTTCATAATAAAATGTATTTAATTTATACTATTCAGGTATTTTTCTAACATGGTGTATCCATCTTTCCCCACTTTATTTCTATCCTCTGCATTTTTAGGGTCAAGTTTATTTGCTTTTTCCCAAGCATCAGGCATTCCATCATGGTCGGTATCAATGGGAGCGGGGGTGCTTTTTAATTCAGGCCAGCCACCAACATCATTTTGAGAATCGATGATTCCACATTTTTTAGATTTATCGGCAACCTCGTAAAACTTTTCGTAAGATTTGCCTTCAAAAGTTGCAATGCCGGTTCGGGTTTCGTTGATAATACGAAGGTCAACAGCATCTCTTTTAGGTAAGTTAGCTCCTACATTGTTGAGTACGGAAGCATAGGCTTGTTCTGCAGTTTGTTGATTGAATGACATTGCAGGCCAGGGTTTATCAAGTTTTAAGCTTGGAATTGCTTCTATGTTACATGGATTAGCTTCCTGAACACCTTGAATAGCTGTTAAAGCTGGAACAACTCCCTTCCAATTATCGTTGGTTACTTCCTGACTACCAACCATAACATTCTCTGCGATATACCATTTACCATAATCACTATTGCCATTACGTGACCAAGGCGCTGCAATTTGATGAGATAATCTTCCCGGTTGAGTTGCAGGTCCTGGTTTGTAGTAATTGGCCACCATATTAACATTGGAGAAATTGAATTTATCATTACCCTTCTGTATAGATTCCGCACCGTAAGCAGACTCAAAACCCCAATTGTATATGACGTTATTACGATAGTCGGTATTGCCACATCCTGAGGCGAAGCGAATATTTCGGTTGGAATTATTTGCAATCAGGTTATGGTGGTAAGTACTATAATTAGATCCCCAAATACCTCCAAATCCATGATTCCCTTTTGTAGGATGATTGGAATCGAACATACTTTCTGCAATTAAACACCATTGCACTGTAGTGTATTCGCCATGATAAACAGACAGTACCTCATCGACACTCCAACTTGCAGAAACATGATCTAATATGAGGTTTTTTACAAACCTACTTGAAACGGCATCGGCATCCTTTAGAGCTTCGTCACCAAATCGTACCCTGATATAACGAATGATTACCTCATCGGCATTAATCATGAGTGGGTATTTTTTAATACAAATACCATCTCCCGGTGCAGTTTGACCTGCAATAGTAATATAAGGGTTATTGATCCGTAAATCGCTACTGAGCTCAATATTCCCTGAAACACGAAACACAACCGTTCTTGATCCTTTGGCTTCAACAGCGGCACGAAGACTACCTTCGCCAGAATCATTGAGATTTGTTACTTCATATACGATTCCATTTCGTCCTCCAACAGTATATTTACCATAACCTTCGGCAGTAGGGAATGCTAATTGTTGAGCCCATGAAGTAGAAAAAAACATTAAAAGTCCAAGTGATAAAATATATTTTTTCATTTCTTTTAATTAAAAGTTAGTGAGATTTAGATTGTAGTTTATTTTAAAAGGAAATAAATTGTTGCTTTTATTAGTTGATATTATTCAGGTATTTTTCCAACATAGTGTACCCATCAACTCCAATTTTATTTCTGTCATCAGCATTTTTAGGGTCAAGTTTATTTGCTTTTTCCCAAGCATCAGGCATTCCATCGTGATCGGTATCAATGGGAGCAGGGATACTTTTTAATTCCGGCCAACCACCAACATCATTTTGAGAATCAATGATGCCTGTTTTCACAGATTCATCAGCAACCTTTTTCGTTTTTTTATAGGAAGCACCTTCGAAAGTAGCAACCCCAGTTCTAGCATCATTAACAATACGGGTGTCAACAATATCTCTTTTTGGCAATGTAGCTCCGGCATTTTGAAGTACTAATTCATAGGCTTTTTCGGCTGTTTGTTGGTTGATAGGCATTGCTTCCCATGGTTTTTCCATTTTTACAAAAGGAAGATTTTTGTCGCCTCCTGAAGGTTGAACGCCACCATCCCAATTATCGGCAGTAACTTTTTCATTACCTACAACTACATTCTCAGCAACATACCATTTGCCAAAGTCTGAAGTTTCGTTGTTGCGCATGGCTGGGTTGCAAATACGATAAGATACATTTCCGGTTTGTGTTGCAGGTCCCGGTTTGTAATAATTGGCTACAATATTGAATTTCGAAAAATTAAACCTTGGAGTGCCAACTTGTTGATTCTCGCCTCCATAACAGCTATTATACCCCCAATTATAGATTACATTATTTCTGTAATCCATGAAACCTGAACCAGAAGCCATACGAGGATTACGGCTACCGTGATCAGCAATAAGATTGTGGTGATATGTACCATAATTCGATCCCCAGATGCCACCAAAACCGTGAGCTCCCTTCACATGGTTTGAGTTAAACATGCTTTCTGAAATGATACACCATTGAATAGTTATACTATCATTGTGATAAACTGACATGGTTTCATCCACACTCCAACTTGCCGAAATATGGTCTAAAATTATGTGTTTAGTAAACCGGCTCGATACAGCATCGGCATCATCGCCCGATTCATTTCCCAGTCGAACTCTTAAATACCTGACAATCACATTATCAGTGCCAATTACTAATGGACTTTTTTTGATACAAATCCCATCACCTGGTGCAGTTTGACCTGCAATGGTTATAAATGGATTTTTAATTGATAATGACTTTTCAAGATTGATAGTACCAGACACTCTAAACACTACAGTTCGTGGTCCTTTGGCTTCAACGGCGGCTCTTAAACTGCCTTCTCCACTATCGTTTAAATTGGTTACTTCAATAACTTCTCCGCCACGGCCGCCAACGGTATATTTACCATAACCTTCGGCAGTAGGGAACGCTAGTTGTTGTGACCAGGATGTTGATACCGTCATTAAAATGACTAGTGATATTAGAAAATACTTTTTCATGATAATTGAATTTATATGTTAGATTTTATTTTTTTATTAATTTATTATTTGTCAGCCATTCAGGGTATTTTTGCAAGGCTTTTTTCGGAGAATATGTATACCAGCTGTAACCATTTCTACGGTTGTACCCCATTTCGGCAAATGTGTTTTTCTTAACGCCATCACGATCGCAAAAGAAAGGTTTTTGAGTTTCCAAATCGTAGAACCGAGCCCATATTGCAGGTGCATTTTTATCTTCAACTACAATTCTGTTTCTCATCCCATCAGCTTGTATTTCTGTGTCTAATTTTATTCCCTCAACTTTATGAATTTCAAACCATTTGATAGCCCCATTCACCGAAGCAATAATTTCTTTTGACGGTTTTTCAATTTCCATTAACATCAACAAAATTCCAACGGATTCGGCACCACTAAAAGAGGCGAGTTCATAACTTCTGGCTTTTGCAGGAGCAAGGGTTACTTCATCGTGTTGAGCACACCAGACAGTTGGTTTTCCATCAACAATAATTTGTGTTTTCAGGAAACACTCTATTCCTTTCTCAAAGGCTTTTTTTGCTTTTGTTTTTTCTTCTGTAGTTAGTTGAAGTGTTTTAAATTCTTTATCATCAGAATATACCATTTTTAGTAATTCCATAGTATTAACCATTGCATTGTCGTTGTAAGTAATATGACCCGAATAGGATACGCTTCCTTTACGAACCGGAAAAAACTGTGGCCAACCACCATTTGCATACTGCGAAATAAAAATATAATTCAACCCTTTCTCAAATGCTTGTTTATAGCGTTCATCTTTTGTTTGAGTATACATTTTAGCCAGAAATCTGAGTTCGGTAATGGTTGCACCATTATCGAATGTAGCGCCGATTTCATTTTTGTCTTTTATATAATGGGCTTTTTCTGATTCAGTAAATTCATGATGATAAGGTTTGTTTTTCTCCCAGCCACCAATCTCTTTTTGACTAATCAATACATTTTCTGCAACCTGTTTTGCTTCGTCTGAGCTATACCAATCAGCTGGCATTCTTGTAGCTACATATTTCCAGTTATGATTAAGATAGTCTGACGACTTGTCTGTTTTGTTTCGTGCAAAACTAATTGTTGAAGTGAAGCTTACAAGTAATGCCAATGTAATAAATTTTAATTTTTTCATGATTTTAGTTGTGTGTTTTATTTAAAGTGTTTTTATTTATTTATTTTACGTCGAGTATTTTACCTTGAGTGTTTATGGTTAAATTGACTTTTTTGTTTGATTTTCTCATTCCCAGTTTATAAATAGATTTTCCTCTTTCCTCAATCCACTGAGCATCGTGAAGCTTATAGTCACTATAGTCATTTTTAGCGGCGTTCAGCACAGGTGATGGAATTTCTGAATCTCTGAGATCCTGAATGTGTTTTAATAGAACTCCGTTGTTACCCATCCAAAAAATGTGATCCATGTTATTGATTTTAACTCTGATAATGTAATTTATTTTTCCATTCTCTTCAATAAATTTTGCCCTGTCATAATCTATTGTGCCATATTTATTATTAATAAACTGAATCATTGAAGATGGTATTTCACTTTCTTTTAATTCCCTCCTGTATTTCAATAATTTCCCTTTTTCGTCAATCCAGAAGAAATAATCTTTTCTATCAATTTTGAACTGTATTACATACGTAATTTTATTGCCATCAACATATTTATCAGCATCATTTATATCGAAAAATCTTGCTTTCTTTTTTATGGTTTCCAATACAACTCTAGGAATTTCGCTAACGAATAAATCCTGGTTATGTTTTAATACATTTCCTTTATAATCAATTGTCAATTTATTATCCTTGCTGTTCACTTTGAAATCAACCTGGTAATTACCTTTTTCCAACTTCCATTTAACATTGTCGGAAGTTGGAAATTTTAATTGAAATGTGTTCAATACCACAGCGGGTACATCGCTCTGATTGATATTATCAGCAAGAAGACTTCCTGTAAAAAGGACAAATAAATATATTATAATTTTTCGTTTCATACCTAAGTGTTATTTATTTGTGTTGTTAGAGAAGGTTATTTATCACTTAAAAAGTGACGCTCTTCTATTCTTGAATAATTAATTTATGACAAAGATAAAACACAAATCTGGAAACAATTGGGAACAAATCTGGAATAGAAAAATGTCCAAATTTTATTACCATAAAGGTTGTGATTTGATAATTTTAGGACTTTATAATTAATGTTGTTAAATATAGTAATTTAATCGTAATTACAACTCTTTTAAATAATGTTTAACCACTCATATACAACGTCTTGAAGCGTATAAACTTTGATATTTATTTTCACTTTCTATTTGAGACTCACCGTAAACTTTAAAATACTTTTGAGAAACTCTTTTTATGCTTTTTAATTCATATTTATCCATAAAAATATTATTTTTCTTTTCCCATTGTATTGAACTTGTATGAAAATACTAGCATCACAAAACTTTTCAGCGTGTTTTGCTGCTGATCTTCAACATAATTACTCGAAATTTTCTGGGTAACGCTGAGTTGTTGTTGTAATATGTCATTAAGCATCAGGGTTACAGTAGCAGCTTTGCTTTTTAGAAAACTCTTGCTTATTTCGGCATTCCAAATAAATTCCTGACGGTCGTATTCAGCAGAAAAACCTTTCAAATAGCGGTAATTTAAACCGCTGGAAACACTTAGAGAACCAGACAGATTGATTTGGGTAGTCAGGAAACTACCTAATTGTGAAGTCTTCTTCGAAAGCATATTCTCAATCGAATAAGTGGTACTATTCGCCTGATATGTTGCTTTTGCCAGCAAGTATAACCATTCCCATTTAAAGGTCAATCCCAAATCTTCGTTGAAAGAGAAGGTCGTAGCTACAGTTTTCTGGCTGCTCGAATTGCCATCAATGGTAGAAAACCCGATATTATTACGAACACCCAACCGTGTGTAATTATTGATTTGAAATAATTTGGACAGTGGACGATTGAATATGAGCGTACCGGTAGTATTCCACGATCCGGACATGTTTACAGGCGTAACAGTCTTTACTCCTGATGTCCCATCGTAATTCGTAAAGTTTATAATGTCGTTTTCAGTATATTCTCCTTCCAAATGAACCTGTATTGACTGTTGCTTTTCCTTGTTGTTATTATTAAATCGCAATCGGGTACGGTGAGTAAATTGTGGCAACAGATCAGGATTTCCAATACGGATATGAGATGGATTTGTTTCGTCGGGCGAAGGATCGAGTTGCTCTACAGAAGGTGATTCCGATCTACCCCTATAGTCGAAACGAAGACTTTTTCCATCGCCTATATTATACATTAAGTATGCTTTCGGGGCATAATTGTAGTTTTGCAAACCGGGGAAATAAGTAATCGTGGAATCTGCACCCGAAATAGCCCCATTTTGAATAAAAGACCGACTTCGTATATAAGCTGGATTGTAATCAAGACCGAGGGTATAGACTACTTTTTTAAAAACTCCGCGAAAACTAACTCTCAATTGTTGAGTCAGTTCGTTATTATCAAAACTTTTACTGTATGGCAAGTCCAACACTTTATATTCACCGGTAACCAAATCGGGTTTATAGTTATTTTTTATGTTTTCACGATCGTTCGATTTTATCCAATAAGCAAATTGTAGTGAGTTCTTTTCACCGAGTGGCTCGATGTACGAAAGATAAAGGCGATTATAGAAATTTGTCGAATTATTTTCCCATTGTTGATTTATAATTTTTTCACGACTATCGGGCTGATTACGGAAATAGTAGTAATTTGCATTGGTTTCACCAGTTCCTTCACTGTTCGAGTATCGAGTATCCAAACTAAGAGAGAGTTTACGCCTTTTCTTTTCAAAATCATGAGTAACGGTTAAAACTGAACGTAAACTTAATGAAGGAGTCGTCGAAATTCGATTGTATCTGTTTCTGTTCACCGAATCACGATATAGGTTTCCGGCCTGTAATAAGGTATATCCTTCGTTATTTTCGTACGTAGAAGTATAGGACGCAGATGGTGAGAAAGAAAATGTCCAGTTTTCCAATGCGTGACTCTCTAGCTTGGCGCTAAAACGTATTCCTTCTTCACGGCTGATTTGTTCAATTGTATCCGTTTGAAACGAAGTGCTGTCCTGTAAATAATATTGTCTGATTGAACTTCTGCGTAATTTCCGCTCGTTGAAGCCGTATGATAAATCTCCGTTGAAAACCCAGGGCGTATCTTTATCTTTTCCTGAAGAAAAATTAATACCACCTGATAGAGATGAATTCAGTCCGGATTTTCCGCTTCCGCTATTTGAACCTCCGCTTCCTACGTTCATTCCGTTTATATTATTGCCATTAGCAACAATTCCCAGCTGGGATTCATTCATCAGCCTTGCGGCAAAAGTATTCACCGAGTATCGCATTAGGTTGCCTTCATTACTGTTCAACTCTTTACCTGCACCAATGTTATTACTTACCAGCCAACCTCTCTTTTTGTCTTTCTGAATGGTGATGTTAATAGTTATATTTTCTTCATCATCATCCACGCCGGTTAGTTTTGACAATTCCGATTTATCGTCGATAATTTGAAGCTTATCCATGATTTGAGCAGGAATATTTTTGATAGACAGGTTTGGATTGCTACGGAAAAAATCTTTTCCGTCGACCATCACCTTTGTTACTTCTTTTCCGTTCACAAGTATTTTTCCATCCTCAGTTATGATAATTCCGGGCAATCGCATCAACAAATCTTCCACAACTGCATTTTCATTCAATCTGTAGGATGAAGCATTGAATTCAACGGTGTCGTTCTTAACAATCATCTCAGCACGTTTAGCTGTAATTGTTGCTTCTTTTAACGTGATTGAGTTTTCAGAAAGGAGAATGTCCGGAAGCAGTATATTGTTCTGAATCTCGCTAACGCTAACTGGTTGGTAAATATTTAGATATCCAACGCTTGAAACCAGAAGCAAATAATCGTTGTCTCGCAATGACCGAAATTCATACCTACCATATTGATCGGTTGTAGTTCCCGAAATCAACGTGCTGTCTTTTGCCGCAAGAAGCCGTACAGTTGCATAATGCAATGGAACCGTTTGATTGTTCTCTACGGCTATTATTTTACCGGATAATTCCCCTAGAGATAATATTGTCTGGGAATGTATGGGGTTTAATGAGACTAATCCAATTGCTATTCCAATAAACATGAATTTAATCGCAAGTAGGTGAAATTTAAAAATCCTGAACATTATTTTTTTTATTAAGGTATTGAAGGAGTTTAATCTATTAAAAATAAATGATTTAACTCCTGTTTAATTATATAATTCCCTTTGTTTTATGCTTGTCTGTGAGTGTTTTTTTTTAATGAATGGCATTTATTCGTTTTATTTCGTTTTTATATTAACAGCCAACAATATATAAATCTTTTAAGAACATATAAATAAATCTTTGAAAGCATTTATAACATGCAAATAAACACAATGAATCTGGAAACAATTGGGAACAATTCTGGAATAAATCTGGAATCCAAACAAAACAACTATTGTTTAGATAATAAGGTAATGATGCTGAAATGGTTGGAGTTTTTCTAAAAAACAATCATTAAATTTATGGCGAAGCTGAAAAGTACATAGACTTTGCTTAGGAGAAATTTTAAAAAATATACTTCAGATTATACGGAAATGAGAAGAACCATATTGTCCGATAACATGAAGCATTTGGTTGATATAATGGGATTTAATGCCAGCTTGACTTAGGGGATTTTTGATAAATTATCTCAAAACTATGACATTCCCAACACCTCATTTATTTTTATTAAAAAAAAAGTTTATTGAAACGAATTTCAATAAACTTCTCAATAAATTTCTCAATAAACCAATTTTAATAGGAGTTTCAGTCGTTTTTTAGTCACTATTATTTAATATTACATCGATAAAAAAGAAAAGTAGAAAAAAATCAGGGTGTGTTTTTATTAATAGTAAAAATATGCCTGCCGTTGTATGAATAAATGACATTTAAGTACGAAACATTGGCTATAGCTTTCACAATAGCCAGTCCTAAACCGGTAGAACCTTTGCTGTTTGAACTTTTATTGAAACGTTGGAACAGTTTTTCGGCTGGAATAACTGGCTCATTGCTTGTATTTTCTATAATAAACGAAGAGGATGTTAATCTGATTGTGAGTTGTCCGCCCTCATAATTATGTACAATTGCATTTTTAACAAGGTTTACCACTAGTATTTCAGCAAGATCTTTATTCATATTAAACACCCAATTATCTTCTTTTTGGTAACTGATTTCAATATTTTGGAATTCAGCATAATCAGAAAAATCGTGGGTTATTCTGCTAAATATCTTATCGAAATTTAATGGCTCTTCGGATATAAATTGTTTGTTTTCAATTTTAGAGAGCAGTAATAATGATTTATTCAAACCTGAAAGTCGTTGTAATGATTCAGTGATTTCAGCAATTTTTTGGATTTGTGTTGGTGAAATTTGCTCGTCTCCTACCAGTAACTCCAGTTTGTTAATGCCTATGGCAATTGGCGTTTGTAATTCATGTGAAGCATTTTCGATAAATTGCTTTTGGCTGTTGAAGATATCTATATTTGACTTCAACAATTGTTGGATAGATGAATTCAGTAATGAAAACTCCTTAATCCTTGTTTTCGGTAGTTCTCTGAAAGCACTTCTATCGAGCCTGAAATCGTGCAGGTATTTTAATGATTCGTAAAAGGGTTTCCATGTTTTCTTAAGTACAAAGTTGTTGATAAACACAATACTAACAAATATAAATAAGAATAACCACAATAAAGAGAATGCGATTTTTCTGATCAATAAACCCTTATTTATTTCCTGTGATATTACTTTCATTTCGTAATATCTCCCATCGGTTGCTACAAATGCTGTCGATAACAGACGAGCCTGATAATTGTTTTTTTTTAGGGTTGAATAAATTAAAGTGTCTTTGTATTCATCTCTTACTGTAAGCGCATAATCTTCGTCAACATTTTTTACAATGTAGTTGTTGTCTAAAAAAAGAGTTTGTTCAATTATAATACTATCATCTTTTAATTTATCAATGATGACAATTTTTGAATTTCCAAGGCCCTCATCAATGGTGTATTTAACCTGATTAAGCAATTGATAATAAAAAAGTACCGCCCACAAACCAACTGTTGTAAATAATACAACAGAAAGAAAAAGTAGTGTATGGGTTGTTAGTTTCATTTGAAAATTAATTTATATCCCATTCCATAAACGGCATTTATATCAATGTCGGCTTCTTGGTCACGAAGTTTTTTACGCAGGTTTTTTATTTGGGAATAGATAAAATCAAAATCGTTTGATTGATCAATATAATCTCCCCAAATATTTTCGGCAATAGCCGATTTGCTGACAATTCTGGATTTATTCATTCCGAAAAATACAAGAATATCAAACTCTTTTCGGTTTAATTCTATGGATTCATTGTTTATCAAAACCAAACGTTCTTCAATATTTATTTTGACGTTACCCAATTCGAGCAAGCGTCGACCTTCCGATTTTTTACGTCGGATAACTGATTTTATTCGAGCATTCAGCTCTGCAATATGAAACGGTTTTGTGAGGTAATCATCTGCTCCTAAATCCAGCCCTTTAATTTTATCATCCAGCGAGTCTTTTGCCGAAATAATAATTACGCTGTCGGCTTTATTCATGTTTTTTAATTCCTGTAATATCTCGAGTCCACTACCTCCTGGAAGGCTTATATCCAAGAGTATACAGTCATAATCATAGGCTGAAATTTTATCCAGTCCGGAATGAAAATCAGCAGCTTCTTCAACTATATAATTCTCCTCAGTAAGAAACTGTTTTATCAGTCTCCTCATTTCAGGTTCGTCTTCTATTACAAGTATTTTCATCTTTAATTTATTTTCATTCTGTTCCTGTTGTTTCTTTTTTGATAGCTAATCCCTAATCTTGTCCGAAACCAGAATTAGATGTCTTAAATATTTGAAAATCCGATTTTAAACTCCTTTCCAGAGTGAGTATTATCTTTGTTCCTGAATGAAATTCATTAATGTGTAATGATTTTAAAGAAACAAAGTTGAATGGCAAGGCGTCATTCAACTTTGTGTTTCTTCTTTGTTAATAGTTTGATATTGATTCAAAATCGAATAAAAAAACAAGTAAATATGACTTTTACCGACATTGTAAAAATCAAATATTTCTAAATACGGTTTACTATTTTTTAATAAACTTTCTATTTACGATAGAACCATCATTCATCCCAACCGAAACAATATAAACACCTTTATTAAGATTGCCAATCTCAATATTGTTGGTATTGCTACTTGAGATTTTATGTCCTTTTAGATTAAATATTGTCATTTTTACAACATTCACATCTTGGGTAAGCAGTTGATTTGCTGTTTGAATTAATTTTAATTTAGACGAAACAGTTGGCGATTGAATTGATGTCCCGGCTTTCAAAACTGATGGTTCATTATAATTTTTAATATAAAATTTAATCCCATCAACTCTGTTGCCATCGGTATTTGGTTCGCAGATATTCAAAGAGAAATCAAAACAACCTACTTTCTGAAGTACTTTTACAAGTATACTGTTTTCACCTTTTAAAAGATTTATAGTTGGTTTATCTGTAACAAAGTTTGAATTGGCACGAGAACCGCTATAATTATAAACGCTTACACCATTTAAATAAACTATCATATCTTCTTCTGAATTTAACCAGAGTTCTACGTTTGATTTGGCTTCAGGTGAATATACATTTGTAAAGCAATAGGTTACAACATTTCCGGTTGGTCCCTGATAACTGTTTAGGTCAATTCTATCGTCGAAGAAATAAATAGGTGCCGACCATGGTTTATCTCCTTTTTGAGGATTTAATGATGCTTCTCCTGCAATATAATTTGTAGCCATTGAAGTGAATGTATAAGCTGGAGATATCAACCAGACTCTGTTTCCTTGTCCGTATTGACTATGTATTGAACCGCGTCTGAAACGATAAGTGTATTTCTTAGCAATATCCTCACCTATAATGGTTATACTATCGGAATTATTTGTTCCAAGACCAATTTTATCTCCCATTGTTACGTGAGCAATATCATCCGGATTTGCTCCAATAATTTTTGCGCAAACATGATCCACAGCTACAGGATCGGGTCCTGCAATGATGGTGTTTAATCGAATTTGATTTGAATTTTTACTCATTAATGTCTTTTGATATTCCAGACACATTAATGCATCCACTACATTTAGGTCGAAATGGTCGATACAACTACACAAATCAGTTATTTCTTCATCCTGCCAAGATTTATAGTTATATGCTGCAGTAAACTGATTGTGATGAACAAGTACAAAATCTCCAATAGGTCCGTTAGCCATTTTATTGTAGCCGTAATATGCACCAGCAGCAATGCCAATCTGGTTTTTCATACAACATGTAATTCCAGGTTCATGCATCTTTAATACAGGAACATTTATAAATTTTACATTAGGTGAAACTAAATATTTGTGAATCCAATAGCTCCCTTTTTGAGGTTCTGCAAGACTTGCTTTGGTTTTTGCATAAACACAACTTGTACCGACTTCTCCGTCGTTTAAGTCCAATAACTCAAAATCAATGCCTGTTAAATAAGAATCGACAGATAATAGTGAATACGCGTATTGAGTGTTTCCAAATAATTTTCCTCCAAATGTAGAAATACTTCGTGCTGACCCTTCGCCTATATAAATTTTACAAGTATTTCCATAGGTTTGATAAATTATTTTTATAATTGCTTTCACAACACGTACATCTGTGTTTTCACCGTCAGCATTTGGTTTGTTTGCACCCACTATGTTTGGTTTTATTATTACGGTATCACCTGTTTGCACATAAGTACTTATTCCTCCAACCAAATTAATAGCGCGTTTAACCATTTCTTCTACCTGACTCATGGATATTTCACTAGAATTTACGGCAATGGGACTTGGTAAATTCACATTGTCGGACGCAACTACGGCAACGGTAGTAGCTGGTGCAGGAGTTAAATTAAAAAGGGAATCAGCTCTGAATGAACCACTAATAACTGTTTCAACATTATTAAGACTCATATCCCAGGCTTCTAAAGCAACAACTCCTAATACTATAGCAACCCATTTTAATGTGTTGAAACGTTTAAATTTTAATTTCATAATATACTCAGTATTTGATGAAGGATTTTTTTTAATTCACATTTTTTTTTAATTTTGTTACAATAAAAACAATAAAAAGCAAAGATACGAAAATATTCGAAAAAATATCATACTAAATTATATAGAAATCCTAACAAAATTGCACCCGCTAGGACAATGGCTAAATATATGGCTAAAATTCGGATGTTAAATACAGAATTGACGATAACTAAATTTGAAATTCGTGTAGATGGACCTGATATGAAAAATGCCAAAATCGCACCTTTTGTCATGCCCATTTCAGATAATTGATATAAAACAGGTATTGCCGCACCTCCGCATGAATACAATGGAATTCCTGCACCGGCAGCAAATATTACCGACATTGCTGAACCACTTCCCATTAACCAATTTACCTGATCGGTTGTAATTAAATTTTTTATTGCAGCAGCAATAATAATGGCTATCGAAAAGTATTTTGACATGTAAATAGTCGAGCCTTTAAATTCTTCGAAGAATTTTTGATAAAATGTTTTGTGAACTGTATTTTTTTTGAAAGTGTTTTGTTGTTTCTCTTCAGAAATAGGAATTTTACCTACTTTTTTACCGAGGAACATAAAAACATAACCTGTAATAACTCCTAGTAATATTCCTGCTAATAGTCGGAGAAAAGCCATTTCATAACCAAACGCACCAATAGTTAATAAAAATATTGTTGGATTCAGAATTGGAGAGGCCACCAGAAAAGCCATTAAGGGACCAAGAGGAGTCCCTTTTGAATATAAACTTCCTGCCAAAGGGATGCATACATAAGTTCCTAATGGTGAAATTACACCAAATGAGGCAGCTCCAATTATTGAAATGTGCGGGTTGTTTTTCACCCAATCACCCAACTTTTGTTTGTCAATAAAGGCCTGAAATATAGTAGTTAATATAATTCCTATGAGTAAATAAACCCATAGTTGCATAAAAAGTGCCCATGAGTCAACTATTATCCTATAGGTATATGTCCCATGGAACAGCGATGGAAAGTATTTTATAATATCTGATAAATCAAAATTCATATACTTACTTTGTTTTTTGTAACCTAATTATTTAAATTTTATTCCCAACCAATACTACATTTTCCAATTGCGTAAAAATTTTCGCCATCCTCTTTCATTATTGCAGTATAAATTACCGTAAATGTTCCATCGGCTTCCTCTATTGCACAAAGTGGAGTTCTTGTACTGTGATCACCGGATTCAGCCCATAAATTTTCACCCGATTGCACCTTTACTCTCGTCTCTTTACTCCACTTTAAGCCATCGTCGGAAATACTATATCCTATTTCCTGATCTCCAAGGGAGTCAAAGAGAGTTAAATATCCTTCTTTTTTCAATTCAGTTATTACAGTATTCTCAGCAAAAACGTCAGCTATGGGCAATGGATTTGTACCTTCGGGAAACCTTTTCCAGGGACCACTAAGTTTATCAGCTGTTGCCAATCCAACTGGCCATGGACCTTTTGGTATATAATTGTGTCCATCGTACATTGCATACCATTTATCACCAACTTTATAGGGATTAAAACTCGCAACAGCTTGCTGACCTTCCCATGATTGTGAATTTTCATCCGGCTGCAATACAATTCCAAGTTCAGCATAAGGCCCTGCAATCCCATTTACGCCTGTTATTACCGATTTTGCCCGCCAAATTTTCCCTTCATAATCGCTCTGTTCTAATTCTCCTTTTTCTTTATCTCCTGAACGATAAGAAACATAGAAAATATCCCACGCATTTTCTTCGGTATTAAATTCCACTCCGGTGACCCAAACTTCCGATTTTGGGTTTGACGGTGACCTACCCGGAATGCTTTCAACAATTGTTGATTGGCGTTTCCAGTTGATAGCGTCCGAACTGGTCCAGTAAGCAATTCGCATATCTTTATGTGGGCGATCAAACATTTCATTTATAAACATATGGTAAACACCGTTTATTTTTACCACTTGTCCCGTTTCAAATCCTGAACGATTTTTACTGGATAAAACATCTTCGTGAAATTTGCCAACTATCGGCCCTTTGTGTTCCGATACAAGAACCAGCTTTTTCTGCTCATTTTTTTGTGTTTTTTGAGAAAAAACTGTCGTAATTGAAGTTGCAAAAATGAATACAATCGATAAGACTCGAAAATTTAAAAAGCTTGGTTGTTTTAATGTGTTCATAGATTCAATCGTGATAATAGAGCAAATTATTCTATCAATTATTTTATTTTTGTTTAAGTTCTAGGGCGTTTAATTTCCAACCCCTGTATCAGTTCTTTTTACTTCTTTTATTGTCCCGTCTTCGTTAAAATACAAATATTCAGCACATACTTTTCGTTGCATCTTTTCGCATGACGAATTTGTTTTCAACCATCGATGATAAAACAAAATCCATTGACCTTTAAATTGAACGATGGAATGATGGTTATTTCCGTTTTCCTCTTCCATTATCATTCCTTTGTAGTTCCAAGGCCCAGTTGGGGAAGTCGACATATAATATGATAGCATTCGGTTATTTTCGGGCATGGTATAATAGTAAAATCCATTTTGTTTAAACACCCAAGGACCTTCCATTTTAGGTTCATAACCACCCATGTCCATTTTCTTTAATTTTCCTTTAACGCTCAATAAATCGTCGGACATTTCTGCAACCATATAATCGTCACCACCATGAAAATAAATATAACCTTTTCCATTATCATCAATAAAAAGGCAGGGATCGTTGGCGTAAGGTTCAGTCCATAGTGGAGCACCTATTGCATCTTTAAACGGACCGATTGGAGAATCGCTTACCGCGATGCCAATTCCCATCCATTTAGTGCTGTTGGCCGGATTTACCCTGTCTTTTTTTCCTTTCCCAGTAGGAAAGCAAAAATAATATTTCCCATTTTTATAAGCACAATCCGGTGCCCATGCATAATTATCGGCCCACGAAAGGCTATCAACGGTTAAACACACACCTTGATCGGTCCAATTTATGAGGTCAACCGAAGAAAATACATGCCAGTCTTTCATCCAAAAATCTTCCTGACATTCTTCATCATGAGATGTGTAGAGATACATTTTACCATCTTTCCAAACATGTCCTGATGGATCGGCAGTTAGAATTTCTCCTAGATTTAGTGGGTTATTTGAAAAACAATTGCTTGTTCCAATTAACAAATACAACAGAATAGTAAATATAGTGAACTGTTTCATATCTAATTGTTTTTTTTAAAGGTATAAAAACGCAGGTAAAGATAATATGCATTTATTGATTTATTGTTATTTATTTTGTCTTATTGTTTTTGTTTTGTTTCGTTCTTAATCCATAAATGATGTTTTTAAGAATTATTAGAACAACTGTACATCTAAAATGACCAAAAGTCATTTTTATGTCTACTGTTGTTAATGCCGTTGTTTCAAACAAATAGAAACAATGAGACGTAGTCGAAATTGGACTATGTTGTTTGTGTAAACAGTATTAGAACACATGAAACTAATAGACATCTCATACTTTAAACAGCAAAAAGAAATATCAGCCTATAAAAGCTGATATTTCTAAATTCTGTTATAAGTTTGAAATCAAATGCAATACTGTTGAATTTATACCCTTAATGATCCACGGAATCCCCTTACACCATAATATGAATCCGCTCCATTATGATATAAAAAAACGGTATCGTACCGACGGTCACAAAAAAGAGCACCACCCAATTTTCTGATTTCGTTAGGAGTTTTTACCCAACTTGATGTTTTTAGGTCGAAATTACCCATTTTTTGCAGTTCTTTGTATTCTTCTTCGGTTAAAACCTCGATGCCCATTTCGGCTGCCATATCCAATGCATTATTTTCAGGTTTGAACTGTTTTCTTGACTCCAATGCCTGCCGGTCGTAACATAAGCTTCGGCGACCTTTCGGAGTTTCCGGAGAACAATCATAAAAAATAAATTCGCCGGTAGTGTTATCAAAACTAACGACATCAGGTTCGCCTCCGGTTTTTTCCATTTCATTGAGCGACCATATCTTTTCAGCAGAAACTTCGAGTTTAGTTTGTATATTTTCCCAATCAATATCTTTATGGCGAATCATGTTTTTTTCAAAACGCATTTTTAGAATGTTGATTAGTTCCATCACTTGTTCCTGCGATAATAGTTTATTTGTAGGTGTTTTCATGAGTTTTTTTTTAAATGTGAGTCAATTACATTGTAAAAAATATTTTCATCAAAGGGCTTATCAAAGAAATTATCGCATCCTGCAGCAAAACAATTTTGTTTAACCTCTTCCAGTATATGTGCCGATTGAATAATAATAGGAAGATTTGGTCTAAATGATTTAATTGCTCTAGTTGCATCAATTCCATCCATTATCGGCATTTTTACATCCATCAAAATAAGGTCAATTTTTTTATCCGACTTACATAGATCTACTGCCTCAGCACCATTTTCGGCACGAACAATACTTACAGTTGTTTCTTCTAACATAAATGTCAGTAAAATATAATTCATTTCATCATCATCGGCAATTAATATCGTATAATTATGCCAGTCAAAATTACTTATTTCTATCATAATCTAAATTTATTTGTAGGGTTTACGTTGTTGGAATTTTAAAGAAGAAAGTGCTACCAATGCCAATTTCGGATTCCACCCAAATTTTACCGCCCAAATTTTCAGTAATTAATTTGCAAATCGACA
Organism: Paludibacter sp.; assembly: GCA_028692715.1. Taxonomy (GTDB): domain Bacteria; phylum Bacteroidota; class Bacteroidia; order Bacteroidales; family Paludibacteraceae; genus Paludibacter. The sequence continues at coordinate 81,321 of JAQUWU010000006.1, read as the reverse complement.
AACCTAATCCTACTCCTTTTACTCCCCCGATATTAGGGATATAATTAAGTTGTGAAAATCGTTCAAAAATATATTCGTATTTATCAGTCGAAATTCCCTCGCCATTATCTTTTACATAAAACAGAATATCATTTATATCATTATATGTGTAGCCAATCTCAACACTGTCATTTCCATATTTTACAGCATTATCAATTAGATTGTTTAATAACTGACTGAGTCGGACTTTATCGGTAAATATCATTATATTGTTACTTTCAGGTGGAATTTGTAAATTAAATTCACACTTATCGTCTTTTAAAGAGGTTGCTTTATAGCTTTCTACAAGTTCTTTAAGGGCTTTGTTTAACGATATATTCTCTTTCTTAATGCTAAACTGACTTGACTCTATCTTGGAAATATCAATAATATCATTGATAAGTTTTAGAAGTATTTCTCCATTATTTTGAATGTATGAAATAAATTGATTTTTATTCTCATCGCTTATATTCGGTTTTTTTAATTGATTTGAAAATCCAAGAATTGAGTTCATCGGTGTTCTTATTTCATGACTCATATTCGCAAGAAAAGCTGATTTTAAGCGGTCGCTCTCTTCTGCTTTTTCTTTGGCAATTATTAATTCAATTTGTGTGTTTTTAAAATCAGTGATATCAAAAATATATCCTTCTAAGGCTATGACATCACCCTTTTCTGAAAAGACTCCACAACCTTGTTCCCACACCCATTTTTGAGTTCCATCTTTTGAAACTATTTGATACACTTCTTGAAAATTCTCTCTTTTGTGAAGTTGCTCAATCCACTTTTCCCAGATAGAGTCTTGATATTCAGGAATAATTATTTCGTTAAAAGCAATAATTTTATTGTTTATGAAATCTTCGGGATGATATCCGGTTATTTCAAAACAAGGTTCGCTAATAAATTCCATTGTGAAGTTATTATCAAACTTACATCGATACATAAAACCGGGTAAATTTTGTACTAATGTAGATAAAATGCGTTGATTTTCTTCTGAAATATCTTTCATTAATTTTAACTGTTCTTTCTCTTTAATAAGTTCTGAATTTACTTTTCTGTTTTCAAGTATATTTTTATCAAATTGATAGGCTGCTATAATGATAAGTAGCATAGAAAAAAGAAGGAAAAAATTATTGTTTAACAGAATGATCCAGTTGATTGAATCGAAAGATAATAAATATGTTTTTTGAAAGAAAATAGCATTTATATTGTATAAAACCAAGGTAGATATGGCAATGTAAATAGTTGCGTATAAGTTTATCCTGAAAATAAAACTAGCCCATAACATAATTAAAATAAGTCCTGCATAATAGGTATTATATGCTAAATCACTCGGATTGCTTATTCCTATCATTATAATTATTCCTATTTGACCAAAGCTGAGTAGTGTAAGGAGAATGATCTTACTATGTCGAAAAAAATATTTTGAATAGGAGAGAAAATAAGTAATAATCAACAAAGGCAAAATTATTGCATACCGGATTATCCATGCTAATGAATAATTTGAAGGCATTGCGTATATATCTAAATAACCAAATGCGCTAAAAATAATCATCGCCATGATTGATCCTAGCCTGAAAAGACCGGGAGATAATTTTATATTATTGGAGAAGAATTTTGGAATTGTCAATTTCATGATTATATTACTTAATGTATTGTCTTCTTGGGCTTTAATTTATTGGAATTTTAAAGAAAAAAGTGCTTCCCTGACCAATTTTCGATTCCAGCCAGATTTCTCCATTTAAGTTCTCCACAATTAATTTACAGATGGACAACCCTAACCCGACACCATTTTTACCACCAATATTGTGGACATACTCAAGCTGTGAAAAGCGTTCAAAAATGATTTCGTACTTATCTTTTGGAATTCCATTACCGTTATCTTTTATATAAAACTGAATGGATTCTTTATCAACTAAAGAATAACCAATCTCGATTTTATTATTCCCGTATTTCAAAGCATTATCAATCAGATTATTCAACAACCATCCCCAAAGGAGGTGGATTTTTAAGTTATATTAAAATGAGTGTATTTTTTTTGAATCATTATTTACTAAAACTGAACGAATGTGAAAATACCAATTTAAATTTTTCTCCTACAAATATATAGATATATTTTTTTAATTAATTGTTTTTTTTTAATTTAATTAATTTATTTTGAGAATAGAAGATGAAATAAAAGATGATAATAATTGTATTTCTAAAAATAAAAAAAGCGAAGAACTCAAAATGAATTCTCCGCTTAATATATAAAATTAATTGATTAATATCTTTTTTTGTAGCCAGATCCGCTTCTTGAACCACCACTACTTCTTCTGTCGCCACCTTCTGAAGAACGTGAACTGCTACGATCGCTGTTGTCACGATTGCGCCATGGTTTATCTCCGCCTGTTGCACTTGAGGCTGGACGTGAGCTGCGTTCTCCACGATCGCTTCCACGCCAGTTTCCGCCTGAACGAGGCTCTGAACTTCTTTCGGAACGTCCGCGATATTCCGGTTTACGACCTCCTTCGAAAGATTTACTTCCTTTGGCTTCTGAAACTTCATATTCAGTCTCACCAGCAAAGGCAAGTGTTACTTTCTCTGCCTGATCAGCAAAAACATCGAAGAAAGTAAATTTATTGGTTACTTCTATTGCTCCAATACTAATTGATTTATCGCCGGTTACGTCATTGATAATTCCCAAAAAACGTTTTGGATCAATGCCTTCACGTTCGCCAATATTCATTTTCAAGCGAATACGATTCCCTGATTTGCTTCCCCGTTCGCCTCTTTCAGCACGTTCCGGTCTTTCACCTCTTTCACCACGGTCTCTTACGTTTTCGTGATAATTTAAATCTTCAGCGTCTTTATAATAATTAAGGAAACGATTGAATTCAATGGAAACAAAGCGTTTCAAAATTTCTTCCTTACTTAAATCTTCCAACTGTTTCATGATTTGAGGTATATAAGGCGCAATTTGTTCTTCACCTACTTCCACATTTTGCATGCGGTCAATCATAAAGAACAATTGTTTTTTACAAACTTCCAATCCATTCGGAATTTGTTCCTGAATGAAATTTTTATGAAGCATGCGTTCAATATCCTTAATTTTAAAGCGTTCTTTTGAATGGATAATTGAAACGGCAATACCTTTTTTGTTTGCACGTCCGGTACGACCGCTTCGGTGTGTATAAATTTCCACATCGTCGGGCAGGTTGTAATTTATTACGTGTGTCAAATCACTTACGTCCAAGCCACGTGCTGCCACGTCGGTTGCAACTAACAATTGGATGTTGCGGATACGAAACTTTTGCATTACGCTATCGCGCTGTGCCTGAGAAAGATCACCATGCAATGCATCGGCATTGTAACCATCGTGCATTAGCTTTTCGGCCACTTCTTTTGTTTCCTGACGGGTACGGCAAAATACAATTCCGTAAATATCAGGATTCAAATCTACAATACGTTTTAATACCATATAGCGTTGGCGAGCTTGCGAAACATAATATACGTGTTCTACATTTTCTGCGCCTGCATTTTTAGTCCCGACGGTTATTTCCTCGTAATTTTTCATGTATCGCTTAGCGATATTTGCAATTTCTTTGGGCATTGTAGCTGAGAAAAGCATTGTACGACGAGTCTCCGGAGTGCGTTCAAGTATTGTTTCAATATCTTCTTTGAAACCCATGTTTAACATTTCGTCGGCTTCGTCCAGCACTAAAAAGTCAATGGCGCCCAATTCAACTTTCCCACGCTCGATTAAATCGATTAATCGTCCGGGAGTTGCTACAATGATTTGTGGTGCAGTGTCCAACTGACGCAATTGTGTGCGAATATCCTCACCACCATAAACGGGAACGATGCGCATTCCACGCATGTTTTTCGAATACCCTTTCAGGTCATTCGCAATTTGAATACATAATTCGCGTGTAGGTGATAATACCAATGCTTGCACTTGTTTGCGCTGAGCATCTATCATATTCAACACCGGCAACCCAAAAGCTGCAGTTTTTCCTGTTCCTGTTTGAGCTAAGGCTACTAAATCTGCCGTTTGTTCCAACATGAATGGGATGGTTTTTTCCTGTACGGGCATAGGTTGCTCGTAACCAAGTTCTTCGATGGCCGATAGGATATCGTCCTTCAAATTAAGTTCTCTAAATGTCATTTGTTTGTTTTTAGTACACGTCTTAAGTAGTCATCCGGCGTTAATTTCATTCGTTAATGAAAACGTGTACCATTTTGGTAAGCAACTGCTATTGTAATGCAGTGAAATTCGGATATTTACTCACAACGTATAGTTGTTTTTAAATCGGGTGCAAAGGTAGTGAAATAAAACTGATAAAAAAATCTATTTGAGAATATGTTTTTTGTAATGTATGTATAAGTTAAATAATAAATGAAGTTAAAGTGTAAAATAGCTGTTTTATCAATCTTATTTTCCTTGTATTATTGAAATTTTTCATTAATTTTGCAATCGATTTGTAATAAAAATATACAATTGAATATCAATCTATTATAAACATATGTCAATGTTGTTATTAGTTACCAATAAGGATGATAAATTGCATTTGACAAAAATAAATTATTAAACATGATACCAATGACTAAAAGTCCTTTGCAGATTGCACGTGCGTCTTATCAGCCAAAATTACCGGCTGCATTTAAAGGAAGTGTAATTTTAAAAGAAGGTGTAGCTACCCAATCGGTTGCTGATCAGGCAGACATTAAGGAATTATTTCCAAATACTTATGGTATGCCATTAGTAACATTCGAAGCTGGCGAGAAGAAAGAAAATCCGATCTTAGGTGTAGGTGTTATATTGTCCGGTGGTCAGGCTCCTGGTGGTCACAATGTTATTTGCGGACTTTATGACGGTTTGAAATTTTTAAACCCAAACAATAAATTATATGGCTTCTTGGGTGGCCCTATCGGATTGGTTGATCACCAATATATTGAGCTGACAAGTGATATTGTAAACGAGTATCGCAATACAGGCGGTTTCGATATTATTGGCTCAGGACGTACAAAGCTCGAAGAGGATTCTCAGTATGACAAAGGGGAAGAAATTTGTAAAAAATTAGGAATTAACGCCATCGTAATTATTGGTGGTGACGATTCAAATACAAATGCTTGTGTTTTAGCGGAATATTATTCAAAGAAAAATAATGGTATTCAGGTAATTGGTTGCCCTAAAACCATTGATGGTGATTTGAAAAATGAAATGATTGAATCTTCATTTGGTTTTGATACGGCTTGTAAAGTGTATTCCGAATTAATCGGTAATATTCAACGTGATGCAAACTCAGCCAAAAAATACTGGCACTTTATTCGTTTAATGGGACGTTCGGCATCGCATATTACATTGGAATGTGCTTTGCAAAGTCATCCGAATATCTGTATCGTTTCGGAAGAAGTGGAAGCAAAAAATCAAACGTTGAACGATGTAGTTGATGAAATTGTAAAAGTAATTGTTCATCGTGCAAGTCATGGTTTAAATTTTGGAACTATTCTTATTCCTGAAGGATTAATCGAATTTATTCCTGCCATGAAAAAATTGATCTCAGAATTAAATGAATTACTGGCGCATAATGATGACTTTGTTGCGTTGAATACAGATGATGAAAAACGTCAATATGTAAAAGGTTTATTGTCAAAAGATAGTTCGGAAGTTTATCGTAGCTTACCTAAAGGTATTGCTCGTCAATTAACATTGGATCGTGACCCACATGGAAATGTTCAGGTATCATTGATTGAAACTGAAAAGTTATTAATCGAGATGGTAGCAAAACGTTTAGCGTTGTTGAAAGCTGAAGGTACTTTCAAAGGAAAATTCTCGGCAATCAATCACTTTTTTGGCTACGAAGGACGTTGTGCAATCCCTTCTAATTTTGATGCAGACTATACTTATTCACTAGGATACACAGCCTCTGTACTTATTTCAGAAGGAAAAACCGGCTATATGTCATCCATTAGAAATCTTACAGCTCCGGCCGCTGAATGGATTGCAGGTGGTGTGCCAATTACGATGATGATGAATATGGAACGTCGTCATGGTAAAATGAAACCGGTAATTCAAAAAGCTCTGGTTGAACTTGATGGTGAGCCTTTCAAATTCTTTGCTAAATACCGCGAAAACTGGGCTGACGAGAAAGCCAGTTATATTTATCCAGGTCCAATTCAATACTACGGTCCAACCGAAGTTTGCGATCAACCAACTAAGACATTACAGTTGGAACAAGGAAAATAAAGCGCTAATTTATTAATTTTTAAAAACGGACATTCTTACAATTAGAAGTCCGTTTTTTTTGTGCAATAAATTCTTTACTTTTGCATAAAAAAAATATCATGCTTGTAGTTATTTCTCCGGCAAAAATTCAAAATTTTAAATCTGAGGCACAATATAACGATTATACGCTTCCCATATTTATGGATGAAGCAGAATCTATTATCGATTTGATGAGAGAATTGTCGCCATTTGAGCTGAGTAAACTGCTGGAAATCAATTCAAATCTTTCGTATTTAAATACCGACAGGCATCTTAACTGGCATCGACCTTTCAATCTGAAAAATTCAAAACAAGCAGTTTTAGTTTTCGATGGGGAGGTGTATCGTGGACTGAATGCAAAAACTTTTACTTCAGAAGAAATTGAATACATGCAAATTCATTTGCGTCTTTTTTCGGGACTCTATGGTATTCTCAGGCCGTTGGATTTAATTCAACTTTACCGTATTGATGTAAGTTCAAAACTTGCAAATCATGCTGGGAAAGATTTATATGCTTTTTGGCGTGACAAAGTATCAACTCAGGTTTTAGAAGATTTGAAAGCTTCGGGTATACCGCAGGTAATATTGAATTTAGCTTCAGCCGAATATATTAAAACACTTAAGTCCTCAATATTTAAAAATAAAATTGTTGATGTAGAATTTTACGAATATAAAAATGATAAATTCAAACAAATAGTGATTTATACCAAAAAAGCCCGGGGTATGATGGCGCGTTATGTGATACAAAATAGAATTGAAAGCCTTGAGGATTTAAAAGGATTTAATGCTGAAGGCTATTGGTTTAGTCCCCAAATGTCTACTGAAAATAAAATAGTTTTTACCCGATAGCCTTGTACCATCAATATTTATTTTTGTGCAAATATGCGCTATTTGCGTAATCTGCGCCTGTCTAACATCAGGTAGATTCAAGAATAATTTTTCAGAGTACACTCAATAAATAATATTTTTTAAATTGAACCGATTCTCAGTCATAAATCGGAAAGGTGAGGAAAATGGAATTTGTACGATAATTATTGATTAAATATTGCTACTGTATGGCAAGCAACTAACCCGGCTGTTTCGGTGCGCAATCTACTTTCGCCTAATGAAACAGGACTAAAACCTAATGAAATTGCTTTTTCCACTTCTTCAACACTAAAGTCACCTTCAGGTCCTATAAGAATCAAGATATCAGAAGATTTCTGTATTTCATTTTGAAAAAGTTTCTTTTCCGGAAAGTTGTTTCCTGACTGGGGTGGGAGAGTGGGATAACAATGAGCAATAAATTTTTGTGAAGCCTGATGTTGCTTCATCAATTCATCAAAAGTGCAAAGTGGGTTTAATATTGGAAAATAGGCTTTTACCGATTGTTTGGCAGCGGAAACAATTATTTTCTCCAAGCGTTCTGCTTTTACAACTTTTCGTTCGGAAAAACGGCAAATAAAAGGTGTTATTTCATCAATTCCTATTTCAGTTGCTTTTTCGATAAACCATTCCAATCGTTCGATATTTTTGGTGGGAGCAATGGCAATATGAAGTTTGTAGTTTCGTTTGCCATATTCTTTTATTGTTTCAACGATCTCAAAACCACAATGTTTTGGATGGGTATTCGTTATTTTAGCTTTGTAAAAACCACCGATACCATCCACCACTATAATTTCATTGCCGGTCTGCAATCGTAATACTTTTACAGCATGTTGCGATTCTTCTTCGGGAAGAACGTTGCCGGAAGTGAGATTTGGAACGTAGAATAGTGTCATTGAAGTCTAATTCATAATTCATAATTCACAAAATTGTCAATTATGAATTATACATTATGAATTAATTGTATATTTCCCCTTTTGCCGCCAGCAATGTGTTTTTCAACAACGAAACGATAGTCATTGGACCCACACCACCGGGAACAGGCGTAATAAATGAACATTTTGGAGCAACTTCGTCGAATTTCACATCACCACTCAAACGAAAACCGCTTTTTGTTTTATCAGAAGGGACACGGGTTGTTCCTACATCAATAATGGCAGCACCTTCTTTTACCATATCGGCAGTCAAGAATTCTGGCATACCCAATGCTGCAATAATTATATCAGCCTGAAGACAAATTTCTTTCAGATTTTTTGTCCGACTATGGCATACGGTTACGGTGGCATCGCCCGGATAACCTTTTTGCATCATTAACGAAGCAATTGGTTTTCCTACGATATTACTTCTTCCAATAACCACACAGTTTTTTCCTGAAGTGGGAATTTCGTACCGTTTCAATAATTCAATAATCCCTGAAGGAGTTGCCGAAACATAACAAGGTAAACCAATGGACATACGACCCACATTTACAGGGTGAAAACCATCCACATCTTTTCGGAAATCAATGGCTTCGATAACTTTTTGCTCAGAGATATGTTTCGGTAAAGGTAATTGAACGATAAATCCATCCAATCCTTTATCCTTGTTTAATTCATCAATTTTAGCCAATAATTCAGCTTCCGTTACATTGTCCTCAAAGGTAATTTTTGTTGATTTAAATCCAACTTGTTCACACGATTTCACCTTGTGAGCCACATACGTTTCACTTCCACCATCGTGACCAACTATAATTACAGCCAAATGTGGAGCGCGTTTACCGGTTGCTACTATTTGTTTTACTTCTTCGGCAATTTCAGCTTTTACCTGTTCCGAAATGGCTTTGCCATCAATTATTTTGTAGGACATATTATAATAATGAGTTAATGTGATGATGAGTTAATGTGATGATGTGTTAATGTGATGATGAGATAATGTGATAATGAGATAATGTGATAATGAGTTAATGTGATAATGAGTTAATAGGTTAATGTGTTAATGTGCTAACGAGTTGATTTATTAATGAGATAATTGGTGAATAATTCAATTTGCACATTAGTGCATTAATAAACCATAACATTAACGTATTAATAAATTGGCATATTAGCACATTAAAATATCAGTATATTGACACATTACCACATCAATGTATTATCTTTTTTTACCTGCTTTTATTTTTCCTTGTTGAACTGTAGCCATTTTCATCATTTTGCTGGTTTGGTCGAACTGTTTCAGTAATCGGTTTACTTCTACAATAGTAGTTCCGCTACCCTTTGCAATGCGGGTTTTCCGACTTCCGTTTAATAATGAAGGATTTTCACGTTCAAGTGGAGTCATTGAATGTATAATGGCTTCAATGCCTTTAAATGCATTATCGTCAATATCTACATCTTTCAATGCTTTGCCCATTCCGGGAATCATTGCAGCCAAATCCTTAATATTACCCATTTTTTTTATCTGGGCAATTTGCGAAAGGAAGTCATTAAAATCAAATTGATTTTTAGCAATTTTCTTTTGCAGACGACGGGCTTCATCCTCGTCGTATTGTTCTTGAGCGCGTTCCACCAGAGAAACGATATCACCCATTCCCAAAATACGGTCAGCCATACGTTCAGGATGGAAAATATCTATTGCATCCATTTTTTCGCCGGTACCTACAAACTTGATTGGTTTGTTTACCACCGTACGAATGGACAATGCTGCTCCACCACGTGTATCACCATCGAGTTTAGTAAGTATTACTCCATCAAAATCGAGTCGGTCATTAAATTCTTTTGCAGTATTTACGGCATCTTGTCCGGTCATGGAATCGACCACGAACAAAATTTCTTGTGGATTAATTGCTTTTTTGATGGCTGCAATTTCGTTCATCATCATCTCATCTACCGCCAAACGTCCGGCAGTATCCACAATCACTACATCATTCCCATGTTGTTTTGCATATTTTATAGCTGCTTCGGCAATGGCAACAGGGCTTTTGCTTTCCAAATCGGAATAAACAGGAATTCCCAATTGTTCGCCCAACACTCTCAATTGTTCGATAGCTGCAGGACGATATACGTCGCAAGCTACCAAAAGAGGAAACTTGTTTCGTTTCGTTTTCAGTAAATTGGCAAGCTTGCCGGAGAATGTCGTTTTACCGGAACCTTGCAAACCTGACATTAAAATTACAGCAGGACTGCCTTTTAAATTTACATCAACGCTTTGTCCACCCATTAATTCGGCCAATTCGTCGTGAACGATCTTTACCATCAACTGATTGGGTTTCAGCGATGTTAAAACGTTCTGACCAATGGCTTTATCTTTTACCGTGTCAGTAAAAGTTTTGGCTATTTTATAGTTTACATCGGCATCTAATAAGGCTTTGCGAACATCTTTAAGGGTTTCAGCAACATTAATTTCGCTGATTTTACCCTCGCCTTTCAGAATTTTAAACGACCTTTCCAGTCTTTCACTTAATGATTCGAACATATTGATTCTGATGAATTTTATTGTTTTTTTTGAAGAGCACAAAGGTATAAAAAATGCGCAAATCTGCAAAGTTCAAAATCTATTTTAATCATTGTGACTTTTTATTGAATTTCAAATGAATGAGTGCCCTCCGAAAAGTCTTTTTTGAATGCAAATAGCGCAAATTCACACAAAATTAAATTTGGACATTATATTGATTTATAAGTATTTATATATTTGCGGTTATTTGCGGTTTTCAGCATTATTTGCGCCTGCCTGCTGTAGGCAGGTTTAGAAAACGGATTTTTATATCGCTTAAAACGATATGATTTTCAGATACTTGCATCTTAATCATCCCCGATTTATCGGGGAAAAATCTTTTTTCTTTTATCCGTAATTTTCAGTTAAATCAGCCAAAATCAGCGTTCTATTAATACTTTTAAATGGTACATTATATAATTCCACTTACTTATATGCGTCTATAATGTTATAATTTAAGTAAATGTGCTGTATTTAAAGACTAAAATAAATTTAAGTTTGTTTACTTATGATAAATAAAAGTATATTTGCACAATTTCCTTGAAATATACCAATTTCTTAAATTAACAATGCCTACTAAATTAAAATTGCTATTTCTTTTTTCAATTTTTATAATTGCCTGTGTAAATCCATTTTTTTGTCAAAAATGTTTTTGTACAAATAATGTTTTAACAACAACTTTTAAAATCGATAGTATATTGGGAGTTGCTTTTAAAAACAGTGATACGAAATTGTTGAAAATTTGTATTGATAGTTTAACCGGAGTAAAACGCATGTCTACATTAAAACGGTATCATGATATTATTACTGCAGATGGCGAAGAACAATCTCTTGATTTTTTCTACAAAAATTATGCGAATGAATTTCCAAAAGATGTCCGTGCAAAAGACTATGAATTGGCGAAAATTGGCAATAAATTGATGCTCCATCGCCCTTATAATGATTGGAAATTCAAAAAATATGATGAATACATTCGTTTAGCAGCTCCTAACGAAAAAGCATTTGTTGCATTACAAAAAATGATCGCATCGGATATTGCCTCAAAAAATTGGAGGAAAGCCATTAAACAAGCTGAATTGTATGCTCCTTTTTTTGGAAGAAATAACAAGCATTATATAAATTTACTGAGTTTGTTAAATGATAAATGGAATAATACTGTTGTAATTAATTCGGTAGGGAATGGCATTAACACTGAGTCAGGTGGTGAGTTTTCGCCTGTAATTACGGCGAATGATGAAAAAATGTATTTTTGTGGAGTAGGGAGGAAAGATAATGTTGGTGGTGAAGATATTTTTATTTCCGATAAAGTGAATGGTGTTTGGAGCGAAGCAAAAATTGTAAGTGATTTGTCATCAAAAAATACGAATGATGCCCCAATAAGTATCTCTACCGATGGACAAACAATGATGTTTTTCAAATCGGGGAAATTACTTTATTCTCAGAAATCAACTGCCGGTTGGGAAAAGGCAATTGAATTTTCCAGCACTATTAATTCCGTTGGTTGGCAACTTGATGGCATGTTGACGAGTGATGGAAAAGGATTAATATTTTCCTCTACACGCCCAAATGGTTATAATTTATTCAGCAATATTCAAAAATATCATGGTGATAAATTATACCCATCTGATATCTATATTTCGCTGCTTACAGAAGATAGAAAGTGGAGTGACCCAATAAATCTGGGCTCGACAATTAATACACAATATTGTGAGCGAAGTCCATTTTTACATGCCGATATGAAAACACTCTATTTTAGTTCGGATGGTCATGGTGGTTTGGGAAAATTGGATGTTTTCAAATCTACCCGTTTGTCGGATTCCTGTTGGAATTGCTGGAGTGAGCCAGTGAATTTAGGAAAGGAAATCAATACTCAGGAATCGGATATGGGTTATAAAATAACTACTTTAGGTGATAAAGCCTATTTTTCGTTCGAACGTAAACCCTATTTTGAATCCAGCATTTTACTTTTGTTAGATGTCTCCGGAAGTATGAGAGGTGAAAAATTAGAAGCGCTCAAAGATGCAACTATGTCGGTATGCGAAACAGCTATTCAAAATAATTCGGAAGTCTCAATTCTTACTTTTGCAGGGAAGTGTGAAATTCCAATAATTGATTCGTGTAATTTCACCAAAAGCTATGCTGTTTTGAATCAGTTTGTTGATAGTATAAAAGTAGGAGGAGATACGCCAACATTTGAAGCTTATTATTCCGCTTGTAAGTATTTTAATAAATATTCAAATCCTTCTTCTACAAATAAAGTAATTATTTTATTTACCGATGCAGATGGAATGGGTTGTATTTCTATTGACTCGGTTATGGTAAAAGTGAAGAGTGAAAATATTCTTTATAAAACACAAACTGTTTTATTCGATTCGTATGATAATAATTACTCCTACAGTAATTTAAAGAAAATTTCTTCCTTGACAAATGGAAAGTTTTTTTCTTCTTTGGATTTTAATGATTTAGGTAGCGCATTTGAGGCTGCTAATAACGATATCTTTAATTTTAATATGAACGGCGACAAAGATATTTACTGGGTGAATTTACCATGGCATCTCCGACCGAATTATGTTTCAACGGTTTCAGGGAAAGTCCTTGATGCCGAAAATAGGGCAATTTCAACAGAAGTGAAATGGGAGGATCTGGAAACGGGGAAAAGTCTTGGCGTGTCAAAGAGTGATCCTGGCGATGGAAGTTACTTCCTTGTTTTACCCAATGGGAAGATTTACAGTTATTATGTGGATGATAATTCATATCTTCCTGTTTCAAATTTTGTAGATTTAAGAAATGTGAAGAGTGTAGTGAAAGAACGCGAAGATTTTGATTTATTCACATTTAAACAGCTGGTGGAAAAAGGAATGGCTATAAAAGTAAATAATATATTTTTCGATTTTAATAAAAGTGTTTTACTAAACTATTCGATTCCTGAATTAAAAAGACTGAGTAAAATAATTCAGGCGAAGAGTCTTAAAATAGAGATTGGTGGAAATACCGATAATATTGGTAATGATGAGTTTAATCAAATCCTATCTGAGAAAAGAGCTCAGGCTGTAAAGACTTTTTTGGTAAAAGATGGCTGTTCCGCCGATAGTTTAATTACTGTTGGTTATGGCGAAAAGAATCCTGTGACTACCAATCAAAACAGCGGAGGAAGAGCTAAAAACCGTCGTGTAGAAATAAAAATATTGAATTAAAGTTCAAAATAGGGGCTGCTGAAAAACAAATTTCCTGTAGGGAATTAATACCAATAGAATATTTAATTTAAGTAATAAATTTTCCGATAGGGGATAAATATATTAATACCCTACAGGAAATCATTCAATATTATATCTGTTATCTATTGATAAGTAAATGGAACTATATAATGTCCCATTTAAAAGAGTTAATAGAATACTGTCTACGATAGCTATCGGGAAGCTTATTTAACTTAAAATGACGGATAAAAAAATTTTTCACCGATAAATCGGGGAGGATTAAGATGCAAGTGTCTGAAAATTATATCGCTGAAAGCGATATATAAATCCGATTTTTGAACCTGCCTGCTGCAGGCAGGTCCGTTTATTCTGCTTTAATCCGCATTCCGTTTTTATCTTTAATAAAGAAAAATAAGACAATATTTGAAATCTATTACTTCTATTTAGTCCCTAACTTACTAATTGTATGTCCAATTCACGTTAAATTAAAACATGACATTTTTTTTTCGGAAAACCCGAAATAAATCAAAAAGGAACAGGACGAATCCCATTCCTTTTCCTGTAATTTTTAAAAAATAGCTGATTAATTGTTGATACAATTACCTGCTGAATCTAAAACTGGAGCTATGCTTTCACCTTTCAAAATTGTATCGTAATCGTCTGAATTAAGCAATTGATGTTCATAAACAGTCCCTCTTACCTTTAGATTACGAACAAATGCTCTTAGGTGATTTTCTGAACCACGAAGAAGATGAGAGTAAACAGTTTTGATATCAATATTTTCAGTTTCATTGATTAATTCCTTCAAATCAGCAATATCATATTCTTCGATATAAGCTCCAATTTTCAATGCTTCAACAGAACTGTTTCCTGCGGCAATCAATTGATCGTAAAGCGTCTGTATGTCAGCATTTGAAAATTGACCTATTTCTGTTTTTGCAGGATCAGATAATCCAAAATAATTTATAAGTGATAAAACAGCAGTGGTATGTCTTGATTCACTGTTCGAAATACGATCGAAAACAACTAACTTGTAACTGTCATAAAATGAATCGTATACATCAAGAGCTAATTTTTCTTCTTCACGCATTTGAATTAATCCGTCAATTTCGGTTTGAGATATTTCATTAACGGGTGATGAAAATGTAGGAAGTTCATTCATTTCGTACATATAATTGCTTTCAGCTACTTCAGCAGCTTGTAAATTAAGGTCGTCTGAATTACAAGAGCTAATTACAAGCGCTGTAAACAAAGCTGTTGAGAATAAAAATAAATTTTTCATGATGTTAGTTTTTTATGTTATTTGAACACTTGGTAAATGCCTAATTTTTAAATGATATCTATTTGTTATCGCAAACACCATCTTTGTTGGCATCTACAAAATTTGCACCTCTCTTGTTTCCTTTTCCTTGTTTTTGTCCATTTCCCTTTGCATTCTGCAATCCTTTACCTTTTCCACTTCCGTCCATTAAACCCTTTCCATTACCATTTGCACAGGTTTTATTTTCGTGTTTATCACAAATGTTATTGTTGTTTGCATCAACATAACATGATTTTTTTGATTCTGATTTTTCTGATTTTTCTTGACTCTGTGCTGAAACTAAACCTGCGGTAGCCATTATTGCAAATGCTGCTAAATACATTTTTGCTTTCATTTTTTTTTCTTTTTTAATGGTTTTAAACTTTATATTATTGATTTCGAAATCCTTTTCCACTTCCCATTCCATTTCTGTTTCCGCTAGTACAATTTTCCGGAACATTTCTGAACAATGGAGTGAAAACCTCTTTTAATTTTTCTTGTTGTTCAGGTCTACAAATTGATTTTATTGTCAGGTAAAAACCGTTTGTTTCCTTTTTTAAGTCAGCATGTAAACTCCCAATTTTGTCTGATAAATTATTGAGTTTATTTGTATCGGTTTGATTATTGTTTAATTCACGAAACATCTCGGTTTTAATTGAATCAATACTGTTAATTATTTGATTAGCTGTTGGCTGAAATTCGTGTTTTGCACTCCTGAATAATCCCATTTGTTCATTGTCAAAGCCTACAACCTGTCTCATATAACGTCCATTTAACATATTCTGTCCATCAGAACCTAATGAGAAATTTTGACCGTCATTGTTTTCACGGTAATTATGAATTACAATTGTAGTTATTGTAGTGATATTCAAAATTAACAGTAGCACTACTAACCAGCTGAGTATATTATTTTTATTCATTTTCAGTTGAATTATAGAGAATGAAATTTTCAATGTTGCTATCGTTCAAATTTAATCCTGCATAGTTTGCAGTATAATTATATGTATTTCCAATTCCAATACCAATAAATACCATAAACGAAATACTGGCTGCAACAGCTAATGTTTGCCATAATTTTACAGACTTTGGTGCTGGAGTTTCCACTTCCGACATAATGCGTGTTACCAAAAATGGATTTGGATCTACATTTTTTTCTTTGGTTATAAAATTATTTATATAGTCTTCGGTATTCATAATTTCTGGCTTTTATAATGTTAGACAATTTTGTTTTTATTTTCCTACTAATGAAGCTAAATTTTGTTGCAGATTTTTTTTTGCCCGTTGTAAATGTTGCTCAACTGCACCTTCTGAGATATTCATGATGTTGGCAATTTCCTTCTGCGAAAGATTATCGTATTTACTCAACACAAATGCTGTTCGTTGCTTTTCTGATAATGAATCAATAGCCTTTTTTATATGGTGTTCTCTCTCTTTTTCAATAGTTAGTTCTTCCGGATTTTTTTCGAAATTCTCATTTGAATTTATGTTCTGGAAAAAATCACCTACCTGTTGAAAGAGATTTCTTCTGTTCTGTTTGTTTACATAATTGATGGAAGTATTTACTGCAATACGATACAGCCATGTTGAAAATTCAGAATCACCCTGAAATCTATTTAATGACTGATAAATAGATATAAAAACATCCTGAGTTAGATCTTCGGCATCTTCTTTGGAATGTACAAAGCCCATTACCGTGCGAAATACCATTGGTTGGTATTTTTCCACCAATCCCCTGAATTTCGAACTGTCACCGTTCACTATATTCTGAATTATTTCCTGTTCGGACATGCAGTAATTATTTGTTTCTGTTAGTTAGACATCATTTAATCTGATTTCCTACTCTGTTTCATTTTTTTTTTTTATTAAAAGTAAGTAAAATAAAATTAAGATGCTTTTTACTTGAATATATTTTCTGTTTTTTAAAAACAATTTCAAGGAAATAATGTTATAATGAATGAACGTTCATTTATAATACCGCCATGAGAATAAAAGATGATGAAAAAGTACACAGAATATACAGGGCAGCTATCAAAGTAATAAACAGAGAGGGTTTTCAGGGAAGTTCAATGTCGAAAATTGCAAAGGAGGCCAATGTTTCAGCTGCTACTATTTATCTGTATTTTGACAATAAGGATGATATGATTAATAAACTTTATATCAGTACCAAAACAAAATTAGGAAAATCTTATTTTAAGGAAGGGAGTGAATTATCACCTTCAAAAAGTACATTCAGAAATATATGGATAAATCATTATCAGTATATTACAGAAAATATTGATGAATATGTCTTTCAGGAAAATTTTTCAAATTGTCCGTTGATTCAACAAGTTGAAAAGAAATATAATATGGATTATTGCCCCACTTTTGAAGAATTGTTTGAAACAGCCAAGGCAACAAAATTAATTCTTCCAATGGATAATGATTTTATCTACAGTTTACTATTTGCACCAATTAGCAGTTTAGTAAAAAAGAATAAAATATCAGGAAATGAAATTCCAATGAATGATTTGATTCAGATTTTTGAATCATCTTGGAGATCCATTTCACAATAAATATAAATTATAAATGAACAAACGTTCATTTTAGGTGTTAGTATTACAAATCAATAAAAAAATTGAAAATGAATTTAATAGAAAAATTAAATTGGCGATATGCCACAAAACGGATGAATGGAACAAAAGTTTCGCAGGAAAAAGTAGATAAAATCCTTGAAGCAGTACGTCTGGCACCTACGTCATACGGTTTACAGCCTTTTAAAGTTATCGTGATAGAGAATAAAGAACTACTAGAAAAAATCTTCAACGAAGCTTGTCAGCAGCCACAAATTAAAGAAGGATCACATTTGCTGGTTTTTGCGGCTAAGAAAAATATTGATGCAGAGCAGGTGGATGAATATATTCAATTAATTGCCGACACAAGAGGAATTAAAATTGAAAGTTTGAGTGATTTTAAAGCAATGTTTGGTGGAGTAATTGCAGGGTCAGAAGATAAAAACTTTGTTTGGACAGCACGTCAGGCCTATATTGCATTTGGAATTGGAATTGTAGCTGCTGCCATGGAAGACGTTGATGCCACACCAATGGAAGGATTTAGTGCCGAAGCTATGGATAAAATACTCGGTTTATCAGAAGAAGGTTTCAGTGCTGTGAATGTTTTAGCGTTAGGTTATCGCGACGAAAAAAATGATTATTTGTCGAAAGCTACTAAAGTTAGAAAAAGCAAAGAGTCATTATTCGATTTCAGATAATACCAAAAGAATCAACTAAAAAGAGCCGTACTTTTTTAAAGTTGGCTCTTTTTGTGTTTGTTAAAAATAAGATTAATAACCCCATTTTAGATAAACTGATCCCCAGGTAAATCCCGCACCAAATGCAGTAAGAATCATTCTGTCACCTTTTTTGAACTTTTTTTCTGACTCCCACATACAAAGAGGAATACTTGCTGCAGAAGTGTTGCCGAAACGTTCAATATTAATAATAACTTTTTCGTATTCAATTTTTGTACGGCGAACAACAGCATCGATAATTCTTAAATTTGCCTGATGGGGTATTAACCAGGAAACATCATCGTGAGTTAAACTATTTTTGTCCATTATGTCGGCAGAAACTTCGGCCATATTGGTAACAGCGTATTTATATACGTTTGTTCCTTCTTGATAAGTGTAATGCAACCCTTTATCAATGGTTTCTTTTGTAGTTGGCATTGCCGACCCGCCTGCTTTAATATGTAGATGTTTTAGTCCAACACCATCAGTATAAATCAACGAATCCATTATACCGTAATCTTCGGTGGTTGGTTCAAGAAGAACTACTCCGGCGCCATCTCCAAAGAGAGGAGCAGTAGTACGATCGGTATAATCAGTAATTGCTGACATTTTATCAGCACCAATAACCAATATCTTTTTATATTTTCCTGATTGTATAAAACTTGTAGCAGTTGTTAAAGCGACTATAAATCCGGAACATGCTGCTTGTAAGTCAAATGCTAATGCGTTTTTAATACCGACTTTTTCGGCAGCCATTGAAGCAGCAGAAGGATAGATAAAATCGGGTGTTGTAGTACCGCAAACTACCAAATCAATTTCTTCGGGTTTAGTACCGGTTTTTGAAAATAAATCTTCAATTGCTTTTGCCGCCATGAATGATGTTCCGATATTTGGTTCTTTCAAAATGCGGCGTTCTTTGATACCTACGCGAGAAGTAATCCACTCGTCGTTGGTGTCCATCATTGTACTCAATTCTTGGTTACTTAAGATGTAATCAGGTACATAACCACCCACACCGGTAATAACTGCATTAATTTTCGACATGTTGTTTGTTTTAAGTACATAAAAATCAAGCTCTAAATTTTGTTTAGAGCTTAATAGTTTTGTTTCGAAAATAATATTTCTTTAAATAGCTTCAACTATTAAACTGTAGCTAATTTTTCTATTGCTAATTTTCCTCTATAGTAGCCACATTCACCGCAAACAGTGTGATAAATATGTGCTGCTCCACAGTTTGAACAGATTGCTAAAGTTGGAGTTTCAGCTTTATAATGTGTTCTTCTTTTGCGAGCGCGTTGTTTCGAAATTTTTCTCTTAGGATGTGCCATCTTCTTTGTTATTTAGTTGTTTTCTGTTATATTTGGTAAACCTTCCCATCGCGGGTCTGTTCGTGTTTCATCGGTTGAAAAGTCGTCATCATCATCTAATTCCATTAAAGAATTATCGTCGTCATCATCATCACTTTTTTTACGAGTGATGTGTGTTTTTAATTTAGTAACCATTGTTTTGTTGCATTCCCCAGCAGCATGAACATGCTTAATAGGAATGTTTAATACAATAAATTCGTATAAAAACCACGCAATATTTATACCACCATCTGATTCCGGAACAATTACTATTTCGTCTTCTTCAGAAAATGTGCTCCCAAATTTTACTTGCAGTTTTTCCTTATAACGAATCGTAAGTTCCATATCATCCAAGCAACGATCGCATGGAATTATAATGGTACCATCAAGTTGAAAATTCAGCTCGTAAATGGACAATATCTTTTTTACACTTACTTTGGCTTTTACCTTCCCTTTTTGTACTTCAGGACTGTCAATTTTCTTAAAATACACATCATCCAAATCAAACTCAAAGTTGTGAATTTCGGTTGAAATGTCCTTTAATACTATATTATATTGTTCGAATTTCGACATTTTTCACTTGATAATTAAAACCGCGCAAAGGTACAAAAATATGTTCTATTATAAAATAGTTTCTTTTCTATTTTATAATAATTATTATGGATATGTATTTAGTTGTCAATATATCAGCGTTATATGTATGAAAATGTTCGGATAAATGATAAAAATTTATTATTTTTTATTATTTTGAATTCGTTTTCAGAATAATTCTAAAAACTGTACCTACATTCAATTCCGATTGTTTTACAAATATTTTACCTCCATGATATTCTTCAATAATTCGTTTTGCTAATGATAATCCCAGTCCCCAGCCTCTGCTTTTTGTTGTAAATCCGGGTGTAAATACCACTTTATATTTGCGTTTATCCATCCCTTTTCCCGTGTCTTTCACGTCAACAAATACTTCTTCATTTTTCTTGTGTACATTTATATCAATACTTCCGATACCATCCATTGCGTCTATAGCATTTTTGCATAAGTTTTCTATAACCCATTCAAAAAGTGGTACATTAAGTTTAATAAATAGATGTTCATTTTCAGGATAATGACATTGTATGATCACTTTTTGCGAAGATCTTTTAGACATGTAAAGTATAGCATTATCCAATGTCTCGTTCAGACTTACCACTTGTAAATCTGGCTTAGATCCAATTTTTGAAAAACGTTCGGCAATTATCCGCAATCGATTCACGTCTTTTTCCATGTCGTTTATCAATTTATCATCTTTGTATCGAAGTTTCAGTAGATCGACCCATGCCAACAACGAAGAAATAGGTGTTCCCAATTGATGTGCTGTTTCTTTCGAAAGTCCCACCCAAACTTGATTTTGTTCGGCTTTCTTTGTTCCCGAGAAGGCAAAAAAAGCAACTAATAGAAATACGATGATGACACCAAGTTGTATATATGGAAAATAATACAATTGTTTCAACAACGATGAATCATCGTAATAATAGTATTGAGTGGTGTTGTCATCAAAATGTATTTCAATGGGTGGGTTTTTCTCTTTTAGTCGTTTCAATTCATTTTTGTAAAATTTATCAACATTATTTGCCGGTTCATTAAAATTCCTCGATTGCATAATGTTGTCTCTATCATCAATAATCACTACGGGAATTGTGGTATTTGTTTCAATAATATTTAATAAATAATTAATATTCGATTCATCGCTTGATTGAATAAGTTGACGGGTTGTTTCGGCTAAAATTTCCACTTTTTTACGTTCCTCTGTGGCCAAAGATTTGGCTAGTCGATTAGTGAATAGCGTGGAAATCAATATGATAGCGATTGCCACAAGTATGAAAATTAATTTCAGACGTTGAGTTATTTCGTATATTTTGTTGATATGAATTGCCATTATAATTATTTTGTTTGAATACTTAAATGTCTGTAGTTTAACAAATTAAAAATTAAACTGAAGCGTTTTGAATTAATCAATTTATTATTTTTTTCAAACGTCAAATATAATAAAAAAGTATGATAAAGACCTTAAATTTTTCAAGTGCATAAATTATCGTATCTTTGCAAAAGTTTAACCGTTTAAGTAATTTTCGTTTACCAAGAAAGTAACTTTTAGTTTAAATTTCTTCACATAATTATCTAATCAATTCATTTATAATGCATAAATCAGGTTTCGTAAATATTGTTGGTAATCCTAATGTAGGTAAATCTACTTTAATGAATGCACTCGTAGGAGAGCGTATTTCAATTATTACCTCTAAAGCACAAACTACCCGTCACAGAATTTTGGGTATTGTAAATGGTGATGATTTTCAGATTGTATATTCGGATACTCCGGGCGTGCTGAAACCCAATTACAGGTTGCAGGAATCAATGTTAAACTTTTCAAAATCAGCTTTAACCGATGCAGATGTTTTATTGTATGTAACTGACATATTTGATACTTACGATAAAAATGAAGAATTTATCGAAAAGGTAAAACTGAACCCTGCACCATTATTGTTGATTATCAATAAAATTGATTTAACTGACGAAGAAAAATTAATTGTGTTGGTTGAAAAATGGAAAGAATTGTTACCAAAAGCTGAAATTTATCCCGTTTCGGCTATAAATAAATTTAATGTGGATGCCGTATTTAGTCGCATTAAGAGTTTGTTGCCTGAATCACCCGCATTTTTTGAAAAAGATCAGTTGACAGATAAGCCCGCACGTTTTTTTGTAACAGAAATTATTCGTGAGAAAATTTTAATGAATTACGAAAAAGAAATTCCCTATTCGGTGGAAGTGGAAGTGGAACAATTTCAGGAAGATGACAGACTTATTAGAATTAATGCGGTTATATATGTCGAACGCGATTCTCAGAAAGGTATCATTATCGGACATGCAGGCAAATCGCTTAAAAAAGTAGGAACTGAAGCACGAAAAGATATGGAAGTGTTTTTCGAAAAGAAAGTTTTTCTCGAATTATTTGTAAAAGTAGAAAAGGATTGGAGAAATAAAGACAGTAAATTGAAAGGATTTGGTTATAATTTGGATTAATTTATTGATTTAATTATCTGGAATTAAAGTATTTAAAAGAGTTGTCCGATGTGTGAAAACGTTAGACAATTCTTTTTTTTGTTTAATTGAAAAATTGTTATAAAATGTAACAATAATTTTACAGTTCATAACGTTATTATATTAAAATGAATTAAATCTCGATTTTTATACAACCAGATGTCATTTCTATTTAATTATATATTTCTAGTTATTCACTCTTTAATAAATAAATGTCATGGTAGCCAAGAAATCACTTAACGCAAGTTTGGACAAGAAGAAATCAGTTTTTTTACTAATGGGTTTTGTAGTAGGGTTGTCGCTCCTTTTTATATGTCTTGAATGGTCCAAAGAAGTAATAAAGTATGAAGTGTTTAATAATAGTAGCTATATTGATGAAGGAGTAGAAATTATTCAAACTGTTGAAAAGAAAAAATTACCTCCAACGCCTCCACCACCTCCCATAAAAAGTATCGAAAATATTGAAATTGTCGAAAATACAACTGAAACAAAACCGGTAGATTTTAAATCCGATATTGATCCTAATGAAAAGATTGACATTGTAAAAGTAATGCCAGCAAAAACAGAAGACGATGGGGGAGATGTTGAATTTAGAGTGGTTGAAGAAATGCCTCAGTTTCCTGGAAACATCTTTAAATTTTTATCTGAAAACATACATTATCCAATCATTGCAATCGAAAATAATGTTCAGGGTCAGGTTATTTGCCAGTTTCTTGTAAATAAAGATGGCACTATTGACGATATATCAGTTATTCGTGGAGTTGACAGGAATCTTGATAAGGAGGCGATTAGGGTCATCCAATCTATGCCTAAATGGAATCCTGGAAAACAAAGAGGAAAAGCCGTAAAAGTTCGCTATACGCTACCTATAACTTTTAGACTGATGTAGTGTAAAGGTAAAAATCTCTGAGCAATGTTCAGAGATTTTTTATTTCTATATTTCATAAGTCGTCAAATCTTCTCCTAAAAGAGTATTTTTGAAAACACTTTTTGTTTCATCTAATAACTCATCCTGATGGATATATCGTGCTGAATAGTGTCCGATAATCAGTTTCTTGACCTTGGCTTTTAGGGCAATTTCCCCAGCTTGACGAGCTGTAGAATGAAAGGTTTCTTTTGCTCTTTTCTTTTCGGTTTCCATAAAAGTGGCCTCGTGATACAGGCAATCTACGCCTTCGATGATTGGGATGATTTTTTCGGAGTAAGCTGTATCAGAGCAATATGCAAATCGTTTAGGCAATTCTCCAACAACTGTTAATTGATCGTTGGGTATTATTTCACCGTCTGCAGTTTCAAAGTCTTCACCTTGTTTTATTTTAAGAATTCTCCAAGTGGGAATGTTGTAAAAATCAATCATTTCACGAAGGATGTGTCGATCTCTGGGTTTTTCTTCAAACAAAAAACCACAACTCGGAACACGATGTTTCAGCGGTATTGAATAGACCGAAATAGACCGATCTTCAAAAATCAATTCGTGTTTCTTCGGATTGAAATGGTGGAAAATAACCTGAAAAGACAAACTTTCGCAGAAATAATCCAGTTGAACTTTCATGATTCTTTCCAAATCGGGTTGAGCATGAATGTGTAAATCAGCCGTTCTGTTTAGCATGCCAAATGATGATATAAGTCCGATTAAACCAAAGCAATGATCACCATGAAGATGTGAGATAAAAATATGTCCGAGTCGGTTGGTTTTGGCACCCATTTGCCGCATGCGGATTTGAGTTCCTTCGCCACAGTCAATCAAAAATTGTTTGTCCCTTATTTCAAGTATCTGAGCACTGGGAAAATTATTTTTTGTTGGTAAGGCCGAACCGCATCCTAATATAGTGAGTGTTGCTTTTTGCATGAAATGCTATTTGAATTTTATTCAGATTAATGGTTTACTGTTTCTGCCATTCGTTTTTTAGCAGACCGTATACAACCAAATCAACAAATTCGTGCTTATGAAGTTCACCATCACGTTCAATTCCTTCTTTTTTAAAACCTAACTTTTCGGCAATTCGTTGGCTTTTATAATTTTTAGTGGCAGCTTTTAATTGAATTCTGTTTATTTCAAGCGTTGTAAAAAGAAAATTTATCAAAGCTGTACAAGATTTGGTCATAATTCCATTGCCTTGATAATTCTCAGATAACCAATAACCTATCTCTGTTTTTTTATTTCCCAAATCAGAATCTCTTGTCCCGACAATTCCGACAAATTTATTTTTATAAAGAATAATACAAACTAGTTCATTTATTGGGGAATTTAACAATGACTCAACGTAAGTATGGGTATATGATATGTCAGTTGTTTCTTCTACAAATGGAAGCCACTCTTTCAGATATTCATGTTCTGAATCAATAGTATTGAAAATTGTTTCCACATCTTCCAATCCAACTTCTTTTAATGTTATATTTTTATCAACGTCAATTATTTCCATAAATAATATTCAAACGCTCAAACTTTAAAAGCCATATTCGTACTAAATTCTTGTTTTTTTCTTTAATTCAAAATCACGACCCAGATATTTTTCTCTTACTACTGGATTGTCAGCCAGCTCTTTTGAAGTCCCCTGAAACAGAATACGACCTTCGAAAAGCAAATAAGCGCGGTCGGTTATAGTTAATGTTTCATCCACATTGTGGTCGGTAATCAAAATGCCAATATTTTTTTCTTTCAGTTTCCATACAATGTCCTGAATATCCTGTACAGCAATGGGATCGACTCCGGCAAATGGTTCATCAAGCATTATAAAACGTGGCTCAATGGCCAGACAACGTGCTATTTCAGTCCTACGACGTTCACCACCCGACAAACGGTCACCAATGTTTTTCCGTACGTGTTCCAGATTAAATTCAGAAATAAGATTTTCTAACGATTCTTTCTGATATTCTTTGCTGAATTTTGTCATTTCAAGAACCGATTTAATATTGTCCTCTACAGTCATTTTTCTGAAAACCGAAGCCTCCTGAGCCAGATAACCAATTCCCTTTTGAGCTCTTCGATAAACCGGATATTTAGTAATTTCCTCATCGTTCAGAAATATTTTACCCGAATTAGGAGTTACTAGTCCAGTTGTCATATAAAAAGTAGTGGTTTTGCCTGCACCGTTTGGTCCAAGAAGTCCTACAATTTCACCTTGTTTTACATTTATGGATACATTTTCGACTACCGTCCTTTTCCCATATTTTTTGTATAAACCTTCGGTGCGTAACACCATTTCTTCGTTTTTCATATTCCTGAATTAAAAAATACAAAAGTAAGCTTTTTTATAACGAAATAAAAATGTGAATAAATAAATTATTGATACTCTATAAAAATTCATTATTCCTGAATTTCAAAAAACTTTTTCAAAAAACTTGCGTTATATGAATTATAATGATTACAAAAATGTGTTCTTGATAAAACAATGCATTTTAGTTGCGTTAACTATCTGTAGTGTAAATTATTGCACAATTGTATTACATTAGTACCATTCAAAAAAAACTTTAAATTCAGAAATATTAAATTATCATTTTATGAGAAAAATTATTTTAAATATATTAATGCTGTTTGCAGTTATATTATTCATTTCAGCACAAGAATCAGGTCCACAAGCAACGACAGCTACTGCAGGTACATTGACGGTTACATCTACTGTAAGTTATTCCAGTCCTTATTATTATGCCGTTTGGTTAAATAATCCAGGTGGAACATTTTTACGCACATTGACTATGTATGGTAATAATACTAAGTATTATTCTGATTTAGTTCATTGGAATTCTGATTCAAATACTAATAAAACAAATGCAGTGACAGGAGCAACCAAATCATCATCGTCTCCCTATACATCAACATGGAATGGAACAGATCAGGCAAATTCAACTCAAGTGGCTGATGGAGACTATACTGTTAGAATTGAAATGTCGTCTGAAAGTTATGGAACAAATAGTAAATACATAACTGCCACATTTTCAAAAGGACCAAACGCTCAAACATTAACACCAACAAATGTTAGTCCGATATTAAATATCTCCATTAAGTGGCTGCCGGTCAATACAGCTATTAATAATGTAGAAATGGATAAATTATATTCAGTATACCCAAATCCGGCCATTTCTTCTATTTTTGTTTCGGGTTCAAATATAAAAGGTGTTGATATATGTTCACTATCAGGGGAAATGATTCTAAACAGTAAAGAGCAAAGTATAAATTTAAGCACGCTGACTAAAGGAGTTTATTTGGCCGTAATTTATACTAAAAGTGGTACTGTGGTAAAAAAAATTGAGAAATTGTAAATCACTTACAATGAGGATTTAAAAATCAAATTTTAAAAAATATAAACAACCAGATTTTTATTGGTTGTTTTTTTTTGTTCAGTTACGTTTCAAAAATGATTTTAATACAATTTATTTTTTATATTTTTACATCGTCTTTTCTCACAAATACCTTATTTTTGCTCCGACATATAAAAATATACTGTGAAATTTCATAAATTATTACTTCTATTTGTATTATTAGTTTTTATACTTATTCAGGTGAATGCGCAAATCTCTCCGGGTGATTTGTGTAAGGCACATGCCGATTTGGAGGGAATTAGTAATTGTACAAAATGTCATGATATTGGTAATAAGGTAACACGTGCAAAATGCCTCGACTGTCACAAAGAAATTAAAGCACTCATTACTGCCAAAAAAGGATATCATGCTTCCACAGAAGTTTCCAAACAGGAATGTTCGGTTTGCCATAACGATCATCACGGAAGAAATTTCCAAATTATTCGATTGAACAAAAAACAATTTAATCATGCACTTTCCGGCTTCAAACTACAAGGAAAACATGCAAAAATTGACTGCAACGATTGCCACAAAGCCGATTTTATAAAAGATCCAAAACTTAAAAAGAAACCCACCACTTATCTTGGATTAAATCAAAATTGCCTGAATTGTCACGACGATTATCATCAGGGCAAATTATCATTCGACTGCGCCAACTGTCACAATTTTAATTCTTTCAAAAACGCAACTGGTTTCGATCACAGCAAAACTCATTTTCCATTGTTAGGACAACACAAGAAAGTTGATTGTTTACAATGTCATAAAACGGAAACCGTAAATGGAAAGGTTTTCCAGAATTTTAGTGGGTTGAAATTTGGAAATTGTACTGATTGTCATGAAGATGTACATAAGAATAAATTCGGTCAGGATTGTAAAAAATGTCATACCGAAGAATCATTCCATTTCAATTTGAGCATGAAAGCTTTTGACCATGATAAAACCAATTTTAAACTTATTGGTAAACACAAATTGGTAGATTGTAAAGAATGTCATAAAGGAAGCATGACTGCTCCGTTAAAACATAAGTATTGTACTGATTGTCACGAAGATTTCCATAAAGGGGATTTTGCGAAGAAAGGGAAATCACCAGATTGCAACGATTGTCATGATAACAATGGATTTACCCCAAGCACTTTCACCATTGACAGACACAACGAGAAATTTGTGCTTGATGGAGCACATGAGGCAACTTTGTGTTCTGCCTGTCATAAAAAACAGACCGAATGGAAGTTTAAAAAAATGGAGAAAAATTGTATCGACTGTCACGAGAACGAGCACAAAGGGTTTATTGATGAGAAATTTATGCCAAATAATGATTGTTTGGCTTGTCATAATACCAAAGACTGGCATACAATTAAATTTGATCACAACAAAACGGAATACAAGTTGGAAGGAAAACATGCAGATATTGCTTGTGCCGAATGTCATTACGCCAAAAATGCCGAAGGAAAAAAGACGCAACAATTTGAAGGAACTTCTCAGGAATGTTCCTCATGTCATAAAGATTCTCATGTTGGTCAGTTTGCAGTGGGTGGCAAAACCGATTGTAGTCGCTGTCATGGTTTCGATAAATGGGAAAATTCAAAATTTGATCATAACACTTCCAGATTTAAACTAGAAGGTGCTCATGCATCTTTAGAATGCAATGAATGCCACAAAACGGTTATGAATTCGCGTGGAAAATATGTTGAATATAAATTTGATGATATTTCGTGTGCAAAATGCCATAAATAGAATTTGTAAATATATAACAATTATTGTATGAGTGAAAGAGTAAAATATTGAAATACAGTAAATTATGGCATTGTAAGTAAATATACAGTTAATTTTAATAGTTAGTAATCTGTTTTTTGACAGAATGAAAAAAGTTATCCATTCAATAATAGTTATACTGTTCATTGTAGCAATATTTAGTTCTTGCGATGATGATAATATTTTTCACACAAAAGTGAAAACAGTAAATGCTATTACAACCGTTAGCGGTATTCGCCCGGGTGGATTAGATAAGGCTTTGTTTTTAAGATTAAGGTTCGTTACAAAGCTTCAGATTAATGACACCATTGATAGCAGAGATTTTCAAACAATGAGAGATAAAATGCCAAATCTGACAGAAATTGACTTGACAAATGTGACCATTGCAGCTTACAATGGTTTCGATGGAAGTGGTGGTGAGAGAATATACAGATATCAGGCTAACAAAATTCCTGACTTTGCCTTTTATAATCCGGAAACGTCAGTGGAAAATTCAAAATTAAGTTCCCTGAAATTGCCACAAAATATCACTTCTATAGGCAATTATGCTTTTAACCGTTGTACTGCACTGTCTGGTGTTTTAGAAATTCCGCTTTCTGTTAAGGATACAATTGGAAAATCTGCTTTTTCGTTTTGTGAGAGTATTACCGGTCTAAAATTGTCAGGAGTCAACTACATTGGAGAATCTGCCTTTCAAAATTGTTATTTACTTACAGGAGATATTGAATTCCCTGATTCGGTGTTTAAAATCGATTCATGGGCATTTGCCAATTGTGATTATGTGAATTCTTTCACGTTATCCAAAACTGTTGACGAAATAGAAATAGCTGCCTTTAGTGGTTGTAATGCTGATTTTACTGTGAATATTGATAATCAATCTTTTTCTGCAAAAGATGGCGTTCTTTTTAATGCAGACCAAACAACATTAATTCAATTCCAAAAATATAAATCGGGCAATTATGAAATACCTTCAACGGTAAATGTGATTGGATCTTATGCTTTTGCAAATTGTATTGGATTAGCATCTGTAACTTTTCCTGCTTCCACAAATATGATTGAAGATTATGCATTTAGTGGCTGTACAGGTTTAATAGGAGATTTTCCTATTTCGTCAGGTTTATCAGGTATGGGACAATATGTTTTCGAAAATTGTTCAAACATTAGTGGTTTTCAAATTTCTTCTGATAATACAACCTATACGTTTGTTGATGGATTATTGATTGAATATCAACTATTTGTAAAACGTTACATTGAATCAAAAACCGGAAATTGTGTAATCCCAGCCGATATACTTGTTATTGATAATTCAGCTTTTAGTAACTGCAAAAATCTAAGTTCGGTTACAATTCCTGCTTCGGTTATAACGATAGGACAAAGAGCATTTTATAATTGTATCGGGCTTACAAATATTAATGTTGCTAGTACCGAACCCATTGATATGAGTTTTACAGCAACTGCATTCGAAGAAATAAATTTTAAAAATTGCACTTTAAATGTTCCATCAGGAACCATTGATGCATACCGTTCGGCAGAAGTTTGGAAGGTTTTTTATAGTATTGTTGAAACACAATAACGATTTGATTCGTAATTAATTATTTGATCGTGTAATTGAAAAAAAATGTACAGATTCATTTATATCATATTATTTTGTTTTATAACATTTAGCATTGATGCAAAATCGCCACATGGCGAGAAATTCAATGTTGATTGTGCAACCTGTCATGTTACTCAAAACTGGACAACTATAAAAAAAGGATACGATCATAATAAAACAAAATTCCCTTTAACCGGTCAGCATAAAAATGTTGATTGTATGAAATGCCATGTTTCTTTGGAATTTTCTACAGCAAAATCGAAATGTTACGAATGTCATGCCGATGTTCATCAGGGAACTACCGGAAGAGATTGCGAACGTTGTCACAATACAAGCTCGTGGATAGTAACAAGAATTCAATCTATTCATCAGGAAGCCGGATTCCCTCTCCGCGGCGAACATCAAACTGCCGATTGTAACAGATGTCATACTTCTGCATCGAAATTGCAATTTAATAATATACGAACCGATTGTTATGCTTGTCATAAAACGGATTATTATGGTACTGCCGGTAAACCCTACGACCATGCCGTGTTGGGATTTGATACAGATTGCGCACATTGTCATAATATGACCGGAACAGAATGGAATTCTATAGGTAAGGGCTTTGATCACAGCTTTTTTCCTCTAGTAGGTGGACATAATTTGAGTTGTAACGAATGCCATATCAATGGCGATTACAGGGTGAAACTATCGACAGATTGTACGAGCTGTCATTCTGGGAAGAAAGCCGAAGCTACAGCCTTGAATCCGGCTCATACTAGTCTCTTCTCAAAATACAGTTGTGCTGAATGTCATACTACCCAAACATGGGATAATGTTAAATTTAAACAGCACGACGCTTTCTATAAAATTTATTCAGGTCATCATAAAAATGCATGGACAAAATGCACTGACTGTCATGTAAACGATGCAGGTTTCGATGCTACAAATACTTGTAGTAGATGCCATAACGATATACAACATTTATAAATTATTCCATTTGTAAAAATATTTTAATGAGAAATCAATTCCTTGCATTCTTCCTATTTTTCTTTAATGCAATTTCATTCAGTCAGTCGACTTTTGATGAGATGAAGGGGAGCGTTTCTTATATTAGTTCGCAAAATGTTTATGTGAAATTTGTAAATACAAAAGGCATTCAAATTGGTGATACTTTATTTTTATCCGAAAATGATAAATATATTCCGGCTTTTATTGTAAACAATAAGTCGTCTATTTCATGTATTGGAAATGCATTAAATGGAATAAACCTTTCATTGACAAATATATTGATTGCCAGAAAGAAGGTTGTGATTCCACTCGAAATAGCCGTTGAAAAAAGCACAGAATCATTGTCGGTGAATGATATTGCGCTTAGCAAAAAGAGAGAGAATGATTCTACTACTATTTATAAAGCTAAGTTCGATGGTAGATTTGCCATTTCTTCCTATTCAAATTTTTCATCAAATACTCTGAGTCGATATACGCCAAATTATCGGCTCAGATATTATTTGGCCTTAAATGCCGAACACATTGCCAATACAGGTTTTACGTTCGAAAATTACATGACCTTTACACATTTGCTGAATAATTTGGATGAAAAATATAAAGACTTAAGAGTGTATAATTTATCGATGAAATATGATTTTGATAAAACAAGTTCAATTGTTTTGGGTCGAAAAATAAATATTAATACTGCGAATATTGGTGCAGTAGATGGATTGCAGTTTGAAAAGAATTTTAAAAATATCTCAGCTGGTGCTTTAGTAGGTACACGCCCGAATGATACAACCTATGGTTTCGACTCTAAATTGTTACAATATGGTGCATTTATAAGTCATCATACCGAAAATAAATTTGGTACGGCTCAAACGTCGCTGGGATTTTTTAATCAAATGAATAATTTTATAACTGACCGACGTTATTTATATCTTCAACATTCCAATTCATTGTTGAAGAATGTTGATTTTTTCGGTTCCACTGAAATTGATTTATATAGTATTGAGAATAATACTCCTGTAACTGATTTTAGTTTAACCAGTTTATATTTATCATTGAACTATCGTCCCGTAAATAATCTTTCTTTGTCTTTGTCCTACGATGCACGAAAGAATGTTTATTATTACGAAACATTCAAGAATCGAATTGACAGCACCTTGGAAAAAGAAACCCGACAAGGGCTTCGATTCAGGTTTAATTATCGTCCTTTTAAATATTTCTGTTGGGGAGGAAATGCCGGATATCGTTTACAAACGCCAACTTCCGATGAATCGATGAATGTCATCAGTTATTTGACTTATTCGAAACTCCCCTTAATAAATACGTCGTTGACCCTTACCGGAACTGCATTAAAAACCGCAGGATTTTCAGGTTTTGTTTATGGTGGATCAATGTCAAAAGATTTCTTCGATGGAAATCTGTATGCTGAAATTGAATACAGAAATGCACAAATATTTGCCCAAAATATAGCGGAAGTCAGTTTATCGTGGAGACTTTCGAAGAGTTTAAGGTTAACCGGTGATTTTGAAGCTACTTTTGAACAAAGTAATCTGTTAAGCAGAGTATTTTTAAATTTGACCCAACGTTTTTAGTTGAAATAAAGTATTTTTTTTATTTAATTTAATTTTTATGATAAAAATAAATTTTTATAAAATATTATCAATTGTAACAATAATATTTTTTCTCTTTTCATGCAATAAGACTACCGACTTGGATCAATTACCCGAAGTCAACATTGATTTAATTAATAATGTAACTAACGTTTCAGCCTCTTGTTTAGTAGATGTGCTAAAAGATAATGGATTAAGCGTAACGGAGAGAGGTGTCTGTTGGGCTAATAATTCAATCCCAACAATAAAAAGCGATAGTATAGTTTCAGGAAACGGAATGGGTGATTTTACGGTAAAACTAGAGAATTTAACGCCCGGACAAACTTATTATGTGAGAGCATTTGCAACAAATAAAAATGGTACATCTTACAGCAAAGTTCTTCAAATCACAACATTAAGTGATGATAATATTTCAACCAATATCTTTAATTCAAATTTGACGTATGGTAACCTAACAGATATCGACGGGAATGTTTATAAAACTATAGTTATTGGAACCCAAACATGGATGGCTGAAAATTTGAGAGTAACAAAATATCGCAATGGTGATGCCATTCCAAATGTTACTATTAATTCTACATGGCATACATTATTGAAAGGTGCACAGTGTAGTTACAATAATAATATAGAGACTAATTCAATCAATAAATTTGGAAGATTATATAATTATTATGCTGTAGTTGATTCACGAAATTTGGCTCCAAATGGTTGGCATATTCCAACAGATGCCGAATGGACACGATTAGAGGATTATCTTGAATCTAAATTGACAAAGACTGATTCCAAAGCTAAGTCTTTAACTTCAAGTACGGATTGGCCAAGTTCATTAACCGTTGGAACGGTAGGATATTTAGATCCTGCAACGAATGCACTCCTTAATAATTCTACCGGTTTTAGTGCCTTACCGGCAGGTATCCGTTTCTATTGTGGATGTTCAAATTACGTAACTACTTTTACTGCATGGTGGAGTTCCAGTAAATACGATGGAACAAGTGCATTTTTTAGAAGTTTAAATTATAATAGTTCTGCTATTGGACGAAATTATTACGATAAAGTATTTGGTTTGTCAATCCGTTGTGTAAAAGACTGAGTTTATTTTCTTAATTTCAATAAAAATCCCCTGTTTATGGTATGTAATATACTATAGCAGGGGTATTTTATTGCGTTGTGTATTACAGTAACTTTGTATCAACAAAAAAAATAAAAATACAAGTTATGAATACAAATGCATTTTGCCCCATTTCCAACAAAAAAATAGATGACCATGTTGCACGAATTAACAGTAGTTTGACATTGGCATTATTAGTCGTATTTATTACAACCGGAAACATAATTCCCATCTTATTTTTGTTTGTAGATTTTGCTCTTCGCTCAGGGAAATTATCACGCTACAGTGTTTTAAGTTATATATCAAAGAAAATATTGAAGGTCATAACTTTAAAACCTGAAATGATAAATGCCGGGCCAAAAATTTTTGCATCAAGAATCGGTCTGTTTTTTACTGTTACAATTATAGTTTTTACTGTTTTCGGTATAGATTCAATGGCTTATATTTTTTCAGGAATCTTAGGATTTTGTGCTTTTCTTGAATCATTTTTTGGATTTTGTGTTGCTTGTCAGATATATCCATTTGTTTATAAATTATTTTATCATAACAAAATTCAGAAATTAGAAATTTAATCTTTGAGTCCACTCCGAAAAAGAGTAGAACCTGCCTGCTGCAGGTAGGCGCAAATAACACTGAAAATCGCGAATAATCGCAAATCTATAAATATTTATAAATCAATAGAATATGTGAATTTCATTTTGTGTAAACTTGCGTTATTTGCGTTATTTGCGCCTGTCTGCCATCAGGTAGATTCGAAAATTACTTTTCGGAGTACACTCAACTTTCAAATCTTCTTTAATATAGGCTGTTTTCATAAAAAATGAAGGCAGCCTTTTTATCTTTTTTCAACTTGAATTATATCTGTTAATTAAAAAAACAGATATTTTTAGACTATATATTCTGTTATTTAATTACTTTTGTTACTAAGTTTTTATTAAATATACGATTGTCGATTTTCTAAAAATACTATATTATGTATCAAAACTTTAAATCTTTTTTGAGTGAGGAGTTGGCTTCAATAGAACAAGCCGGATTGTACAAAAACGAAAGAATTATTTTGTCACCACAGGGAGCAATTATCAAAGTGTCTGATGGGAAAGAAGTATTGAATTTTTGCGCAAATAATTATCTTGGTTTATCAAATCATAATGCCTTGAAGGAGGCTGCAAAATCTGCTATAGATTCCCATGGCTATGGTGTTTCATCTGTTCGTTTTATTTGTGGAACACAGGATTTACACAAACAATTGGAAGCTAAAATTGCAAAATTCTTCGGAACAGAGGACACAATTTTGTATGCGGCATGTTTTGATGCAAATGGAGGCGTTTTTGAACCGCTTTTAACCGAAGAGGATGCAATTATTTCCGATTCACTTAATCACGCTTCAATTATTGATGGGGTACGCTTGTGTAAAGCACAACGTTTTCGTTATGCGAATGCCGATATGGAAGATTTGGAAAATCAGTTGAAAAAAGCTCAGGCACAACGTTTCCGGCTAATTGTAACAGATGCTGTATTTTCTATGGATGGAAACGTAGCACCATTGGATAAAATATATAAGTTGGCTGAAAAATATAATGCCATGGTGATGATCGATGAATCACATTCTGCAGGTGTTGTAGGTAAAACGGGTAGGGGTGTTACTGAATTATTTAATCTGAAAGGAAAAATTGAAATTATTACCGGAACTTTGGGAAAAGCTTTTGGTGGTGCAATTGGAGGTTTTACAACCGGAAAAAAAGAAATAATTGAACTGCTTCGTCAACGTTCACGACCTTATTTGTTTTCAAACTCTATTCCACCAATGGTAGCAGCAGCAGGAATAAAAATGTTTGAAATGATGGACGAATCAAATGACCTGCAAATTAAACTACACGAGAATACCACCTATTTTGTAAAGGGAATGAAAGCAGCCGGATTTGATATTAAACCTACCGAATCGGCTATTTGTGCGGTTATGCTTTACGATGCAAAGCTTTCGCAGGAAATGGCTACCCGATTATTAAAAGAAGGCATTTATGTGATTGGATTTTATTTCCCGGTTGTTCCAAAAAATCAGGCACGTATTCGGGTTCAAATATCTGCAGCTCACGAAAAAGAACAGTTGGATAAATGTATTGCCGCTTTTACAAAAGTTGGAAATCAATTAAACCTCCCCCTAACCCCCTCTAAAGGAGTGAGAAAGTTGAAATGAACAACTATAACTTTCTACAATACTTGATATATATAGAAAGATTTTAATTAAATGATTCGAATTAACAAAAAACTAAATTAATCTGTAATCTCTCCCTCCTTTGGAGGGAGCTGGAGGGAGGTAAAATGAAAGCACTCGTAAAATCAAGTCCTGAAAAGGGAATCTGGATGGAAGATGTCCCAATTCCACATGTTGGAATCAATGAAGTGTTGATAAAAATAAGGAAAACAGCTATTTGCGGTACGGATTTACACATTTATAAATGGGACGACTGGTCGGCACGAACGATTAAAACTCCAATGGTTATCGGTCATGAGTATGTTGGTGAAATTGTTGACAAAGGTCGTGGTGTGAAAAATATTAAAATTGGGGATCGCGTTACCGGTGAAGGACATATTGCCTGCGGTCATTGTAGAAATTGTCGTCGGGGCAAATTACACGTATGTGAAAACACGATTGGTGTTGGCGTAAATCGTGATGGAGCTTTTGCTGAGTATTTATCTTTGCCAGCCGAAAATGTTGTTCATCTCGATGCCCGAATTTCCGACGAAATGGCTTCCATAATGGATCCGTTTGGAAATGCTACTCATACGGCTTTGTCATTTCCATTAATAGGTGAAGATGTCATTATTACAGGTGCCGGATTAATTGGAACAATGGCAACCGCTATTTGTAGATTTGCCGGAGCAAGACATATTGTTGTAAGTGATTTAAGCGACTATAGATTGAAAATTGCAAAAAGAATGGGTGCGACACTTTGTATTAACCCGCTAAAAGGAGAAACTATTCAAAATGCTGTAAAAGACTTGAAAATGTCCGGCTTTGATATCGGACTAGAAATGTCCGGCTCACCACTTGCTTTTGAATCGATGATTGAGTCGATGTACAATGGTTCAAAAATTGCGTTGCTGGGAATTCTTCCAAATACAACTACGGTTAATTGGGATAAAATAATATTTAAAGCGTTGACATTGAAAGGTATTTACGGACGTGAAATGTGGGAAACATGGTATCAAATGGAACAAATGCTTATCTCCGGAATTGACTTGTCGCCTGTTATAACTCATCATTTTGAAATTGATGATTTTCAAAAAGGTTTTGATGTTATGGAGAGTGGTGAGTGTGGAAAGGTCATTTTGAACTGGGAAAAATAAGATTCATTGAAAGGAGAAATTCTTCTTTTTTTTATGCAATTTGATGTGCCTATTACAACTAAAAAAAACTTTTTTTTTAAAATTTCATAAAATTTTTTTTAATGAAATATAAAATGCTAAATTTGCGTACGATTAGAAACAAGTAAAGCAAAATATTATTCAAATGAATACAAAACTGCAAGAATTAACCGACAAAATTTATTTGGAAGGTGTAGAAAAAGGGAATGACGAAGCTAAATCGATAGTGGCAAACGCTGAAGCCGAAGCAGCAGAAATAGTTGCAAAAGCTAATGCCGAAGCTGAAAAAATTATAGCCAATGCCAATGATAAAGCGGTAGAATTGAACAAAAATACACAGTCTGAACTTCGACTCTTTGCTCAACAATCAGTAAATGCGTTGAAAACCGAAATTACTGATTTACTTTGTGGTAGCATTGTTTCCGACTCGGTTAAAGCAGCCACTGCCGATAAAATATTTATGCAAAAAACCATTTTGATGCTGGTGCAGGAATGGGCTAAAAATGAGTCAATTAGCATTGAAGCAAAAGATGCAAAAGCATTATCCGATTATTTTGTAGCAAATGCTAAAGATTTACTGAATAAAGGCGTTAAAATTTCTGAAGCAAATGGAGTGAAAGCAGATTTTGCAATTACGTCTTCGAAAAGTGGTTATAAAATCACTTTTGGTGATGATGAATTTATTGCCTATTTCAAAGAATTCTTACGGCCGAAATTAGTAGAAATGCTTTTTTGATAATAAAAAGTTAACTGTAGATGCAAAACTAAATGCAGATTGCATTAAACGTAACACCCTTAAATAAAGAATGAACTACTATTGCCTGATTGCCGGACTTCCTGATATTCAACCTGAAGAAACTAAAGCTGTAACATCATTGCTGGAACTTAAGAGCGATTTGCTGGAACAACTTTCGTCGGAAGATGGTGAGTTGTTGAAATTGCTTTTTGCAAAATTTGATAATGATAACTGGTTGAGGTTTTTACAAAACAAAGATGCAGCTCTACATCCATTGGCAAATTTGAAAAGTGAAGATTTAGGACAACTTATATCCTTAATGCAGGAATTTGAACATCCATCAGACATACGTCTTTTACCTTATATACGTACTTTTTATTCATCATATACTGATGAAAACTTTTTGTCCGAGGGTGTGAGCCATGAAGATTATTTGTCAGGTTTATACTTCGAATATGCCATGAAATGTAAAAATTCGTTTCTACAAAAATGGTTTGAATTCAATTTAAATTTGAATAATATTTTTACCGCTGTATCTTGCCGGAAACATGGGTTTGAAATGCGTTCACTAATATTAGGAAATAACGAAGTTGCACAATCAATTCGTTCAACAAACGCTCGTGATTTTGGATTAACGGGTATGTTCGAACAACTAGATACGGTTTTAAGAATAGCCGAAGAAGGAAATTTGTTGGAGCGCGAAAAGAAAATTGACGAATTGAAATGGGCGTGGTTAGAAGAAAATACGTTTTTTAATTATTTTAGCATTGAAAAAGTTCTTGCTTTTGTAATTAAAGCAGAAATGATCGAACGCTGGAAACCTCTTTCTTCTGAAAAAGGAACTGAAATTTTTCGAGAGCTATTAGGTAGTTTGAAAGAAGGAGTAACATTTGAGGAATAAACTGTTTTTATGTAAATGATATTTTAAATACTTAAATACTATTTGAATAATCATGGAACTTGTTTCAGTCCAAAATAAGATTTATACTATTCGAAATCAGCAAGTAATGTTAGATTTTGATTTGGCTGAAATGTATGGTGTGGAAACTAAAAGACTTAACGAACAAGTAAAGCGAAATATTCAACGGTTTCCAATCGATTTCATGTTTCAACTTACTAATAACGAGTTTGATAGTTTGAGGTCGCAATTTGCGACCTCAAAACGAGGAGGAAAGAGGTATTTACCTTATGTATTTACCGAACAAGGAGTCGCTATGTTGTCGGGAATTTTAAATTCAGAGACAGCAATAAATGTAAATATAGCAATTATGAGAGCATTTGTTGCAATCTGACAGTTTACCTTAGGTTATACAGAACTTAATAAAAAATTGGATGAATATATGGTAGAAAATGATTTGAGAATAGCGGAAATTTTAGATATTATTACTGAAATGAATTCTCAGAATAAAAAACCATTGAATCCAGTTGGATATACTGTCAAAAGAAAAGACATTTGAAGAAAAATAAACATTTATATAGCCTTAAGTCAATAAAACAGGTGGCAAATAGGCACATTAAGAAATTATGTCAACAAAAGGAAAAGTAAAAGGGATTATTTCCAATCTAGTTACAGTGGAAGTAGATGGACCTGTAGCTCAAAATGAAATTTGCTACATTGAATTAGGCTCCCAAAAGCTTATGGCTGAAGTACTTAAAGTAACCGGTGCAAACGCTTTTGTGCAGGTGTTTGAAAGTACCCGTGGGCTTAAAGTTGGTAATGCAGTAGAATTTATGGGACATTTACTTGAGGTAAACCTTGGTCCCGGCTTGTTATCGCGTAATTACGACGGTTTGCAGAATGACCTTGATAAATTGACAGGTATTTTTCTGAAACGTGGTGAATATAATTTTCCATTGGATACAGACAAACTCTGGAAATTCAAACCATTGGCAAAAGCCGGCGATAAAGTAGAAGCTGCATCGTGGTTAGGCGAAGTGGATGAAAATTTCCAACCGCACAAAATCATGGTTCCTTTTACTTTCGAAGGCATGTTTACTGTCAAAAGTGTAGCTCCCGAAGGTGAATATAAAATTCTTGATACCATGGCAGTGGTTGTTGATGCTGATGGAAAAGAATTTGAAATTACAATGGTTCAAAAATGGCCTGTAAAACGTGCCATTAGTGTTCACACCGAAAAACCACGCCCTTTCAAATTATTGGAAACCGGCGTTCGTGTAATTGACACAGCCAATCCTATTGTTGAAGGTGGAACTGGATTTATTCCCGGTCCGTTTGGTACTGGAAAAACAGTTTTACAGCATGCTATTTCAAAACAAGCTGAGGCTGATATAGTAATTATTGCTGCTTGTGGTGAACGGGCAAACGAAGTAGTGGAAATTTTCGTTGAATTTCCTGAATTGAAAGATCCACATACCGGTCGTTATTTGATGGAGCGTACCATAATTATTGCAAATACATCCAATATGCCGGTCGCTTCGCGTGAAGCATCGGTTTATACGGCTATGACCATTTCGGAATATTACCGTGCCATGGGATTGAAAGTGTTACTTATGGCCGATTCAACTTCTCGTTGGGCGCAAGCATTGCGCGAGATGAGTAATCGAATGGAAGAATTACCGGGACAAGATGCATTCCCTATGGATTTATCAGCAGTTATTGGATCATTTTATAGTCGTGCAGGTTATGTGTATTTGAAAAATGGAAAAACTGGTTCGATTACATTTATTGGAACTGTATCTCCTGCAGGTGGTAACTTGAAAGAACCAGTTACTGAAGGAACTAAAAAAGTGGCTCGTTGTTTCTTTGCATTGGATCAAACCCGAGCCGACCGCAAACGTTATCCGGCGGTAAACCCGATAGACAGTTATTCAAAATATATCGAATATCCAGAATTTGAAGAATATATAGCCGAAAGAATTTCTCCCGACTGGACGGAAAAAGTAAATGATATGAAAACCATTCTTCAACGTGGGAAAGAAATTCAGGAGCAAATTAATATTTTGGGAGATGATGGTGTTCCTGTTGAATATCATGTTACATTCTGGAAATCGGAAGTCATTGACTTTGTGATACTTCAACAAGATGCCTTTGATGATATTGATGCTGTTACGCCACTTGAACGTCAGGAATTTATGTTGAATCTGGTAATGGGAATTTGTAACTCTGATTACGAATTCAAAGGTTTTGTTGAAGTAATGGATTACTTTAAAGGAATTATAAACATCTGTAAACAAATAAATTATTCTGTTTATCAATCCGAAGAATTTGAAAAATACATTGTTCAACTAAACACGGTTTTAGACGAAAGGAAAAAGTAATTTTCAATAAATAGTTTTTAAAATTCAAGGATAAAATATTATAAAAAAGAATATATAAATCACATGGCAACAAAAGCATTTCAAAAGATTTATACCAAAATAACCCAAATAAACAAAGCAACCTGTACGCTGAAAGCTACCGGTGTGGGGAATGAAGAACTGGCAATTGTAAACGGTAAATTGGCTCAGGTAGTGAAAATTATGGGCGATGATGTTACGTTGCAGGTTTTTGCCGGAACAGATGGTATTCCTACAAATGCAGAAATTGTGTTTTTGGGAAAAGCACCATCATTAAAAGTGGGTGAACAGCTTGCAGGTCGTTTCTTTAATTCATTTGGTGATCCCATTGATGGTGGTCCTGAAGTAGAAGGCGAAGAACGTGAAATTGGTGGTCCATCGGTGAATCCGGTTCGTCGTAAACAACCCTCAGAACTTATTGCTACCGGCATTGCAGGTATCGATTTGAATAACACCTTGGTTTCAGGACAAAAAATCCCTTTCTTTGCCGATCCCGATCAACCCTTTAATCAGGTAATGGCTAATGTGGCTTTACGTGCCGAGACCGATAAAATTATTTTGGGTGGAATGGGGTTGACCAACGATGATTACCTGTATTTCAAAAATGTATTTAATAATGCCGGAGTTCTCGATCGTATTGTGAGCTTTGTAAATACAACAGAAAATCCACCTGTTGAACGTTTATTGATCCCTGATATGGCATTGACCGCTGCCGAATATTTTGCTGTTGATAAAAACGAGAAAGTATTGGTATTGTTAACTGATATGACTTCGTATGCAGATGCTTTGGCTATTGTCTCCAATCGTATGGATCAGATTCCTTCCAAAGATTCTATGCCGGGTTCACTTTATTCCGATTTGGCTAAAATTTACGAAAAAGCGGTGCAGTTTCCAGCTGGTGGTTCAATAACAATTATTGCTGTAACAACTCTTTCGGGCGGTGATATCACACACTCAATTCCTGACAATACAGGTTATATTACTGAAGGTCAGCTGTTCTTGAGACGCGATTCGGATGTAGGTAAAGTGATTGTAGATCCCTTCCGTTCATTGTCACGTTTGAAGCAATTGGTAATTGGTAAAAAAACGCGTGAAGATCATCCACAAGTGATGAATGCATCGGTTCGATTGTTTGCTGATGCTGCCAATGCAAAAACTAAACTGGAAAATGGTTTTGACCTGACTGATTATGATGAACGCACCTTGGCATTTGCAAAAGATTATTCAACTCAATTATTAGCCATTGATGTAAATATTGATACGACTAAAATGTTGGATGTAGCATGGAACTTATTAGGCGAGCACTTTAAACCGGCAGAAGTAAATATCAAGCAGGAATTAGTTGATAAATACTGGAAAAAATAGATTTAATCTAAATCTTTAATGATGTCCGATGTTATAACTTACATTAATGTTGAAAGTAAATTGTTGACTCTTCGCAATCAACAAGTTTTGCTGGATAGCGATGTGGCAGAATTATATGGAGTTGAAACAAAGCGAATCAATGAAGCTGTAAAGAATAATCCTGAAAAATTTCCATATGGATATCTAATTGAATTATCAGAAGAAGAATGGAAATCTTTAAGGTCGAAATTCTCGACCTTAGAAATTAGTTCA
The DNA here is from genome assembly GCA_028692715.1 of Paludibacter sp. Classification (GTDB taxonomy): domain Bacteria; phylum Bacteroidota; class Bacteroidia; order Bacteroidales; family Paludibacteraceae; genus Paludibacter. The sequence continues at coordinate 38,191 of JAQUWU010000006.1, read as the reverse complement.
GTTACAGGTCGCGGTAAACACACAAAATATATTCCAACAGCTTTTACAGAAAAAGGTTTGTATATGCTTGCAACAATACTAAAGAGTAAAAAAGCAACAGAAACAACGATTGAAATAGTTGAAACATTTACTAAAATTAGAAATTTTACAAGAACTGTTTCTGAAATAATTGAGGTTCATGAAGAAACGAAACAAAAGTCGTTGTTGAAAAAAAGTGGCGAAATAATTTCTGATATTCTTAGAGAATCGATTGAGACTACTGAGACAGAAACAAGTATAGAGTTGAATTTCGCAGTTTTGAAAGTAAAACATACGATAAAACGCAAAAATAGTACAGATCAGGTTCATGAAGAAGAACCAATTTATATAAAATTAAAAGAATAGAGTCTTTATAATTAAATGAAGAACCTCATAAAATATGGCAATACAATTTCAATATAATAAAACTTCGCTACAATCTTTAGAAAAAAATCTGAAGATGCGTGTTCGTGCTTTACCTACCATTAAAAATAAGGAGAGTGCCTTGCGTATGGAAGTGAAACGTGCCAAAAATGACATCAAAAAGCTGGAAGACGAATTGGAACAACGCATAAATGCTTACGATAAAATGTTAGCTTTGTGGGGTGAGTTTGATACTTCACTGCTCAAAGTAGATGATGTAAAAATGAGTATTAAAAAAGTTGCGGGAGTACGCATTCCTGTTTTGGACGAAGTTGTGTACACTACCAAAACCTTTAGTTTATTCAATTCTCCAAAATGGTATGCCGATGGCTTAACTCAACTGAAAGAGTTAGCTCAGGTTGGAATAGAACGGGAGTTTTCTGCTCAAAAGCTGCATTTACTTGAATATGCGCGAAAAAAGACAACTCAAAAAGTGAATTTGTTCGAGAAAGTCCAAATTCCAGGTTATGAGGATGCCATTCGAATGATAAAACGTTTTATGGAAGACGAGGAAAATCTTTCTAAATCGGCACAAAAAATTGTAAAATCACGTCAACAACAAATGGAGGAGGCTGAATTATGATTTTAAAAATGAAAAAATATTCCTTTTTGGTGTATCATAAACAATACATTGAATTTCTTGAGAAAATTAGGGAGATTGGTGTTTTACACGTGATTGAAAAACCTGAAGGAATTGCTGAAAATGATGAATTAAGGGATAAAATGCAATTGGCTGCCCGATTGAAATCAGCAATAAAACAACTGGAAAAACGGACACCAAAAAATGCAACGTTGGCTGAAATAAATCCGAGTTTTTCGGGGTTAGATGTTTTAGTGAAAATTGAAAATGCATTAAGTGAAAAAGATGCGTTAGAACAAAAACTTCAACTTGCTGAGAAAGACCGGGAAAGGATGGAAGTTTGGGGCACTTTTAGTCACGATAGATTAGAACAATTAACGGACTCTGGATTTGTTGTTAAATTCTATAGCTGTAATTTACGTAAATTCGATCAGGAATGGGAAGTAAAATACAATGCATTTGAAATTGATACTATTGGTAGTCAAAGATATTTTATTACCATTACTCGTCCGGATGAAGTGGTGGATATTGATGCTGACTCCGTAAAATTATCGGATAAGACGGCTGAAGAGCTGGATGTAGAAATTGATAAGATTCGTTTCGCAATTGAAAATGTAAAAACGGAATTGATTCAAATGTCTGTGGCTGATTTCAATACTCTGAAATCTGTTCAGATTGATGTAATGAGCGATATTGATTTCTCGAAGGTATTATTGAATACCAATGCGGAGGCGGCAGAAAAAGTGATGTTGCTGGGAGGTTATTGCCCTGAAGAATCTGAAGAAGATCTTAATACATATCTGGATGATTCTGGGGTTTATTACGAAGCAAGTGTCCCAACGGAAGAAGATAAAGTTCCAGTTAAGCTTAAAAATAATGCATTTGCAAAACTATATGAAATGATTGGTGAATTGTACGATATCCCCAATTATCACGAAATAGATTTGACCCCGTTTTTTGCCCCTTTCTATATGCTTTTCTTTGGATTGTGTTTAGGAGATGCGGGTTATGGTTTTTTATTGGTGTTGGTAGCAATTTTTGCACGCAAGAAAGTTAAGCCTGCATTAAAACCAGTACTAAGTTTAGTAACATGGCTTGGAAGTTCAACTGTAATAATGGGCATAGTGAGTGGGACATTTTTTGGTTATAATTTATTAGAATCAAAAATTGCATGGATTGAAAAGTTTAAAGTTATAATGCTCGATCCCAATCAGTTATTTTATACTGCTTTGATTCTTGGGGTTATTCAGATTATGTTCGGTATGATTCTCAAAGCAGTAGGATTGGTTCGACGCTATGGATTAAGTGCTTCGCTTTCTACCTGGGGTTGGATTCTTATTCTATTAGGTGGAGGAGTCGTTTATGGGTTACAAACGTTAAGTGTTTTATCTCCAGAAATCACAAAATGGGCATTTATTGGAATTGGAAGCGTTGGTGGATTGTTAATATTTATATTAAATGATATCAAACGAAATCCACTAATAAATATCGGAGCTGGGCTTTGGGATACTTATAATATGGCAACAGGTTTGTTAGGTGATGTTTTGTCTTATATCCGATTATTTGCATTGGGAATTTCGGGTGCAGTCATGGGATTTGTATTTAACGATCTTGCAATACGTCTAAGTGGAGATATTCCTGTTATTAGTCCTCTGATTATGATTATAATAATGCTTATTGGTCATAGTATAAATATCTTTATGTCGGGACTAAGTGCTTTCGTTCATCCAATGCGTTTGACTTTTGTGGAATTCTATAAAAATTCAGGATTCGAAGGTGGAGGGAAGAAATACAAACCTTTTGCTCGATATAAAGAAAAAGAAAGTCTTTTCTAAAAACAAAAAAATATAATTATTAAATAAACAACTTAAAAAAAGAAAATTATGGAACCAATTATTTTGGCTTATATCGGAATCGGATTAATGGTTGGATTAGCAGGTGTTGGAAGTGCAATTGGTGTTACTATCACAGGTAATGCGGCTATCGGAGCTTTGAAAAAAAATGCAGATGCATTTGGTAATTACATGGTACTTAGCGCACTCCCCGGCACACAGGGTTTGTATGGTTTCTTAGGCTACTTTTTATTGGCTGGGAAAATATCCCCTGATATGACGTGGGCAGCTGCAGCAGCTGTATTTGGCGCAAGTTTAGCGTTAGCAATGACCGGACTTTTGTCGGCAATTCGTCAGGGACAGGTTTGTGCCAATGGTATTGCCGGAATTGGTTCCGGTTACGATGTGTTTGGTAAAACAATGATTTTGGCCGTATTCCCAGAATTATATGCTATCGTTTCGTTGGCAGCAGTCTTTATGATTGGAAACTCAATTTGATGCTTAATATGAATTATTGAAGAAGCTCGAACGAACCATTTCGTTTGGGCTTCTTCTATTTTGTTTATAGGTACAATTTCGTTACTTTTGTACACACAATTATGAATTTCTGATTGTAATAATGAAAAAGAAAAGTAGAAGTTTAAAACCGTTTATTCAAAAAATCCGTTTCAAATATCGGGTTTCTGTTTTGAATGAAAATACCCTGGAAGAATCATGGTATGTTCGTTTATCACGATTTAGCGTTTTCTTGTTTGCATCTACGTTTACTGTTTTGACATTTATAATTCTTACCATTCTGATTTTCACAACACCAGTCCGAAATTATTTACCCGGTTATGGTGATGCTGGAAATAGAACGAAAATTATTCAAAACAGTATGAAAGCTGATTCTCTGGTCAAACAGATTGAACTACAAAAAGGATATGTTGATATTCTGAAAGGAATAATAAAAGGTGATATTAAACCTGATTCTATTGCATCATTGGATTCTGTTGAGTTAAAAGATAAGGCAAGAGTATTTCTTCAAAAATCGAAAAAAGAAAATCAATTTGTTGATAAATACGAAGAAGAAGAAAAATATAATTTAGCAAGCATAGATGTAAAACCGAACGAAAATATGTATGTTTTTTTTCGACCAACACGGGGTGTGATATCATCAGCGTTTAATTTGTCGGAACAACAATTTGGAATATACATGATTACCTCCGTCAACGAAAGCGTACTAAGTGTATTGGCTGGGACTGTAGTTTATGCTGCTTTTACTTTTGACTTTGGTTGGGTTATTCAGGTTCAACATGATAATAATTATTTGTCAATTTATAAAAACAATACACGTTTGTTGAAAAAGGTAGGGGATAACGTGAAAGCAGGTGAAAGTATAGCTATTGTTGGTGATGCTAAGGAAAAAAATACCGGATCACAATTTTATTTTGAGTTATGGAAACAGGGAAAGCCAGTTAATCCCGAAGATGTGATTATTTTTTAATCGATTATGCAAGAAGAAATAAAAAAGAAACAATTAGCAATACTAGGATCGACAGGTTCTATAGGCACTCAAACCTTGGAAGTCGTTTCTGAAAATGAAACTTTGTTCGAAGTGTATGCGCTTACAGCCAACAATCAGGTGGATTTGTTAATTGAACAAGCTCGTAAATATCAACCGGAAATGGTAGCTATCGGAAATGAAGCTCATTATTTGAAATTAAAAAATGCATTGGCCGATTTACCGATTAAGGTTTTTGCAGGAGCTGATTCCATTGCACAAGTTGCAGAAATGCAACCAATTGATATTGTCCTTACTGCTATGGTTGGCTATTCGGGTTTGAAACCCACAATGAATGCTATAAAAGCAGGAAAAATAATTGCGTTGGCAAATAAGGAAACTTTAGTTGTTGCCGGAGAATTAATTTGTGATTTAGCCGCAAAACACAATGTTAGCATTTTGCCCGTCGACTCTGAACATTCAGCTATTTTTCAATGTTTGGCTGGAGAAGGAAATAACCCCATTGAAAAACTTATTCTCACAGCTTCAGGAGGACCATTCCGTACAAAAACAATTACTGAGTTGGGGCATGTTAGCAGTGCAGAAGCATTAAAACATCCCAACTGGGAAATGGGAGCGAAAATTACTATTGATTCAGCCAGTTTAATGAATAAAGGGTTTGAAATAATTGAAGCTAAATGGTTGTTTGGCGTTACTCCCGAACAAATTGAAGTAGTAGTTCATCCTCAATCCATTATTCATTCAATGGTGCAGTTTGCCGATGGATCTATTAAAGCACAATTGGGGATGCCGGATATGAAATTACCCATTCAATACGCATTGACTTATCCGGATCGACTTAAAACAAATTTTCCACGTTTCGATTTTAATCTTTGTTCTCAATTTACTTTTGAACGCCCCGATATGGAGCGTTTTCGGAATCTAAGTTATGCATATTATGCTATGGAAAAAGGTGGAAATATGCCTTGTATTTTAAATGCAGCGAATGAAGTGGTAGTAGCAGAATTTCTTAAAAATAAAATAGGTTTTCTTCAAATGAGTGATATAATTGAAGATGTTTTGATGAAAGCACAGTTTGTTGAAAAACCAACTTACGATGACTATGTAAAAACAGATGAATTAGTGCGTATTTTAACGATGGAATTGATATAAGTATTTATCATTAAACAATGTGCCATTTACAATTTAATAAAAAGAAGATAAACATCATATTACGAATTTGTGACTACTCATCACTTCAAGAAGTACTTTATTTGACGTTTTTAGGAAAATTGCAGAGTGAAAAAAATGTAATTTTCACAAAAAAACAGCCAAATTAAAGCGCATAAATGATGAATGTCGCTCCAGAACTCCCCCTTTAGGGGGTTGGGGGGCTGAGTAGTTACACGAATTTATTAATGAGACTATATTTTTTTATTACTTAAGCTCGTTTTTTAATGATTAATTTTAGTTTTGTTGTTTAAATAAATAGAGTATTGAATGAGAAATAATAGAAATGCATAAGGTTTCAAACTCTTTAAGTCCCCTTAAGGGTGATTTAGGTGGCTTTATCCCCAAAACAGAAGGTATTAAATATGCCGGCTCAAAACTAAAGATTTTACCCTTTATTTGTGAGATGATAAATAATTTGGAGGGGGTTAAGTCTGTCTTGGATGGCTTTAGTGGTTCAACCCGTGTTTCACAAGCTTTTGCAAAATTAGGATATTCTACTACTTCAAACGATATATCAATTTGGTCGGAAGTATTTGCAAACTGTTATTTAATATCGAATAAACCAGATAATTATTACAAAGAAATTATTGACCATTTAAATCAACTGGATGGAATTGATGGCTGGTTTTCCGAGTTTTATGGTGGAACAATAAATGATACTAAAAAACCGTTTCAGTTAAAGAATACCAGAAGGCTGGATGCTATTCGTCATGAAATTGAAGTTCTGAATTTTAGCTGGGAAGATAAATGCGTATTGCTCACAAGTTTAATTTTGGCATTGGATAAAGTTGATAATACCTTAGGACATTATGTTGCTTATCTTTCAGGGTGGTCGGCACGCTCATTTAAAGATTTGGAATTAAAACTGCCAAATCGTTTTATTTCAACAGGAAAAAATATTGTCATTCGTGATGATATTTTTAATACTGTTGCAAAAAATCATTACGATTTAGTGTATTTTGATCCCCCTTATGGTTCAAATAATGAAAAGATGCCGCCAAGCAGGGTAAGATACACTTCGTATTATCATCTTTGGACTACGATTATTAAAAATGATCAACCTCCACTTTTTGGAAAAGCAAACAGAAGAGAAGATTCTCGGGACGATATTTCAGGCTCGGTTTTTGAAGAATTTCGCAAGTCATCAACAGGTGAATTTATGGCAATGGAGGCATTGCGTAAGCTAATTAAAGAAACAAATACACGCTATTTAATATTATCCTATAGTTCGGGTGGAAGAGCCACAAAAGAACAATTAATGGAAATTATTGCTGAATCAGGCGAATTATTAGAAATAAAATCTGTTGATTTTAAAAAAAATGTAATGAGTAATATGCGTTCTACCAGCGAATGGATTAATTCAGATGGCAAACACAATGAATATCTATTTTTAATGGAAAAGCAACTCAACAATTTTTTATAAACAGACTTGTAAGTATTTACTATTAAACAATGTACCATTTACTATTTGATATTTAATAAAAGGAAGATAAACAGCATATTACTAGTTTATTAATGGGACATTATATTATTCTCATTACTTATTAATACTAACATAAAACAAAAACAATAAATTAAATTCCACTCTTTAAGCCTCCTTTAGGGGGTTGGGGCTAATCAATTTTATATGGAAACATTTCTTATCAGAACGTTACAACTTATCTTAAGTCTGTCAATTTTAGTAGTATTACATGAACTTGGACATTTTGCTTTTGCACGATTGTTTAAGGTGCGTGTCGATAAATTTTATATGTTTTTTAATCCTAATTTTTCATTAATACGAGCAAAAAAAATTAATGGTAAATGGGATGTTAAATATTTTGCAAGTAATATTCCCGCAAACGAACGGCCGCAAACTGACGCTGATGGTGATGTTAAAGTTGATGCAAAAGGAAAAACGATAATGGAACCAATTCCTTTAGATGAATTACCAGAAGGAGATTGGAGAAAATATCCTGATAACACCGAATGGGGAATTGGTTGGTTACCATTAGGAGGCTATTGTAAAATTGCCGGTATGGTGGACGAATCAATGGATGTGACTCAAATGTCAGCCGATCCACAACCCTGGGAATATCGTTCACGTTCAGTATGGCAACGATTGCCAATAATTATCGGTGGTGTTCTTGTGAATTTTATTTTGGCAATGGTTATTTATGCTGCAGTATTATTTACATGGGGTGAAGATTATTTACCTTTGAAAAATGCAAAATACGGACTTCAGTTTTCAGAAACATTATTGGATAATGGTTTTAAAAACGGCGATAATATCGTTAAAATAGATGGACAGCCTATTGTAGACCATGCTGATGTGGTTGAAAAAATACTGATTGATGGAAAACAATCTATAACAGTTCTTAGAAACGGGCAACTCGAAAGTGTTAAATTGCCTTCGGACTTTGCTCAAAAAGTGCTGGCATCAGGTGATACCCGATTTGTATCAGTTCGTCAGCCTTTTGTAATTGATGATGTTTCGGACGGAATGGGTGCAAAAGCTGCAGGTTTACAATCCGGTGATAGTCTTGTAGGAATAAATGGTAAAAGTTTATTTATTTTTCAAGATTTTCCCGCAGAACTTGATAAATCGCTCAATAAAAAAGCAACAATCGATTTCGTAAGAAATGGCGAACTGAAACAAGCTCAGGTTCAGGTTGATGAATTGGGGAAAATCGGAGTAATTCCTAAACCATTTTATGATTTCCTTGAAACAAAACACGTTGAATACGGTTTTGTTGCCGCAATTCCTGCAGGAATAAATCTTGGTGTTAAAACACTTACAAGCTATGTGAAACAATTAAAGCTTGTATTTACAAAAGAAGGCTCGAAACAGTTAGGAGGGTTTGGAAGTATTGGTAAAATGTTTCCTAAAACATGGGATTGGCAAATCTTTTGGAGTATGACTGCCTTATTGTCAGTTATTCTGGCTTTTATGAATTTTCTTCCTATACCGGCATTAGACGGAGGATATGTGATGTTTTTGATTTACGAAATGATTACGGGTAAAAAACCAAACGATAAATTTTTGGAGTACGCTCAAACTGCCGGCATGTTATTGTTGTTCGGTTTGTTGATTTTTGCAAATGGAAATGATATTTTTAAAGCCATTTTCAAATAATCAAAAAACATTAAATTCGATTTTATGAAACCCATCATTCTTTGTTACTCAAAATGCGGGACTTGTCAAAAAGCCGAAAAATGGCTAAACGCAAACAGTGTCGAACATGGATCCAGACCAATTAAAGAAGAAAATCCAACAAAAGAAGAGTTGAAAAGCTGGATTCAAAAAAGCAAGTTGCCTGTATCTAAGTTTTTCAATACCAGTGGTTTGTTGTATAAAGAGCAAAGCATGAAAGAAAAAGTGAAAACGTTATCAGAAAATGAACTGATTGATATTTTGGCAACGAATGGAATGATGGTTAAACGTCCTATATTGTTGGCCGGAGATATCGTTTTAGTTGGATTTAAAGAAGAAGAATGGGCCGCTCATTTAAAATAGTGTATTAACTATTACAATTTCTGCACATTTCATATTGCTTCCTGTTTTCGAGAATTGATTCTCGAAAACAGGAAGCTTTTTTATTGTGCCAAATTTCAGAAAAAGAATGGGTATACAGATTTCCATATGAATGTTCTGATTTTTTATCAAAACAACATGGAACAACTTCTCCCTCCGTATTAATAACAGCTCCGCTCCACATCCGCCAACACCGATTTTTTTGCTTCCGCTTAATTTCAAAATTACCGCTATCCGTCTGCTTATATCTTGAATATTTCGATCGTGTTGGCATTAGTTCATTACCGTTTTCATAATTATACAATTGGGCTGTTTTAAAACTCAATTTATCAGCCTTTAGCCTCTTTGCTAATTTTTTCATTTCCGGAATTTGAAATTCATTTGTTTTTAGCACTAAAAATTGAATTTCGATGAATGGAGTGGGGGAGTTCAACTCCTTTTTCCAGTAATTTATTTCTTCAATGCCAGTTATTGCTTTTTTTAGTTGTCCTCCAACACGATATTTTTCGTAGATTTCCTGAGTACTTCCGTCAATAGATACGATTAGTTTATCTAAACCGGATAAAACAACTTTTTTTGATATTTCTTTTGTGAGAAATTGCCCATTGGTGGAGGTTGAGCAATAAATATTAGCTGTATGAATAAAATTTATTAGATCTGTTAAATGATTGTGTAAAAAAGGTTCTCCCTGAAAATAAAGTATAACATGAGTAAGAGTGGGTTTTAATTCAGTGATAATTTCATGAAATAGATCCGAATCAAAAACTTTTTTGTTATTTTGTTGTTTCTTAGATGCTCCTACCGGACATTCAGGGCATTGCAAATTACAAAAATTAGTCGCTTCAATTGAAATAAAAGAAGGGAGTAATTTTTTACTGATAAATTTTTTAGTATCGGATTGTAAGTAACTTAGAAATAGTTCTCTATAATTTTTTATTTTGCGAAAATTAATATATTTGCAGCATAAAAAAGCATGACGAATCTGTTTTAAAATGGTGAACATTTATTTGTATAAATTTATTAAAAAAAGTTCTTATTGATTGTTTTACAGCATTTATTGTATGTTGTTTTGCATTGAATTAACAAAAAAATGTCAAAATCGTTTACAAAGTAATATAAAATTCACTGAAAGATTGTATATTTGTAGTCTTAAATAGATAATTCAAAATAAATAATTAATAATAAAAACACTATTTTATGAGAAAGCAATTATTTTTCGTTATTTCTATGGTACTTGCATTGGCTTTTAGTTCATGTACCAAAGACATGGCTACTTTAGATCCAAGCTTATTCAAATGCAATCCTAACCCACTTGAAGTTAAAGGTGGAAAGGTAGATGCAACAATAACAGGAACATTTCCTGAAAAGTATTTTAACAAAAAAGCTACTGTAACTGTAACTCCTGTATTGAAGTTTAACGGTAAGGAAGTGAAAAGTGCTCCGGTAACTTTCCAAGGAGAAAAAATAGTAGGAAACGATAAGTCCATTTCCTATAAAGTTGGTGGAACGTATACTATTAAAGCATCTTTCGATTATGTTCCTGAAATGGCACAATCAGAGTTGTATCTTACTTTTAGTGCAACAACTAAGAAAAAAACGTATGAAATTCCTGCTGTAAAAGTAGCAGATGGTGTTATTGCAACATCTCAACTTGCTTCTACAAGTGCAAAAGAAATCAATGCTGTTATTATTCCTGACAAATTCCAACGCGTAATACAAGAATTGCAGGAAGCTGATATTCTTTTCTTAATCCAACAGTCTAATTTACGTAATTCAGAAACAAAATCTTCTGACATTGTAGAATTGACTAAGAAAATTAAATCAGTTAACGATACTCCTAATCAAGATGTTGCTAGCTTCGAAATTTCAGGATATGCTTCACCAGACGGTGGTATGGATTTGAATACTAATTTAGCTGAAAAACGTGAAAAAGTAACAGTTGATTTTTTGAACAAACAAATGAAACAACTGAAAACTAACGTTACTATCGATTCTAAATTTACTGCAGAAGACTGGGATGGTTTCCAAAAATTAATGGAAAACTCAAACATTCAAGATAAACAAGTTATATTACGTGTTTTAAGCATGTATCAAGATCCAGAACAACGCGAACGTGAAATCAAAAATCTTTCTGTTGCTTTTAAAAGCATAGCAGAAGAAATTCTTCCTCAATTACGCCGTTCTCGTTTAAAATTGACTGTTGATGTTACAGGAAAATCAGATGCTGAAATCGCAAACCTTGCAAAAACAGATGCTTCAAAGCTATCAGTTGAAGAATTGCTTTACGCTGCTACTTTGACAAGTGATTTGTCTGAGAAAGCTGCTATCTATCAAAAAGTAACAGAATTATTTCCTAATTGTCCACGTGGATTTAATAATTTAGGTGCTGTAAAATATCAACAAGGAAATGTTGCGGATGCTTCAAGATATTTTGCCAAAGCATTAGAATTAAATGCAAAATCGGCTGATGCTAACTACAATGCTGGTGCTGCTTCTTTAGCAAAAGGTGATATTGCAAGTGCTGAAGAATCATTTGGTAAAGCTGCCGGAACTACAGGTAATTTAAGTCAGAGTTTAGGTACGATTAACGTGATTAAAGGTGATTATAGCAAAGCAAAAACATATTTTGGCTCAACAGCTACTAATAATGCAGCTTTACTTCAAATCCTGAATACTGATTATAGTGGAGCTCGCAAAACATTATCTGAAGTTGCTCAACCAGATGCTACGACTTCTTATTTAGGAGCTATTATCGGAGCACGTACAAATGATCGTGATGCTGTTTACAGCAATTTGAAAAATTGTGCAAAATTGGATAAAACCATGGCTTTAAAAGCTGCAAAAGATATTGAATTCTCAAAATTTGTTACTGATGCAGCATTTCTTTCAATTGTTAAGTAATTGATTTTAATCAAATTTAAAAAATCCGGTACATATTAATTGTGCCGGATTTTTTTGTAAAATATTTAATTGCTATAACAAGTTAAAGCGGAATTAATGTCATGTAATGAAATGTTACTGCGCTTTTGACAGTTTTAAATAACATTAAATGAAAATGAATAAATAACATTTTCATTATCGGGCATTTAACCTTATATTTGCACCGTATTATTTTTTAAGAAAACATTAAAACGACGTGATGAAGAACGAACAAATTGTAGAAAAAATTGTTGAAGGTATACAAGAAAGAAAGGGCAAGAATATTGTAGTAGTGAATCTTACAAAATTACAGGAAGCACCCTGTAGTTTTTTTGTTATTTGCGAAGGAGATTCAAATGTGCATGTTAATGCAATAGGGATGTCTATTAAAGAATATGTCAGGGAAAAAATTAATGAAAAACCCTTTGCAACAGATGGATTTGAAAACAGTGAGTGGATAGCAATGGATTATGGACAAATAATAGTCCACGTTTTTCAACGACATACCAGAGCTTTTTATGACATTGAACATTTATGGTCTGATGCAAAACTAACAAAAATTAAAGATTTGTTATAAAATTAAGAGTAAACAGTTCGGAATACAACAAACAAAATAATTAAATTGAATTTATAAAACGATTAATAAGATATCAATGAGTAAAAAAATGGAAAATAAAACACCAAACCCAAATCCGCTTAAACCTAACGGTAAATCACCCAAATTTAATATTTCGTGGATTTACGGTATTATCATTTTAGTTCTTGTTGGTTCTTATTTTTTTAGTGACAATGTACCTACAAAAGAAGTTCCTTTTTCTACTTTTGAAGAATACGTAAAAAATGGAACGATTGAAAAGATAGATGTTTATTCACAAAAGAATACTGTTGAAGCACAGATAATAAAGGATTCATTGAAAAAAGTTTTTGGTGACAAAGCTGAAACCTATGCAAAAGATAGAATGATTAGTGTAAGAATTCCTTCTGTTGAAGAGTTCTCGAAATTCATTCAAATTGCAAAAGAAAAATATGCTTTTAATGGTATTGTTGAATATCAGGAAAGTAGAAATTATGTAGATGTGTTTCTTTATAGTGTATTACCATTTCTCCTTTTAATTGGATTCTTTGTGTTTATGAACAGAAGAATGTCAGGACAAATGGGTGGTGGCGGAGCAGGTGGCGGAATTTTCAATGTAGGAAAATCGAAAGCTCAACTATTTGATAAAGGAGATGGCACAAATAAAATTACATTTAAAGAAGTAGCAGGACTTGCAGAAGCAAAACAAGAAATTGAAGAAATTGTTTCTTTCCTTAAAAATCCTTCGAAATATACAGAATTAGGAGGTAAAATTCCAAAAGGAGCATTATTAGTAGGCCCTCCGGGAACAGGAAAAACCTTATTAGCAAAAGCGGTAGCCGGTGAGGCTGATGTGCCATTTTTCTCAATGTCAGGTTCTGATTTTGTGGAAATGTTTGTTGGAGTGGGAGCGTCGCGTGTACGTGACTTATTCCGTCAGGCAAAGGAAAAAGCGCCTTGTATTATTTTTATTGATGAAATTGATGCGGTTGGTCGTGCTCGTGGAAAAAATCCAAATATGGGAAGCAATGATGAGCGTGAAAATACACTGAATCAATTGTTGACAGAAATGGATGGTTTTGGTTCAAACAGTGGTGTAATTATTCTTGCAGCCACTAACCGTGCTGATATACTGGATAAAGCTCTGCTTCGTGCAGGTCGCTTTGATCGTCAGATTCATGTAGATTTACCTGATGTTCATGAACGTAAACAGATTTTTAATGTTCATCTACGTCCGATTAAGATAAACGAAACCGTTGATGTGAACTTCCTTGCTAAACAAACTCCAGGGTTCTCGGGAGCTGATATTGCCAATGTTTGCAATGAAGCAGCACTGATTGCTGCCCGTAAAAATAAATCTTTTGTTGAAAAACAAGATTTCCTTGATGCAGTAGATCGTATAGTGGGTGGACTTGAAAAAAAATCAAAAATTACAACTGTTGCCGAAAAGAAATCAATAGCCTATCATGAAGCAGGACATGCAACCATAAGTTGGATGACTGAACACGCCAATCCGTTGGTGAAAGTTACGATAGTGCCCCGTGGAGAAGCACTCGGAGCAGCATGGTATTTGCCTGAAGAACGTCAGTTGACCATTCGTGAACACATGTTAGATGAAATGTGCTCGACTTTAGGTGGTCGTGCAGCTGAAGAAGTTTTTCTTCATCAAATGTCAACCGGAGCAATTAATGATTTGGAACGGGTTACCAAACGCGCTTATGGAATGGTGGCTTATTTTGGCATGAGCGATAAACTCGCTAATATGAGTTATTATGATTCATCTGGAAATTCAGACTACGGTTTTACTAAACCTTATAGCGAAAAAACGGCTGAATTAATTGATTCTGAAGCAAAAGAAATTGTTGCTACAGAATACGCTCGAGCTAAAAAAATTCTGAAGGATAATGCGGCAGGTCACAATAAATTGGCTGAACTGCTGATAGAGAAAGAAGTGATCTTTGCTGAAGATCTAGAAAAAATATTTGGAAAACGTCCGTGGACTTCAAGAAATGATGAGTTGATGGCTCAAAATGGGAATCAAGATGAACTTCCCGAAGATACTGAATCAAAAGATAAAAAATCAGACTCTAAAGTAGATTTTTAATGTTATCATCTTCGCGTGAAGAAATACTTAAACGAATAGCGGCCGTCTCGAAAGGACGGTCTGCTTTTGTTGATAACCATTTAGTTGACAATGAACCGATTTATAAATCTGTTTTGCCGGATGCTGTAACCTGCTTTAAGAAAGAACTTGAAGCCATAAACGGTCAGTGTATTTTATGTGAAAACGATCAAGATGCTTATCAAAAAATTAAATCATTATTGCAGGAAAAATCAATTTCAAGTGTTTTTTGTCGCAATACGATAATTAATGAGCAATTAGCACAATTCGATGTACCTTCTACAAGTGATAAAGACCAATTTATTGGAATGGCTGCCGGGATATCCGAATGTGAATTTCTTATTGCCCGAACCGGAAGTGTATTGGTCTCATCTGCTTCTGAATCAGGGCGTCAGATGAATGTATTCCCTCCAATTCATTTAGTATTAGCACATGTTTCACAACTTGTTGAAACTCCCGAAGATGCTTTAAATGCTATTCAATTAAAATATGGCGATTTCCTGCCTTCAACTATCACCACTATTACCGGTCCCAGTCGTACAGCCGACATTGAAAAAACCTTGGTTCTTGGAGCACATGGACCAAAAGAATTCATTGTTTTTCTATCCGTGCTCTAAAGTTTTGTTATCTTTGTGTTAGATTTATTTTTAAAAGATTTCAATTAAAATGTTTTTTGATTTTACAATTTTTCAAGTGTTGATTTTATAATTTTTAAAACCTCCAAAAAGATTTGAATATGAGACGATTTAAATTGTTCATTCTGATTATTATTGCTGTTTCTTCATTCTCTTGCAAACCTATTTATAAATGTGGTGAAGCAAAACCGGAAAAAAAATTGTTTCTTCCTAAATTTATTCTTACTGTAATTGATGAACGTGATTCATTGTGCCACACACTGACATTAAAAGAGAATATGATTTTGAATTTAAATGATGCTATCAATACTAAAGATGAAAA
The DNA here is from genome assembly GCA_028692715.1 of Paludibacter sp. Lineage (GTDB taxonomy): Bacteria > Bacteroidota > Bacteroidia > Bacteroidales > Paludibacteraceae > Paludibacter. The sequence goes on along the minus strand of JAQUWU010000006.1, from coordinate 22,536 downwards.
TTACAAAAAACTTGAAAATCAATACAACGAATTGAGTGATGCTAAATTATCTCAATCGGAACAATTTAGTAACACCCTTAAGCAAAAATCTGACGAACTGAAGCAAAAGTCAGAAACGTTAGCTGAAAAAGAAGCTTTGTTACAAGATAGAGAAAAAGCATTGTACGAAATGCAGAAAATTATTGCTCGTCAGGATTCTATTACAAAGCGTTTGAATGATATTTTACGTGATGCATTGCTAAGTTTTAAATCGGATGAATTGTCTGTTGAAGTAAAAAACGGAAAGGTTTATGTTTCGATGTCAGATAAATTACTATTTAAATCGGGTAGTGCAGCTATCGAAGACAAAGGACTTGAAGCAATAAAAGTATTGGCAGAAGTGTTGGATAAAAATAGTGATATCGATATTTTGGTTGAAGGACATACCGACAATATTCCTATCAAAACATCACTGTATAAAGATAATTGGGATTTAAGTGTTGCCCGCGCAACTTCTATCGTTCGTATATTGACCGACAATTATAAAATATCACCTTTACGCCTTACCGCTTCCGGAAAAGGGGAATTCTCTCCAAGAGATACAAATGCAACACCCGAAGGAAGAGCTCGTAACCGTAGAACTGAAATTATTTTATCGCCAAAATTAGATGAAATAATGAAATTACTTAAAGTCAATTAGTGCTGGATTTTATTGTTCACCTTAATTCTATTGTATGAATAATTTCGTGACTCGAACACTTAGTGGCATCATGTTTGTCGGTTTAGTGGCTGGTTCAATTTTACTTAGTCCATATGCTTTTCTCGCATTTTTCGCCATTATTTGTGGATGGACAGTTCGGGAATTTCATATTCTGACAAATAAACAAAAGGATGTTACCGTAAATTTATGGTTTGCATTTATTGGAACTATTTTGTTGTTTGTGAGTTCATTTTTATCTTCTTCAGGCATTGTTCAATATCCATTATTATCAGTATATGGATTTTTTGTTGTATTGGTATTAGTATACGAATTGTTTCGAAAACAACCCAATGCTATTCATAATTGGGCGTATTTTATTTTAGGACAAGTTTTTATTGCTTTACCCTTTTCTTTGTTAAACTTCATTCTTTATATTCAAGAATGGCAACCGATTATTTTATTGTCGGTTTTTGTAACTATCTGGGTGAATGATACAGGAGCATATCTTGTAGGTGTTACATTTGGAAAACATCGACTATTTGAACGAATTTCACCAAAAAAATCGTGGGAAGGATTTTTCGGAGGCGCTACCTTGGCAATGTTGTCCGGTTATATATTTTCATTGTATATTCCACAGATTAGTTTGATAAATTGGTTGATATTCTCTGAAATTATTGTACTTTTCGGAACATTTGGAGATTTAATAGAATCTCTTTTAAAACGAACTGTAAATGTAAAAGATTCGGGAACCGTTATCCCCGGTCATGGTGGTTTACTCGACCGTTTTGACAGTATGTTGCTGGCTGTACCGGTTGTTTACATGTTCCTTAGTTTTTTGTTTAATCATGCTAGTTGAGTTTTAGTAGTTAAATTTTAAAAAATATAAAAAATATGGATGAATTTAAAGATATACGTTGTTTTGATAATGAAGAAGTTCATGATGTGTTAGTAAGATTGAGCAACGAAAAACCTTTTATGAAAGTGCTTAGTACGATTTATCCGCTAATGCCCAAAGATATACTTAAACAAAAACTATCGACCTTCAATACTAAATATGATTTTCAGAAGGAAATGGTTATGCCTTTTCTTCAATATCTTGAAGCAAATCTAACGAAGGGAGTTGACTTGAACGGTTTGAATAAAATTGATGTAACTAAATCTCAGCTTTATATTTCAAATCATCGTGATATTATACTGGATTCTGCATTTTTGTGTGGAAAGCTAGTAGAAAATAATCTTGATACCGTTGAAATAGCTATTGGAGATAATTTGTTGATTTTTCCGTGGATAGAAGATTTGGTAAAAGTAAACAAATCATTTATCGTAAAACGTGGATTGAGTCCTCGTTATATTCTTGAAAGTTCACAGAAATTATCGGCTTATATTAACTACACAATCAACAAAAAAAATCAATCCATTTGGATTGCACAACGTGAGGGTAGAGCTAAAGATGCCAATGACCGCACTCAGGAAAGCCTATTGAAAATGTTTAATATGTACGGTACAGGTGATTTTATTGAAAATATATCTGCGTTAAATCTTTGTCCCTTAAGTATTTCGTACGAATATGATCCCTGCGATTTTCTGAAAGCAAAAGAAATGCAGCAACGACGTGATAATCCTGAATTTACGAAAAGTGCAACAGATGATTTAATAAATATGGAAACCGGCGTAATGGGATATAAAGGAAAAGTAGTGTATGAAATTACAGGGAATATAAGTCATGAATTAAAATTGATTGCTGCCCAAACATCCAAAAGGAATGAGCAAATTGCTTTGACCGCCCAACTTATTGATAAACGGATTTATGCCAATTACAATATTTTTGCCTGCAATAAAATTGCATACGATTATTATTTAGAAGATAAAAAGTTTGAGAAAGAATATACAGTTGAAGAGAAAAATGCCTTTGAAAAATATTTATCTTTCCAGATTGCCAAAATTGAGTTGGAAAATAAAGATGAAAAATTCATCTACTCAAAAATGATTGAAATGTATGCTAACCCATTGATAAACAAATTGAAAACAACTTCTGATTTATAGTTTTGTGCTAAATGAATATAAAGAAAATGCGCTTTGAGATTCAAAGCGCATTTTCTTTATATTTTATCCATTTCGGCAGTAATTATATCCATAGCCTTTTGCCAATCTGCAAATAGGTTTCTGTAATAAGCTTTTACTAATTTTGGATTATCTTTGCCATCAGGTCTATTGGCACGTAAGATGAATTCTACATTTGTTTTCATTATATCGACAGATATTTTTTCAACAAGTTCTAAATCAACATCTTTCGACATTAAACAGCGAATGTAAATATCGCTTATTAATTCTGATGATACAAACTGAATTGTTTTTTTGAGTTTTCTTCTACTTGCCATGTTTCATTTTTTAAAAGTTTATGATACAAATATAAACCATAAAAATGATATTGCCATAGAAAATAATATGATTATCGGCTAATGATACGTATTAATTTATTTAACGTTATCTAAATATGAATATAAACTTTTCACTTTCAAAAGAATTAAAGTAAATTTGCAAAAAATAATTTGACATTTTTCCCGTTAATAACAGCAAACCAATTTTTTATTCAATGAATTTCATATCCAAAATTTCATATCCTTTTTTACTTATAGCACTTGTTTTTATAGTGAGTGTGACTTCGTGTAACGATGAGCAGTTTACAACTAATCCAAACGATGTGTTAGAATTTTCAACTGATTCACTGACTTTTGATACTGTTTTTACGACCATTGGAAGTACAACGGCTAAAATTTTGGTTTACAACAACAATAAATCATCGCTAAATATTAGTGAAATAAAATTGAGTGGAGGTGCTTTATCCAATTTTAAAGTAAATGTTGATGGAAGTTTAAATGCAAACAATGAATTCAAGGATATCGAAATCAGGGCAAAGGACAGTATGTATATTTTTGTGCAGCTGACCGTTGATCCCCAAAATTCAAATTCGCCAGTTTTAATTGAAGATTCGTTGGTTTTCCTAACGAATGGTGTTGTTCAGAAAATTAATTTACAGGCTTTTGGTCAAAATATGGAATTATTGAAGGATAAATACATTCTTAATGATACAACATTAACTTCCACAAAACCATATCTTATCTATGGGTATCTTGCTATCGACAGTACAAAAACCCTGACATTAGCTCCTGGATGTAAATTGTATTTTCATAATAATGCCGATTTAGTGGTTTATGGAAATTTAAAAGCTGAAGGAACTGCTGAGCAACCGATTATCATGCGGGGAGACCGGCTTGATAAGTTGGAATTCGAAACGCCTTTCCCCTATAACAGTGTTGCCGGACAATGGGGCGTAATTTATTTACTTTCAAAAACAGGTAATCATGTGTTGAATCATGTAAATATAAATAGCGGATATGTTGGAATTTATTTTGTAAATGATGACAAAAATACCTTGCCAGAACTGAGTATTAAAAATTCTAAAATACATAATTCATTATTGTATAACTTGGTTGTTGTAAACGGAAACGTAACAGTTGAAAATACAGAGATATCGAATTCCAGTAGTTATGGTGTTTACCTTAATGGTGGCAAACATACATTTATTCAAAGTACAATCGTCAACTTTTTCAATTATAGTGATGTTCAAGCTGTTTCTCGTGACGGAAAACCAACAGTTATGATCATGAATATGACTAAAGACGCACTTATGGAAACTGTTTTCAGAAATTGTGTAATAAGCGGAAGTTCTGAAAATGAATTTAGTTTGGCAAGTAAGTATCCGGCTCAGTATAATGGTGTTTTTGATCACTGCTACATTCAAAAATCTGATTCGTTAACTTTTACTCAATTTACCAACATCCGTTGGTCAAAAAGAACCGATACTGTTTTTGTAAGAAATCGTTACGATTATAAAAAGGATACCTATTTCGATTTTACTCCGGATTCGGTTTCACCAGCAAGAGGAATAGCCGATAAAACTATTGCAAACAGTTATCCTATTGATTTAAATGGAAATAATCGGTTAGAAGATGGTGAACCCGATGCAGGTGCATACGAGTGGAAACCAGGGAAATAAATTGGTCGGTACAATGATATCTGATTAAAATTAATTTTATAATTTTTTATTTTCAATTTTGAAGTATGAAGAAAATAATTTTACTGCTCTGCCTTCATATCTCTATTCTGCTTTTATCCCAAAATAATGAAAGGCAGAATTTCAAAATAATGTGTTATAATGTTGAAAATTATTTTGATTGTGTAGATGATTCATTGACAGATGACAGTGAATATTTATCGGGTGGAATGCGTGGTTGGAATACAACAAAATATCAAAAGAAACAGGCAAATATCGCTCGTGTAATAACTGCTATCGGTGGTTGGAACACACCGGCTATAGTGGGATTGTGTGAAATTGAAAGCGATAAATGTTTGTTTGACCTGACCCACTATTCCGGTTTGAGGAGTCAAAAATATAAATATCTCCATCACGAATCACCGGATGCAAGAGGTATTGATGTTGCATTATTATACCAGCAGAGCTCGTTTAAACCTATTCATGATGAGGCTATACCAATAAATTTTCCATTTGCACCTTCGAGTAAAACACGAGATATTTTATTTGCCTCAGGCATTACACCAACGGGAGATACATTGCATATTTTTGTTTGTCATTTTCCATCAAGGTTAGGAGGGGAGTTAGAGACGGAAGAAAAAAGAATGTTTGTTGCACAGGTTTTACGAACGAAAGTAGATAGCCTTCTTGCGAGTAACAACTCTTCAAATATTGTTATAATGGGAGATTTTAATGATTTTCCAATAAACAAAAGTATATTGGAAACGTTAGGGGCAATCTCTTTAAATGATTCAATTTCGACACATCAATTGTATAATTTGATGTACGCATTACACAAAAAGGGATTCGGTTCGAACAAACATCAAGGTGAATGGGGTGCATTAGACCAAATAATTGTATCTGGAAGTCTGTTGAAAAAAAATAATTCAATTTACACAAGTCAGGAGAATGTGCATTTTTTTGATGCCACTTTTTTACTAGAAGATGATAAACAATTTCTGGGAAAGCAACCTTTCAGAACCTATGTAGGAATGAAATATCAGGATGGATTTTCGGATCATTTGCCAGTTTATGCCGATTTCTACTTTAAATAGTATTTGAACCTATTTTTATTACCGGGAAATAAATGAACTCAATAAATTAAACAAACGTTATTAATCAATGAGATATGCTTATACTGTACGATGTAGGAGATGGAATTAGTTAGAGTTTAAATTATTAAGGTCAAAAGTGTTAGTCTTACAATCAAATAGGATAGGGCGTGTTTTGGATTAATTTGATTAATTTGTATGTTCTATAAATTCTATACAATTTAAATTATTATAAACATGAAAAAAATTACTTTATTTCTATTTGCTATGATGATTTCTGTGGGTCTTTTCTCGCAGACTTACAAATGGCAAGGTACTCAAACCGATCAAATTTGGGACTATGGTACCGCAAATTGGCTAAATCCGGCCTTAGCATTTCCGTTAAATCAAATACCTACTACTTTTACTGATGGCGTTTCTGCAATCTTTGACGATACTTCCACTGAAGGTTCCGATACAATAAAAATTACCGGGACAATTACAGTTGACAGCGTTTTGGTAAATGCTTCTAAAACCTATGTTTTACGTAGTACTGCTACCACTACTGACGAATTAACCGGAACAGGAAGATTTATCAAAGATGGTGAAGGGTTGCTCGTTATGGATTTAAAAAATACCATGGCTGGTGGAACTTTGTTGAAAAAAGGAATTATGAAGATGGAAAAACAAACTACTGCAAATATTTTTGGTAGTAAAATTGTTTTTCAGGGTGGTACGGCAAATTTTGCAACAACCTCCTCAGGATCTTTTCCAAGTATATCATTACCACTCGAAATTCCTCAAGGAGTAACTGCTAAAGTAGAACTGTCGCGTTACAGTTATTTTGCAAGTCCTATTTCAGGAGATGGAGATTTAGTTATGTCTGTTGGAGGCGAGCGTACCATGTTGGGAACGAATAAGGCCGGTGGTGTAGCTGTTGACTGGAGTAATTTTACCGGAAATGTGTTTGTTGAACCATATGTAATGTCAGGTGTTACTCCGGGATATTATGGCATTGTATTACCATCAACTAAAACTTGGGATTACACTAACTTTGAAACAGTTGATTCATTGTTTTGGAATAAAAAAGTGACTATCAATGGTGGTGCAGGATTAGCTTCTGTATCGGGTGTTCGTTGTTGGGCAATTGGTGAACTACAAGCCGAAAACGACGAGTGTTTCTTAGGTGGTTACGGTGCAGGAAAATCACAAACGCCACGTGTATATTATATGATTGGTACTATGAACACAGATGTTGTATGTCCTATAACAATGAAAGATACCGGAGGAGGTGGTTACAATTATTTTGGTATTCTTAAAGTAGGTACCGGAAAATATGTATTTACCAGTACAAAAAGCAATACAACTGCTTTCACAGGTGTTGAAGTTTTTGGAGGTACATTCTTAGTTGATGTGCCTGTAAGTGAAGATGTAACCGGTCTTGGTGTGGTTAAACAAGGGAATGTAATGACAATTCATAGTGGTGCAATTGGTGGCGGAAATGGTCGTTTAACCGGAAGGCTTGAAGTTGATGGTGGTACATTGGTAATTGGAAATGACAAAGTTGGTGAGATCGTGTTAGGAGATATTACCGGTGGTACTTATGGCTCGCCATTAGTAGTTAAGAATGAGGGTAAAGTTGAATTTAAATTGTCAACTGCAACAAGTTACGATAAACTTTCGACAAACAATACTGCAACATTTGGCGGGAATAAAATTATTGTTAAACCTGCTGCTGCTTATGATATTAAAAACGATGATGTATTTACACTCGTAACAACTGCAAATAGAAAAGTTGCAGGTGATACTTGTATTGTAGAATTTGCAGGTTTCCCTGAAACACTTTCATTCGTAGTTTCACAAGATACAATTGTCGGTGCCGGCTACCAAATTCAGGTAAAAGCGGTTGGCTCTGCTAAATTTGGTGAAACAAAAGTTTCAGATGTTTATTTTAATAATGTAAACGTTTTTCCAATTCCTTCAACAGGCATTTTAAATGTAGAATCGAAAGATGCAGATATCAATGCTATTGAAATAATCAATTTACAGGGTCAGGTTGTTTTGACAGATAAAGTAAGCTCACGCAACGTTCAATTAAATATTGAGAACTTGTCGAAAGGAATTTATTTTGCAAGAATACATTCTGGCAATAAAATCTCAACTAAAAAAATTGTGTTAAAGTAGAATCTATTCTAAAATAACAAAAAAGGCTGTTCATTGATACAAGATGGCAGCCTTTTCTTCTTTCTAATCATACTTCTTTCTTTTAAAGTTATATTAAAAATGAAAAAAATATTTCTTGTTATAGTCTTTGCGATTTTTTGTGTCGTTAATATTCAAGCACAAGTTATTGCATTTCCGGGCGCTGAAGGCTTTGGCAAATTTTCAAAAGGTGCTCGTGCTTCTACATCGCCTACAATATATCATGTAACAAATTTAAACGATAATGGTACAGGTTCATTACGTGATGCGGTTAGTCAACCGAACCGAATTGTTGTATTTGATGTTGCAGGAGTGATTAAAATAACTTCACGACTAATTTTCTCAGGTAACATAACCGTTGCAGGTCAAACTGCCCCCGGCGATGGTATTACTGTTTATGGAAACGGAGTTTCATTTTCAGGAGCCAAAGATGTGATTGTAAGATATATGCGATTTCGTATGGGGTTGAAAGGAGATTCGGGAAAAGACGCTGCAGGCATTGCAAATGGAACTGATATGATATTTGATCATTGTTCTATTACATGGGGCTTGGACGAGACTTTCTCTATCAGTTGGGATAGTAAGGGATCTGAGCCCGGAAATATCACCATTCAAAATTCAATTATTGGTCAGGGAATTATGATTCACTCTGCGGGTGGATTAATACAGACAAATGGTGGAGTAACATTGTATAAAGACCTATATATCGATAATAAAACACGTAACCCGAAAGTAAAGGGATTGAATCAATATGTAAATAATGTAGTGTACAATTGGGGTTCCGGAGGTGGATATATTCTGGGTGATACCGAAGGTTCTTCGTGGGCTGATATTGAGAACAATTACTTTATAAAAGGACCAAGTACGGGTGGAACTGATGCTTTCGTTCGGGCGAATCAATATTTTCAAATCCACCAGGCTAATAATTACATAGATTATAGCACTGATGGTGTTTTAAATGGCGTATTGGCTGTACCGGATGATTTTGGTCCAGGAACTTTTGTTGCAGATAATAATAGTTTTATCGGTTCGCCAAAGTTACATCCTGAAATTTCAAATTTGCTAACTGCAGAAAACGCTTATAAATGGATTGTTGATAGTGTAGGTCCTGTAATTCCAAGACGTGATGAAGTTGATAAATATGTAGTTTCAGAATTGACCTCACTTGGAACAACCGGTGCATTAATAAACGGTGAAGCAGACTTAAATTTAACAAATACTGTCGGAAATGTGTTTTCTGCCATTCAACAACCGGATGCAGATAACGATGGGATTCCCGATGAATGGGAAAATGGAAACGGTTTGAATAAAAATAATACATCTGATGCATTGACATTGAATGAAAATGGATACTTAAATATTGAACTTTATATCAACAGTATTACATCCGGAAAACCTTTTGTAAAATATCCTACATTATTAGGTTTAAAAGGAATTGACACTAATTTTATTCTATTGAAATGGTTAAATAATGCGGAAAATTCTACCGAAATTGTTCTTGAAAAATCGACAAATAATACCGATTTCGCAGAAGTTACTCGTTTAGAACCCGAACTTTCTCAATATAAAATTGAAAACTTAGATCCAACTACGACTTATTATTTCAGACTGAAAACGATTAATGAAAGTATGGAATCGCTTTATTCAGATTCGTTTAAAGCTACTACCCTTGGAGTCGCCGCTCCACCTGCTGTTTGTACCGATCCGGTTCCGGTTGACAAATCAGATATTTCAGCGTATACTCAGGTACAATTGCAATGGTCAAATGTTACAGGAAATTGGGGAGGACAATTAAAATATGATGTTTATATTGGAACTTCAACCGACAATTTAATAAGCGTTGCTACAGCTACAACACTCGCAACGTATACAGCTCAAGTATTACCAACCACTCAATATTTTTGGAGAATTGATGCAACGAATTTACTTGGAAAACAAGAGGGAGATGTTTGGTCGTTTACTACGGGGAAAAAACCTGAAAGAGAAAAAGTAGCTTATTGGGCATTGGATGAAACTGCGGGAATAACTGCTGCAAATGATGTCCAGGGTGCTGCAATATCGCAAAATTTCACCCCAACCTGGAGTGAAGGTGTTATAAACAATGCAGTAACAATTCCGGACAGTCCTACTAATGCTGCTTTGGTTCAAAGCCATTATGATGCAATAAGTTTAGGAGCTGAGTCATTTTCTGTTGAAATGTGGTTTAAATCAAGCGGAGGCGCTGTCGATTGGTATTTGATTCATAAGGGTAGTCATGTTGCAAATACAGCTACCGGTGCTTCAGGGAAATGGTTTGGCATACAATATAATAAAATTGGAACTACAGATCGTTTAACATGGGCTATAGATGATAATGCAACTAAAACGGACTTAAATGTAACCGGTTCAACCTATTTTAATAATGTTTGGCATCATTTAGTTGCTATACGTGATGTTGAGTCAGATATGTTGAAGTTATACGTTGATGGTGTTTTATTGGGTTCAAAAACAGATGGTACGGGTAATATTACTGAAGTTGAAAACATTGTTATTGGTAATACGAATGTGAATTTTGTTAATGCATTTGGTGGGTCAATCGATGAAGTTTCAATTTATAAAGGTGTACTAACCGGTGAAGAAGTTTTGGAAAATTATAATGCAGGACTTAAAACTGGTTTCCACAATACTATTGTAGAAAAAAATATGCAGATTTTTCCAAATCCGTTTTTGAACGAATTAAGTATGAATTTACCTATTGTAAGTGGGAATGTATATATTGAAATTTATTCACTAACCGGTCAATTACAGTATAATTCCAAAGAATTAATAACAAACAATACTCTTAATATTAAAGGATTAGATATCCTTTCTTCAGGAGCGTATATTATTACTGTGACAACTAATTCAAATCAAATCTTTTCTTCAAAAATATTTAAATAAAGAATTTAGTTATTCCGGTAGATTTTAAAAGATTTCTATTCATATTAGATTCCTTGTCTGTTTGGGCAAGGAATCTTTTTTTTTGTTACTACTGGTTAAGTAAATTTACGCCGTATGTCAAAAATAAAAGTAATAAAATCAGATATTCTGGTTTTATTAATAAAAACTACACATTAAAATTAAGTTTGCTTAATACCTTTGTTCGGTTCAATTTCTCTGAATACTGTTGGATGAGCGATTAATTGATAATTATTTTGAAATGATTTTTATTCATTCCTATTTAAAATTGATGTTATTATGAACTATGAAAACTTTGATGCTGAATTTAAATACCTTATAGTCAGCGATAAAGATAAAAAATTTGGTATTTATGTTAACACAGTAGGTTTTCAATCAATACATCCAAACTCTCCTTATCCTTTAACTGAACATCCCAAAGGTTATTTTTTTAATGCAAATAAAGGAAGAGTATTAAGTGAATACCAGTTTGTTTACATAACAAAAGGGAAAGGCACTCTTCAACTCGATTCAAAAGAAGAAATTTCAATTTCAAGAGGAAAACTTTTTATTATTTTCCCCGGTCAGTGGCATAGTTATCATCCTGATATTGAAACCGGCTGGAATGAGTATTATATTGGTTTTCACGGAAATGTAATTGAAAACTTAGTTCGAAACTCTTTTCTTACGAAAGAGAGTCAGCTCCTTGATATTGGTTCGAATGAAGAACTTGTCAGTTTATTCGCCAGAGCCCTAGAGATTGCCGAAAACGATAAAGTATGTTCTCAACAATATCTATCCGGCATCGTTATGCATATTTTAGGACTTGTCTTATCTGTATCAACAAATAAGGTTTTTGAATTAGGTGGAGTTGCTCAGAAAATTGAACAGGCTAAAATAATTATGAATGAAAATATTTATAAAAATATTAATCCTGAAGAACTTGCAACAAACCTGAATATTAGTTATTCGTGGTTTCGTAAGGTGTTTAAAGATTACACCGGTTATGCACCCGCAAAATATATTCAAGAGTTGAAATTTAGAAAAGCAAAACAGTTGCTAATTTGTACCTCACACACTGTAAAAGAAATTTCGTATATGTTGGATTACAATTCAACTGAGCATTTCTTTTCGCTTTTTAAAAAAATTACTGGTTTTACCCCTATGGAATATCGTTTATATGCCAGAGGTTCTAAAACCGATTCAGTTAATTCTGAATCATATTTCTAATTAAAATATTCTGCTAACTTTCAGATATAAAACCTGATATTTAATTTCAGATGAAAGTATATATCAGGCTTTTGGTATTCTTTTCGTTATTCAATTGACCTAAAAATTAATTCATATAATATATATCAAAATGAATATATATACAATCAAAAAAAACACAATTCGGTAATTTTAATGTATTTATCTTTGAATGTGAAAATGATTAAAAACCATTCACATAATCTATTATTAATCAATACAATCGAATGTTTTATGAGAAAAATTACTACTCTTGGGCTATTAATGCTCATTTCTTTATTTTATTTAACTGCAAAAGCAGAGATAAACTTTGATTTAACGACTGTTGGTGGTATTCTTACCATGGATTATGATGCCGTTTCAACTGAAAAAGCTAAAGCATCCACTGATCGCTGGATAACAGTGGTTAATTTTGGAAATAGTGGAACTGCAGGTAAATGTGGAACTGCAACTAAGACCTTTGATATAAAATCCGGCCGTACCATTGAGTTTTACCTTGAAAAATGTGATTCTTTGGTTATCACAGCTAATATTGCTTCAGGCCGTGGTTTAGTAGTAAACATTGATGCCGGTGCAAATATAGCCTTGGCTGGCACGGGAGTTTGTAAAGATTATGTAATAGCTGTAAACAAAGATGTTCCTGTTAAAATTAAGGTGCAGGGAAAAGATAGTAACAGTGCCTGGACTTCATTTTTTACTTTTTTTTATGCTCCAAAAGTTCCATCAATTGTCTCTTTTAATATTGGAACAAAAAGTGCTGTTGTTGATAACGATGCTAAAACCATTACACTTGAATTACCATATGGTACTGATATTTCGTCAGTTACTCCCGATGTAACTTTAGGTGGAACTGCTATAAGTTACACACCTACTGGCGTTCAAAATTTTGGAAACGGACCTGTTACTTATACCATTACTGACGGCACAACTCCGGTTGATTATACTGCAAACATTACAGTAAAAGCAACTCCGGATACTGATAAAGCCATTACATCATTATCCATTAATGGACGGAAAGCTGCTATTGAAGAAACTTCTGGTGCTATATCATGCGATTTTCCAAGTTTTGAAGGTCCATTAGGTAATTGGCCGGTTGTTTTTACCTTAAATTCTGAAACTGCATCAGCAAATTTCACTTCAGGTACTAATTATAATTTCAGCACAAATGGTACTTTAAGTATTACAGTTACAGCTCAAGATCTGAGCACAAAAGTGTATACTGTTACTCCAACTATTTCAACCAAGAAAAATATTGGTATGCTAACTGCAAATGGCGTTGCAGAAGCAAACGATAATCTTTTATTGTCGGCATTTAGCGATTATTACATTAGTTACCTGACTGCAAGCTCCACAGCACCTGCCGATATTAATGCTTTTTATGCTAATTATGATTTGATTGTACTTCATTCAAATGTTGCAGGAACTAATGTAACGGCAGTTGCATCTAAAGCTTTAGTAGGAGTAAAGCCAATGTTAAATTTAAAAGCTTTTTTCTATAATTCAGGAAGATGGAGTTGGTCAACAATTAATCCGAGTGGTGCAGTTGCAGGAACTAGTAGTGCTGATGTTGAAACAGAATTACAAAACCATCCTATTTTTGCTAATGTAAACTTTACTGGAACAACTTTGAATTATTATGATAATCTTCCATCGACACTTACAACTGCAATACAATATGCTTCTGATGTTGCGACTCTTGATCCAAGTTTAACTTCTCATACTATTGCCACTGTGAATTCAACTGGAATTCAGGTGCATGAAATTCAAAACAATGCAACAACAAAATATTTATTAGTAGCTCTTAGTTATGAAAGTTCAGCCTATTCTTACTTTAATTCAAATGCAATTAATGTTCTTAAAAACTCAGCGGCTTATTTGTTAAATCCAACAGCAAAATATGAATATCCGATAACAAGTATTGATAATGTAAATGGAAAAAGTAGCATTTATTATAGTAATGGTTTTGTTAATAACCCTGATCAGAAATCAATAGTAATCTACAACTCTGCCGGAATGAAAGTTTTAACTTCAACTGATAAATCAATAAATACACAATCTTTATCGAAAGGTGTATATGTGATTATAAGTAAAGAGTTACAACCCATCAAATTTGTAAAATAAATTTAATTTTTAAGGGTAATTATGTGTTGCAGTAAAATGCAGTACATAATTACTTTTTGATTTACAATTGTTTAAAATTCCATTTTCATGAAGTATTTAAGTGTTTGCCTTTTTTTCTTTCTTGGTTTTATTTTTAATCTTTCCTCTCAGGAGTTGCCGTCGAAGCAAAAAGTGTTGGAGAAGATGACACTTGCAAACAATTATTTCCTGAATAAATGGCCTGATCCCACTCAAACAATTGTGACCAATAAAACTCGTCCCAGCAATTTATGGACTCGTGGAACTTATTTTGAAGGTTTAATGCAATTGTATTATATCAATAATAATGCAACATTGTATAAATATGCAGTGGATTGGGGGACATTTCATAAATGGCAACCAACTTATACTGGAACTACTCCAACCCGTATCGCTGATAATCAGTGTTGTTTTCAGACCTATATTGAGTTGTACCAGATTGAACCAAAACCCGATAGAATAGCTATGCTTAAGTTGAGTCTCGATGATATGGTCAATTCAACAAAAGTGGATGATTGGTGGTGGATTGATGCATTACATATGGCTATGCCTGTATTTGCAAAATATGGGAATGTGACTTCAGATAATAAGTATTATGAAAAAATGTTTGATTTGTATAATCACACAAAAACGATTGAAGGTGGACCGGGCTTGTATAATCCTGCTGATTCATTGTGGTATCGGGATAAAGACTATTTGCCTCCAACCGTTAGTCCGAATGGATTACCAGTATATTGGTCGCGTGGAAATGGTTGGGTTTTCGCAGCGCTTACTCGCACGCTAGATGTATTACCCCTTGAAGCTCCTCATCGTGAAGAGTATCTGACTACATTTAAGCAAATGGCGGGTAAGTTGATTCAACTTCAACGTGCCGATGGCTTTTGGAACTGTAATTTGGGTGATCAGAATGATTATGGTGGAAAAGAAACTTCGGGAACCGTTTTTTATACTTTTGGTTTGGCTTGGGGAATCAATCATAATGTTCTTGATTCAGCAATTTATTACCCTACTGTTGTAAAAGGTTGGAATGGACTTGTAAATTCAGCTTTGCACTCTAACGGAAGCTTGGGTTATGTACAGTCTGCAGGCAGTAAACCTGCTGATGGTCAGCCATTGACGTATGACAAAATGCCTGATTTCGATGACTTTGCATTAGGCGGATTTCTATTAGCCGGTAGCGAAGTGTATCGTTTGGCAAAAGATTCAAATTTGATTAATTCAAACAAAAATCTTGTAGAAAACACCTTTAAATTGATTACATATCCTAATCCTGGAACGTCTTCAATTAATATACAGTATAAGACTAATTCAAAAAATAGCCTTTTGAAAATTGTAAATCCTATTGGTCAGATAGTGTATAGTTATAAAAGTGAGAATTTGGATGAAGTTAATTTGCGTTGGTATGGTGAAACGAATGACGGTGTGAGACTACCCAATGGAATTTATATAGTTTTCCTTGAATGTAACAGCAAGACCATGTCTACAAAAGTATTTTTAAAAAGATAAAACTTAGAGCTTACTATATTGTTAATTTCTATTTTGCTAGATGGAATTATAGTTTAACAGATTCGTCCATCAAAAAGTGTATGATTAAGGTCATTCGTTATAGATTAATTAACATTGCGAATCCATATATTTGTAACCCTTATAATTTAGTATTTCAAAAAAAATCACTATGCGGACATTTTTCTATGCTTGTTCTATATTTATTCTTTTTGCCTGTAATGCACAAGAAAAAACACATATTGACCGTAAAGCATTAGTAAACAGAAATAATCCTCACGTCAACGCATTTGATTCGCTTGCTTCATTTTCAGTTGGGAATGGCGAATTTGCTTATACAGTTGATGCTACAGGTTTACAGTCTTTTCCACAAAAATATACACAAGGTGTTCCATTAGGAACTCAAAGTCAGTGGGGTTGGCACAGTTTTGCTAATCCAAACAATTATCGTCACGAAGAAACGCTTAAGAACTATAATTTCAGAGGGAAAGAAGAACCCTATTCAGTTCAATTTAATGAGCCCGGTCGTCAGCAAGATGCAGCTAATTGGTTTCGAGCCAATCCTCATCGACTTCATTTAGGCATCGTAGGATTTGAATTTTCTTCAGCTGACTTTAATAATATCAACAATATAAATCAACAACTTGATTTGTGGAAAGGGCTGATTACAAGTCAGTTTGAAATTAACCATGAAAAAGTAACTGTTGAAACAAGCTGTCATCCTCAATTAGATTTGATAGCTGTAAAAGTTAATTCAATAGCACATCCTGCAATTAAATTTCATTTCCCGTATCCTTCCGGTAATCATACTGACGATGGTTGTGATTGGACAAGTGATGAAAAACACAATACAACAATTGTTCGACAAACAGAAAACTCGGCTTTACTGAAGCGGGAAATTGACAAAACTATTTATTTTGTGAATATTCTGTGGGAAGGTCAGGCAAAACTTATCGAAAAGGGAAAAAATTACTTTTTACTTCAACCTTCATCCGATCAATTTTCGTTTACAACATCGTTTACTGAAAAAGAACCTTCTTTAAAAACTCAAATTACATTTGCTCAAACACTAATTGCATCCGAAAAGTATTGGGAATCATTTTGGACGAAAGGTGCAGCCGTCGATTTTTCGCAATGTAAAGATAAACGGGCACCAGAGCTTGAACGCCGTGTAGTACTTTCGCAATATTTATTGGCAATTCAGTGTGCAGGAACTACTCCGCCTCAGGAAACTGGTTTGACTTACAATTCATGGTATGGGAAATTTCACCTGGAGATGATTTGGTGGCACGATGCACAATTTGCACTTTGGGGACGCTCCGATTTATTGGAAAGAACATTAGGCTGGTATAACAAAGCATTGCCTGTTGCACAGGAAATAGCTGCACGACAAGGTTTTAAAGGAGCTCGGTGGATGAAAATGACCGATCCTTCCGGAACAGAAGCACCTTCCAAAGTCGGTTCATTTCTTATCTGGCAACAACCACACATTATTTATTTGGCCGAATTAGTTTATCGAAGTAATCCAACTGAAGAAGTGTTGAAAAAGTATGCCGGATTGATTGATGAAACAGCTAAATTCATGTATTCATTTGCCGATTATGATTTATTGGAAGGAAGATATGTACTAAAAGGTATTATTCCTGCACAGGAAACTTTACGCGCTTCAGAAACTGTAAATCCTCCTTTTGAACTATCTTACTGGTATTATGCAATGAATGTGGCACAAAAGTGGCGTGAGAGAATGGGTCAAAAACGAAGTCTGCAATGGGACGAAATGATAGATAAACTTTCTCCACTTGCATATCAGGATAGTTTATATTTGGCAGCTGAAACAGCAACAGATACTTATAAAGATATTCGGTTTAGCTCGGATCATATGGCCGTATTAGGAGCTTTTGGAATATTACCTAAATGTCCTCTGACTCGAACCGATTATATGAAAAATACTCTAAACTGGATTTGGGATAACTGGAACTGGGGAAAAACATGGGGGTGGGATTATCCAATGACCGCTATGAGTGCAGCCCGACTGGGTGAACCGGAAAAAGCAGTTGGAGCTTTATTAATGGACAAGCGTACAAATACTTATCTGGTAAATGGACATAATTATCAAGACACACGTTTGAGAATTTATTTACCCGGAAATGGTGGATTACTTACAGCAGTAGCCATGATGTGTGCCGGATGGGATGGAAATAAGTTGAAAAATCCCGGTTTCCCAAAAGATGGAAACTGGAACGTGAAATGGGAAGGTTTACTACCTATGCCATAAAAAATAAAATCTGATTAAAATACGATATAACTCTGTATAATAATAATTTATGAAAAAAATCACTTACAAATGGTCTGCATTTTTGATAGGGATTCTTTTGGTTTTTGCATCATGCCAAACCGAATTAGAAAAATACTATCAAACTCCCGATTGGCTGAAAGGTAATTCGTGGGAAGTGCTCGAAAAGAAAGGTAATTTTAAACTCTTTCTGGAAGCTGTTGAAAGAACATCGTTCAAAGACCTTGTTCAGGGCAAAGGTGTAATTACTGTAATGGCACCTACCGATTCAGCTTTTCAGGTTTATCTCGATAAGCATAATTATAGTTCGGTTGCAGCCGTTCCCGATTCTGTTTTGACGAAACTGGTTGGTTATCACCTTGTATTTTATTCGTTTACCAAAGAAGCGTTCGAAAATTACAAACCAAATGGCGTTGAATCTGAAAATGTATTAAAGGGAATGTATTATAAATACAGAACCAAAAGTCGTGATGCTATTTCTGTTGTTCCAGATCCTGCTTATAACGATTTTCCACGTAGAGTGATTCACAAAGACAGATTTTTACCTGTTTTTTCGTATAATTTATTCGAAAGCTTTATGATCGATGCAAAATCAAATTATGAATTTTTCTATCCAGGTTCTAAATGGACTGGTTCAGCCGGATTTAATGTGTCGAATGCATCTGTAAAAGAATACGCTATTGTGACTGATAATGGCTATGTTTATGTCTTGGATCAGGTGTTGGAACCTCTTGAAACAATTTACAAAACCCTGGAAAATGCTCAGGGTTTTGATCAGTTCAAGAATGCGTACAATCGTTTTGTGACTTTTGAATATGATGCTACTTCAACAGCTGAATACGGGAATGGCGATTCATTGTATATTATGAATCATGGAGATCAATTGCCTCCAATAGCATCGGAATGGCCGGTTTCCGATTATACTCAATTAGCAATATTATCATATGGAGCTTATAGTCTGTTTGCTCCTGATAATACAGCCATGCAGGCATTTTTTAATAAATATTGGTCGCCCTATTATTCTTCAATCGATTCAGTACATTTTGAACCATTGCTAGCATTACTTCAAAACCATTTTTATGCAGGTACTATTTTGTTTCCAGAGCAAATAGAAGCCGGCGAATTGAAAACATCTTATGGTTCGCTTATTCAATTTGACAGAACATCAGCTAAAATGAAAAGTATTTGTACAAATGGATCACTTTACGGTTTGGATCATGTGTTAATACCTCCAATGTTCGAAAAAGTTACTTCGCCTATGTATTGTAATCCAAATTACAATATAATATTGGATATGATGAAAAATGCTCAATTAGTTCAAACACTCATTTCTGATGCAATAAAATTCAATGTATTCTATCCTACCGATCACATGATTACAATGTACACAAATCTCGAAGGAAGAGCGATTCAATATCAGAACCTGAATTCGAAAAAATACGGAGCTCAGGAAGTTCAGATAGATGGCGACCTTGGATTCACCGCAATGTCACGTAGTCAGAAGAAAACTTTTGCTAGTGGACATGTTGGTACAGAGCTTTTAACGACTAAAGGCGACGAGGCGATTTATCGTACCTTAAATTCATATAACTACATTTATACCAAAGGAAATAAGGTTTATTCTTCGGCGCTATTTAATTTAGGTGATGATGCAAAAGTTCCTACATTCACAAAGATTAATGGGGACTGGACCAATGGAAATGCTTATGCTCTTCAGGGTGAAACTGCCTCTGCATTAGTGCCTGAGTCCAATCAGTTCAAAGCAATGATAACATCAATTGCGAGTCCGGTTGTTTTTACCAACTTTAAATTAGCCATTCAATCAGCCGCTTTGGATAAAACTTCGCCTCCTTTTGATTTTCTTCAGGGAGAACGGTTTATAGCATTTATTCCGAAGGATGATGCAATTTTAGCCGGATGGACTAGTGGAAAAATACCTTTTAGTCCCGCTAGCACTGTGACATCTTATCTGAAACGTTATTTTGTGAATGTAGGTGCCAGTAATTTATTGGATTATCCATTTTCAGGTGCTGGTATTCAGGGCGAGATTAAAACATTTGCAACAAATGCGAGTGGAGTGGCTGTTAAATTTACATTAGTAGATACTGACGGACAATTGTATGTAAAAGATGGAAAGGGAAATATGGTGAAAGTGATAAGTTATTTCCCCTATATCTATGCAGATGGTGCAGCCTATTTAATTGATGGATTATTGGAAACTGAATAATGAAAAAAGAACTACTTATGAAAATAATTCGAAAAATAATTATATTGTTGATTGTATTGGTTGCAAGTCATGTAGTTTCGGCACAAGGTGTGCAAAGAAGTTATGTTACCGGGAAAGTTGTAGATTCACAAACAGGTGAACCACTTACCGGGACGAATGTTTATGTATTGAATACTGAAAATCGTTCGTTAGGAGGTTGTATAGTTGATCTTAATGGGCAGTATATTTTAAACATTCCAAATCAGAAAAATCTTACTATCATGTTTTCGTTTGTTGGGTTTAAATCGCAAACAGTAAAATATTCAGGACAACAAAATATTGATATAAAGCTTGTTGAAGATGGTAAAGCGCTTAATATGGTTGAAGTTACTGCTAAAAGAGTAGAACGAAATGCATTAGGACAAACACCTCGCGAACGTGTGTCAGCTATTTCTAAGGTTTCGATGGAAGGACTTGAAGTGGCAGGAGTTACAAATGTAACTGATGCATTACAGGGAGCTTTGGCTAATGTTGATATTTTAACGGGTGCAGATCCCGGTTCGGGAAGTTCGATTCGTATTCGTGGAACTTCGTCCTTAAGTGCCAATTCTAATCCGTTGTTTGTATTAGATGGTGTTCCAATGCCGGTTGATGTCTCTTCCGATTTCAATTTTGCAACAGCAAACTCCGACGATTATAGTCAGTTGCTGAATATTTCTCCAAGTGATATTGAAAGTATTGAAGTGTTGAAAGATGCTGCTGCAACTGCTGTTTGGGGATCGAAAGGAGCTAATGGTGTTCTTTTGATTGTCACCAAAAAAGGTAAAAAAGGGAGAATGTCTCTTTCCTATTCATCAAAATACGAATTCAGAAAAGAAGGGAGTTCCATTCCTATGTTGAACGCAAAACAATATGTTTCAATGATTCAAGATGCTATCTGGAACTCAGTAAATGATGTAGGTCAGGGTACCAGTCAGGCAAATACCTATTTAAACTTATTATATAACACAAAAGAAATTGGTTTTGATCCGGAATGGGTTTATTTTAAAGAATATAATCAGGATGTAAACTGGCTCGATTTAATTACACAGAACGGAATGTCAGCTGATAATAGTTTTTCATTATCGGGCGGTGGTGAGAAAGCAAATTATCGTTTATCATTAGGCCATTTGAGCGAAGAAGGAACAACTATTGGAACTAAATTTGAACGATTCAGCGGGAAATTTAATATGCAATATAAATTTTCTAACCGTTTGGATATTTCTACCAATTATAGTTTTACACGTGGCGTTAGAAATGCAACTTATTCAGATAAATATATGGATGATGAGAAAGCATCAATCAGAGGAAATTCATTGACAAAAATGCCAAATATGAGTCCGTATATTATTGGTTCCGATGGAAATCCAACTTCTGAATATTTTACTCCATTTTCCTATTTTCAGGGTTCTTTTGCTACAAATGGGAAAATTTATAACCCGGTAGCGTTGGCGTATGAAGCAAAAAACCGTACGTTGGCAATTTCAAGTTCTATGATTTTTAATTTGCATTACCAAATTGCGAACGGTCTAGATTATATGGGAATTGTAGGTTTTCAATCGAACATGAATAAAACCGATAAGTATCTGCCTCAAAGTGTTACCGGAGAATCCTATATAAGTAAATACACAGGTGTAAGTTCCGATGGGGGCTCTGATGGATTGTATCTGACAACAGAAAATAGATTGATTTTCAATAAGACTTTTGCAGAAAAACATAAAATAGTCATGAGTGCTGTTTGGCAAACAAACGATCAAAACTCTTCGTCATACATTAGTTATACAAGTGGTAACGCAAGTTCGGGAATAACCGATCCAACTGTTGGAAGTAATATGAAAAACTATTCAGGTGGTTCCGGTCATGTAAAATATCAAGATTTGGGTGGATTAATAAACTCGCAATACACTTATTTAGACAGATACATTGTTAATGCCGGCTATCGTTTCGAAGCCAGTTCAAGTTTGCCCGAAAACACTCGTTGGGGAAAATTTCCCACAGTGGGTGCAGCATGGATATTTAGCGATGAAACATTTATGAAAGGTTTCGAGATGATTTCATTGGGCAAAATACGTGCAAACTGGGGAAAAAGTGGTAATTCACCTTCCGGATCGGCACCTTATGTTGGTTCGTTGAGTGCTATTGCAAACGGTTATGGTGAGATGGCAGCTATACAACATGTTAAAATTT
>JAQUWU010000035.1 GCA_028692715.1 Paludibacter sp. | reverse complement strand
GTAAATAGATGTTACAATATACAAATAATTGTATCTGTATTTGCAATCAAAATAATAATGAATAAAAAACCCAGAATTATGCATTTTTCAACTTTTTGAAAATTGGTGGTAATCAGAGGGGACTCATTAAATATATTTTAAAATTTATTTGTAGTACACAGGAGATATTGACTATTAGTAAATTACCAATTTATTTTGTAGCTATGTATTTCAAAATATCAAGGAAACATAATCCAATCGAAAACGAATCAGGTTAGTATTAACACCTAGTTGAGAGTTCCCAGAATTCGGATAATAAATAATAGAAGTAATAGAATTCAATCCCGATAGAATTCGGGAGTCGTATTTCTATATTAAAGATAAAAAATAGAACCTGCCTACAGCAGGCAGGTTCTATTAACTTTTCTAAATCGTATATTTATAATTGAGCTAATAAAAGAAAATGCCTGAACGATTAAATGTTCAGGCGTTTTCTTTAGAATAATTTTCGATAAATATGACAATAGGGAGTTCCGTGTTTCTTTTCGTAATATTCCTGATGATAATCCTCTGCCGGCCAGAATTCAGGTGCAGGACGCAACAGAGTAGCCACTTTATAGCCTTTTCCCGTTAAAATTTCAACGTACTTTTCAGCTATTTTTCGTTGTTCGTCGTTCGTGTAAAATATTACTGATTGGTATTGATCACCAATATCTGGTCCTTGTCCTCCAACTTGCGTAAAATCATGTGTTTCATAGTAAAGCTTTACCAAATCTTCGTACGATGTTTTGGTTTTATCAAACACAACTTCAGTTGTTTCCACATGTCCGGTTGTTCCAGTACACACTTCCTTATAAGAGGGATTTTTAGTATGCCCGCCCATATAACCAACTGTAGTTGAAATAATTCCGGGTGATTTCATAAGATAATACTGAGTTCCCCAAAAACAGCCTGAAGCAAGATAGGCCACTTCTTCATTTTTATTCGTCATAATTTTATCGGGTATAAATTTCATTGATATTGAGTTCACACAATAGCGTGTATTTTTTTTGGTAAGCTGCTCTCCTACAAAGACATGTCCAAGGTGACCGCCACAATTGGCACAAATAATTTCAGTACGTCGACCATCGGTATCCAACACTTTTTTTACAGCACCGGGAATTTCATCATCGAAACTAGGCCATCCACAATCAGACTTGAATTTATCTTCGGAACGATATAAGGGTGCATTACATTGTCGACATTCATAAGTCCCTTTGGCAGTAGTATTTACATATTCTCCTGTAAATGGTCGCTCAGTAGCCTTGTTTAAGATAACTGACTGTTCTTCTGAAGTTAATTTATTGTATTTCATTTTTTTTACTTGTTGATTACAGGCACTTTGGCTAAGAAGCAAAAATACTGCAATAATTGAGATTGACAAATATGTTTTCATTGAATATTCTTTTGGAGAACAAACAATCGAACATTATTCATTGTTCGGCAATTTATAATTAAACAACAAACGCCCCAAAAGAGGCGTTTATATTATAAATACTTAAAGATTAATTATCTTATTCTGTTCAATGATCTGACAAGTGCTTCATCTTTTCCAATTGCGCGTATTGCCAAAATATTAAAGACAATATTTACCAAAGGAAATGCTGTTACAATTCGCAAACTCCAATCGGTATGAAGGTTTTGACCTGCAAACCAAATGTAGATAAATAATAATGCATAATAACCGGCCATCAATACCATATTGAATATAGACAAACGAACCTGTAGTATTCTTCTTTTATATAGGAACATGGTTATTAGGGCTATAACCGGAACAATTGCTCCTATAGCAGTTAAGCCCCAAACACCGGATTGATATACATTTCCTGTAGCTGATTGCAAAAAAATCCCTTTATAACTCATGATATACATAGCCATATTGGTATTGTTAATCAAATCGGCAACTGGAGAAAACAGAGTAACACCAGACAAAATTACAATAATCAGTAAATAAATTGTTTGAATTCTTTGAAGCATATTTTTTTTTACGATAATGATTTAAAAATTATTTGCTTTGTTTGGTTACTTCCATAGAAAGCTTATTTGATGCTTATTTTTTCCACTGTGCATCACGTACAGCATAAATCCGCTCAATAATATCAACGACTTTCAATCCTTCTAAAACATTCGTGGTGATAGTTCCTTTATCAGTAAGTTTTTCAACTACATTTTGAATAACCAAATGATGATTTTGAGCAGAACCTTTATAAGCACCATAATCGTTTGGTGGATTGGATGGTGCTAGCTCAGGCATTACATAATCTTTTATGTGACAATACGTTACTTCATTCATATATTGTCCGGCAACTTTTACAGTCCCTTTTGATCCAACTATTGTAATGCTGCTTTCCAAGTTTTTATCCCAAACAGCCGTAGAATAATTCAAACAACCCATTCCACCGTTTATAAAATCAAAAGTAACCACACCACTATCTTCAAAATCAGTCAACTCTTTATGACTAAAATCGGCAAAATTTCCACGGATATTTTGTACATCGCCAAAAAGCCAATACATAATATCAATAAAATGTGAAAACTGAGTAAATAATGTTCCTCCGTCCAATTTTGCATCACCATGCCAGTTCCCTTTTTTATAATAACGTTCGTCGCGATTCCAGTAGCAGCTTAGTTTTACCATAAAAATATCACCAAGTGTATTATTGTCGACCAATTCTTTTAACCAAACTGAAGGTGGTGAATAACGGTTTTGCATAACACTAAAAACATGTTTTGACATTTCGAGTGATTTGAAAAGTATTTTTTCAGCATCTGCTTTTGTCAAAGCAATGGGTTTTTCGAGAACCACATGTTTTTTTGCCTGCAAAGCTTTAATAGCATAGTCGGCATGATAACCATTTGGAGTACATATATTTACTACATCAATATCCAAATCCGCTTTTAAAAGTTCTTCATAACTTGAAAAATAAGGTTCTTCAATATCATCCAATCCCACCTCTTTCTTTGAAAGGACATCACACACTGCAACAAGTTCTGATTCCGGATTCCTACGAATCATCTCTGCATGTCGTTTTCCAATGTGTCCCTGACCAATTACTGCAAATTTTATCATAATTCAACTCCCAATTATTTAATTCTTTTTATATGATTTTCCTGTAATAAATATTCTTGACCTGTTTCTGGACAAATTGCTTTTCCATTTTCATCAAAATGTAATTTCTGTCCATTTTCGCTCACCCAACCAATTTGTTTTGCCGGATTTCCAACTACTAATGCAAAAGCCTTTACCGGTTTTGTTATAACGGCTCCTGCTCCTATCAAGGCAAATTCGCCAATTTCATTTCCGCAAACAACTGTGGCATTTGCACCAATACTTGCACCTTTTCTGACAATCGTTTGAGCATACTCGTTTTTACGGTTTACGTGACTTCTGGGGTTAATTACATTAGTAAAAACCATTGAAGGTCCAAGAAATACGTCATCTTCGCAAATTACACCTGTATAAACCGAAACATTATTTTGAATCTTTACGTTACGACCAAGTATAACTTCGGGCGAAATTACTACATTTTGCCCGATATTACAAGATTCTCCAATAACACAACCCGACATGATATGTGAAAAATGCCAGATTTTAGTTCCGTTTCCTATTTCGCAATTGTTGTCAATTATTGCTGTTTCGTGTGCAAAGTAATTCATAATGGTTATTTGGGGATTGGTTAGTTGGTTGATTAGGTAATTGTTTTCGAAGTTCTCGATTCTCAAATACTAACTAATCAATTAATTAACTACTTAACTTTTTACTTTTTTATAAATTCCATAACTGAATTGGTAATATACTCCAATTGTTCATTGCTCAATTCAGTATGCATAGGCAATGACATTACACATTCACATAATTTCTCGGCCACAGGAAAATCACCGGCTTTATATCTACTGTTTTGATATGCTTTTTGTAAATGTAACGGAACAGGATAATATATCATTGCCGGTATTCCTTTATCGTTAAGATGCTTTATTAATTCAGCTCTGTTTACTCCGATTAATTTTAAAGTATACTGATGAAAAACATGCGTTGAAAATGAAGATCGTGCCGGAATTAATATTTTCTCGGTAGTGGAAAATACTTTATCATAATAATCGGCTGCATTCCGACGGGCATTGCAATATTCATCCAAATGTCTCAGTTTAACATCTAAAACAGCAGCCTGAATACTATCTAATCTTGAATTAACGCCAACATGATCATGATAATATCGCACTTCCATTCCGTGGTTTGCGATAGAACGCATCTTGGCTGCTAGTTCATCATTGTTTGTAAAAATTGCACCTCCATCGCCAAAACAACCCAAATTTTTTGAAGGGAAAAAAGAAGTACAACCGATATCACCCATCGTTCCCGATTGACATTTTTTACCATCGGAGAAGCTAAATTCTGATCCTATCGATTGACAAGCATCTTCCACAACATAGAGATTGTTTTCTTTTGCAATTGCTAGAATAGCTTCCATATTAGCATTTTGACCAAAGAGATGAACTGGAACTATTGCTTTTGTTCGGGGAGTTATTGTTTTTTTTAAAGCATCAATTGAAATATTAAATGTTTCAAAATCAACATCCACAACAACAGGTGTTAAACCTAGCAAAGCTGCCACTTCGGCAGTAGCAATAAATGTAAAGGTGGGTACAATAACTTCATCCCCGGATTTCAAACATAAAGCCATCAAGGCAATTTGTAAAGCATCTGTTCCATTACCTACAGGAATAACATGTTTCACTTGTAAGTATTTTTCAAGATCATGCTGAAAATCAATCACCTTTCCACCTTTGATAAAAGCTGTGGTATCAATTACTTCCTGAATACCGGCATTGACTTCTGTTTTTATTTTTTCGTATTGACTTTTCAAGTCAACCATTTGAATTTTTTCCATTTTTTATTTCTCTTCCAAAATAAATTCTACCTCTTGAGGTGTTATTCGCAAATTTGAGATATTTGCTGAAGTATTGATGATTTTAAGTTTTTGTTTACTCTCTTTACTTTTCTTTAAATCGTTGTAATCAATATACACCTGAATAGCTTTTGGATCTATTGAATTAAAATGACTTAAACCAACCGAATAGGTGGCATTTACAAATGCTGGAAAAGTTCGAATGGATAAATTTTCCGGACAATTAATATTTGTAATTGCTAATGTTATTTTTTTCTCCGTAAATAACTCGACAAAAACACTGACTTTTATTTCATCAGTTGAATATTTAACCGAGTTTATAGGCTTCAGTTTACAGTTAAAAATATTAGTATCATTTAAACTTTTCAACTCCTTAAACTCTGTTTTTATTGTTTTCAACGAATCAATAATATTTTTTGGTCCAAAAACTGTAACAGATGAAGGTTCCAACTGAATTTTATTACTCAAAATATATTGATGAGCTAATTCAAGTTTAGCAACAAATTCAATAGGAATTGTTTTCATTGCTAACTTCTCATATTGTACCAAAATAGAATCGGGTTGCACTTCCAAAATTATGGTGGAAGGTTGTAAATGCATATAACGTTTAATACGACCATTAATCTGATCGGATGTAATCAATATTTCTCCTTTTTGATAAAAAGTACGACTTAAATCAATTGTAAGTGGGGTAAAAGATTCTTGAGTATATGCAAAAAGTTTAACACCCTGATCTTTTACATTTAATTTAATTTCTGTAGGAGGATTGTTTGTTATTGCAATATTCTGTGGAACTCCAATGTAACGCAGCGGAATAGTAATAGTTGTATCTCTTTCCTTTCCTAACGCATTGACAAACCAAAACGTTGCAGAAAGGGCAAGAAAAAGCAAAAAGCTTAAAATATCTTTTGAAAAAAAGAATGATTTAAGCTTTTGAATATAAAATCTGAATAATTTTCTATCGCTGTTTTCAGCCATATCAGCCTATTATTTTGCCGTTGACTGAAGATCTTCTGCTGTTACAAAAACAGAGTTTTTATCTACTTTAACGCGAACATTTTCAGCTATTTCAACCGTAATAGTTGTTTCTTTAATATCTTTTACTTTGCCATAAAGGCCACCTGAGGTTACAACTGAATCGCCGGGTTTCATTGCTTCACGTTGTTTTTTAATTTCTTTTTGGCGTTTGGTTTGTGGGCGTATCATAAAGAAATAAAATACCACAAAAATCAACACCATCATCAATATTCCTGAGTAACTGCTTACACCCCCTTTTTCAGGAGCTGCAACCTGTAATAATACACTTAATAAATTCATTTCTTTTGTTTTTTAAATTTTAATTGCAAATATAATCGAATTATTTCTTATTTTCGTTAAACATCACCACTTTAATCAATTTATTTTCCTTTTTCAACTGACCGACAATATTATCCAATACGCCATTAATGAAAGTACCACTTTTTTCTGTACTATAGGTTTTAGCAATTTCAATGTATTCGTTCAACGTAACATTTACAGGAATGGTTGGGAAACCTAGCAATTCCGCCAAGGCAACTTCCATTATTACAATATCCATAAAGGCAATTCGATCCAGTTCCCAATTTTTAGTGTTTACATCAATCATTTGACGTAATTCTGAACCTTTTGTTAACACCGAACGCAATAGTTGAGTTGCAAATTCAGCATCTTCAGCGTCTTTGAACATAGGTAATAGTTCCTGTTCATCACCTTTAGCAATATCAAATCGTTTGATAGTTTTAAGAATGAAACTTACCACCATTTCAATATCGTCGGTCCAATAAATATTCTGATCCTGTATAGAATCATCCAAATCTTCGCTTTGCAGAATGATTTTTTTGAATATTTTACGCCAAATATCTTTATCTGAAACATAATCTACTGTAGGAGCATTCATGTATTCAGCATAAAAATCAGTAGTAACAATTTCGTCAAATAACACCTTGATAATTTCAGAGTCGTTTACCCACGAAAGTTTATTAGCTTTGAGGTATTCATTAAAAACAGTGTTTGTTGAAAGTTGTTTTACAAAGGAGTTATCGATAAATCGGGTATTAGGATTTAAATCCTCGGGTGTGGGGCGAAGCTTGTTGCGCTTGGTTTCTATACGATTTGCTGCGAAATGTGTAATTTCAATTGAAAGTTGCAGTAGATGGTAATATAAATCGTAAGTTTTTTCAATACTATGAAACAATTCTTTTTCTACAACAGGCAACGATTTGCTGTCGCTTTTATAATAAGAATATAAGATTTGTACAATCTTAGTACGTAATAATGCTCTATTAATCATAAAATACAGTGAACGCTTTTTTATTTTGGTACAAAGGTAGTTTTTTTTGTTATAAATTTCGATTTATATATTTAAAAATAATCATTTTTAAGTTAGAAAAAAACTTTATTCCACAAACCAAGGAAAACTAAAACATAATTCATTGTCTATACAATAATTTGCTATTCTATTTATAGCAAATGTTCTAACTAAAATTTCATGCGAAAGTACTTCTTTTGCAAACTCAAACATAAGGCCAATTTTCGGTCAAAAATCCACCAAATACTTGATGCAATTTTCCTACAAACTCTTGACGATTAGTTTAAACAAGTGGTTCACAATATTTAATGATATGCTTTAGTTCAATAAAATCACTGTCACAATCGGGACAGGTACACAGGAAAAAATGAAGTAAAAAAATTCGAGAACAGAGTAAAAAATATCTGAAGTTATACCATCTGTACATATAAAATAGCCCAAAGCTATTCTATACGTCTACTGTAGTTAATGCCGATACATATCGAGTATTTCGAGATTCCGTTTTTTCGGAACAAACAAATAGGGCAATGAGACAAAGTCGTCCCGTATTCTATCGTGGATTGGACTGTATTGTTTGTGCTATCTGTATTACTTATGTAGAGCCATAAATTATCCCCATATTCGGAATAAAACCCTCGATGTCCGGGATATTCTATTTATTGACTTACTCTTCTCTTCTCTTCTCTTCTCTATTTAGATTAACTATCAATAAAAAAGCCCAAGCTATTTTATAAATGTATTGTTGTTAATGTCGATGCAAAATAGACAAATTAGAACAATGAGACGACGTTGAAATTGGACGATATTATATATGCAATCAGCTATAATACTGTAAGCTATGTGTCAAAAAATATATCAATAATAATTATCATTCACTTAAGTTACAACAAGCAAAAAAAATCCAATTTGAATAAATTTCAATCAGCTTTTAGGTTTGCTTATCCCGTAAACCCAATGGCTCCGGCAATAGCATTAATACAGCGTAATAATTCAAATAAAATTTTATCGGCTTCAACTTTTTTATTATCGGACAATAGTTCTCGCCATTTTTCAAGTAATAAAACTTGTTGTTTATGTAACGGATCCATTGCTTCTGAACGTAACAACGTTGAATAATAATGATTTACACGCCTTTCTGAGATTGGTCGACTCAACAAAACATCAATCATTTTTCTGGTTTTGACCAATTCGTCCGTTAAATTTTCAAATATATTTTTATTTCCGGCAACATTAATCGCTAAATGAGCATATTTCTTAAAGATATCTTCATCAGACGATGCTAAACTCGAATCTATATTTGTTAAAACGTATCGAATAAATGGATCAGATTCTACTGCCTTTCGAAATGTTTCAAATTTTTCCGGCTCAGTTTCATATAATTTTTCGAGGGATGATCCAACGCCATACCAACTCGTGATATTAAATCTACATTGACTCCAACTGAAAACCCATGGAATGGCACGTAAATCGTCTAAACTTCTTGTTCCCGTTCTTCGAGCCGGTCTGCTACCAATTTTACTTTGTTCAAGCGCATCAATGGGCGTTGCTTTTTCGTAAAAACGAATAAAATCAGGATGTAAAGTCAAATTTTTATATACAACCATACTTTGATTAGCCAAAAAATTTAATTCTTCACTTAATTCATGTTCCGAATGTTGAATATTTTTTTGTAATAATGTCGCCGATAAAGTTTCTGCCATTAGTAACTCAAGATTATAAGCAGCATTATTTTTATTCGCATATTTTCGCTCAATAGTTTCACCTTGTTCGGTCAAACGAACGTTTCCATTTACCGAGCCGGAAGGTAATGAACGTAAAAACCAGTGCGTTGGCCCTGCGCCACGACTTATTGAGCCTCCTTTCCCATGAAAAAAACGAATATTTACATTGTGCTTTCTTCCAATTTCGACTAATTTAGATTGTGCTTCGTACAAAAACCACTGACTCGCAAATATTCCTCCGTCTTTACTACTATCGCTGTAACCAATCATAACCTGCTGAATCATGTCATTTGATCCGGTTGTCTGTTGTTGCCATTTGAGGCTGTTTTTTGTAATCGGGTGTGAAAGAAATTGATCTAATATATCAGGACTGTGTTTTAAGTCATCAATTGTTTCAAAAAGAGGAACAATTTGAATTTGAGAAACCAACCCTTCAGGAGAGCTAAACAATAAACCGGCTTCACGTTCCAATAAATAGACTGTCAATAAATCGCTTAAATGACGAGTCATGCTTACAATTATAGAACCCAAAGCCTCATTTCCGTAATTTTCGACCTGCTCATTTACAACCCTGTAAGTTTCTGTAGTAGATGCAGCTTCGTGCTCTAGTTTTATTCCAGCTAAAGTAAAAGGACGACTTGAATTCAATTCAGCATTGATAATTTTCAATCTTTCTTCAAAATCAGCATTTAAAAATTTGTTTCCATCCAGTTGAGCAGCTATCATTAATTGCGACAATGCGAGTTCGTTAAATCGGCTATTTTGCCTGATATCCAGTTTTGCTAAATGGAATCCAAAAGTACTAACTAAACGTATTGCATCGTTGATATCTGTATAAGCAATTTCTGAAGCACCAAAGTCTATCAAACTATGTTTTAAAAGATATAAATCGTCAATTAATTCAGAAGGATAACGATAAAACACTGATGAGTCATCAGATTGATTCTTTGGAATTTTGGTTATTATAAAGTTTAAGTATTGACGAAAAACTTCACTTTTATATTTTAATTTTACATTTCCCTGAAACTCCTTCAAGCCATTGTAAATATGAGCGTATCTATTTTGAAATTCAGGAGATAACTGGCTGATAGTAACATTAAAAGTCAAATTTTTCTGCAATTCACTCAGTTCTTTTTGAATGACTTCAAATGCTTTATTCCTAAGCTTTTGCAAGGTGTTTTTTGTTACTTCAGCGGTCACAAACGGATGTCCATCACGGTCTCCTCCTACCCAGTTACCAAACGACACTTTTGGAAAACTACTTGCTTTTTGAATTAGTTTTTGATCAAAACCGGCAGCCTCCCATGCCTGAATTAATCGTTGATCATTCATTTTTATTACTTCAGGAAAAACTTTCGTCAGATAGTAAATGATATTGTCCAATTCTGAACTAACATCAGGTTTTTCAGTATAAATTTCGGATGTGCGCCAAATTCGGTGAAGGGTAATTTTGATATTTTTTCGAATCTGGTTTTGCTCCGTTTTGCTATACATATTGTTTTCGCGTTTTACCATTAGCAAATACAATTCACGCAAATGTTTAAGCATTACTGTACGTTTGGCTTCAGTGGGATGAGCTGTCAGAACAGGTTCAACATGAATATCAGCAAGCTGTGAAGCTATTTCCTTTTCACTAAAACCTTTATTTTTAAGTAATTCAAGATTATACGACCACAATCCGTTTATAGCAGACATGGATTCATTGTCCTCTTTTTTTCGGCGATTTTGTACTGCACCATTGACTTCTACAATATTCAATAATTGAAAACAGGTTGAATATAAACGTAGATGTTCTTCGGAAAATTGGTTTTCTTTGAAATTAATTTCATTAGAAATCCATGGAATGTCTTCAGCTAATGCATTTTCATCCGACTCAACCAAAACTTCTTTCAGACAAACCAACAAAAATTCTAAATCGTTGTAAACCTTTGGTATGTTCTCCTGAACCAATTTTAATGTACTCATAGTGCCTTTTTATTTAAAACAGAATTTTTTAATGATTTGTTTTGACAAAAATACGCAAATCCTGCTAAATGCAGTGTAGTTTGTTTTATTATTTTAATCCTGTCAATATCAGATTATAAATTTTGGGAATAAGAGTATTTTAAATATGTTTGGAGTGCTTTTTGAATTACTAATGTTCGCTAATTAATTACGATTCAATTAATAGAATTCTAACTTAAAATAGTATCTTTGTCAGTCTTTTTAAGTTTACACTGACATAATAGACAAAAACACACAAATACTATAAAATAAAACATTGAAACATATGGCATTTAATGATTTTCTTAAAAAAATTCTGGGAAATAAAGCCCAACGTGACCTTAAAGAAATAACTCCCTTTGTTGAAAAAATAAAGGCTGCTTACGAAGAAATCAAGCATCTCTCCAACGATGAATTACGTGCTCGTACCGAGTTACTTAAAATACGTATTCAAGAATATGTTGCTCCTGAAAGAGAACGTATTGCCGAGTTGAAAGAAGGTATTGAAGAAATGGAAATTAATCTCCGTGATAAATCCTACACTGAAATTGACAAGCTGGAAAAAGAAATAATGGAAAAATACGAAAAAGTTTTGGATGAAATATTGCCGGAAGCTTTTAGTATTATGAAAGATACGGCTCGAAGGTTGACTGAAAATCATGAAATCATTGTAACCGCTAATGATTTAGACCGTAATTTTGCTGCTAAATATGATTTTGTAACCATTGAAGGTGATAAAGCACATTATAAAAACCAATGGACAGCCGGTGGTACTGTAATTAAATGGGAAATGGTTCATTACGATGTGCAGTTAATAGGTGGTGTTGTCCTTCACAAAGGAAAAATTGCTGAAATGGGAACTGGTGAAGGTAAAACACTCGTTGCTACACTTTCAGTATTCCTTAATGCATTAACCCGTAATGGAGTTCATCTTGTAACGGTAAATGATTATTTGGCCAAACGTGACTCCGAATGGATGGGTCCACTATATATGTTTCATGGTTTAACTGTAGATTGTATTGATAAACACCGTCCAAATTCAGAAGAACGCCGTCAGGCTTATTTAGCTGATATTACTTTTGGAACAAATAACGAATTCGGTTTTGATTACTTGCGTGATAATATGGCTACTAATCCTGAAGATTTGGTACAACGCAAACATAATTATGCAATTGTCGATGAGGTTGACTCCGTATTAATTGACGATGCCCGTACACCTTTAATCATTTCCGGACCTATTCCTAAAGGTGAAGATCAACTATTTGATGAAATGCGCCCAAAAGTGGAACGTTTGGTTAATACCCAAAAGACACTTGCTACAAAATATCTTGCTGATGCCCGTAACTTAATGAAGTCGGAAGATAAAAAAGTGCAGGAAGAAGGTGCATTGGCATTGTTCCGATCATTCAAAGGAATGCCAAAAAACAAACCGTTGATTAAATACTTGAGTGAACAGGGAATTAGGGCACTTTTACAAAAAACGGAAGAGTTTTATATGCAGGAGAATAACCGGAACATGCATGTTGCAACTGATCCACTCTATTTTGTAATTGATGAAAAAAATAACTCTATAGAGCTTACAGATAAAGGTATCGACCTGATTACTGACAACACTGATGATCCACAATTTTTTGTATTACCTGATGTAGGAAGCGAAATTGCCGAATTAGAAAAAAACAAAACAATTACAGCAGAGGAGAGACAGTCAGCAAAAGATGAAATCTTACAAAGTTATTCAGTAAAATCCGAACGTGTTCATACCATAAACCAATTATTGAAAGCATATACACTCTTTGAAAAAGATGTGGAATATGTGGTAATGGAAAACAAAGTGAAAATTGTTGATGAACAAACAGGTCGTATTATGGACGGTCGTCGTTATTCTGACGGTTTACATCAGGCCATTGAAGCCAAAGAACAAGTTACTATTGAAGCTGCAACCCAAACATTCGCAACAATTACCCTTCAGAATTATTTCCGAATGTACCACAAACTATCAGGGATGACTGGTACAGCTGAAACAGAAGCAGGTGAACTTTGGGATATCTACAAATTAGATGTGGTAGTAATCCCTACGAATCGCCCTA
Organism: Paludibacter sp.; assembly: GCA_028692715.1. Classification (GTDB taxonomy): domain Bacteria; phylum Bacteroidota; class Bacteroidia; order Bacteroidales; family Paludibacteraceae; genus Paludibacter. The sequence continues at coordinate 38,874 of JAQUWU010000035.1, read as the reverse complement.
TTGCCCGTAATGATATGGAAGATCGTGTTTATAAAACAAAACGCGAAAAATACACGGCTGTTATTGAGGAAATTGCGACATTAGTTGAAGCTGGACGTCCGGTACTGGTAGGAACAACATCGGTTGAAATTTCCGAATTATTAAGTCGTATGTTGAACGGTCGGAAAATTAAGCACAATGTATTGAATGCTAAGTTACACCAGCATGAGGCTGCTGTAGTAGCTGAGGCAGGACAAAAAGGAACAGTTACTATTGCTACCAATATGGCCGGTCGTGGTACGGATATTAAACTTTCGGATGAAGTGAAAAAAGCCGGTGGTTTGGCTATTATAGGTACTGAACGTCACGAAAGTCGTCGTGTTGACCGCCAGCTACGTGGACGTGCCGGTCGTCAGGGTGATCCGGGTTCTTCCATCTTTTACGTTTCGCTTGAAGACGATTTGATGCGTTTGTTTGGTTCGGAACGAATTTCAGGCGTTATGGATCGTCTCGGATTTCAGGAAGGTGAAATGATTGAACATTCTATGATTTCCAAATCAATAGAACGTGCCCAGAAAAAAGTTGAAGAAAACAACTTTGGTATTCGTAAACGATTGCTAGAATATGACGATGTTATGAATTCACAACGTGAAGTTATTTATTCAAAACGTAGACATGCATTAATGGGCGAACGTATTGGGTCAGATATTACCAATATGATTTACGATACAGCGGAAAATACCATTGAACTGGCACGTAATAATGGCGATTATTCTGAATTGGAAGAGACATTATTGAAAGATTTTGCAATGGATGTCCCATTTACCGAAGAAGTATTCAGTTCAACAAAAATAAATGAATCAACAAAGCTCGTTGCCGAAGCTGCTATTCAGACCTATAAACGTAAAATGGATAAACTTGCAACGGTTGCTTTTCCTGTAATTAAACAAGTATTTGAAGAACGGGGAAAACAATATGAGAATATATTGATTCCTGTAACCGATGGCAAAAGAGTATTTAATGTATCTACCCATTTGGAAACTGCTTATAAAACAGAAGCACGCGAAGTTGTTAAAGCCTTTGAAAAACAAACTTTGTTATATGTCATTGATGATGAATGGAAAGAACATTTACGTCAATTGGACGAATTGCGTAACTCTGTACAAAATGCAAGTTATGAACAAAAAGATCCACTCTTAATTTACAAATTAGAATCTTTCGGATTATTTAAAGAAATGATTGATTCTATAAATCGTAAAATTTTAGCCATATTAATGCGCGGTCAGATACCAATGCGTGAACCGGAACAAGTGCGAGAAGCCAGACCGGTTCAACGTATGGATATGAGTAAATACAGAACTCAGAAAGCTGATGCTGATGGTAACAGAGGCGGTGACCCAACCAAACAAGACACCCGTGAACAACAACGTTCGGAACCAATTCGTGTTGAGAAAAAAGTTGGTAGAAACGATCCTTGTCCTTGTGGAAGTGGTAAAAAATATAAAAATTGTCACGGAGCAAATTAAAAATAAACCCCTAACCCCTAAAGGGGAACTAAGTTACATTCGTCATTTTTAATAGACGATAGTAGTTTCAATTCCCCTTTAGGGGTTAGGGGTTCTTAAATATTGTAACTATGCTTTTAAACTTCATTACCTGGAACATCGATCCAGTATTTGTTCATCTAGGTCCATTGACAATTCGTTGGTATGGTATACTTTGGGCATTGGGAATCTGGCTAACTTTGTTTATTACTACAAAAATTTTCAAAAACGAAAATCTACCTGAAGCCTGGCTCGATAAGCTTTTTATGTATACAGTAATCGGGACTATAATTGGAGCTCGATTAGGACATTGCTTCTTTTACGAATGGCAATTACTTCCCGAGCCCGTTACAATACTTGGGATAACGGTTAAATATGGCAATCACTATCTTTCTCATCCGTGGGAATTGTTATATATCTGGCGTGGAGGTTTGGCCAGTCATGGTGGAGCTATAGGCATTTTAACCGCAATGGTATTGTACAATAAAAACATTTCGAAGAAAGGATTAATCTGGATTTTAGATCGACTTTTGATTGGTGTAACTCTTTGTGCAGCATCAATCAGACTGGGGAACTTAATGAATTCTGAGATTTATGGAAATGTAACTTCCCTACCTTGGGGATTTATCTTTGTTCGCGATGGTGGAACTCTACCAATGCATCCAACACAAATATATGAAATGATATATTGTTTTGTTACATTTGCAATTACCTGGTGGTTGTATTGGAAAAAAGATGCCTATAAAAAGCCTGGATTAATTACCGGTGTATTTATGATTATTATGTTTGGTTCTAGATTTTCGTTAGAATTTATTAAACTTAATCAGGAAGCATTCGAATCAGGTATGATTCTGAATATGGGACAGGTTTTGAGCATTCCTTTTATTGTATGGGGAATCTGGTTATTAATCCGGAGTAATAAAAAACAGAATGCCATTTCTTAGTGTTAAACACTGAAAATGATGTTTTTATATAAATTATGAGTAAAAAAAAATTATCAGAAACTGATTTTACCAAAGTAAAACCCTATAATCAGGAAGAGGAAAAAACGGTACAATTGGCGAGAATGTTTAATACTATTTCAGGCAAATACGATCAGTTCAACGACATAATGACTTGGGGTTTAGCTCGTTTATGGCGGAGAGGCTCATTACTTGCTTTAAAAAAATACCATCCCAAACAAATTTTAGATATTGCAGCCGGAACGGCTGATATGTGTATAAAATCTTACAAATTTCTTCATCCTGAAAAAGTTACGGGTATTGACATTTCAGAAAAGATGTTGGATTTGGGGCGTTTGAAAGTAGAGAAAGCAAAACTAAACGACAAAATAGATTTGCAGGTTCAGGACGTTTCAGCCCTTACTTTCCCAGACAATTCGTTCGACGCAGCAACCATTGCATTTGGTATACGTAATTTTGAAAAATTGAACAAAAGTCTCCAACAAATAAATCGTGTTTTGAAAACGGGTGGTCATTTATTGATATTAGAAATGAATGAACCAAATAATGAATTATTATTTAAAGGTTATCAGCTTTACACAAAGATATTTGTAAAGATGACCGCCAAACTGCTTTCCAGCGACAAAGTAGCATATAACTATCTTCAGGAATCAATGCATGCTTTCCCAAATGGTGATAAACTTATCAGAATCCTTATCGGCAACGGTTTTAAATTAAAAAAACACCGCAAATTTACTTTTGGAGTTTGCAGTATGTATTTAGTGGAAAAAATTTAAAGAAAATCTAGTCTCCCAGGACTAAATGTATCGATTAATATTCCGCCTTCAATACATTTAACTCCATGAAGTACATTTGATTCCATATAAAGTCCATCACCAGTTTTTACAGTTTTAGTCTCCTCTCCTACCTTGAATTCAAAAACTCCACTAACCACATAAGTGCATTGATGGTGTTCATGTTGATGAACATATCCTATTCCACCGGCTTTGAATTCAATTTTCACCAACATCATTTTGTCATCATATCCTAAAATCTGACGACGTATTTTGTCATCTATCTGAATCCATTCGGTATTATTTTCAAAAATAAAATTTTCGCTTTTCATGTACAAAATATTTAAGTAATTCAACCACTGTTATCCGATAAACTTTGCAGTGGTAGTTCTGTTAGATTTCTCACTTCGTTCGAAATGACAATTAGCATTTTATGTTTTAGCACAGTAAAATACCGACACAGTCTGTAAGGCAAGTTCTTTTTCTCTGTATATCATTTGTATCTAAATTTTTGTCATGTACTTCAATGATTTACTTAAGAAAGAAATCAAGAGAAATCATTAAAAAGATTAAATTCTCCTGAATTCCTAATATTTAATCATTATCCCTACCCTCGTAATAATTAATGAACGCCAGATTCACCAATTGATTCCCACCAGGCGTTGGATAATCACCGGTAAAGTACCAATCACCTAAATGATTAGGACATGCTTCATGCAAACCTTCAATAGATTGGTAGACAAGTTCCACAGGACAATCCACATCTTTCGGCGTAAGAATTTTAGTAATCATAACCGAAACTTCTTGTTGAGTAAATGGTTTGTATATTTCAGTGACATAATTTACAATTTTCTCTTTGGGCAAATCAACTTGTGCTTTAGATTTAGCGTAAACTTCATCAATAATAGATTGTCGTCCACTTTCTTTCAATAACGCAATAGCAGCCCGGAAGGCGCAAAACTCATTCATACGAGGCATATCAATGCCGTAATAATCAGGGAAACGTACTTGTGGCGAAGAAGATACAATAACAATTTTCTTAGGTTCTAATCTGTTTAATATTTTTAAAATACTTTGTTTCAAAGTTGTACCACGTACAATTGAATCGTCAATGGCTACAAGGTTATCCACTCTTCCACGTCTGATAGATCCATAAGTAACATCATACACGTGTGTAGCCAAATCGTCGCGCTCATTGTTTGTCGATATAAATGTACGGAGTTTAATGTCTTTAATTAAAACCTTTTCAACACGAATGGTATGATTATTCAGAGCTTCTATTCCATCTCTCATTCCATAAAATGCCACCTCAGCGGTATTTGGGATAAAAGAGAAAACTGTATTATTTACATCATTGTCAATAGCTTTTAAAATTGGTTTTGCTAGTGACTCGCCCAATTTTTTACGTTCGTTGTAAATATCAATATCACTACCACGAGAGAAATAAATACGTTCGAATGAACATTTTTTTAGTTCTTTTGCAGCGGGACGGATAGTTTCAAATTTTATAGTTCCGTTTTTCTTGATAATCATTGCTTCACCGGGTTGCAATTCAATGATATCTTCTTCTTTTAGGTTCATTGCAGTTTGAATTACAGGACGCTCAGAAGCTGCAACTACAATTTCATCGTTCACATAATAAAACGCCGGACGAATACCTTTTGCATCCCTAAAAATGAATGAATCGCCATGACCCAGCATGCCACAAATAACATAACCGCCATCCCACATTTTTTCCGATTTGCGGATAAATGAAGCAATGTCGAGGTTTTCCTCTATTTTCTGAGTAATGACTAAATCATTTGTATATCGTTGTTTAATTTTATCGTATTCTTTCTGTACTTCCTGATCGAGCTGAAAACCAAGAGACTCTAACATCAAAAAAGTATCTCCCTTATCACGAGGGTGTTGTCCTTTCAAAGTAAGATGTTCAAATATTTCTTCAACATTTGTCAAATTAAAATTACCTGCCAATACCAGTGTTCTGTTTTTCCAGTTATGCCGGCGCAGGAAAGGATGAACATACGATAAACCGCTTTTACCTGAAGTACTGTAGCGTAAATGGCCAAGATAAAGTTCACTTGCAAATGGGAATTGTGATTTTGACAATTCTGCATTTAGAAAAACCTCCTTAGGCTTTTCTGCTGTTGCTTTATTAATTGAAGCAAAAATCTTTTGAATCGCATTTTTACCTTCTACCCTGTCGCGCCATATATATTCCTCGCCAGGAGGTGTATCCAACTTAACAGCAGCTAAACCGGCACCTTCCTGTCCCCGGTTGTGTTGCTTTTCCATAAGCAAATACATTTTCTGCAAACCATACTGCCATGTTCCATATTTTTCCTGATAAAAATCCAAAGGCTTAAGTAGCCTTACCATTGCTATTCCGCACATACTTGTTTAATTAATAATTAAAAATTTAAAATTGTTAATTATTCTTTTTATAAAATTTATTTTAAATAATCTACTTTGATATAAATAAAAAGCCCCAACGTATAAAGTAGGGGCTTATTATGATATTATTCGACAGTTACAGACTTTGCAAGGTTTCTCGGTTGATCCACGTCGCACCCTTTCACTACAGCTATATGGTATGCAAACAATTGCAAGGGTATAGCAGCCAACAATGGAACGAGACATTCTTCTGTGTCAGGGATACTAATACTATAGTCCGTTAAATTACTTACAACTACGTCACCTTCAGTCACTATTGAAATAACCCGACCTTTTCTTGCTTTAATTTCTTGTATATTACTTACCACTTTTTCGTACATTCCAGCACTTGTTGCAATTACTACAACGGGCATTTCCTGACTTATAAGAGCAATTGGTCCATGTTTCATTTCAGCAGCAGGATAACCTTCGGCATGAATATAGGATATTTCTTTCAGTTTTAGTGCACCTTCAAGAGCCACCGGGAAGTTATACCCACGACCCATATATATGAAGTTTTGAGCATAGGTGAATGTTTTTGCAAGTTCTGCAATCTTGGTGTTTTGTTTTAAAACTTGAGTGATTTTATCGGGAATTCGTCCAAGTTCAGATACAATTTTAAAGTATTGCTCATGACTAAGTGTTCCTTTTTCTTTACCAATCATCATTGCCAGCATTGTCAATACTGTAACTTGTGCAGTAAATGCCTTTGTAGATGCAACTCCAATTTCAGGACCGGCATGCGTATAACAACCTGAATGTGTGTTACGTGGAATAGATGAACCCACAACATTACAAATTCCAAAAATAAATGCGCCCTTCGATTTTGCAAGTTCAACAGCAGCAAGAGTATCAGCAGTTTCACCTGATTGGGAAATTGCTATTACTATGTCATCGGTATGTATAACCGGTTTTCGATAACGAAATTCTGATGAATATTCAACTTCGACAGGAATGCGTGCAAATTCTTCGATGGCATATTTCCCTATTAAACCGGCATGCCATGATGTTCCGCAAGCAGTTATAATAATACGTTTGGCATTTAAAAATTTCTCTTTATTGTCGATAAATCCGGCTAGTTTAATGTTATTTTCTTCTATATTAACACGACCACGCATACTATCGCTCAGCGTTTTAGGCTGTTCGAAAATTTCCTTTATCATAAAATGAGGATAACCACCTTTTTCTAATTGACTAAGTGTCATTTCCAGATTCATCACTTCAGGAGTTTTCTCTACATTTCCTATTGTTCTGATTTTAAGTTGTTTTCCTCTTCTCAATGTAACAATTTCTTCTTCACCAACATATACTACCTGATTGGTAAACTCAATTATTGGTGTTGCATCAGATGCTAAGAAAAATTCATCATCTCCAATACCAACAACCAACGGACTACCTTTGCGGGCTGCTACAATTAAATCGGGGTGATTTTTTTCGATAACTGCAATAGCATAAGCACCAACAACTTGATTTAATGCCAATTGAACAGCCGTAGGCAAATCAATATTATTTGATTTTTTAATATACTCAATAAGTTGAATTAATACTTCTGTATCCGTTTGACTATGAAATGTATATCCATGTTCTATTAAACTTTCTTTTAATACGGCATAATTTTCAATAATTCCATTATGTATTATTGCCAGTTCTTCGGACTGTGAGCAATGTGGATGTGCATTTATTGTGTTTGGCTCTCCATGTGTTGCCCAACGTGTGTGTGCAATTCCAACTGTTCCTTTTATATCCTGTTGTTCCGCGAATCGAATTAAGTCAGAAACTTTTCCCTTTGTTTTATAAACATTTAAATTGCCTTCGCTTAATAATGCTATACCGGCACTGTCATATCCCCGGTACTCCAAACGTTGTAATCCTTTTATTAGAATAGGATAAGCTTGTTTATTTCCAATGTAACCTACAATTCCACACATACGCTTATTTTTAAATTTTCAGATTCAATTATTAACTATTTCGAAGCCTATTCATGGCTTCAATTGTGTTTTCTCTACTTCCAAAACCGGTAAATCTCATATATCCTTCACCTGAAGCCCCAAAAACGATTCCGGGAGTTCCAACTATTTTATAATCATACAATAATTGTTGAAAATACTTCCAGGAAGTTTGATTATCAGGAGCTTTAAACCAAACATAAGGTGAACTTACACCACCGTAAACCTCAAATCCCATTGCCCGTAATTCATGTCGGATAATTGACGCATTTTTGAGATAATAGTTAACCAATTCAATTCTTTCCTGTTTTCCTTTTCTGGAATAAATTGCCTCAGCACCACGTTGAACGATATATGCTACACCGTTTGTATAATTCGTTTTTCTTCTACTCCATAATTCAACTAAAGGTACCTGATCACCCATTTTGGTATAGACCATTAATTCCTTTGGAAAAATCGTATATCCACAACGTAAGCCGGTAAATCCTGCTGATTTGGAATAAGTTCTTATTTCAATGGCCACTTTTTTAGCCCCTTTTATTTCATATATGCTTCGAGGCACATCCGGCTCGTTTATATAAGCCTGATAAGCACCATCGTAAACAATAATACTCTGATGTTCAATGGCATAATCAATCCATTTTTTAAGTTCTGTTTTATTTAATACCGACCCAGTTGGATTATTGGGATTACATAAATAAATTATATCGACTTTCTCGTTGGGTAATTCCGGTAGAAAATCTGTTTCAGCGGTACATTGTAAATAAACAATATTACTCCATTTTTGATCTTCGTCATTAATGATTCCGGCTCTACCACTCATTATTGTTGCATTTTCATACACCGGATAAACCGGGTCGGCAATAGCAATAATATTGTCTCTTCCTAAAACATGTCCAATATTTCCAATATCCGACTTTGCTCCATCACTTACAAAAACGCTCTCTTTTTCAAGTGATACGCCCAGCGTTCTATAATCTTTTAATATTTTATCAATCAGAAAATCATATCCTTGTGGTGGACCGTATCCCTTAAAAGTGTCTAAATGTGCCATTTCATCAATTGCACGATGCATGGCCTGAACAACTTCATTAGGCAAGGGCTGTGTTACGTCGCCTAAACCTAAACGGATTAATTTAGAATTTGGATGTGTAATTTTATAGGCATTAACGCGCTTATCAATCTCATCAAAGTAGGATGTTTCAGGAGTTTTTAAATAATTCTCGTTTGCTAAAGCCATTAGAAGTAAGGATATTAAGAAAGAGAAAATGCGACATTAATATGAATGCAAATTTGCGTTTTTTTTTTGATTAATAAAAGTGTTTTCACTAAAAAGATTTTATATTGTGACTAATAACGACTCTTTGGTAATATTCGTCTTTTTTATTGATTTTATAAACAATAGAATAATCAAAAAAGTTTAAATTCAAGAAAATCACTCATTCATTTTTATGATTGTTCGTCCTTTTAGTTTACCCTGTAAAATATTCTTTACAGCCTCATCAACTTGATTCAGAGTAATTTCAGAATATATTTCCAATAAATTTTCAGGTTTCCAATCGGCACTTAATTTTTCCCATATTTTTTTTCTCAAATTTAATGGATAATTTTGTGAAGAAACACCTATCAATGAAATTCCTCGTAAAATAAACGGAAAAACAGTTGTATTCAACTGAGTGGATGACACACTACCACAAGTTGTTACAGCACCAAGAGGCTGTAAAGTTTTTAATATATTTTCCAAAATAATACCACCAACTGTATCCACTGCACCGGCATATTTTGCTGAAAGTATTGGTCTTTTATCCTGCAATTCAAAATCAGAACGGGATATAATCTCATTTGCTCCCATACTTTTTAAAAATTCATGTTCAGTAGATTTACCTGAAATTGCAGTTACCTGATAACCTAATTTATTTAAAATTGAAACAGCTACCGACCCTACTCCGCCAGTTGCTCCTGAAACAAGAATTTTTCCATTTTCAGGTTTTACCAACTCGCTTAAGCGTGAAATCTGAACACCGGCAGTAAAACCTGCGGTTCCCAATATCATTGCTTCTTTCATGCTTAGACCTTCGGGCAATTTCACAACCCACTCGGCAGGAACACTTATATATTGTCCAAAACCACCTGCAGTATTCATTCCTAAATCGTTTCCTGTTACAATTACCTTGTCTCCGGCTTTAAATTCTTCACTTTCTGAAAATTCAACAATACCGGATGCATCAATTCCAGGTGTGTGAGGATAAGCCTTTGTTACCCCTTTATTACCCGTTGCCGAAAGAGCATCTTTATAATTTAATGAGGAATAATGAACCTTAATCAGAACATCATTCTTCGATAAATTCTCTGTATTTAATGTTTTTATTGAGCTAATGAAATTACCTTCAATTTCTTCAACAACATATGCTTTATATTCAATACTTTTCATATTTTTTATAAATAAAAACGTTGAAGTATTTTAGATGCCTCAACGTAAATTAATTTAATAAGAACTATTAGATATTTTGTTTTATTTCTCTGCTACTGTTTTTCCTGTATTTTCGTTATTTCGCATCGAACAAGTGCCATTAAACACTGCATTAGGTTCAACCACCAATATTTTTGTTTTCACATCTCCTTTAATTACTGCCGTTGAACGCAGAGATAAGGTTTCAGAGACATTTACATCTCCTTCCACTGTACCAACAACTTCGGCATTCAAACAGGTAATAGAGCCTTTTAAAAGTCCTTTTTGACCGATAACTACTTTGCCATTGCAATTAATAGTACCTTCCACTTCTCCATCGATTCGAAAATCGCTGTCTGCAAAAATTTTCCCAACAATTTTACTACCGTTTGTGAGTGCATTATACATTGCACCTGCATTTGTTACAACTTCTTTTGCCATGTTTTTTAGTTACTTAATTTTCAAGCTTCAAAATTACAGTATTCTTTCTGAAAAAAAAAATAATTCTTTAAAAAATCCTAACAATTAATGCTTTCTTTTGTTTCCTGAATAAACAGAGAATTTCAAATTAACAAACCAATTATGATGTTTTATAGTAAAAATCCATTACTTTTGTTTTGAATTTTTCAAGACCCTTAACATGCAGTTAAAACATTTACGAAACAGCAGCATAGATTACGAAAAATGGAATGAATGTATCTCCAAATCTTTCAATTCATTAACCTATGCCTATTCGTGGTTTTTAGATGTTGTTTCACCTGGTTGGGAAGCACTTGTTAGTGAAAACTACGAGTATGTAATGCCGCTTCCTGCTAAAAGTAAATATAAAATTCCTTATCTGGTTCAACCGGTTTTAACTCAACAACTTGGTATCTTTTCACCCAATGAAATCAATGAAGAAATTGTAATAAACTTTATAAAGGAAATTCCATACTACAGTTATGAGTTAAATTTAAACGAAAAAAACTTTTACTCAAAAGCTTTTATCTATCCAAATTATATTTTAGATTTGAATCAACCATATAAAAACCTCCAGAATAGTTTTTCGAAAAATACTAAACGCAATATTGATAAAGCTAAAAAGTTAAAACTTGTTGTAAAAAAAGACATTAGTTTAAATGATTTTTTAGAATTTTATTATGGAATTGATAAGAAATTCTTATACGTTCAGAAAGCAATACTTGAAAATGTAATACAAACAGGTTATACAAACAATTCTGTTTCGTTATATGGCGTTTATTCTGCTCAAAACGAATTGATTGCCTCGCTATTTATATTACACTCTTTAAACAGATTAACCTATTTATTGCCGGTTTCAAACGCTGAAGGTAAAAATTCTTCAGCTATGTTTTATTTAATTGACTACCTGATTAAAAAAGAAGCAAATAAAAATATTTGTTTCGATTTTGAAGGTTCAAGAATTGAAGGAATTGCACGCTTCTACAGAGGCTTTGGCGCAAAGAATCACCCTTATTATATACTAAAACGATTTAGACCATCGTTTTTAATTGGAAGATGAATATAAAATAATGATAAAAAAAATAGTATTATTAAATACCGCACATAAATCTTTAGATGATCGAGTATTTTATCATCAAGCACAAAGCCTTATAAATCAAGGATACGATGTCGAAATAATCTCTACAAAAGAGAATTTAACTAAAAATATCAATTCAATTCAAATCAATTCATTTGAAGATAAATTTCTCAATAAAAATCAAAGAATCAACGAAATAATCAAATATCTTTCTAATTCAAATCCTCAAATAATCATTGCGGATTCACCCCTTGCGGTTATATCTTCCAGCATTTACAAAAGAAACAAAAACATAAAATTAATTTATGATATCACTGAATGGTATCCATCAAAAAAGAATTTAACTCATAACAAAGGAATAAATAAGTTTTTTAAAACAATTTTTCTTACTTTGCTAAATTTAATTTCAGGATTTAAATCAGACTGTTTTATTTTTGGTGAACATTTTAAATCAGTACCGTTTCGATTATTATTTTTTTGGAAAAAGTATATTTTTCTTCCATATTATCCTGACTTGAATTTCATAAATTATTTTCCAGTAGAGAGGATTAAAAGTGCTGTAAACTTAACTTTTAGTGGGATAATAAGTGAAGAAAAGGGCATTGAGTCTGTTATTAAGTCTATAAAATACGCAGCTCTAAAAAGCCCTGGATGTACATTTAATTTAAGAATTATTGGATACTTTCCTACGAATGAAGATCGAAACTTTTTCGAATATAAAACAAAAGAACTGCCTCAAAATATAATTATTTATCTGGAAAATTTTTTAGCTTTTCCTGAATATTGTAAAATAATTGGAAATACACACATATTTCTCGATCTTAGAAAGAAAGACATTGAGAACTCACTTTGTTTGCCCATAAAATTATTTTATTATCTTGCTTGTGGAAGACCAGTTATTTATTCAAATTTAAGTTCTATCAAAAAAGCAATACCAAATATAGATTTTGGATTTACTTGTTTGCCTAACGATTATGAAAGTATTTCATATCATATTACAGAATATATTAATAACCCAAAATTATATAATACACACTGTTATAATGCCTTGAGAATTTCAAAAAACAAATTTAATTGGAAATTAATTGAAAATGATTTCATTAATTTCATAAAATGAATTTTAATCAACAATTACGATTAAACATAATTCAATTTCATTGAACATTAAAATTGTTATCAATTTAACAATATGAGCATCTTTGTTAAAAAAAAGTTATTCCTATTACAAAATATCCGTCAAAAAGGATTCTTCCATTTGTTATCTGCAAATTTGCTTATTCAAGTCGTTGCGTTTGCATCCCAACTTTTTGTAGCAGGAATTTTAGCTCCTGATGATATCGGTCGCATTAAAATCATACAAACATATTTATCAATCTTTATTATTTTTGCAGGAATGGGCTTCAGCTCATCTACTCTAAAACTATGTTCCGAAAACAGATCCATAGATGAACGTAATACTCTTTTCCGATCTGCATTGTTCTTCACTATTTTATCTACAATACTTTTATATTTAATTATATTGATACTAAATTACTATAGTGTTTTTTCTTCTGACAAGTTAATTAAATTGATATTACCACTTGGATTATTTCCAATTATTAGCAATTCACTTTTTGTAGTATTTGCATCTTATTTTCAAGCAATTAAGAAAATTAAATTATTATCAAGTGTAACTATTTCGAATAAACTTATTTCAATCATTTCAATAGTAATTTTGACATATTTAATGGGGATTAAAGGTTATTATGTAGCCTATAACATAAGTTTTATTCTTATCCTAATAGTTTGTATAAAAGCATCTGGTTTCATTTTTACATCCAATTTCTTCTCATTCAAGCATTTTTATCAGTTTAAAATTCATTGGAAATTGGCCAAACCATCAATGTTAGCATATTTGTTATCAGAAATGTCAGCTTATGTAGATATAATTTTAATAAATTATTTTATCACTGATATGCATCAAATTGGGTATTACAGTTTTGCATTAACAATTACCGTAATTTTAAAACTTTTTCCGAGCACTGTTCAACAAATAACTATTCCCTATTTTTCTTCAATGACAAATCAAAAAGCGGAATTTTTGAAAATATTTAAACAATATAATTTAATTCTTTATACTGTCATAGGACTATCATTAATAACCATTTTATTATTTTTCCCATTTCTTGTGAAATGGTTTTTAAATGGCAAATATGTAGAATCATCACAATACTTTTCATTTTTAGCTATTGGTTGGAGTTTGAGGCAACTTGTACAGCTACAAAACGGAGCTATATTTAGTTTAGGGAAAATTCATTACAATGTATATACTAGTCTAATAACACTGATATTTAACATCATAGCAGTAAGTATTTCGCTCTTTTATTATGGTATGATAGGTGCTACTTATGCTTCAGTTGCAGGTGGATTTGTATTCATGATCTGTTCGAGATATTTTTTTAGAAAAGCATATAACGAAATGATTTAACAACTACATTTATTAATGACATTAAACAAACACACCAAAAGGAGGTGATTTTTAAGTTAGATTAAAATATGTTTGTTTTCGTTTTCTAAAACCAATTGCAAATAAACCAATTAATTATGAAAAAACTCAACCTCCTATTTTTTCTCTTCCTCTCTCCTACTCTATTGTTGGCTCAAAACAGTTCATCATCTTTTTCCGATTCGATGAACGAAATATTTAAGCCATTGGTAAATTTCATGGATACCGTTTTATTCTGGGATCCTTTTCAGGCAGTTGGAATTGATTTGGGCTCTAAAGTTCCAATAATAATTATTTGGTTGATTTTTGGTGCAACATTTTTCACTATATATTTTAGATTTATTAATTTTCGTGGATTAAAGCATGCCATTCAACTGGTGCTGGGTCATTTCGACAAAGATGGTCACGAAGGAGAAATATCACATTTTCAGGCCATTGCAACTGCTTGCGCTTCAACAGTTGGTTTAGGTAACATTGCCGGAGTGGCTGTAGCAATAACCCTTGGCGGACCAGGTGCTACATTTTGGATGATTATTGCCGGATTATTGGGAATGACAACTAAGTTTACAGAATGTACTTTGGGCGTAAAATATCGTAAAATAAATTCAGATAATACCGTTTCCGGAGGACCTATGTATTATTTACGGGATGGATTTGCAAAGAAAGGATGGAAAAAATTAGGAAAAACCCTGGCAATTCTTTTTGCCGTACTCGCTTCTTTTGGCGCATTGGGAATTGGGAATATGTTTCAATCCAATCAGGTTGCAGCACAAGCAGTAACAACTTTTCCTGCATTAGCAAATTATGAAATTTGTATAGGAATCATTATTGCCCTTTTAGTGGGAGTTGTAATTATAGGCGGAATAAAGGGAATTGCAAAGGTGAATGACAAACTTTTCCCCATTATGGCAATACTATATCTTACAGCTTGTTTGGTGGTTATTGGGATTAATTTCAATCATATTTTTGAGGCTATTTCACTAATTTTCAACGGTGCTTTTTCAGCTGATGCTGCAAAAGGAGGCTTTGTTGGAGTTATGATAATGGGATTCAGACGTGCAGCCTTTTCTAACGAGGCAGGGATTGGTTCGGCTGCTATTGCCCACTCTACTGTAAAAACAGAACGCCCTGTTACCGAAGGCTTTGTTTCACTACTAGAACCTTTTATCGATACAGTGGTAATTTGTACCATGACTGCTTTAGTAATTATTTTTACTGGATTATATGATAATCCTGATAATTTGGCCGGCACACAACTTACCTCTGCCGCTTTTTCTACCGTTTCGCCCTGGTTTCCTTATTTATTACTTCCTACTATCTTTCTTTTTGCTTACACAACCATTATTTCGTGGTCGTATTATGGCGTGAAAAGTTTTGATTTTTTGGTAGGCGATATTTGCGAAAAATACTTGGGAAAACGAATTTATGCTACTCGTTTCTACCAGATTTTCTTTTTGTTAGTCACTGTTTTTGGTTCGGTTTTAAGTTTAAGTGCAGTGGTCGATTTCTCCGATATGCTGGTACTGGCAATGGCTGTTCCGAATATTATAGGTTTATTGGTATTAGCACCGGAAGTAAAAAAAGAATTAAACGAATACTCTGTCTGGATTAAAACACAGGTTCGTAGTCCCAAAAAAGTAAAATTATAATTAATTATGTCAGAAAAATCTTTTACACAAACTATCGTAGTAAACGAACATCAAACAGCGTCGGAATATGGATCAGGGTTATTGCCTGTGTTTGCAACGCCGGCTTTAATTGCGCTTATGGAGAATACAGCTATGCAACTTATTGAACTTCCCGAAGGCAGTTCGAGTGTCGGTATTTCCATAAACATACAACATTTAAAAGCTACGGTTGTAGGAAAACAAGTGCACTGTATGGCTACAATAACAGCTGTTGAAGGTAAAAAATATAATTTCTATATTACGGCAACGGATGAAACAGGAGATCTAATTGGTGAATGTATTCACGAAAGGGTAGTTGTAAATATTGAGAAATTTATGAGTAAGTTGTGAAAAAGACATATTCTCACTCAACTTTTTTAAGATTTTGTTGTTTAAAGCTATAGAAATTTAAATTTACAATTATGGCATTACAAGTAGGTGATAAAGCTCCTGAAACACTCGGAATCAATCAGGACGGTAAAGAAATTAAACTGGCAGATTTTGCTGGAAAAAAAATCGTTTTATACTTTTATCCAAAGGATAATACGCCAGGATGTACTGCTCAGGCATGTAGCTTGCGTGACGGATACACTGATTTGCAAAAAGCCGGATATGAGGTAATTGGAGTAAGTACTGACAGTGCTGCATCGCATCAAAAATTTATTGCAAAACAGAATTTACCTTTTCAGTTAATAGCTGATACAGATAAAAAACTTTCTGAAATTTTTGGTACTTGGGGCGAAAAATCGCTTTATGGTCGGAAATATATGGGAACATTCAGAACGACTTTTCTAATTGACGAAAAAGGTATAATCACCAGAATAATTCTACCAAAAGAAGTAAAAACAAAAGTGCATGCTTTGCAAATAATTTAGCATATAAGTGATTCGTTCAGAGAGTCTTGCAATATTTGTAAGACTCTTTTTTATTCTCGCAGAGTATAAAAAAAATAAAAATGTATCTTTGTAAACAAAAATAAGACAATGAACAATCAGATAAATTTATTCCTCGAAAAACTTCAATTAATTATCGAGAAGAAAGAATTAATAAAGCTTTCACTTACAGGCAAAAGAGTAAAATCTTCCGATCTTAAAAAAGTTATAATAACAGCTGTTGAAATTAAAAAGGGCTATTGTTTGAATTTTGTTAATCGTCACGACACAAAAGATATTACGAAAAATTACGAAATACAGGAAGGTGTACAGCTTATAAATCAACTACTTGAAACCGATTTTCTAAATGCTGAAGTATTTTCTAAAAATGAGAATTTCCAACTGTTTATTTTGCCGAATGGAAAAGTCAGGCTAAAAATGCTTCAACCAACAATGATGGCTTCTGTTTCACTTTCACACAACAGAGAAAAAGAAAGACTTATTCAGCTTCAGGGAAATATCTATTTGCAAGAACTAGGAATTACCAATGCTGGCTGGGAAGTAAGACGGGAAATGAGTGACAAATACACGCAAATAAACCAGTATATTGAATTACTTGCTCCCTATCTGGACGAAATTCAATTGACCGATAATTTTGATGTAGTAGATATGGGTTCTGGAAAAGGATATCTTACATTTGCATTATACGATTTCCTTGCAAACAAGTTGAAGCTCACCCCCAAAATGACAGGAGTTGAATATCGTGAAGATTTAGTAAATATCTGTAATTCAATAGCAGAGAAATCAGGATTTGAAAATTTAAATTTTGTGCAGGGAACTATCGAAAAAACCAAACTCGATAAAATTGATATTTTAATTGCCCTTCATGCCTGCGATACAGCCACCGACGAAGCCATTTTCAGAGGGATAAAATCGGAAGCCGATTTAATCGTTTGTGCCCCTTGTTGTCATAAACAAATTCGAAAAGCAATGAATGTTACCAACGAGCTAAATAACATTACCCGTTTTGGCATTTTAAAGGAACGACAGGCCGAAATTATCACCGACACTATTCGTGCAATGATTCTTGAATTAAACGGCTATAAAACAAATGTTTTTCAGTTTATATCGCTGGAACATACGCCTAAAAATGTTATGATTGTTGGAAAAAAAGTAAAAAATAATTCAAAGAACAAAGAACAAATTAAGACTGAAATTGATTCTATAAAAAAACTTTATGGTATAGAAAAGCATTATTTAGAAACATTACTTGAAATGTAGCGCAAAGAATAATTATTGTTTTAATTTTTCAATATGATTAGACTAATTGTATTTGGAATCCTTTGTGTCTTGATCATTTATATTTCGTGGCGTTCGCTATTTAAGGTGAAAACACATGGGTTTTATCGTTTCTTTGCTTGGGAAGGAATGGCATGGATATTTGCAATGAATTATAAATCATGGTTTATCAATCCATTCACTGTCAACCAGTTAATTTCATGGATATTGCTAATATATTCTGCCTATCTTGTTTTGGCCGGTTTATATTTAATGTTGAAAATAGGTAAACCGAATGCGGTAAGAGACAAAAAGAATCTGTTTGGTTTCGAAAAAACAACTGAATTAATTGATACTGGAGTTTTCAAACTTACCCGCCACCCACTTTATGCTTCTTTAATTTTTGTAAATTGGGCTATTTTATTGAAGAACCCCACTCCTATTCTATTTATAATAGCTTTAATATCAACAATTTTACTATATATCACATCTCGTTACGACGAAAAAGAATGTATTAATTATTTTGGAGACAAATACATTGACTATATGAAACGAACCAAAATGTTTATTCCATATTTATTCTAATTTAATGAAATACAATTCTTTATATTGTTGTTTTTTTCATAATAAATCTGTAAAATGCACCGAAGTTTTTCCCGAATATATTTAAATCAAATCAGAAAAATAAGATAGATAATTAAATACGAATCAACAAATTAACAAAATGATATTATGAAAAAAATATTAAAAAGAACATTTTGGGGCTTGGGTATTTTTCTTGTTCTTATAGCACTGGTTGTAGGTGGATTTGTGGTTAAGCTTAAAGCACAAATAACAGTTGTTGAAACAGGAATAGTTGCTCCGGGTATATTTGCTGTGAAAAATACTTACGTAAATATGTATATACTAAAAGATAGTGATACATATATTGCTTTTGATGCTGGGAATGATGTTGAAGCTGTTGCTAATGAGCTAAAAGTGCTAAATATAAATCCCGATAAAGTTACTGCACTCTTCCTTACACATTCCGATGGAGATCACGTTGGAGGCCTGAAACTGTTCAAAAATGCAACTGTTTATCTTTCGCGGGACGAAGAGCCATTGATTACAGAAAAATTTAAAAGAAAGATGGGTAGATTTAATCAGATTAACACAAAAATTTATACTCTATTAGATGATCAACAAACGGTTCTGATTGGCAATCTTAAAGTAACTGGAATTTCCACTCCAGGTCATACTCCCGGATCGATGAGTTTTTTGGTCAACAATAATTTTTGTTTGTTGGCGATGCTTTTGGAGTAGAAAATGGGAAAATAATAAAACCAAATGCGTTTTTTACTGAAGACATGGAAACAGCTGTAAAGTCTTTCGAGAAAATAAAAAATTTACCCGAAGCGGAATCAATTTTTACAGGACACACAGGAATAAGCCTAGATTATAAAAATGCAGTAAAAAATTCAAATATAAGAAACTAATTGATTTCAAAAATTTTATCCATTAAACAAATAAGTAAATGGAACAAATTAATGTACCATTTAGAAACATTAATAGAACGCTGATTTTCGCTGATTTATCGGAAAATAAAGGATAAAACAAAACGGATTTTTCTTGCCTTCGGCAAGATGATTAAGACGCAACTATCTGTAAATCATTCCGATTTATCGGAATTCAAATCCGCTTTTTCAAATCCAATCTATCAGTGAAAATCAGCGTTCTATTCTTAAATATTTTCATGCAAAATACGACATTATTTGTTTTCAATTACTTAACTCTTCAGAATTAATTCTGAAGAGTTATTTGTATTTTATACTCAGACTTTCAAGTTTTTTGAACAATATAGAAATATATATGTTGTAACAAATAAAGTTACTACAAATACTTTCATTTTACACATTAAGAAAAATTGAAACACTAAAAGCATGAACAGTTCAAAACCCATTCCAATGGAGATGTATTATACATTAAGTTGTCCGAATTGTAAGATATTACAACGGATGCTTGATGAAGTATTACCACAGTTTAAAGATCAATTTCAATTTAAAAAGTCACTGGCCAATTCTCCTATAGGAATGTTTAAAACAATAAAATTAGGAATTCATACGGTACCTGTGCTTTTAATAAACAATGAAATCGTCTTTAAATCAGTTCCAACAAAACAAGAATTAATTAATAAACTAAAAACATATTAGAAATGGAAGAAAAGAAAAAATTAAGATGTCCACTAGGTGTTCCTGCTGGAGTTATTGCCACTTTATTAGGATTAATAGGTATAATTGCCAATATCATCAATTTTGAATGGTTAGGGCTTATCACTTCAACGGCTTTATTTTTATTGGGAATGCCCTTTGTCCGTTTTGTTTTGATGGTACATGCTGCCAATGATAGACTAGATGAATTGGAACGCAAAATAAACGAGAAATAATGGAAAATAGTTGGAACCAACGCTATGCACAGGAAGAATATGTGTATGGTACAGAGCCAAATGGATTTTTTAAGGAAGAACTTTTAAAACTTCAACCGGGAAGGATACTTTTTCCTGCTGAAGGTGAAGGAAGAAATGCTGTTTATGCAGCTACACAAGGTTGGAAAGTTGTGGCTTTTGACAGTAGTTTTGAGGCGAAAAAGAAAGCAGAGAAATTGGCGTTGAAGAATAATGTAACTATTGATTATCAGATTTCTACTATTGAAGATTTTGAAAATGAAGAAAAAAGTTTTGATGCTATCGTTTTGATTTATGTTCATACAGATAACAGGGAAGAAAATCACCGGAAATTAGTAAAATACTTAAAACCAGGTAGAAAATTGATTATAGAAGGATTTTCTAAGAATCAACTTGAAAACAATTCCGGTGGACCACGAAATCTATCAATGCTTTTATCTGTTGAAGAATTAAAATCAGATTTTAAAACAATGAACGACATTCAATTCTCGGAATTAGATATTGAACTTAACGAAGGACTTCTGCATATTGGGAAAGCCTCTGTTATAAGAGTAATTGCAACAAAATAATTAAACAAAAATTTAATTTAAAAACAAGAGATTATGACAACAAACATTAGTAAAGTAAGTAATATTATTGCCTGGGTGATTTCAGGATTATTGACAGCTTTATTTTTATTCAGTGCCAGCGGAAAATTTTTACATCCGGAACAAATGGAACAAATGAAATTGAGTGATTGGCGTATTATTATAGCCATTGGTGAAATCGTTTCTGCATTATTATTTTTAATTCCCAAAACAAATAAAATAGGATTGCTTCTTCTAAGTTCTTACATGGGCGGAGCAATTATCATTCACATGACGGAAGGTATGAGCATTATGATTCCATCGGTAGTACTTATTTTGGTATGGATTACAGGTTTTCTTCGTAATCCAGAACTCCTAAAATTATAAGACTTATGAAAATTGAAGATGAAATAAAAGGACGGTTTCGGAATGATTATCACAAGGGATTAGTTAATTTAAACTTTACAATCAAGCAATTGAGTTATGACTTTTTGCAATCACTGAGAAAACATGGATTGACTGAACCTCAATACAATATTTTAAAAATTTTGTATGAATATAAAACAGAAACTCCTTTATCCATCGGATTTTTAAAAGAACGTTTGTTGGATAAAAATTCCGATGTAAGTCGGATTGTAGATAAACTCTTTGAAAAAGGCTATATCGATCGAACAGAAAATGCAGTAGATAGAAGACAGAAAGATGTAGTTATTAATGAAAAAGGACTGGCACTTTTGTCAGACTCTGACGATTGCGAGCTAAAAGCAGATGCTCTGTTGAAGAATCTTACACTTGACGAAGTTCGGGAACTAAACAGACTTTTAGATAAAATCAGAGATTAAAATAGAATAAATAGTTAACAACAAAAACAAAATGAACAAAGTAATATTATTAGATAAAAGACCGGTAGGGAAACCTCAGTTGTCAGATTTTAAATTTATAGAAGAAGAAATTCCTCAACCCGGGAAAGCAGAAATGCTTTTAAAAACAGCTTATGTTTCAGTAGATCCCTATTTAAGAGGTAGAATGATTGATGCAAAATCATATGCCCTACCCTTTCAACTGCATCAACCTGTAAGTTCCGGCATTGTGGCTGAAGTTACAGAATCAAACTTAGAGGGCTTCAGTAAAGGCGATTTTGTTTCTGGAATGCTCGAATGGAAAGAATTTCAAAAATCAGACGGAAACGGTTTATATAAGGTAGATGCTACTTTGGCTCCATTATCGGCTTATTTGGGAATTCTTGGAATGACTGGGTTAACAGCTTATTTCGGATTAACTGAAATTGGAAAACCTCAAAAAGGTGAAACATTGGTAGTTTCAGGTGCAGCCGGTGCTGTAGGTAGTGTAGTTGGGCAAATTGGAAAGATTTTGGGTTGCCGGGTAATTGGCATTGCCGGTAGCGACGAAAAAGTAGAAATGCTGAAATCAAAATTTGGTTTTGATGAAGCCATCAATTACAAGACTACCAAGAACATGAAAGATGCGATTGCAGAAGCTTGTCCGAATGGTGTTGACTTGTATTTTGATAATGTAGGTGGCAATATATCCGATGGGGTACTGGCTAATATCAATAAGTTTGCAAGGGTTATGGTTTGTGGATCCATATCTGTTTATAATGAAACAACAGTTCCTATGGGTCCGAGAGTAGAATCTACCTTGGTGAAAAACAGCGCATTGATGCAAGGATTCATTGTTGGAAACTTTGCAGCTAAATTTCCTGCTGGAATCGCTCAGTTATCAACCTGGTTGAAAGAAGGAAAGCTGACTTATTCTGAAACAATAGTCGAAGGTTTTGAACTCATTCCTCAGGCTTTCATTGATCTTTTTGAAGGAAAAAATATGGGTAAAATGATCGTTAAAATATAAATAGCTAACAAACAATAATATGAATAATTTTGAATTTAAAAATCCGACTAAAATCATTTTCGGAAAAGATAAAATTGCGAATCTAGCGAAAGAGATTCCTGCCAATGCCAAGATACTTATGCTTTACGGTGGTGGAAGCATCAAAAAAAACGGTATTTATGAACAAGTAAAAAATGCTTTGTCTGCTTTTGAAGTTGTGGCGTTCGGAGGAATACCTGCAAATCCGGAATATGAAGTAATGTTGGATGCATTAAAAGTAGTCAAAACACAAAAAATCACATTTCTGTTAGCCGTTGGTGGTGGTTCAGTCATTGATGGAACTAAATTTTTATCGGCTGCTGCTGAATACGAAGGTGAAACACCATGGGACATTTTATCAACAAGAAAACCGATTCTAAAAGGAATACCCTTTGGAACTGTTTTAACTATGCCAGCCACAGGGTCTGAAATGAATTCAGGATTTGTTATTACACGCAGAGAAACAAAAGAAAAATTAGCAACGGGTAGCCCGGTTTTATATCCAAAGTTCTCTATCCTCGATCCGCAGGTAGTCAGTTCTATTCCACAAAAACAAATTGCCAACGGGTTGGTGGATGCATATACACATGTATTGGAACAATATATGACTTATCCGAATGATTCGTTATTACAAGATCGTTTTGCAGAAAGTATTTTACAAACTTTAGTTGAAATAGCTCCTGCTATACTGAAAGATACTTCAGATTATAAAGCAGCTTCTAATTTCATGTGGAGTTGTACAATGGCTTTAAATGGATTAATCGGACAAGGAGTTCCTCAGGATTGGGCGGTACATATGATGGGACATGAGTTGACAGCTATCTTTGGCATAGACCATGCCCGCACACTAGCGATTATTGCTCCAAGTCATTACCGCTATAATTTTGATTCAAAAAAGGAAAAGTTAGCACAATATGCAGAACGTATCTGGGGTGTGACTGACGGAACCATTGAAGAGAAAGCAAAAGCTGGAATTGATAAAACGGAGACGTTTTTCCATTCTGTAGGTATTAAGACTAAATTGTCGGAATATACCACTGATTATTCAGGTACGGCAGAAAAAATTTCAAAACGCTTTAGCGATCGTGGTTGGATGGGGCTGGGTGAAAATCAAAAACTTACTCCGGCAGATGCTGCTAAAATTGTAGAAATGAGTTATTAAGGCCAATCAGGAGTTGATAAATAGTCCGTAGGGATAAAACTTAATTACAGTCAAAGTTATTAATAACTTTGACTGTTTTATTTTTTTAGATATTCTTATTTAAAAACTTTTTCGAACTAACAACCGTTTAATCAAAAAAGATAGAATCATGTACAAAACACAACATAAACACACAAATCAATTAATCCACGAAAGCAGTCCGTATTTATTACAACATGCTCATAATCCTGTAAATTGGTATTCATGGGGCCACGAAGCCCTTGAAAAAGCAAAAAAAGAGAATAAACTGATTATTGTAAGTATTGGGTATGCGGCTTGCCATTGGTGTCACGTGATGGAACACGAAAGTTTCGAAGATGAAAATGTTGCAGTTTTTATGAACGAACACTTTGTCTCAATTAAAGTTGACAGGGAGGAACGACCTGATATTGATCAGGTGTATATGAATGCTGTTCAACTTATGACGGGACGTGGTGGCTGGCCATTAAACTGCATAACATTACCCGATGGACGACCAATTTACGGTGGGACTTATTTCCCTTCAACACAATGGCTTGATGTGCTATCACAAATTCTGAATTTTGTAAAACAATTTCCCGATAAAACAGAATCACAAGCCAGTTCGCTGACAAAAAACCTGCAAACAAATGAATTAGTTATATCCGGTTCTCCGGTACAGGAATTTATGATGAATGACTTGGATACGATTGTCTCGAAATGGAAAAATCAAATGGATTATATCAACGGCGGTCAAAATGGTTCGCCAAAATTTCCACTTCCTGTTGGAGATATGTTTTTGCTTCAATATCATGCCATTACAGGTGACCCAGAAGTGCTGACTGCTGTTAATCTGTCATTAACCAAAATGGCCAATGGGGGGATCTATGATCAGATTGGAGGCGGATTCTCCCGCTATTCTACTGATGAAAAATGGAAAGTTCCTCACTTTGAAAAAATGCTATACGATAATGCTCAATTAGTGAGTTTGTATTCGATGGCATATCAACAAACAAAAGAGGCTAAATATAAAGTGATTGTTGAAGACACGCTGGAATTTGTTCAGAGAGAACTTTCACGGGCAGAAGGTGGCTTTTATTCATCAATTGATGCTGACAGTGAAGGGGTGGAAGGTAAATTTTATGTTTGGACTTATAAAGAATTAATAGACATTTTAGGTAATCAGGCTAATTTGTTTATTGATTATTTCAATATTACTGAAAATGGAAATTGGGAAGATGGAAACAATATTTTATTTACTTCTGAAAATTCAACTTCGTTATCCAAAAAATATAATATTACTACCGTTGAGCTAAATGAAAAGCTTTCGGTATCAAAACAAACACTTTTAAAATTTAGGAATAAGAGAATTCACCCCGGATTGGATGATAAAATTCTAACTTCGTGGAATGGCCTGATGATTAAAGCATTTGCTGATGCATACAGAGTTTTCAATAAACCGCTATATTTAGAAATTGCTACGAAAAATGCTGATTTCATACTTGATAAACTCAAAACATCAGAAAATAAACTGCACAGGAATTTCAACAACGGAAAAGCAAGTATTAATGGGTTCTTAGATGATTATGCATTTGTAATAGAAGCTTTTATATCTCTTTATAAAGCCACTTTCGATGAAAAGTGGTTGTCCAAAGCGATGAATTTGACTCATTACAGTTTGTCTCATTTCTACGATTCGAATAGTGGGATGTTTTATTACACATCGGATCTTGATCCTGCTTTAATAGCCCGAAAAATGGAGCTTTCGGATAATGTTATACCATCTTCCAATTCAACCATGGCAAAAAACCTATTTCAATTGGGTCATTATTTCTATAAGGATGATTTTATCGAAAAAACGAAAATAATGCTATCGAATGTAAAACAGAATATCATGGATATTGGTATTTATGGTTCGAATTGGGACATATTAATGCTATGGTGTGCTGTTGAGCCTTTTGAAGTCGCGATTATTGGTGATAATTGTGAAATTTTACGGAAAGACATTGAATCTCACTTTTTACCCAATATTATTTTGAGTGGAGGTTCTTTTGAAGCCAGGTTACCCATTCTGGAAGGAAAATATGTGGAAAATGAAACGCTGATTTATATTTGCAAAAACAAAACCTGTTTTCAACCGATTGATAATGTGAATAAAGCACTGGAAATAATGAAACGATTGTTGAATAACTGAAAAATAAAAACCTTACTTTTTTAAATATAAAAAAGTTAGGTTCAATATTGTTATTTGATTATTTATTAAAGAGTTACACCCGTTTTAAAAATGGCTATTTCTCTATAATTTTTCTTTTCGTTATTTACAAATTCACCGCTTGCCACTTTAATAATATAATCGATAAAGCGTTCGTTTACTTTCTCGATGGATTCATTTTCAACAATAGTACCCGCATTAAAGTCAATCCAACTGCCTTTACGAGTATAAAGGGCTGTATTTGTTGAAATTTTCAGCGTTGGTACAAAACTGCCAAACGGAGTACCTCGTCCGGTGGTGAACAATACCATATGACAACCACTCGAACCCAACGCTGTAGCAGCAACTAAGTCGTTTCCAGGAGCACTTAACAGATTCAATCCTTTGGTTTTGATTTGTTCTCCATACAATAAAACGTCTTTTATCAGCGATTTACCACATTTTTGAGTACAACCAAGTGACTTTTCTTCGAGTGTAGAAATTCCACCTGCCTTATTTCCCGGTGAAGGATTTTCGTAAATAGGTTGATTGTTTTTCGTAAAATAATCCTTGAAATCGTTGATCAACAAAACTGTTTTATCAAACATGTTTTTATTTACACAACGGTTCATTAGAATAGTTTCAGCACCAAACATTTCTGGGACTTCAGTCAATACAGTACTTCCACCCTGAGCAATCAGAAAATCGGAGAAAACACCCAATAATGGATTTGCTGTAATGCCTGAAAGACCATCAGAGCCACCACATTTCAACCCAATTTTTAGTTCAGCAATCGAAACATCTTCACGTCTATCTTTCGAAACAACATCGTAAATTTCATGTAGTAATGTCATTCCAACTTCATCTTCGTCTTCTACTTTCTGGGTTTCCATGAATTTAATGCGACTTTCGTCGAAATTACCTAACATTTCACGGAATGCACTTACTTGATTGTTTTCGCAACCTAATCCAACAACTAAAACACCACCAGCATTAGGATGAAGCACCATATTACGCAACACTTTACGGGTGTTTTCATGGTCATCGCCCAGTTGTGAGCAACCATAATTGTGAGGATAAGCAACAATTGCATCGACACCTTTCAACTGAGTTTCCATGCGGAGTTTCTCAGCCAACAAATTTATTGTGCCGTTCACACAACCAACAGTAGGGATAATCCAGATTTCATTCCTTACTCCTACTTCACCGTTTGAACGCTTGTAGCCTTTAAATGTGAGATTTCGGTTTGGAATATCAACGTTCACATCCTGAGGATTATATTCGTAATCGAGTAATCCTTCGAGATTTGTTTTGATGGTTTTTTCGTTTACCCAATCACCTACGTTTATATTTTCACGTGCATGACCAATTGGATAGCCGTATTTTACAATATTCTCGTTTTCAGGAATATTTTTCAATGCAAATTTATGCCCCATTGGTATTTCAGCGTTGATGGTAATTTCTTTACCATCAACCAGAACTTTTTCGCCAACTTGTAAAGCTACTAATACGACTGCAACATTATCTGCAGGATTTATTTTTAAATACTTCATTAATATCTTACTCCTTTATCAATTACTATTTACTCTAAACATCAATTATATGTAATTTGTTTTTATTTCATTTACAAATAATTAACTTATTGGCATAGTTTAATAACAATTACAGCTCAAATTTAGGCAGTTCGAAATCCATTTTTACACTTAAGTTGTATCTTTTTGATACAATGGACCTTACAGCTTCCTTCATTCCAAATTCATCAATTAATTTCAAATAAAATGATAATTTCTCTGTTAAACCGGGAATTTCATTCAGGTTTTCGCCCCAAATAAATTCAGCAGCCAGCACTCCTTTTGCTATAACATCAAAATCATTTATACTCCATAATATTTTTAACAAATCAACAATCGCTTTGTCATCGTTTGGAACTATTTCTGTATTTCCACGTTTTCCACCTTTATAGTAGGTAATAATTGCAGCCAAACCTAATACAAGACCTACTGGTAAAGTACCTTTTCTTTCCAGATATTTTTTAAGTCCGGGTAAATCGCGGGTTTTATATTTTGGAAACGAATTAAGCATTATACTTGTTACCATATGATGAACAAAAGGATTATTGAATCGTTCCAAAACGTCTTCGGCAAATTTCATTAACTCTTTTTTTGGCAAATCAAGCGTTGCAATTAATTCTTTATACATTACCATATAAACGAATTTCGAGATTACATCATCCCTTAAACTTTCTTTTACAATGTTCAAGCCCGACAAATAAGCTACAGGTGCCAAAACGGTATGAGGTCCGTTTAATAAAGTCACCTTTCGTTCGTGGTAGGGTTTTTCATCCGGTACAAAAAGAACATTTAAGCCCGCTTTATCTGCAGGAAATTCTTTAGCAACGCTTTTAGGTGCTTCAATTACTAATAAATGGAAAATCTCTGCCTGAACAACTAATTTATCCTCTAATTGTATTCTTTCTAAAATTTCATTAATCGTTTCACGAGGATAACCCGGTACAATTCTATCAACCAATGTTGAATAAACTCCACATGCAGTATCGAACCAATGTTGAAAATCAGCCCCTAGTTCCCATAATTCAATGTATTGATTAATTGTCTTCTTCAATTCTGTTCCATTGTGGAAAATTAATTCACAGGGGAAAATGATTAATCCTTTGTCGGCAGCCCCGTTAAAAGTTTTAAAACGGTGGAAAAGTAATTGTGTTAGTTTTCCCGGATACGAACTTGCAGGTGCATCGTCAAGTTTACAAGTGTCGTCAAATGCAATTCCAGCCTCTGTTGTGTTGGAAACTACAAAACGTATTTCAGGTTGCTCGGCAAGTTTAAGATATTCGTCAAACTGTGTATATGGATTCATTGAACGACTGATAACATCAATCAATTCAATACTATTGACAGTTTCGCCTTTGGAAAGACCTTGTAAATTAACATGGTACAAGCCATCCTGATCGTTTAGCATATCAATCATTCCATTTGGGAGTGGTTGAACAACAACAACACTTGAATTAAAATCTGCCTTTTGGTTCATGTTGTACACGATCCAATCTATAAAAGCACGTAAAAAGTTACCTTCACCAAATTGGATAATACGTTCAGGATAAGAAGTGGTGATGTTTGCAGTTTGTCTGTTAAGTTTTTCCATAAAAAATAATAATAAATGAATATATGTTGAAAAATTGATTTAGGATGTTTTCTATATTGCCATACGATCTATCAGTATATTAATACCAATTTGAAAATTACATACTACATCGGAATGATAAAGTATATAGCTGACAATATATAAAGTGTTATTGTGATTTTATGTCGAAACGACTCAGATAAAAATACATTTCATAATGAAATGTTGAATTTTTACCAATAAGTGAGATTAGATTTGGTATAGAAAATCGTATATTTATAAGACAATTTTCGTAGTTGAGAATCACTCCTCTGATTAACGCTGCAAAGATAAAACAATAATTCCATTAAATAAAATATTTTTTCATTTTGTGTGCGGACACGGAGCGTAAATCATATTCAATAAAAAATATATAACATAGATATACAGATATATAACGGCACTCATTAATAAAGAAATATTTCTTTATTTTTTTCAAAAAAAACACTCAGTAATACTAATAAAAAAGGCTAATTTAATCATTTTGATTTACAATAAAAAATAATTAACTACCGACTTTAAAGTATATATATGCAACAATTATTTATAATTATTAGTTTAAATACCAAAAGAAAAAGATAGTTTTAAAGATGAATTTTTATTAATTTTGTGTCACTTTCTTTTTATAGTTATTTATCACAGATTATTTTGATTATGAAACAAAAACTAATAATAGCATTTCTATTGTTTACAGTCGTTTTTATTATCGTCTTGATTGCTTGTCAATCGCAAAAAAAGACTTCACAAATCTCTGAGATAAAAAATAATGACACCGTAATTATCAATAAAAATGATAAAATTTTAAACATTGCCACCTTCAATATTCAAAACCTTGGAAAATCCAAACTCTCCAAACCGGAGATTATGGATACTTTAGTTGCTATTGTTCGATATTTTGATATTGTAGCTGTACAAGAAATATCTGATGTGACAAATCAAACGGCAGATAAGTTTTTAGAATTAATCAACAATAATGAATCTATAAAATACCAAATGGCATGTAGCAACCGAACCGGGCGTCAAGCAAATGACCAAAGTAGTAGAGAACAATATGCTTTTTATTATAATCCAACCAAAGTCCAATTAATGGATACAGCTTTATTCGACGATAGGGAACATGATTATTTTCAACGTGAACCCTTTACCGCTCAGTTTAAAAACAATAAAAGCGGTTCTGTTTTCCTTATCTCAACTATTCATACTTCGCCCGATTTTGCAGTGGAAGAAATTGACGCATTAAAATATGTTGCCCTTTGGTTTCCTAAGCGCTTTAAGAATGCAGAGAATATAATACTCTGTGGCGATTTTAACGCTTCGTGTACTTATGCTTCATCGGATGAATTAGACCAACTTGCCATCAGAAAACAACCGTATTATTGGATAATTCCTGACGATGCAAATACAAACCTTTCGAAGAATCAATGCGCATACGACCGGTTTGTAGTAAATCAACCTTTATTTTCGAAAATAAAAAGCTGGAAAGTTTATCAATATTTTAAATCAAAGAAAGTTTCCGATCATTGGCCGGTATATATAGAGATTTCACTATAAAATAAAAAATAATAAATCATCTTCCACTAAATAATTAAAAAATAATGAACAAGCTAATTCTTATAAGTTTTTTTTTCCTTTTTACAAATCTTTCATTTGGTCAACAAAGTACACATTTAAAAGAAATAGACCCTGCTCCTTTTAGTGATAATTCGCATCATTGGTATGGAATTTCCGATTCACACAATATAATTCAGCCTCCGGCAGTTCCACATCAATTCAAACCCGAAGAAATTACTTTAATTGCCAACAATATTTTAATTTATCAAAAGAATAATGGTGGCTGGCCCAAAAATTATGACATGTTTGCCATACTGAATGAAACCCAAAAAGACAGTCTGATAGCAGCCAAGAGCCAAACCAACACAACTTTTGACAACGGAACAACTTATACTCAAATAGCAGCTTTATCAATAGCCTATAATGCTACAGGAAAAGCGGTTTATAAAAAAGCTGCATTAAAAGGTTTGAACTTTGTTTTACAAGCTCAGTATTCAAATGGAGGTTGGCCACAATACTTTCCTGTTGAAAATGATAATTATAGCAGTCATATTACCTATAACGATGGTGCGATGATTGGTGTAATGAAATTGCTGAAAGATATTCTGGATAAACTTCCCCAATATGATTTTATAGATCGTAAAATGAGAGTAGATATCAACGCTGCATTTGAAAAAGGTCTTGATTGTATTGTGAAAACTCAAATAAACGAAAACGGAAAACCAAACGTATGGTGTCAACAACATAATGAGATAACATTACAACCAGCTTGGGCACGTAAGTTTGAACCACCATGCATTTGCAATAAAGAAAGTGCAGAAATTGTTTTATTTCTGATGTCAATTAAAAATCCAACTAATGCTATAAAATCTTCAATAAAAGATGCTGTTAAATGGTTTGAAGATTCAAAGATATATAACACTAAAATAGAAACTATATCAGCAACCAAAACCAAAACAAATTATAAAACTATTGAAACTGACAGAATTGCAGTAACTGATTCTACTGCAGCTCCTATCTGGACGCGGTTTTATGAATTGGAAACGCATCGACCCATGTTTAGTGACAGGAACAGTAAAACTGTTTATTCGCTTGCTGAAGTTAGTCTAGAAAGACGTGTTGGATATGGTTGGTATACCTATGATCCTCAAGCAGTATTAAAGGAATATCCTGCATGGGAAAAAAAATGGATGAGTAAATAAAATGCGAAAAAAAACCATGAATGCAAAAGCATACACGGAATTAATATTGTATAAACTATTTATTGTTAAGTACATGCTTGAAATTAGTTTATATTTAGACAATAAATTAAGTTGTTGTATTTCTGGGATTAACTTCAAAATAATAATTTAAACTAATTAGTGTGTTGTACTTAATTCCCTTCTTCAACATGTTTTTTTTCTTATTTTCAAATTTCCCTGACATCACCGTATTATTATAAAAAGAATCCCGTATTTGCATTTACAAATACGGGATTATATATTAAATATTACTTTCTGTTGTCAATTAGAACAAACTCCATGCAACCGTTAAACCGGCCATAACAATAGAAACCATGCTCATCAATTTAATAAGGATATTTAATGATGGACCTGAAGTATCTTTGAATGGATCACCAACAGTATCACCAACTACGGTTGCTTTGTGGTTGTCAGAACCTTTACCGCCCAAATTTCCTTCTTCAACATATTTTTTGGCATTATCCCAGGCACCACCTGCATTAGCCATAAATACTGCCAACACAAAACCGGTACTTAAACCACCGATAAGAAGTCCTAAAACACCACCAACACCTAGAAGAATACCAACAGCTACCGGAATTACTATTGCTAAAATTGAAGGAAGCATCATTTCGCGTTGAGCACCTTTAGTTGAGATTTCAACACAACGTGCATAATCAGGTTCAGCTTTCCCTTCCATAATTCCAACGATTTCGCGGAACTGGCGACGAACTTCTTCAACCATACTTTGAGCAGCACGACCAACAGCATTCATGGTCAAACCACAAAATACAAATGCCATCATCGATCCTATAAAAATACCCACTAAAACGATAGGGTTCATTAATGTCACATTGTAATATTCCATAAAGTTCTCGAAAGTAGAAGCCTTGATACTTTCCAATGATAACATTTCTGAACCTACTCTTGCCATACCGTCGATAGACGCTGTAGCAATACGTTCAAGAGCTATTTTAATTTCTTCGATATACGAAGCTAAAAGAGCAAGAGCTGTTAATGCAGCCGAACCGATTGCAAAACCTTTACCTGTAGCTGCTGTAGTGTTACCAAGTGCATCCAAGGCATCGGTACGTTTACGAACTTCAGGATCTAATCCGCTCATTTCGGCATTTCCGCCTGCATTATCTGCAATAGGACCATAAGCATCAGTTGCTAATGTAATACCAAGTGTAGAAAGCATACCCACAGCAGCAATACCAATACCATATAATCCAAGGGTCAAGTTTGGAGTATAAGTCATGGTCATCAAATCAAACTGTGATGACATAAATGCCAGCACAATTGCAAAGGAGATGGTAATAACAGGAATAGCAGTTGATATCATTCCTAATCCAAGACCGGAAATAATTACAGTAGCAGCTCCAGTTTTAGAACTTTCAGCCACTTTTTGAGTTGGGCGAAAACTTTGAGAAGTATAATACTCTGTAGCTTGTCCGATAATGATACCGGCAAGAAGACCAGCAACTACAGAGAATGAAATTCCCATCCAATTCTCGACTCCTAAAGCCCATAAAATTCCAAAAGTAGAAACTGCAATTAAAGCAGAACTAACATTTACACCTAAACCCAACGCTCCGAGTAAATCTTTCATTTTAGCACCTTCTTTGGTTTTCACCATAAAAATACCAATGATAGAAAGAATTACACCAACTGATGCAATCATCATGGGAGCAAAAACAGCTTTTAACTGCATTTCAGGAACAGCAAGGAAGGCAGAAGCACCCAATGCAGCTGTTGCTAAAATTGAACCTGCATACGATTCGTAAAGGTCGGCACCCATTCCAGCAACGTCACCTACGTTATCACCTACATTATCAGCAATAGTTGCAGGGTTACGAGGATCGTCTTCAGGAATTCCTGCTTCAACTTTACCTACAAGGTCAGCACCAACATCGGCAGCTTTGGTAAAAATACCTCCTCCAACACGAGCAAACAATGCTTGGGTAGAAGCTCCCATACCAAAAGTAAGCATTGTAGTTGTTATGTAAATCAATTTATTTGAATCACCAACATTTGCAAACTTATTAAGAATAAGAAACCATACAGAAATGTCAAGTAATGCAAGCCCAACAACTGTAAGTCCCATAACCGCACCCGAACGGAATGCAACCTGAAGACCTTTGTTTAATGAGTGAGACGCAGCCTGAGCAGTACGTGCCGAAGCATAAGTGGCCGTTTTCATGCCGAAGAATCCGGCTAAACCTGAGAAAAAACCACCAGTCAAAAATGCAAAAGGAACCCAGACATTTTGAAGATTGAAATAAGCCATAATTGAAAAAATTACAGCTAAAACTACAAAAACGATAGTAACAACTTTGTATTGTTGTTTTAAATAAGCCATCGCACCCTTACGAACGTGCAATGCAATTTTTTTCATTGTGTCGGTACCTTCGCTTTCCTTCATCATTTGTTTGAAAAAGTAAAAAGCGAATCCCAATGCAATTATGGAAGCCAACGGCACCATAAAGAAAATGTTATTCTCCATAAAATTTTAAATAATTTGATTGTTATTAATTGATTTAATTTATTCTTCTACTTATTAATTAACTGAATATACTCTTTTAAAATTGATAAGGAATAATCGCTTGCATGTTGATTTACAAAACCTATAGCACTTACATGCGCTTCTTCATCGGCAGCATCAGAAATTACACGAACCACTACCAGTGGCACTTCATAGTCATCGCAAACCTGAGCTACGGCAGCACCTTCCATCTCGGCACAAACTACCGAAGGTAAATTTTTTATCAACGCATGTTTCATGGCAGAGCTCGATATAAATAAATCACCGCTGGCAATATCACCAATCAACATTTTTGGATTCAAAATTTTTTGTTCTACCAATATTTGTCTGAATTCTTTATTGTTTTTCAAAAAGTTATGTACTGCTTGCGACATTGTTTCAACGTTTTGAAGGGGAGTTTCATAAGATGTTTTTCCGGTCAATGGGATTTCAAATCGTTTCATCAGTGGACGGGCATCCATATCATGTTGATAAAATCGTTGTCCAATTACAACATCACCCACATTTAATTCAGGTGAAATAGCACCGGCAACACCAGTAAAAACAATTCGATCTACTTTAAACTCCAAAATCATGTGAGTAGCGGTAGTAGCTGCTGCCACTTTTCCCCAACGTGAGAATACTGCCACTACTTCTTGTCCATATAAATTACCACGATAATAAATTCTACTACCCCGTTCAACAATTTCTTTGTTTGAAATTGCTGAAATAATTTTATCCATTTCTTCGGGCATTGCACCCATTATTCCTAATAACATATAATTAAGATGACCCCTAGCTCTGATCCCGATAGCTATCGTGGAGGTAACTAAGTTAGTGTTGATTTATATTTTTTTTCAAACAATAGTTTCTATAGAATGAACTTGTCTTATTCTCCCTTTAGGGGTTTATATTTGTAATCCTCTGATATAATGTCGGATGCGAATAATGAAAAAAGACATATAAGGGATGCGGCATTAAATTGCTAAGTGATGTGGCCGAAAGTTTCTTTAAGCCGGATGTTAATTGTTCTCCAAACCCATGATTAGAGGCAAAATTATCGGCCTGATATTCAAATTTGCGTGAGATAACATTCGAAAAAATATCAAGTACCATCGAAATCGGTGAATACAAAATACTAAAAGCAACAGCATTTAACTGAAATGATGCTTCTGTTCCACCTAAAGCCTGTGATAAAGCATCGCTCTGAAGGATTAAACCAAATACATAAAACAGAACTAATGTTGAAGGAATTGATATAGCCATATTCTTCAAGCTGTGTTTGAATTTATAATGACCTACTTCGTGGGCAAGTACGGCCACAATTTCATCAACGGATAATTTATCCATTAAAGTATCATATAAAACAATTCGTTTCTTTTTTCCTAAACCGGAAAAATAAGCATTTGCTTTGGTGGAGCGTTTTGAACCATCAATTACAAAAATATTAGATAGATTAAAACCGGTTTTGTTGGCAAATTTTTCTATTTCTGTTCGCAATTCACCTTCCTCAAGCGGAGTTTGCTTATTGAATAATGGAACAATCATTTCGGAATAAAACATGGTCATAAATAAACTGAAAACAGTAATTGCAGCCCAGGCTAATAACCAAAAATATTCAGGGGTAAGAGTATAAATCCATATAATCAAGGATAATAAACCACCTCCAATAAAGATTGTGAGTAAATATCCTTTTAGTTTATCGAGTATATAAATAGAAGGTGTAACTTTATTGAATCCGAATTTTTGTTCGATGACAAAAGTATCGTACAATTCGAAAGGTATACTGATAATATCATTCGCAAAATAAAGTACTGCAAAAAACAAAACGGGTGTGAATACAGCGGATAGAATAACATTTTGAACTAGTTGGTCGACCCAAGCAAAGCCACCAAAAGCGAACATTGCTAGCGTAACTACAAAACTAAATGTGCTTGTAAGAAGTCCGAAGCCAGCATTTGTTCTAAAATAGTCTTGTTGTTGTGCATACTTTTCATTATCATAAATATCATTTAAAATTGTGGGTAATTTTAATTTTGAGTGTTTGATATTTAAGAGGGCGAGCGTACGCTCCAAACCAAAATCGGCAACGAGGATGATAATAATTGTAACGAAAAGAAATTGCACCATGGCAAATTAAAAATATTACTGGATTTAAGTTTCGGGGTACAAATATACAAATTTTAATTTATTGTCATTGCAATTTGTCGATATTAATGCACAATTTTAATTCTATTGTGTCGAATAATGTATAATTATTTACAAATTGATAAAAATGTGGCATCTAAAATGAATACTTAATGAATATTGCGAGTGCATTTAATGTTTTAATGTGAAATAGAATACATATAAGTATCTAATTAAAAAAGGAATAGACACATTCTGCTCAAATCAACTTTAAATTCAAATAAGTTTTTATACAAAGGATATGCTTTTCTATCCATAAAAATCGAATCATATTTCACTCAACCATATATTAAAATATGAAAAAAAACAGTACTTTTGTTTAAAATTTATTGAATTATTTAAAAATTCTGCCAAGAACTATTCTAGGAACACATAAGTATTTATCATTAAACAATGTAGCATTTACAATTTAATTGATGTAATATTTAATTATTTCAATGTCATTATTTAATAAATATCCGTTTTTTCCGTTTAATACGTGTGCTGAGTAATAAACATAGTCAATACACATCTGATTTAATAATGAAAAAAAAAAACAAACTACTGTTTCAATTAATTATCATAATGTCATTATTCATAATGACACTTTATTCTTGTAAAAATAAAAGAGAGGATACTATAAAAATTGGAGTTCTTGATGGTCCATCGGCTGTAAGTTTTATACAACTAATTGATAAGCAAACCTATGTTGATTCAAAACGGATTGAAATAATTGTCAAAAGCGATCCGCTTCAGATACAAGCATTAATGATGAGAGAAGAAATTGATTTTTCTATTCTCCCAACGATTATGGCGGCAAACTTGTATAATAAAGGGTTAAAATACAAAGTGGCAGCATGTCCGATATGGGGAACACTATATTTATTGACAAATGAAAAGGGCATAGATATTAACCATTTAAGTAACCACAAAATATCTGTTTTTGGTCAGGCATCGACTTCAGATATTTTACTAAGAAGATATTTAAATCAAAAGTATATTAAAAGTTGTAGTATTGATTATACTCATACTACAAATCATGAACTGGCACAGGCTTTAAAAATGAAAACGATTAACTTAGCGGTCGTTTCAGAACCGCTGGTTAGCATTTTAATTGCACAAGATCCGTCCATAAATATCGTTGCTAAAATAAATTGCGAAGACTACATTAACAGTCTAAATAAAGACATATTCGTTCAAACATCATTTCTTATAAGTAACAAATTCATAGCCAATTATCCGGCTCTAGCCCCAAAAGTTTGTGAGTTGTATTCAAAGAGTTGTAATTTCGTTAATGAACAACCTGAAGCTACAGCAAAGCTATTGGTAAAACATAATTTTTCACCCAATATTCAGATTGCTAAAGCATCACTCCCATTGTGCAATATTCAATATGTTGCCGCCTTTGCCATTCAGCAGGAATTAACAAAATACCTGAATATATTTTATCAGTTTAACCCAAAAAGTATTGGTGGAAAAATACCTGATAAAGACTTTATTTTTCAAACTTATTAATTATTTGTTGTATTCACTCATTGAATAATGTATCGTAAATTTTTACCCACCTTACTTTCGGTTATTTTCATTGCTATACTATGGCAATTAATTTCTATTAAAATAGATTATCCTGCCATATTTCCTTCATTACCTGAACTTTTTATTCAGTTAGCACAGCTTTTTAAAACAAATGATTTTACTTTAATTGTTTTAGCCACTGTTTTACGTGCTACAATTGGTTTTTTAATCGCTTTTTTAACAGCCTTTATATTTAGTACCATCTCTGCCTTTTCTGTTTTTTGGAAAACATTTTTTCATCCAATCATTGTAATATCACGCTCAATACCTGTAATTTCATTTGTATTACTGGCTTTGCTATGGATTATACCTGAGAGGCTACCTGTATTTATTGCTCTTCTGACGATGTTTCCAATCTTGTACCAAAACATACTTACGGGACTTGAAAATACAGATAAAAGATGGATTGAAATGGCCAAAATTCATCATAACTCATTTATTAAACAATTTTTTAGTATTTATTTACCTGCTTCAAAATCAAATATATACGACG
>JAQUWU010000005.1 GCA_028692715.1 Paludibacter sp. | reverse complement strand
CGCTTCGCTAAAAGTTATTTCCCGTAATCAACAATGGTTGCATTATCATTATCATATTTTTTTATTTTTAAAAACAAACAAGTAAAAAATAAGTAACAAAACGGTCAACGTTATTCAGGCATCAACAACTACAGACTACAAACTACAAACTATAAACTACGAACTACTTAACTATTTCTCGTTTCTTTATAAACTTGGCAGGATTACCACCAACAATTGTGAAATCTTCAACATCTTTAAAAACAGAAGCAGAAGCTCCAACAATTGCACCTTCTCCAATACAAACTCCCATATTAATAAACGCTCTGGTACCAATCCATGCTTTATTCTTTATTAATATAGGAGCTATAATCAATGAATCATCATGTGAATTAATTAATGATATATCGTGACCTGCACTACAGAGATAACTATATTGTGAAATCGTAACATCATTCTCAATCTCAATCATAGCTTGATTATAACATATTACATAAGGACCAAGCCATGCATTATGGCCTAATTTTAAATTCCAGGGTGCCCATATTTTGACTGATGCATATACACCGGAGTCTGATTTTACCTGTGCGCCAAATACACGAAGTAAGAATAGTCGCCACGGATTAAATAGTTTAGTGCCAAACGGACGAAAGAACAAAGCTGATACGATATTCCATAAAGTCCTTAAAATTTTATTCTTAAGACTTAATTTCCCAATATATATTTTCTCATTCATACTTATTACATTTCATTTTCAATATATTCTTCAATTAATGGAAATACAGCACAAGTAGAATTTATTCCTCCGGCTCTGGGTAAAATCCCCGTGTTTGTAATTAGTAGATTCCCAAATCGATGAAAATAATCCTTTGACGATTCAAAATCGGAATAAATACCAAAGGGATGATAAGTATCTTCATATTTTTCAACCTTGGTTTCTTCTTTTAGTTCTTCATAAATTACCTGATGAGCGTCAAAATATTCACGTATTATTTTTTTTGCCTTTGTAAATATCTCCTCTGTTTTCTTATCTACTATAAAATCTACTTCAACTCCCTTTTCTCCAAATTTATCTTTATCATCTATCATCCTTATGCTTCCTGAATCAAAAGGGTTTTCAATATCAATTTGAAAATAAAACTCATTTTTATAAACATACATTTTTTTCTTAACAACGAAATTCCATGCAAAACCAACACTGCTTGGTATATCACGGATAATATTCAGTATTAAATTGAAGCTAAACGAGTGACCAAAAAGTAATTTCTTGAAATTTTGGAAAAAAGGGAAATCTGCATTATAAATTGGATGACAAAAGAACGAAACCCCATCTACTTCACCTACCATTCGTTTAGTTATCAATGAAGTCCCTTTTACCAAAAATGCAAAATCTTCTTTTCCTCCAATTGTGGTTCCACTCTTAACTTTAAATACTCTCTGTGAGAGATGATCTGAAAATGGCAATGTATCGCCTGCAACCAAACAAGAATTTAAAAGTAAACGTGCGCTTTCAAAAGCCCCTGTAGCTAAAAAATAACGATCGTAATTTCCTGTTTTTCGTTCTCCTTTGTACAAATATTCTACTCCAACAATTTGTTTATCATTGTTTGTTAGAAGTTTCACAACCCTTCTGTTTGTCAACACAGTAAGCTGTGATTTGCTTCCAATTCTAAAAAATTTATAAAGGTTGCGGTTAAAATAGCCAAGCCATATACCCGTTTTTACAAATAAGGAATTGGAAATTCTTGTCTCGTAATAATCGTTATGTAGATTGAACCTTGAAAAAACCTTATCTTTCCACTTCTTATTTATATCGACGATTTCTTTCAAAAATTGAGTAGGCTGCGTAAAATCATTATCCGAAAAAGTAAATAATTGTCCGCCCCATTTTACCGTAGCACCGCCAAGTCCAAAGAAACGACCTTTTTGTAAGCCGGTATATAAAGTTTTAATGCTTGACAAATAACCAATTTCAGCTTCATCTTTTATTGTTTCGTTTCCTACCTCAAATAAATAAATCTCTTCGTGGGGGAACTTTTCGCACAACAGATTACAAATATAACTACCATAAGCACCAGCCCCTATCACACAAAATTGTTTTTTAGCAAAGCTTATGTTCAAAGTTTGTTCAGTAATAGAACTGTCAAAATTCGTATTTTTAAATAAACCGATGACTTTAGAGTAATGGTTCGGTTTGATTAATTTTAATGTTTTGAGCAGACGGGCAATTGCAAGCAACGGAAATCGGGGAAGGGGAATGATTTTTCCTCCCCATTGATTTTTTACGAAATTATACTTTGTGCCTTGTTCACTGTTTTTGTTTAATAATAAATATACTTCCTTTTTTTCTTCTGATTGTGTTATTTTAATCAATGCTTCATGCAGTAAAGCTCTATTAATTAAAGGGAGTGTGGTTTTTTTGTCGCCAAATAAAATATTAAACCCAGAAACAGATTTTAATATACCTGCTTTGGAAATTTCTGTACCTTTAGCATATATATATCCCGGACGGACAAATGAAATATGCATATCGGCAACAGGATGAGCAAGAAGATATTGATCTACTGCAACCTTTACACCGGCATAACCTCCTTTTAGATGGGGATTTGATGTAATATCCGAAGATTCATTTATGTATTTTGCCTCGTTTGGATATACACTTATCGATGATATATGAATAAGATGTTTTACTTTCCTGAGTTCACAAAATTTGAGCAGTTCTTTAATATAGGCAATATTTTCATCAATACTTTTGTCTTTTACAATAATGAAATTAATGATTGTTTCGTATGCATCAAGATAAGTATTTGACGACATGGAAAATATATCTCCTGATATCCTGTTTTTATCCCTTCCAAGCTCACCGCGTGAGAAGCAATCATAATCTATATTAGCTTCATCTAATTTTGCAGATAAGCCGGTAGCTACAAATGAACGTTCTCCACAAATCAATATTTTTTTCATTTCAGTTTTTGATAAAATTCAACCATTTGCGGTGCCACTGCTTTTATCTCGTAATTGTCTTTTACTATTTTTCTGTCCCTTGCACCCATGGCTTTTAGTTCTTCCAAATTTAAAATTGAATATTTCATTGATGGCATTTATCCGATTTTCTACGTTCAGGTCTATTCAATAACCGCATTATTTGTTTATATTCGGTTCACCCATATCGTATGTATCAACCGTTTCGTGCGTTTTCCCGGTTTCATCCGTATTTCCCGTATTTCCCGTAGAGACGCGGCATGCCACGTCTCTACAATGGAAAATTTAAACCGTTGATATTATTATTTCGTATAAAATTTATCGTTTTCCCATGTCATAACGTTATTTTC
Organism: Paludibacter sp.; assembly: GCA_028692715.1. Classification (GTDB taxonomy): domain Bacteria; phylum Bacteroidota; class Bacteroidia; order Bacteroidales; family Paludibacteraceae; genus Paludibacter. The sequence goes on along the minus strand of JAQUWU010000005.1, from coordinate 158,705 downwards.
AATATAAATCGCGATCCGATTCATTTCTTCCTGATTGCGAATAATATGATCGTGAAAACGGGCTTGCCAACCAAATTCTATTTTATTCAAACGGGCATATTTTGTCAATGCCGATTTTAAACCACCCATTGCCGTTGATAATAATCCACAATGTTCCGCAATATTACGCATTTTTTCGTTTCCCGTCAATTCCCCTGATTTTCCCGATTTCCCCGATTTCCCCGTAGAGACGCGGCATGCCACGTCTCTACAATCTACCGCATCTGTACAATCAACCGCATCTGTGCGGCATGCCACATCTCTACAATCAACCGCATCTGTACAATCAACCGCATCTGTGCGGCATGCCACGTCTCTACAATCAACCGCATCTGTACAATCAACCGCATCTGTGCAATTTGCCACGTTTCTACAATCTACCGCATTTGTACAATCAACCGCGTCTGTACCAAATACCGCATTTGTGCAATTTGCCACGTTTCTACAATCAGAAATGCACGCCGTATCCGTTCGATTATCAATACAAACAATTAAATGCACATGGTTGGGCATAATTTGGTAAACAGGTATTTCGGTATAGGGGTTATGCATTTTTATGTCCAATATCAATTCATCTAATTTTTGTCCCAATCTGTTTTTATGCATTTCAGTTGTATATATTTCGCCAAAATAATGCAACCTGCCAGCGGTGCAAATGGTGATAAAATAATCACCACCATTGTAATTGTGCCACTGTGCACGGGCCGATGGTATCCGGTATTTATTCTGAAATTTTTTTGGGTTCATATCATTGATTTTTGGTTTTCCGTTTATTTCCTGTTTTTTCCCGTTTCACCACGTTTCATCTGTTTTCATCCATTTTCAATCGTTTTTTCCCAATTTCCCGATTTCCCCAATTCCCCTGCCAATTTCCCAATTCCCCCGATTTCCCCGATTCCCCCGTAGAGACGCGGCATGCCACGTCTCTACAAAATATCGCGTCCCGACAAAATATCGCGCCCCGACAATCTACCGAATTCCGACACAATCCGCATTCCGGCATGCCACGTCTCTACAATCTACCGCATCTGTACAATCTATCACGTCCCGACACAATCCGCGTCCCTACAAAATGCCACGTCTCTACAAAATATCGCATCCCGACAATCTATCGCGTCCCGACAATCTACCGCATTTGTGCAATCTACCGCATTTGTACAATCTACCGCATCCCTACACAATCCGCATCCCTACACAACCCACGTCTCAACAAATCCGTTCGTAAAATTCTTTCATTTGCAATGCAACTGCCTTTATCTCGTATTTGTTTTCTACCAATTTTCTGCCTCTCTGTCCCATTTCTTCCAATTGGATGGCATCTTTATGTATGGCTTCAGAAATTGCTTGCACTAGATTATCTACCGACAAGTCTATCCACCAACCGCATTTCTCAGTTTCCAGTTCCTGCCAGGGAGTTCCGGTGGTAGTGATGACCGGCAATCCTGTAGCCAGTGCTTCGGCCACTACAATGCCAAAATTTTCACTATAGGTTGGTAATATAAATAAATCAGTATTTTTGAAAAGCTCCCATTTTTCATTACCATACACAGCACCGATGAAATTTAACTGCTTATCTACCTTTTTTTGTGTCGCCAATTTTTTCAATGTTTCAATATAGCCTAGGTCTCCTTCACCTGCTATTGTAACTGTTAGTTGTGGGTTTTTTAGTTGCGCCACGGCATCTATCAAAAGTTCAATTCCTTTCTTGGGATGTACTCGTGACAAAAATAGAATATTTTGAACGGTTTTCCATTCTGTTTTTCGTTTCAGAGGGGTGAGTTCTATTCCATTGGGGATAATTTCAGCTTTTTGTTGAAAACCTAGTTTTCTAATCTGATCTAATTCCGATTGCGCCGTGGCATGAAAATAATGTACCCGCTTCAACGCCTTTTGTTGATACAAAGCCAACGCTATCTTTTTCTTTAAAGGATGACGATTCAATATATAAGGCTCCAACATACCATGAGGTGACAACACTATTTCTATTCCTTTTTGTTGGGCTACTTTTTGGAACAACCAACTCTGTGGCATCCAAATGCCATTGATATGGACAATATCAGGTTTTTCTTTTTCTAATAATTGTCTGAATTCCTTTTCCAACTTAAACCAACGAACCAACGATAAATCAAAAAAACAAACATTCACGCCCTTTAATTCTACTGGATGAGTTGAACCTCCTGTCACCACAACTAAATCTACCAACTGCTTTAATTCAGCAGATAGTAATTGCATATAGGCGGTAGTTCCACCACTTGATTTATCGATAGATGTAATAAAATGAATAACTTTCATACAGAAATTATTGTTTTCAAATTCTTCCTCCTACTAGATTTGAATAAATTTTTGGAACAATTTTTTTAATAAGTGATCCTACTAAAACCATACAAAGTATAAATACAAAAGGTGACAACAAATAAGAAATTAAATAGCCTGCTGAGCTTTTTCCAATAATAATCACTATAATTTTACGAACAACATTCAACGAAGGTTCATGAAATAAATAGATAAAAAAGGTAAAACTACAAGTTATTCTGAATATATTATGTTTTTCAAGTGAAAAACTTCGAGGCACTATGGCATCATAGCTAATCCAAACACCAATACAGCCTATTAAAGTAATTAGTACTTGAAAATGACTGAAAGCATCACCACCATATATTTGTTCGTAAACAGAAAGAAGAATATAAAAAATTAAAACAATAATTCCCCAAATGGTGGGTTTGAAATCAATATTAGTTTTGCTAATAGCCAATATACTTCCAACTGAAAACCAAAACAATGATGTTAGAATGGATGCGGGTATTACAGCTAAATAAGTTAATGGGAAAAATAAAACTAACGACCACCATTTAAACCTAAGAAACAAATAATACAACAAGGGAGTAATGGATACGATAAGAATTAAATCGCGTAAAAACCATAACTGAAAAGCCAGTGGTGAGTTTCCTCCATCAGACATCCAAAAAACATTCTTAATAATAGATAATACTGAATTGTTGAAAATTGGAAAAACATCCCCATTCATATATTTCGACGCTCCTGGAACGAAATGTAAAACAACAAAAAACAATACAAAGAACAAACAACCATAAATATAAGGCAACAAAAGTGTACGAATGCGTTTGTTTATTTTTGTCAAAATAGACACTATTCCTTTGTCGGTCTTCAAAAAAAACAAATAGCCCGATATCATAAAAAATAAAGGTACTGCCATTCGTCCAATTTTCCCACTTATCAGGTCTTGAATGAATGTATTTAATTGCATCCCTTCTAGTTCATCTGCGTGAAAACCTGAATGAATATACAAAACGATAATGATTAAAACAAAAGAAAGAATTTTTATTTTGTCGCTGAGGAAATTAGTCATTTATTTTAATGTATTGATTGCATTTAATATCATATTGTCCATTAGTAGATTCTCTTTTACATAAATTTTCGCATAATCACTCATTTTTGTAATTTCTGTATTATTTGTTTTAGAAATCCAATTCACACAATCATCTATGTCTTCACAAATATAAGAATTGAACTTATGTTTAAGATATCCATATTCTACACATTGCAATACTTCCTCACTTCGTTTAAAAGTTATTATAGGTTTCCCATATGCCAATGCTTCTACTACTGATAAACCTACCCAACCTGGTTGAAAATAGATATCTGCTATTGTGAAAAGTTGATCTTTAATATTTGAATCGTAAACTGCTCCAAAATCATAAACATTATTATATTTTGAAAAATCAGGTTTGTATTTACCTGCTCCAATAATTATAAATCCGAATTTTTCTTTATCAATTCGCTTTATTGTATTTTCTAACAAATCAATTCTTCGATATGGGTTATCAAATCTGGCACAATAGATAAAGCATATTTCTTGATCTATGTTATAGATTTTCTTTAATTCTTTTTTCGTTTTCGAAGAATTAAATTCTAAAATTCTATCTATATCTGAAATGGTATTATTTAAAGAGACAATATTTTTATTGGGAAATATTTTTATCCATTGATTTCTTTCTTTTTCGGTATAAAGCCAAACTGTATCTGATAGACCAATCATCAATTTTAAAAAAAAACTTGGTATATTCTCTTCTTTCAAGTACCTTTTTACTGATATTCCCTGTCCCCAAAGGGTAATTTTTTTTCGATGTATTGGTTTTGTAAGTAACAAAAGCCAAGTGCTAATATGACCAAAATGTAACATCAAAACCAATTCTTTATATTCTTTTCGTATTAATTTAAAAGGATTATAAATCAATATTGATCCTAACTTTATGGATTTAATTCCTTTTGTTTCTACATTACTTAGGTTGAAATTTGCATTGCTGATTTCTTCTTTTAATTCAAAACAAAAAATATCAATTGGATATTTTTCCATGATTCCTTTGAAAAAAGTTTCCCTGTAATGTGGTACTAAAGGTTGAAGAAAAGCTATCATTTTATAATTTGAGTTACATCAATTGTATATATTTGTCTTGTACCTTCGTGAATTGAATCAAAAGAAACCTTCTTTCCATTGGGACTCCAACGGGGATGAAGGTCACAATGCAACCCAGAACGAGTGAATGCCATGTTAGAAAGACCAACTATTTTCATTATACCAGCATCAATTTCTTTTAATAAATCAGCAGAACGTGATAAATCTGGTTTAGTATCAATCATTTTAAAACGACCTAAATCTATCCGTTTATTATCTATTAAACTATAAAGGAATAGAGTTCGTATACCTTCTTTGTCGGGGTAATTATCACAAATAAACCAGTTACGGTTAGTAGGACAAAACATAGGATGTCCATCTTCAGTTAGTATTCCTTCTCCAATAAAAGTTATTATTGGAGTAAGTTCATCTGAAATACAATTCCAATGAAATGAACTTGCTTCGGGTTTATCTGACCTACTCTTTAAAATAGTTTTAATCGTTTTTTTTGCTATTTGAAGCAACTTTGTTGGAATTAGCCGATAAATTAAAGAAGCTCTTAATTTCTCAACATTTGACCCAGTTCTTCCCCATATCATTACTTGCTGATTATCGGCCCAATCAAAATGACTTAGAAATCCAGTAGCCAAACAACGCAAATCTTTACCATCTGCCCCTATTGTACATAACCTTGTTGTTTCACCACCATCACTTAATTTATAACGGTGTAAAAATGCAATTCTTTTTTGATCTGGGCTTAAGACTAAATGAGTGATATAATGATGTTTGCCAGATTTTGAATCCATTTTAAAATTTGCAATTTCTTTTACACTCAATAAGATTTGTCGTTCTTTACTATAAATATTATGTTTTACAATACCACTATGATCAGGTGTATCATCCCCTTTTGTATCATCTTCAACTCCAGCATATCCATAAGCACCTAATCGAAAAAGACGAGCATAATCCAACCCAAAAGCCCAACCATCATTAGTAATTACATGAGTTGAATCGTTGAGTGTATCTACTAATTGACATGTATCAGTGTTATATATTTTACTTACAATCCGATTGTTTTCAATATCGTTGACTATTACATCATATGAATTATAAATCCATTGCTGACGCGCTCCCTGGGGGTAATTAAAAGCATGTGTAGTTCCAACTTTAATGAAATTGTTTGCATTATCAATATAACCCAAATTGTACGAAATCGTAGGATCAGGTGGTAGCGTAATATCATCGACTTCCAATGCTACCAGTCTATTATTTGAGCTATTCCAAGCACAAATATCATGAAAGCCAAACAAATAATTCATTTTGTTTTGAGTACAAGTATTTTCAATTTTATAATTATTCATTTATTTTTATTTAATTTTTTCTATTTCATTTATCGTTGATTTCCAGCAATCTTCAGAGAAAGTGATTTTTAATTGTTCACTATGGTTTGCATATTTTGCTAATTCAATATAATCTGAAATTAATATATCATTAATTGTTTCAATCAATGATTCTTCACTATATAGGCAATGAAAATACTTAAAACCATTTAACTCTGGATATTTTATAGTTGAAATCACTATTTTACTATAGGAAAAGGCTTCTAAAACTTTTGATGGGAAATTATTTAAGTTCTTTTCGAAACTAGGATTTCGTAAATTCAAACTAAATGGAATTTTATGTAGAAGCGATAAATAATCAACATAATTAAGTAAACCTAGATATTTAATATTAGGGTATTTTTCTATTTCACCTATAATTTCGTCATTCAATCTTCCAGTAATATATAAGTTGACATTTTTTATTTTGGAAAAAGCATTTATCGCCAATGATAATCCTGTTGATTCTTCTAAACGACCTGAAAGTAGAAAATCATTATTTATTGGTTGTAAAGGTTTCGTATCAAATATCATATTTTCAGGTACTATACCTGCTAATGATGTCATATTTTTGTGATTAAATTCATTTCTAGAAGATAGTGAAATTATTCCTGAAACCTTATGTTCAATAAAATATTTTATAAATCCTTGTACACTAAACGTATTACCCGATGGAGTATAATCAGCTAATAATAGAAAAATATTTTTGTGGAATAAAAACTTAATTAATAAACATGATAGCAAATTGTGAGGAGTGATATTATATACCCAAATATTCTTAGCACTTTTAGTGCTATAAGCCAAATTAAAACTCTCTAAAATACTGTTAATTAATTTTAAAACACCTTTATGTCTCTTGAAATAACGACATTGAATATATTCTATTGAAGAATCATTTTCGTCTGAAATTATTTTAGAAATTATATTTGTCGGAACTAAAGATTTTACCTCATCAAAACAATTATTATCAATCAAGTTAAAACAAAAATTATTTGCCGCTTGAGATACTACAAATTTAGAAGTTAGATTTTTAGGAACGACTTGACAAATAAATACTCTTTTCATATTATAATATTACTCTTAATTACTACAGCTGGATTTCCTGCTGCAATTGAATGTGGAGGTATCGATTTCGTAACTACAGAACCAGCACCAATTACACTACCTTCACCAATTATTACACCTTTCAAAATAATTGATCTTGCACCTATAAAAACATCGTCATTAATTATAATTGGCTTGGCTTTAGTTTTAGTATGATCTGCTCTATTCTCAACTTCAATGGGGTGAGCATCATTGTCACAAATAACACAACCAGACCCTATTAATACATTATTTCCAATAGTTATTGAAGTACTTGAAGAAATAGTTGAACCAGATATTCCTACATTACGACCTAATATTATTTTAGATCCAGGTGATCTTAAATTAAAATTCACAGGTTGAATTATACCAAAAGTATTCCATTTAATATCTCCTTGAGCCCTAAAATAATTACCAATCACCAACGTTGATTTAGCATGTGTGAAATTAGGTTTAACAACAATTATTTTCTTGTTAATTATCCATGTTTTATCATACTTTATACCTGAAATTACACAATAATATAGTGTCAATAGTTTTTTACGGTACATATTCAAACCCTTAACAACATCAATAATACTAATTATTTTCATACTCTTTAATTAATCTGTCTAGTGTTTCAATATATATCTTTCCACTTTCACTATCTGGTTCTAAGTAATTACCCTCACCCCATTCATTCCAAGATCTTAAGAAAACTACTTTATTTTTTTTAATTTTAACCAATTTAAAAATACTTCGAACATGTTTTTCAAATAATTTCGGTGTTACTTTATCAAAAACTAAAGCTGCATATTTACTTCTTGGACTATGGTCGAAATTAGGAATGATTACGGGAAGTACATCTTCTAAAGATTCTTGATCTTCATTCACCAAGTATTTTATTGCTTTATTATATTTTACATACCCAACAGGGTATCCAATTTTTTTAAAGACAAAACTCTTTAAAGTACTAAATAACCTGTTGAATAGACTTGAATTAAAAACGGAATACACTCTTTGAACAACTACTGCATCATAACCTATTAACTTCCATTTATTTACATCTGCAAATTTACTGTATTTGTTTGTTTTGACTGTTGCAATAAAATATATTCCTTTAGAAAAACCGGTTTCTTTTGCCCATTTATTCCAATATCCAATAAAATCCAATGGTAATGACTCTGTATCATATATTAAAAAAACCGGTTTTTCATCAATTTTAATGTATCTTTTATCGTTAAATGCATCTAAGCAACAATCGAAATGCATTCTAAAATCATCAACGCCCAAATACTCTTGCTTGATTAAAAGTCTATCTTCACCTTTAGTCGAATCAGAATTCCAATTCTTAGCATACCAAGAATGATTTGCCCATCCTAAACAAAATGGGAAATCTGGCTCACCACTTTCCAAAACATCATTAAAAACATTCTCTAATAATCTTTTACCATTACCAAACCAATAATGCCAATACATAAACCCCTCTATACCTGCTTCTTTTGCCAACTTTGCCTGTTTGTCTCGTATTGACTTATCCCTTAAATCATAATAACCTAATTCACCTGGGATTACTGGTTGTTTGTGTCCTCGAAATAAACTTCTAGCTTTTCTTACATTTGTCCACTCAGTAAAACCATTGCCCCACCAAATATCGTTTTCATGAATAGGGTGAAATTGTGGTAAATAATATGCAATTACTCGAATTTTATTTTCCATTTGATTGTTTGTTTATTTTAAATTTAATATTTTTTTTGTTTTCAAAATGTAGATATACTAATAAATAAGAATAATACAATACCCATAACTTTAAGAAATTATAATCACCAGTAATCAATGTGAAAATTATATATGATAATAAATATAAATCAATTAACACAACATATTCCCTGTTTCTTACAAATCTTCTATTGAGTCTGAATAACGATATAAAAAAAACAATCCACAAAATAAGACCTAAAACACCCCAATTACATAAAATCACATATATAATGCTTTCAAATCCCATAATTTTAGGATGTGTCTTTCCTTTATTTGAATAATTATAATAACCAACCCAATCATATCCTTTGCCTAAAAATAAATTATCTTTAATTTCATCAAAAGTACCAAGTAGTTGCATATATCTATCATTAATAGTAGAACCCCCTACGTCTGTTTGAGTTCCATTCACATCTGCAACAGATTTAACATAACTAGATGTATTGTCATTGCTAATTAAAATAAAAATCAATAGTAATAAAGCAACACCAATATATAATCTATTTTTATTTTTCTTAGTTTTAACAAAATAATAAAATAAGCTAAATAGAACAGTAAATAAACCAGTCCTTACGTTCGCAATTAAAACACTAATAAATATCATTATAAGTATTATCAAATACAGATATTTTTTTTCAACCTCAAAAAAAATAAAAACTGTTGTAAACATAATAACTAAATAAAACGACCAACTTGTTGGATGAATAAATGTTGATTGTATACGGCCAAAAATTCCAAGTTCTAATAATCTATCATTAGATGAATATGCTTCAGACATATTTGTTAGATTATAACTATCACTGAGTAAATCAATGTAAGGATTAATACCTTGTAAAGGAATAAGTATAAATCCATATATTATCGAAATAGTTAATGAGAAAATTATTGCCAATTTTATTAAATTACGTCCATCTTTTTCATACACACACATATTAACAATAACTACAGTTGATAATATAAAGTATATAAAATTATTTTTCCAACTATTAAACTGAAAACTTAATGGAGTTACTTGTATAAACATTAATATAAATAAGAATAACATAAAATACATGAAAGGTTTAAAAACAATATATAAATGGTTTTTATTTTTATATTGCAAATAATAACTAATAATAATAATTAAACCTATCACACTTGTTGAGAAATTCAGGAATCCGAAATCAACACTAACAAATGGTATAAGTGGAGTAAATATGTAAAGTAACATCAAAGCGTATTTGACATTTATAAACGCGCATATACATACTATTAACCAAATTATTGATATGACCTGTGTTAGCATTTGCTCTTTTATTTTTATTTTAGATTAACTTTTTAGCTGGGATACCACCTACAACCGTATTGCAAGGTACATCTTTCGTTACTACACTATTTGCTCCAACCACTGCATTTTTCCCAATTGTTACACCTGCTAATATTGTTGCTTTATCACCTATCCAAACATTATCCTCAATCAAAACTGGACCTTTTGAATACCATTTTCTTTGTACTGGTGGAATCTGTAATTCATTCCAATTAGTTTTACCATGGGAATTATCAGTGATTGTAATTTTTTTCCCTAATAAAACATTATTACCTATCACAATTGAATTAATGGCTGTTATATGACAATCTTCTCCAATAGACACATTATTTCCAATCTTTATTTCAGGAGTAAACAAAATATCATCTTGTTTATCCCAAGCAGTAATCACAGCACGCTTACCAATGCTTGAATTATTTCCAATTGAAATATATTTTCCTCCTTGAATGATAATAGAATAATTTACGGTTGATTTCTTACCAATATTAGAAAATTCATTTGCTAACCATAGACTAAAAATAATCGTACGAAAACCATCAATCTTCTGCTTAGTTTTATATGAATAAAACCTTGCAAAAAGTTTTACTCCAATTACTATTATCGTTTTTAATACGTCTAGAAATATCTTTTTCATATCAATGATTTATAACAAACCTAAAAGCCAAGAGCACTTTTTTTGATAACTTAAAAATATAATGTTTTGTTGTTTCAATTGGGAAATACTTGAATGAAATTATTTTTAAAGTCGAAACTATTGTATTATAATGGTTTTTGAGATTTGAATTTTCCATTTCAATATACAAATCTTCAATTGCCTTAGAATCAAATTTAATATTAGCAAATGATTCTAAATTAATTTTTCCTTCATATTTGTAAATATTTTTAAATAAAATGGAACTGAAATTTTCTGGCGTTAAAACACAGCCAATTGTATAATTAACATTTTCAACTCTTGTATCATTATTATTTATCAACTGATTAAAATAATCAAGAAAATCATTAATGTCATTTCTAACTAAAAAACCTTTTTGAGGTACTCGTAATAAATCTTCAACATCATTAAACCCATATAAATCAGGTGAAGTATAACCAATTATTGGCTTATCTAAAATAGCAGCATATTGTGACATTAGTCCACCAATCATCGGATAAGTATTAACATATATATCTATATTTTCAATTACAGAATTTATGTCTTTTCTGTTACCAATCAAATAGAATTTATCATTTAACTTATTATCATTTATGAAATTCTGAATTTTTTTTTGATCTCCTGATCCAGCTAAAACAAATATCAATTTTTTATTTTGTTGTAAAATTTCTTTAATTAAATCTAAAAAAAGATTATTTTTCCCAGCAATTTTATATAAATTTGAACCTGCAAATGCAATAATTTTATTGTTTTTTAGAAAAGGAAAACCTCTAAACTTTTCAATATTGATAATTGGATAATATGGCTGCATCAATAGTTTTTCTAAAGCAATATTCCTTTGATTTACTGACAAATATGAACCATAATTTCTAAACTCTAAAACATAATCAGCGCATGTTTTTCCTAGCCAAAAAGCATGATCGGTTAAGTTTACCAGAAATTTATCAACATTCTTAATTGTATTCCAAATAGAAATACCAGAAATATCCCATGGTGAGAAATGCAAAATAACCTTTTCAGGTTTGAATTCAATAATCTCATTTATTACTTCTTTAAATTTATTAATATCATAACGATCATATGTAATTATTTTAGCTAGACTATAGCCATCTAATTCAGCCTGTATATCTGATCCTACAATATTATTTGTAATATATAGCAACTCTGTTTTCCAACTAAAAATCGCACGTAAATATTGCTGTGTAAGTCCTTTATTATCAATAGAAAAAGAATCATAAAAAATTATTTTATTATTGTTTTTTTCAATTACATATTCACCTAGCTTTTTTTTACTGAAATCTTCAATCAGCATTTCAACTTCATCATCAGCATATTTAATATTATAATTATAACTAAGCTTAGCAAATAATTCTAAAAGCTTAATACTTTCAGTGTAATGAAACTTTGCACTACTCTCAATTGCTTTTTTCTTAATTAAACACAAATCCTTATTAATTCTATTTTTGGTTATCATATTATATTTTTTTAAAGCTCAAATAAACTTTTTAGTTCCTCCATAATTACAGAACTATTATCTATTTCGCATGATTAACCTTTTTATTATTTCCATTACTTTAATTCTTTTATCTAATTCATTATAAGAATAAACTAACGAAATTACAATCAAAATAATTCCAATTGTTGATATAAAAGGCTGTTTCATTACTTTTACAACTACTAAGCTAAAAAAAGCTAATAAAAATTGAACACAAAAAATTTTTTTAAAACTACGGTTATAACTAAAATTATACTTAACCTTTGCAATAATATAAACCTGTATTAAATAAAAAAAATAGCCAAGCATAAATGAAATCCCTAGACCAGACAATCCCCATAAATGATATCCAAAAACATTTAGCAACATCATATATACATTTACTATTAATTCATTCAAAAAAAACAATTTACCTTCTCCTTTTGCTAGAAAAACAAAAGCAACTGCCCAGCTAGCAGCCTTAAATAGCATACCTATCGCAGCCCAATATACCATACTAGTTACTGCTATAAATTGATATGAGTATAAAAGTATAACAACGTAATTAATAAAAATTATAAATGTAATAATAATTGGAGCTAAAATAAGAATCGCAATCTCAGCTTGATAATTTATTGTACTATTAGCCAATATATCATTATGAATTACAGCAGAAAGTCGAGGATAATAATCAGTTGCCATTGCAGTAAAAACCAATCCTACATATGTACTTATTATTGCAAAACCTGCATTATACAAACCAACATCATTTACATTACCTTGCTTAGCTATGTAAATCCTGATAAAATATGCAGCCATATTAACAAATATACCACTCAAACTTATAGCGAATCCCATAACTAACATATTTTTCCCTTCTGCAATTGTTCGCATTTTCCCTACTTTTACACTAGATATTTTTATTTTGTGTGAAAAATAGTAACTAAAAGCTAATGTAAATATTGAACTAATAATAATTACAGGTACAATTCCATTTATATTAAAATAATAATAAATTGGGATATTAACAAATAATGTACTTATAGCACCTAAGAGATTTGCTTTAGCCAGATGATGTAGCTTGCGTAAACCTTGCATTAGCACTAATTGTCCACTGCTTATTTGATTGATCAACAAAGTTATGCTAACCCAATAGAACGCAAAATCATATTCAGTATTGCCAAAGGTAAATTTACTCAACCAAGGAGCAAAAATAAAGGTGATAATTGCTCCCAAAACACCTGTGCCCCATACTAAACGGCGCATAACGGTAACAATAGTGGCTATTCGGTTTTCGTTATTCGTACCATATGCTTCTGCAATGTTTTTAACTGCACTAGTACTCAAACCAAAATTAGTAAGACTGGAGATGAGTCCGATTGTAGATGTGAGTAATCCCACAATGCCCATTCCCGTTGGTCCAAGATAAAGTGCCACAAATTTAGAGCGTATTACTTGTATAATAATCTGAAAAACCTGTACCCCTCCAAAAAGTGATGTGGCTTTCATTATTTGACGATAGGAATTTTGCTGTTCGCTCATTTTAAAAAATTATCCTCTATGCAAGAAATAGATTAATACATTCAACCACTTTTTCAACTTCTTCATTCGTCATTACCTGACTAATCGGCAAACTCAATATCTCATTATGAATTTGTTCTGTAATAGGAAAACTCATAGCATTCAATTCAGCATAACAATTTTGTTTATGAGGAGGTATTGGATAATGAATTAATGTTTGTATACCATTGTCAGCCAGATATTGTTGTAATTTATCACGTTGATTACAACGAATAGTAAATAAATGGAAAACATGACTGCCCCCCATCTCGCTAAGGGAATTGCCCCCCAACCCCCTAAAGGGGGAGAAAGAGGGGAGAATGATGTTTTCATTCTTAATGTTATCACAATAATATTGAGCAATTTCAACTCTTCTTTGTGTATCCATATCAAGGTGTTTGAGTTTTACATCCAACACAGCAGCCTGTATTTCGTCCAAACGGCTATTTAGTCCCTGATAATCGTTTACATACTTTTTAGTTGAACCATAGTTTGCCAAAGCACGTACTACTTCAGCCAATTGATCATCGTTGGTTGTAACAGCACCACCATCGCCCAAAGCACCCAAATTTTTACCCGGGTAAAAACTATGTCCTGCTGCATCACCGAGCGAGCCAGTTTTTTTTCTCAAGTCCCCCTTTGGGGGATTTAGGGGGCTACATCCATGTGCCTGTGCATTATCTTCAACTAATTTCAACTTGTATTTTTCGCAAATAGTAGCAATCTTTTCCGTATAAGCACATTGACCATACAAATGTACTATCATAATGGCTTTAGTACGTTCTGTAATTGCTTGTTCTATTAAGTTTTCGTCAATCTGATAAGTATTGATATCTGGCTCTACCAATACAGGCACCAAACGATTATCGGTAATCGCTAAAATGGAAGCTATGTAGGTATTAGCTGGCACAATCACTTCATCGCCTTCTTTCATAATACCCATCTCAATATAGGCTTTCAAAATTAAACGCAAAGCATCCAAGCCATTGGCTACACCGATACAATGTTTTGTGCCAATATAATTCGCATAATTAGTTTCAAAAGTTCTTACTTCGTTACCCAACAAATACCAACCTGAATCAATCACTCGGTTGGTTGCTTGCTTTATTTCTTCAGCATATTGAGCGTTAATTTTTTGTAAATCAAGAAATTTTATCATAAGTTAATCTACTATTTTGTGTAACAAACCATTTTTATCTTTCATATTTAAATCTAGAATAATTCCTTCTTCAGTAATATATCCTTTATGTTTAGCGGGATTACCAAACCATAGCGAATATGGGAGTATATCTTTTGTCACAACACTTCCTGCCCCAATAAATGCATATTCACCAATAATTACACCTGCCACTATGGTAGAATTGGCTCCTAATGATGCACCTTTTTTAATGGTAATTTTATCATATTCTTTTTTATGTACCTTAGAACGTGGTGTTATATCATTTGTAAAAGTTACATTTGGTCCGATAAAAACATTATCCTCTATTATAACACCATTCCAAATTTGAACTCCAGATTTCACAGTAACGTTATTTCCAATTATCACATCATTTTCAATTAATACATTAGCACAGATATTGCAATTATTGCCAATGACTGCCTCTTCGAAAATTACACAGAACTGCCATATATTGGTATTGAAACCAATATGATTTGATTTTACGTCAGATAAAGGATGTATCATAACTTTTTATATGTTTCGAATTCATTATAATCACGAATGTAGTCACCTTCATCATATTTATGTGAAGCTAACACCAAACAAACAGATCCAGAAGAAAAACCCTTTTCAGCAGCCCAAATTCCAGGAGGAATATGTAAGCCATTATAAGGTCTGTTAAGCGTTACGGTTCTTTTTGTATGTCCATCATTGAGTTCAATTTCAAAGCTGCCACTAGCAGCTACTAAAAACTGGTGACATTCTTTGTGTGCATGAGCACCACGATCTTCTCCACCGGGTATATCATAAATATAAAATACTCTCTTTACATCAAAAGGTAGATTTATATTATTTGTAACCGGAGTTATGTTTCCTGAACGGTTGTTGATTTTCGGTAATTCAATGATGGAACAATCATATACGTTATTTTTTTTCATCATTCTTCATTTTTTGGAATTCAACATAATTACGAACATAATCATCTTCAGAGAATTCAGTTGAACTTAAAACCATTGCCAATGAATTTGTAGAAAAATTTTCCATACTTCTCCAAAGACCAGCAGGGACTAAAAGTCCATAATAAGAGCGATTTAATGAGAATGTTTTTATGTTCTCACCATCATCAACTATAACATCAAAACTCCCAGACAAAGCAACAATAAATTCTTGTTGTACCTTAAAAGCATGTCCTCCACGTATTTCACCTCCAGGAACATCATATATCCAGTAAGTTCTTTTAATTTCGAAAGGAATATGTTTATTTTCCTCAATAATTGATAAATTCCCACGAGGATCTTCAATTTTAGGCAAATTTATTATTTTAGCTTCAGTATTTTCCATAAATGCTATATTTATTTTTTAAAACAAAAAACGCAATTTCTATCTCCACCTGCCCCTCGTTTGTAACGAGGGGTTGTTGGTTATTTGTTTCTAACAAAGAAAGAATCAACATCATCTTTTCCTTTGCAACGAGGGGTTGTTGGTTGATTGTTTCTAACAATTATATTAAAAAGATATTCCACGTTAAAAACGTTTTAGCATTAACCACCTTACGGGATGTTGGATACTCCATTTGCTCGTCTACTATAAAAACTATAAACTAAGCTAAAAACTCCCACAGCCAAAAATATTCCCACAAAATTACAACCGATATCAACGATATCCACGCTACGGTTGTAACTAAAATACTGAAGAAGCTCCAAGATAATTGAAAGAAAGAAAAAGCTCAAACCAATAAAAATTGCTTTAAATTTTAATCTGGTCATAAGCAAAGCTAGAGTTGCTATAAAAAAGTATCCACCATGCACAATCAAATCGTAATACCATTTATGGTCACTCACCACTACTTTTTCAGGATGAAAGTCTGGCCACAAATAAAGTGCAGCAGTAATAAGCAGTATGATAGCTATGGAGATATATTTTAGTTTTTTGTTTTGCATTTTTTTTGTTTTTCTTAGTGAGCGTGTGACTTTGAGTCATCCGCTCACTTGTTAATCATCTCCATGATAACTATTCCTGTCTACTGCGAAACAAGCTGGAAACAAACAAGGGGGAAATAATTTGGCTAAAGCCAACAAACTATCTTATTCTTTTATCTGGCAGCTAAAGCAGCCAGCAATACATAATTCCACCTGCCCCTCGTTTGTTCCCTCGCTGGCGCGGTTTTGTAAACCGTGTCCGAAAATAAGCTCCTTTTTTCCCCTGCTGGCGCGGATTTGTAATCCGTGTCCGTTAGTAAGTTATCTCTCCCTTCCACCTGCCCCTCGTTTGTTCCCTCGCTGGCGCGGTTTTGTAAACCGTGTCCGAAAATAAGCTCCTTTTTTCCCCTGCTGGCGCGGATTTGTAATCCGTGTCCGTTAGTAAGTTATCTCTCCCCCTCGTTTGCAACGAGGGGTACTTGGTAATTTGTTTCTAACAAAGAAAAAATCAACGTCATCTTTTCGTTTCCCACGAGGGGCAGTGTTTGTATTTTGACATCCCACTTTAGCGAGACTATAAACTACTAACTATAAACTAAAACCCCTTGCTGCCCTTGCTGCCGCACGATTGTATCGTGTGGTCTTACTGTCTTCGAAGCTTTAGTTACTGTCTTCAAAGCTCTAGTTACTCTACCTCCCCCTCATTACAAACGAGGTGGAGGTCAGTACTCTGACCTATTATCTCCGTCAGTTTTATATTTTGTTGCTATAGTTTATTTCCCATTAAGTAGAACAACACACAATCTTTAGAAACTGTTCAATTGTTCCGCCTATCAGGATGTTCGACCACGAAAGCTATCGGTACTCTATCAGTTTGAAAGTTCAGAAAGTTTGAAAGTTTATAAAGTAGTGCTGATTAATCACTTTCATTCTTCAATTTCACCCATCCTATAAGCATTTTCACTTGTCGGACTAAGGTTTTTATCCATTCTGTGTCTGTACAAAGCCATCCGTAGAGCTACAAACCCATTCCGAAGGGATACAAAGCCTTCCGTAGTGTTGCAAACCCAATCCCGAAGGCATACAAACCCTTCCGTGGGCTTACAATGGCAATTCCGAGAGGGTACAAACCCTTCCGTGGAGCTACAATGGCAATTCCGAAGGCATACAAACCCGTCCGTGGAGCTACAATGGCAATTCGGAGCTAATGCAAAGCCTTCCGTAGACTTACAAACCCTTCCGTGGACATACAAACCCTTCCGTGGACATACAAACCCTTCCGTAAGGGTGTGGGAGGCAGTTTGTTGGAAAAATGTCAATCCACTCAGTTATTGTAATGGTGGAGGGAGTTCGTGGATTTCATAAGAAGAAAGCCCTGCTTATTGGGTAGAGCTTCCTTACTCTCTTTAAAAACAAACATTTAAATCTATGTTTGTTTCGGGTTCGGCCCTTTTAAGGCATTTCTTACTTTCTCCAGTAGGCCATAGTGTAACCTTTGATCCGATTTTTGTCTTTCCAGAACAGGAATTTACCAGCTTCATATACTTCATCGGCCAAGTTTTTGAGATGGGTATAAGCCTTATCCCGAATTGTTTTAGACTGGTTTATCTCCGCTTTGTCTCCATTGGCTAGAGCCAACAAATCAGCCATCTCGTCCGAGAGCGTGGCAGCCTGCGCCAGCTTTTCGGCTGTGATGCCCACTGTAAGGAGCAGATCGATGTTTTCGGTTCCCAGCACATTGAGGTCGTTCAAGTCCTGAATCATGTCGGGATCGCCACGTCCGTCGGCAATAGTACGTACTCTGCTCGTAAGGGAAGTTTCGTTGCGATAGGCATAACGCATAGCATGTAGCAATTCGTCGCGTAAGGCATAAGCTCCTGGCGATTGTTCGATCCATTGCAGCTGTGCCGCCTGTTGCGAACGATAATCTTTCATCCAGATACTCTGCGCTTCTCTACAAGCACCTGCACGCACGGGCAGGTCGTCGAGTTTTTCTTTTGTCAAACCAATGCCTGCTAAGATTTCTAAATCCTGCAATGCCCATTTGTACAAATTTTCACACTCCTGTAGGTAAGAACCTACTGGCACATCCGGTACCAAAATGTCTTCGGTAGGGATAGCATTAATCACTTCTAATTTACTCTGATAATCTTCATTATTAGCCATAACAAATTAGTTTTTAATGAATAATAAAATCTGAAATTTGAAAAGCTCTATCATACGAGTTTAGCAGAATACCTCAGTATAACGACACGAGTCGAAGGTCAAATGCTGATGGAGTCCCGCCTGATTGGATTATCAAAGCGCTCAGTCAGCAATTGTTGTTTTTTTTTCACTAGGTTTCAAAAATCATAGATAAAGAGTTGTTTTACAAATTTTACAACAAAAATACATTGTTTTTGCTAAAATTAAGCTTTTTAAAACGTTAATTATTGTCTTATCCTATATTAAATCACTCCCCTTCGTTTGTAACGAGGGGTACTTGCTAATTTGTTTCCACCTGCCCCTCGTTTGTAACGAGGGGTAATTGGTTATTTGTTTATAACAAAGAAATAAACTATTTCTTTGTTTTATGTTCTATCTTTTTTATTGCTTTTTCAAAATCTCCTTCAGTTATCATTTTTTCTTCAGTATCTTTAAATTTTTCATATTCTCTTTCTGCATTTTCTTTTGCTAATGTATGGGATATTGAGCCAGCACTATTTAAAATTTCTCTGTCATTCAAGGTTAAGAATCCGTTTAGTTTATCAATCCATTGTTTCATGTACATTGGGATTCTTCTCATTGCCTGTCCTTGTGCAAAAATCAGATATTGTTCAACTAAATTATTCAGTGATTTTAACTCTTCTTCATTTAAGTAATTTTTTGCAATGGAAACATCAGTTTTCCTGATTTTATTAGCTCTCCAATTTGTTAAGCCCATATTTTCTTTTGTACTATCGACTCTCAGGTTAATTATTTCAGCGGCGGTTTGACCCGTAATTGCCCAGTGTAATTTATTCTGTACCGTTTTAAAGAAATCAATACTTATATCAAGTGTCGGGTCATAATCAACACTTGTAGCATAAATATCTGTTATTTTACGGTAGAATCGCCTTTCCGATGTACGAATATCCTGTATCCGTCTTTCAAGTTCTTCGAAATAGTCGAAAGGCAAATCAGGATTTTTCAGTCGTTCATCATCCAGAACAAAGCCTTTTACAATATATTCTTTTATATGTTGAGTAGCCCATTGTCTGAACTTTGTAGCTACGTGTGATTTAATCCGGTAACCAACTGAAATAATAGCATCGAGGTTATAAAATTTTTGTTTGCGTTTAACTTCTCTGTATCCTTCATTTTGAACTTGTAAGAAATCCTTACAAGTTGCGTTTTCCTCCAATTCTCCTTCTTCAAAGATGTTTTTAAGGTGAATGGTAATGTTTTGAGAAGTAGTCTGAAACAATTCAGCCATAAGTTTTTGGGTAAGCCATACTGTTTCATCCTGAAAACGAACATCTAATTTTGTTTCTCCGTTTTCGGTTTGATAAATAATTATTTGGGATTTATTTTCTTCCATTTATTTTGTACCAACCTGCCCCTCGTTTGTAACGAGGGGTTGTTGGTTATTTGTTTCTAACAAAGAAAGAATCAACATCATCTTTTTATTTGTAAGCTGGTAATTTGTTTCTAACAAAGAGATGAACTATTTCTTTGTTTCTTGGTAATTATTTAATGTTCCAAACGTTCTGGCACTTACCCCTAAATATAAAAACGAGGGGAAAAAGGATTTCATTTCCAAAGTAAAATGGGTATTATAGTCCTACTATAGAATTTGCGGGAATTACACGGTGGATATACACTGTATTATTTACAACACTATAAATAATAGCCATTTTTTTGTAATTAATACGACGAGTGTTGAAGCCAAATTTTGTGAATGATTTGCTCGATTGAATTTTTATACTTTCGGCATTAGAACTTAACCATCTAAATACGTCATATATTCCTCTTAAATACTTTATTGCTGTAAAAGGAGATTTGTATTCAAACATAATAGTATTTGAAAGATCTCTCAAATCTTGTTGTGCATTTTCAGAAATTATAACTTCATGCCTTTTCATAATTTACTAACATCCACTTTATAATGATTGCTAAGTATTTTACAACATTCTTCATAAGATTCTTCAATAGTATATGTTTTTTGTTCAGAGATTCCTTCGGGCAAAGGATATTCTACTATTGCAGTTTTAGGATGCTTCTCCACTTCGCGTAGTAATCGTCTTCCAGTGGGAGTAGTTATATTTATTCGCACATTAATTGTTTCCATAATGCTATTTTTTTTGTTTGTTACAAATATACAATCATTTTCCAAATTTTGAACAAAAAAAATAAATGTTTCTCAGTTTTGCCGTCCCCCGCTTTCCACCTCCCCCTCGTTTGCAACGAGGGGTTATTTGTTATTTGTTTCTAACAAGAACAACTAATATAAACGCTCAAAGGTCTTGCAGATGGAGTTCGCGACATCCCGAGTATCGGGGCGCTTTGAGCGTTTTAGTTCTTTCTTGTTCCCCTTTAGGGGTTAGGGGTCACACTCAAAGGTCATGCTGACGCTTTGAGGTTTCTTCAATATCAATTATCAATTATCAACTATCAATTATCAATTATGGCGCTTAGTGAGGGTGCGACTTAAAGTTGCATTTTCACTACTAAAAAAAAGAATAAACCACTAATTACGCTTTGTATTTATACATAATCACATCAGATAAGTTTTCTAAATCATCAATGGCTCTATTAGAATAAATTACACTAAACCTTTTCATATCTTACGCATATCCACTTCGTAATGATTACTCATTTTATCAATTATTTTATCCCATACCTCATCATGCAATAAAGCAGTACCGTTTATTAAGTCTTCGGGCAAAGGATATTCAATTTTGGCTACTTTCTTGTGTTTTTCAATTTCGCGAACTAATTTACGTCCGGTTGGGCTGTCGATATTTATACGAGCTGTTACTTCCATAGTCTTGTGTTTTTTATTATTCGAACAAAGATAATAAAATTTCAATTATTCTATCTCCCCCTCGTTTGTAACGAGGGGTTGTTGGTTATTTGTTTCTAACAAAGAAAGAATCAACTTCATCTTTTCCTTTGTAAGCTGGTTATTTGTTTCTAACAAAGAGATGAACTATTTCATTGTTTCTTAGGCAACTATTTTTGCGTTAGAAACGCTCTACCATTAACCCCTCGTTACAAACGAGGGGGAGTGCTTCTCATAATACTAATCCTTCCTTTTCAATATTCTTGTAAAAAGGTGTAAAACTTCTTTTCAACCAATCCTTTGTTGTATAAAGTTTTGGACTAAACTGTTCGCCTTCATTCCAACCAAGTTCATATAGAGGATAAGAAATCCGGTCAAAATCCGATGCTTCAATTTTAGGCTTATCTAATATTATTAGTAAATCCCAATCTGAATCTTTACGAGCATCACCACGAGCCCGCGAACCGAAAAGTATTATTTTCCCTTCGGGAACAGTCGATACTAATACTCTTTTAATTGATTTCAGAAGTTCTTCTCTTGTGCTTTTCATAATTTAAGAATGGAGTTTCCGTAAGATTTTTTATTATAAAGAACAAAAATACTATATTTTATTATATGCTATAATAACATCCGACATTTATGTTTAGTTTTTTCTTCTCCCTCTACCTATCGGGATTGTCAGGAGCTTTTAATTTCAACTGGTTAGTAATACTAACCACTTCGCTACCTTTTCCGCTTTCAATTTATTCTACCTGCCTCTCATTTGCTCTACCTCCCCCTCGTTTGTAACGAGGGGTTATTGGTTATTTGTTTCTAACAAAGAAAGAATCAACTTCATCTTTTCATTTGTAAGCTGGTTATTTGTTTCTAACAAAGAGATGAACTATTTCTTTGTTTCTTAAGCAACTATTTTTGCGTTACAAACGCTCCCATTAACCCCTCGTTGCAAACGAGGGGGAGAGCTTGTCATTGGTTATTTGTTTCTAACAAAGCACTATATCATATCAATTTCAATAATGCTATACAATCCTGCGTAATTTCGTGCTGAACTATACAAATAATCTTCAGCTTTGGCTACCAACCCTGTCCTTACAGGGTTTTCATGAATATAGTTTATGCGTTGATCTATCATTTCAGTTGTCGTTAACTCAATAGGATGACTTTTATCTTGCCAGAATCGATACTTCTCAATTCGATTATCAAATTTACCGGCAAATTCAAACCTATACAACATCCAGTCTCTTCTGCTTTCGGGCAATTGCTGTATATCGTCAAGCACTGCTTTTGCTGTAAATTTTTTATAATCACGAAGAAAGTCAGTCATTCTTAAAGGCTCTTCAATGCTACAAACTAAATGGATATGATTAGTCATTAAACACCATGCATACAATTTTAATCCTTTGTTTTTTCGGCAATAATCCAGCGAATCTACAATAATAGTTCTGTAATTAAGCCTAGTAAAAACATCCACCCAATCAGTTACTGTAAATGTGAGAAAATAAACAGCATTTTGTTTTTCAACTCGATAATTTTCTGATGACATATTTCTACAATATTTTTGCGTTAAAAACTCCACCTGCTCCACCACCTCCCCCTCGTTTGTAACGAGGGGTACTTGGTTATTTATTTCTAACAAAGAGATGAACTGTTTCTTTGTTTCTTAAGCAACTATTTTTGCGTTACAAACGCTCTACCATTAACCCCTCGTTGCAAACGAGGGGGAGTGCTTGTTCCCCCTTTAGGGGGCTAGGGGGCAGAGTAGTTACAATTATTCTTTGAGCTTCTCTCTATTTTTAGGTTCTATAAATTTTATACTATCAGCCGTAGGTAAATTTTCGGGCATAGTGCCTCCAATTTCTTCTATTGTTTTTCGGACTTTCTTTCCAATTTCATAATGGGTTTCATTAGCCTTTTGCTTTCCTTTTATATTTTCTCTGCGTAGTTTTTCCTCAGTTTGTGTTGCCCGAAATAGATTGGCGGCAAGTTCTGTACTTCCCATATGATCAAGAATATTCTGATTCCCTTTTAATCCTTTTCTTTTATGGATTCCTTTTGCATCAAGTCCACCATAAAGTCCTTTATAGCCATGATTCTGAAAAATGGCATAATCAATAGGTTCAATAACACCCGCATTTTTTGCTGCATCGGCTAATTGAATATTATGTTTCTTCATTTCATTACGGAGAAACAATCGCTTTTCCGATTCTGAATCAAGCCTATTGTATTCATCCATCTGCCTGATTTCCTGCAATCGGGTTTGTATGGCAAAATAGGTTTGACCCAGTGCAACAACTTCCTTGGTTGAATCAGCATTTTGTACAATCAGATAACAGGCATATCTCGAAAGTTTTATATTTTCAAACTCTCTCTTTGCTCCTTTCCCGGTTTCTATCATCCCGAGGAAGTCCTCGAAATGATCAACAATAGTATGACCACTCTTTTTACAAGCTTCTTTGGCTTTTTCAATAACAGGTTTAAAATGTCGGAACTCGGAATATTCTAATACTTTAGCCATATCCCGTGCTGACCACCATTCATTATCAAGATTATCCAATTGTTTTATCTGCTCAAAAATCGTTAAATTTATTGCTGATAATTTATTCATAGGTTTATACTTTCAATAGTTCGTTATAAAATTTTATTTTTCAACCTACCTGCAGCAGGCAGGCGCAAAGGCGCTAAGATGCTAAGCCGCCAAGAAAAACTTCAAGTTTTTCTCTTTGCGTTCTTTGCATATATATTTGAAGTACTGTATATTACAAAATTATTATGCTTAGCGTTCTTAGCGTTTAATTAAAAAAAATATATTTGATATTTTAAACGGGTTAATCGTTTTAATTACCTGAATACTAAATTACTAAATTGTTTTATAACGAACCATTGTACTTAAATAAGTCTCTTTTCCCAATTGCTGCTTTCCTCCTTCCGCTGGCACGGTCCACGATAGCTATCGGGATGTAAACCGTGTCCGAGAGTAATTCTTTTTTTTCCTTTTAAGTTCCCCTTTAGGATTTCCTCTTGACGAAGGAGGGAGGGGGTTAGGGGGCATCCCAAAGGTCATGCAGATGGAGTTCGCGACATCCCGAGTATCGGGGCGCTTTGAGGTTTCTGTTCTTTCTTGTTCCCCCTTTAGGATTTCCTCCTGACGAAGGAGTTAGGGGTCGTTTTTGTTAAGAAACCTGACAAAAAGCAAGTTTTTGTCAGGTTTCTATATTGTATAAAGCTTTGTTGTTAGCTTATTTTACAGTACTAATCAATACCATTTTGTTCATACTTGGTGTAGTGCCACTTTCTTTTTGAGCACCGTACCAGCGAACCTGAATGCGTTCGGAACTAATAAGATGTGCATTAATCAAGGTATTAGCAACTGCTTCTGCACGTTGTTTCGAAATTTCGGTAGATTTCTTTTCATCGTCGGAAACTTTATCGGCATAACCGCTAATGGATACCATGGCCGAAGGATTCCGTTTCAGGTATTCGGCTACCAGTTTAATTTCATCTTTTGCTTTCGGATCGGTAACGGCTGCCGAACCCTCAACAAAATGCAGCACTTTGAAAAGAGCTGGTTCAGCTTTTGTTGCCACTGTAACGTTGCTGTTAACTGTTCCCGATTCGGTATTCGATTCGGTATTTACAGCATTTCTTTTATTAGTTTCGAGTTGTGGTATGGCATTAGCTTCTTTAAAAGTAGCTGCACCACGTACAATAACCAATCTGTTTTGAGTTGCTTTCTGATATGGTTGAACACCGCTACCAAACCAACGTACCCAAATGTTTTTGTAAGGAACACCGTATTCCTGAATTAATGTATTGGCAACAATTACTGCACGTTCTTTAGATACCATGTTGTTTACTTCAACAGTTCCTGTACCACGATCGGCATAACCACTGATAATCACTTTCGATTCAGGATGTGAAGCTATAAAATCAGCTATGCGTTGCATAGATTCTTTTTGTCCGGAAGCAGTAATCTCACGTTGATTAATGGTAAAGAATACATGTTCGTTGATTTTGTCAGAAATAGAAGTTTCGCTTACAACAGGTTTCACTGGTTCTTCTTTTGCTATTTGAACAGGTTCAACTACAGGTTTAGCTTCGGGTTTAACTGTATCTTGTGCTACAACCGGTTTCTCTTCAGGAATAATTACTGGTTTTTCAACAGGCTTTGTAGCAGTTGGTAAAGATTCTTCTACCACCGGAGTTGTTGTTTGTTTTCCAGGGAAACGATAGGCAAGTCCTAAACTAACGGCAGCTTCTAAGTCGATAGGAGTTCCTGCAGGAACTTTGTTATAATTATCGGTTAAGATACTACCTTCAACGATTAAATTAAGTGCCAAAGCTTTGCTAATGTTATAGTCGGTTTGTAAACCACCTCTTAACGATCCTGCTACCGAAAATGCTGGACTATTATTTATATAGTTAGCACCCAGTCCTGCAAATAACGAAAAAGTAAGTTTTTTGGTAGGATCGTAATTTTTCAGATTGGTAAGATTCAACAGAAAATCGAATGCTAAATTTTCAGAACTTACCGGATTGACAGTGGTGTTAAAGTAGTTGTTTAGTCTGTAACCTAAAAATCCGCGTAGGCTATATACAGGCGTAAAATGATAACCCAATTCAAGTCGACCTAAATAACCGATGTTTTGGTCCATAGTAAATGCTGCAGTGGTGTTTAAGGGAAAATTGTTTTCTCCAAAAAACCAGTTTAAACCACCATTTGCACCTATATACAAGCCAGGTGTAAAATCATCAGTTTTACTATTAATATTCTTTTGAGAATGAGCTGCAAATGCTATATTTAAGCATAATGCAAATAAAATAAATTTTTTCATACCGGATTGTTTTTTTTTGACAATATTGTTGAATTAAATCGTAAATGATATTTTTATATTAAAGTTTATATAAGTTAAATTGTAATGAATAATAATTTTGTTGAACACTAAGGAGCGCAAAGGTTGCTAAGTCGATAGCTATCGTGAAGTTTTTAGGTTTTTCACTGCTTTTCTTCCAATAGACAGGTTTAACAATAAATTAGAAGAAATATTCGTAACTTATATAATGTTTATTGTATAACTGAAATTTAAATTGTTGAAATAGGTTCTGGATTGTTATACTTGCTTTTTTGTTCTATTGTTTAGAACTCTGATAACTAAAACTTTAATAATCTTTATGCAAAGATATTAATAATTTCTATATTAACAAGCTATTAAACCCAAATAATTGAGTATAGTTTGGTATAAAATAAAAAATGTTGAAGATAATGTGCTAATGTGATAATGTGTTAACGAGATAATGTGTTAATGAGATATTGTGCTAATGAGATAATGTGTTAATGAGATAATGTGCTAATGAGATAATGTGCTAATGAGATAATGTGCTAATGAGATATTGTGTTAATGAGATATTGTGCTAATGAGATAATGTGTTAATGAGATATTGTGTTAATGAGATAATGTGCTAATGAGATAATGTGTTAATGAGATATTGTGTTAATGAGATAATGTGCTAATGAGATAATGTGTTAATGAGATATTGTGCTAATGAGATAATGTGCTAATGAGATAATGTGTTAATGAGATAATGTGCTAATGAGATAATGTGCTAATGAGATAATGTGTTAATGAGATAATGTGCTAATGAGATAATGTGCTAATGAGATATTGTGCTAATGAGATAATGAGATAATATACTAATGTGTTAATGAAATGATGGGTGAATTAGCTTATTTGTTATTTTATTACTGTCTTTACAAACTTATTGAACTTTACAAACTTTACAAACCTTACGAACTGCTTACCGTTTACTGCTTACCGTTCACTGTTCACCATTCACTGCTTACTGTTCACTGTTTACTGTTCACTGCTTACTGTTCACTGTTCACCATTCACTGCTTACTGTTCACTGTTTACTGTTCACTGCTTACTGTTCACTGCTTACCGTTTACTGCTCACCGTTCACTGTTCACTGTTCCGCTCTCTTTTTTAAAAGAATTCTTTTCGTTGTTGCAATATGATACGAAATGCCGAGGGAAAATCCCGGTATAAGGTCAAAAGGAGTATTAGAAGTTCCTACAGCAGGATTCCCGTTGTAGGAGTCACCCACCACATTTATTTCAGCAATAATATTTAACTCAAGATTTTCGGTAAGTTTAATATCCGATTGCAAGCCTCCTCTGATGGGAATGTATATGTGACTATCATATCCTTCTGTATTATCGGCACTTGGATTAGAAATACCTGTCCCGGCAAAAATGATTAGATTCGTTTTACGGTCTTCAATATAGTTATAGGCATTGCTCAGGTTGCAAGTGATATCAACGGTTAAATTAGGTGCTCTTAAATTAACAATACTTTCATCGCCCGGCCAGTTCATATTTGCCATTCCAAAAAAAGTGCGAACACCCAATACAGGAGTAAAGCGATAGGCAATGGATCCTTTTCCCTGAAATCCCATAGCTGTTAATGATGGAATATAGTCTTTAAAGTGCTCACCAATATAATAATTTAGACCGGTATGTAGTCCTAAAACCAACTCCGGCTTAAAAGGGTATTTTTTGTAATAATGCTGGGCATTTAATATTCCAGCAAATAGAAACGAGAAAAGTAGGATGTAGATTGTTTTTTTCATTCAGTAAATGATATAAGTAATTGAAAACAAATAATGTCGTATTTTGCCTGAAAACATTTAAGAATAGAACGCTGATTTTCACTGATAGAGTGGATTTGAAAAACCGGATTTGAATTCCGATAAATCGGAATGATTTACAGATAGTTGCGTCTTAATCATGTTGCCGAAGGCAAGAAAAATCCGTTTTGTTTTATCCTTCATTTTCCGATAAATCAGCGAAAATCAGCGTTCTATTAATGTTTCTAAATGCTACATTAATTTGTTCCATTTACTTAGTTCTTTTGTAGATAAGTTAATAAGTTAATTTGTACGTTGGTTGATGGTCTCAAACTGTCACTATAGAAGACTGATTTTTTCTTAAGTCCTTCGGGCGTCGGTATTTTTTAATACAAGCTTTGCAATTAATTAGTTGGATGTTACTAATCACTAATCACTAATCACTAATCACTAATCACTAATCACTAATCACTAATCACTAATCACTAATCACTAATCACTAATCACTAATCACTAACCACTAATCACTAATCACTAATCACTAACCACTAATCATTAATCACTAACCACTAATCACTAACCACTACCAACTATTTATTTCTTCTTTTGTCCATAGCCATATCCATATTTTTTCCCATAACCATAATGACTGTGGTATGCATAATACCTTCCGGATTCAAAATTTACATCATTTACGACAAAGAAAATACGTTTTAACGATTTCTCTTCCTGAATACGGTTTACAAATTCTATATTTCGTTTATCGGTAACCCCTGCGCGGCATACATATAATGTCAGATCAGAAACGCGGTCGATCAGGTACGAATCCGAAACGGCACCCACCGGAGCCGAATCAATCACTATATAATCATATTCTTTTCTCAATTCGGTTATTATCTCGTCAAATCTTTCTTTCATAATCAATTCGGTCGGATTTGGAGGAATAACCCCGGTAGGAAGTATATGTAATGTTGGAAATGCCGAAGGTTTGGAAATCAAAGACTTGAAATCGGTTGTTTGTCCGGAAAGGTAAGCCGAAATGCCATCCTTTGCAGTAATACCAAAATGTTTTGATAACTGAGGATTCCGTAAATCCATCCCTAATAAAATCACTTTTTTATCCGTCAGCGAAAGCATAATGGATAAATTGATACTGATAAAGGTTTTACCTTCGCCCGACATGGTGGAAGTTACAAGAATGACTTTTTCGGTTGGATGATCCAGCGTAAATTGTAACTTAGTACGCATTAAGCGGAATAATTCGGAATTGGAACTGGCATTGGAGGTATAATTTATAATCATATCATCCGTTTTATTTGTTTCCAGTTCGGTAATTATCGGAATATCAGACAGTTTTTCCACATCGGCTCTGCTGTGTATGCTGGTATTTAATAATTCCAGAATATAAATAATGATGCCCGGAATTAATAGACCTATGAGTAAAAAGATAAGTAATATAATTTTACGGTGAGGACCTGTAAGTGTAGCGTCGTCGGGTGCATTCAGTACGCGTCCTTTGGGTACCGATACGGCAATATTCAAGGAAGCCTCTTCCCGTTTTTGTAACATAAATAAATACAGCGATTCTTTTACTTGTTGCTGACGTTTTATTTCAATATATTCTCTTTCCTGACGGGGTATATCCTTGATTTTAGATTGCATCAGTTGGTTTTGATTTTTAATATCATTGTTGCTGACTTGCAATCCTTTACGCCCTGTAACAATCCCAGTCTGTATTGCTTTGAGGGTCATTGAGATTTCTTGATTTAATGATTTTAATGCCGGATTTTCGGCCGAAGATCCCTGTGCAATACGATCACGGGTCATCATCAGTTCGTTGTATCTTTCAATTACAGCTGCTAATCCAACATCCTGTAGTCCTAAATTAGGAATTAATGCTGATTTGTTGGACGGATCGTGAATAAAGTCTTCTACATATTTAATCAGATGTTGCTGAATTTCACCCTGAATCTGTTGTTGGTCGTAAATACTATTTTTTGACAAATACATTTCAGCATCGGCATTTATATCTGTCAATTTATTGGCTTGTTTATAATTTTCCATCGAAAGCTCTACATTGCTGAGTTCGGTAGTGAGTAATTTTAGTCGGGTATCGATAAACTGAGCTGTATTAATGGCCGACTGATTGTTCTGTTCCGATGCATCCTGATTGTATATGTCAACGAGTGTATTTAAAATATCCTGTCCATTCTGAATATTGTTTGTTTGCACAGTTAAATCAATTATATCCACCAATTTTGCAACTTCAGTGGTAAGCATATTATTTACTATTGATTTTGCCACTTTCAACGGATTGTTGATATTAACCATAACTTCTTCTTCGGGGAATGTTTCTCCAGCTCTAAGTTCAAAAGTTATATTCCCGGCAGGGGTTTTGACTGTAGCAGGAAGTTTGCTGATATTATTTGTAAAATCTACATCATTATAGCTCCCTTCAACAATTAGTTGTCCTTTTTCAGGTGTAACTGTTAATGAAACACCAGACTTTAGTTTATATAACGAAAGACTATCGAGTTTTACATATATAGGGGATGCCGTATACAGATTCTCTGTTCTCAAAAACTTTCTGGTGGAGTAGGACGTATATAGTTCAAGTCTGTCGACCACTCTTTTCATTAAGGCAGTGGATTTTAATACTTGTTCTTCATTGTTAATCATGGTGTAGGAAGATCTGCTGCTTCCTAAACCGGCTGCATCCAACTGTTTTAGTAATGACATTTCGTTCATCTGACCACTTTTGGATTGATCAATAATCAGCAAGGAAGATTTTACTTCATAGACATCATTTTGCATTCTGCCGTATATAGCCCCAAAAATCATTGCAGTTACAGCCGATAACACAAACCACTTCCAGTGATATATAATTTTATCGAATATCTCCCGCCAGTTGATAGGTTTCTCCTGTATCTCCTGTTCAAATTGTTCTAAATAATTGTCCATGTAATATGATGAGTTTGTAAAATTCGTTAAACAAGTTAATTGGTAAAATAGTTGATTGGTTTATTGAGTTAGAAAGCTATTATATTTTTTTATTCACTTCACTTCATTTGGGATAATAAGTAATTGAAAAACAAATAATGTCGTATTTTGCATGAAAATATTTAAGAATAGAACGCTGATTTTCACTGATAGAGTGGATTTGAAAAAACGGATTTGAATTCCGATAAATCGGAATGATTTACAGATAGTTGCGTCTTAATCATCTTGCCGAAGGCAAGAAAAATCCGTTTTGTTTTATCCTTCATTTTCCGATAAATCAGCGAAAATCAGCGTTCTATTAATGTTTCTAAATGGTACATTAATTTGTTTCATTTACTTAGCTTTGCTGTATTGTTTTTAAACAGTTGCCTGAATATTTGTTATACTTTTAAAATTCCGTGTCGCAACGGTGCGAAAAGTCTTTGAACTTGCCGATATAAAGGTTTTAGATTTAGGTACTTGCCGAAGGGTAATTGCTGAGAACTGTTCTTTGTCATTCTGAACCCTAATGGGTGAGCAATTTATTGCTTTGTATAGTCAGTAATTCAATAAATTAACCAATAAGCTCTTAACTACCCACTACCCACTACTTACTACCCACTAGCAATTACCTCAATAAATTAACCAGCAATGAAGTTAATGATATCAATGTGCCAATAACAGAAATTGATATAGTTTCGGCAGTACTTAATGCCGAAGATCTTGATTTCGGATTATTGGGTTGTATATAAAGGATATCATTTTGCTGTAGATAATAATAAGGAGAATCGATTAATCGTTTGTCTCGCAGATCTATTCTTACCGATACTCTTTTTCCATCGTTTTCTCTGATTAATAAAACATTATCGCGTTTCCCGTAAATACTGAGGTCACCCGCCATAGCAATAGCTTCAAAAATAGAAACCATTTCATTATCTATCTTCAATACGCCAGGACTGTTTACTTCTCCTAATACAGAAACTTTGAAATTGGCATAACGAATGGTGATAATAGGTTCCTCTTTTATATATCGGGGATAAATCTTACTGTAGATTGTTTCGGAAAGTTCATTTTTACTCAATCCGGCTACCTCTATTTTTCCTAGAATAGGAAACATAATATTTCCGTTAGTGTCAATGAGGTAATTCTGTAACGAACCACCACTTCCGTTAGCAGAGGCATTGCCCTGAACATAGGATTCCATACCAGTCTGTGGTATCAAAGGCAAATTGAAGGGTTGTGCAGCTTCAGAGGTAGTGGCATTTACAGTAATAGTAAGGAGATCGCCCACCTTTAACCGTGCATCGGGAATAGGTGATGCAACACTGTCATTCAGGCTAATGGGATTTCCGCTATTCTGTAGATATACAATTTGTTTATTGGTTTTACAGCTAGTTATGGTTAACAGCACTAT
This sequence comes from Paludibacter sp., assembly GCA_028692715.1. Taxonomy (GTDB): domain Bacteria; phylum Bacteroidota; class Bacteroidia; order Bacteroidales; family Paludibacteraceae; genus Paludibacter. The sequence goes on along the minus strand of JAQUWU010000005.1, from coordinate 125,940 downwards.
AAAAAAGAAATAAATTTTTTTCACTATATATGTTTTATTGATAATTGAGTTTGATATTTCCTGAATGCAGCAGGCAGGGTCGAAATTGGTCTATATTATTTGTACAATCTGTATTTCAACCCTGAAAAAGTTATTTAATTTAGTTGGTTGTATTTGATTGTAAAAATGTACCTGTATTACACGGCAATGCCCCGCCAGTCCCATTACAAGATAGCTAATAATCTATAAATTAATATGTTAAGCTTCCAAAACAGATGAGCTGTTTCTTAACACCTGATTTAGCTTAACCTTTACGTTTATCCCTATTTGTTCAATAAACAAATAGAGATATTCTCTACTTGCTTTTTTAACTAATCCTTTTGTCCCTTTCAATGGACCTAAAGTGATACTGACTTCATCGTTCTCGATAAACTCACATTCGTATCCTTTTGCTTTCAAAAGAAATTCTTTAATACTTTTAATTTCCTTGTCTTTTATAATAGCCGGTTGTTCATTAAAAAAAATAATACGTGAAATCCCGGTAACTTTAAGCAGATTTCTCAACGTATTGTCATCAGTCTTTACAAAAATATAGGATGAAAATAAGGGGACTTCAACCATCTTTATTCTGTCCGACCACTTTCGTGGAGAAAGATGTAATGGTAAAAAAACCTCAATTCCATCCGCTATTAAATTTTTTTCTACCTGCTTTTCAGCGCGGGAAGAAGTATAAAGTACATACCAGTTCATTTAGTTAAGGTCAACACTCTTCGACAGCTGAATAAACAAACAAATTACTGACTTTCTACAGTAGTGATTGTATTATTCAAAAAAAACAATTTCGTATTAACATATAAATTATTTAATATTGACTGTTAAATAATAAATAAATTGCTGATTTTTGTAAGCGGAATTGGCTTTCATTACCGATTCGCCACTTGATAAGATTCAGTGTAAACTTGACAAAGATATATAAAATTTATATTAAAATTACGGGTTTTTTAGTGAAATCGAACATTAAAAAAAATGCTTTATAATTAACACATTCAACAGTCTATTACATCGTGTTGTAATAATTGCGACATTAAAATTTTATTGTTAGCAGTTTCTTTTAAATGAAACAAATACAAAATGTTGTAAATTAGTATGATAAGTTGTGTATTTCTACTGGTATTTTTATAAGTGATTAATTCTCATACCTTTGGTGTTGATGGAAATAACAGGATTATCATTTGATTTAAATGTTGTTTCAGCTTGAAAAATTCAAAGATTATTTAGAATAATTAACTTTTAACTTCGGTTCTATATTCATCAATCATTCATTAATCAATTTGTCATCAATAATATACAATCCAGCTTATTTACATCGACCTTGGTTGTTGAGATGAATTTAGTAAATATTATAACCAGTTAATAGGTCTTCTGATATAATACCGTTTGCACAAACAATATAGTTCAAGTTCGTCTCATTGATACTAACTGCTTAGCTCCCTTCGTCAAGGTTAAAAAAAATAATGCTTTCTTTGATCCCCAAATCCCTAAATGGGCGATTTTGATTCGCATTGATCTATTTCAACGGTTGCAATTAAAAATCTTCTAATTATTCAATTTTATTCTACTTGTCCGAAAGGAATAAGCTATTGATATTATTTGTATGAAGCAACGATATTAACTATCGCAGCATTCCAAAACAACAAATTAAGCTTATCAAAAAAGTGATATTCAACTATCAACTATCAATTGTCAATTAATTAAAGTCTTCCATCCACCCATCGTCTGTCAATTACCGCTTTGGCATCAAAAACTACAGAGCCATTGTTATGGTATTTTTCAAAATCAATTTCTTTAAACTCATCATGAGCCACAGCCAGTAATACCGCAGCATATTTTTTGTTGTCATCCAGTTCTTTAATGATATTGAGTCCATACTCATGTTTTACTTCTTCGGCTGAAGCCCAGGGGTCGTAAATATCAACATTTGCTCCGAATTCACAGATTTCATGGTAAATGTCCACCACCTTAGTATTTCTGATGTCAGGGCAGTTTTCCTTAAATGTTACACCTAGCAATAATACATTTGAACCTAAAATTTTATGATCTTTATTTATCATTAGTTTAAGTACTTTGTTGGCTATAAAAGGCGCAATGCTATTGTTTACATGTCTTCCGGAAAGGATGACTTGCGGAACATATCCTAATGATTCGGCTTTACTGGCCAAATAGTAAGGGTCAACGCTGATACAATGTCCACCCACTAATCCGGGACGGTATTTAAGAAAATTCCATTTTGTTCCGGCAGCTTCAATCACATCGTTGGTGTCTATACCCACTCTGTCAAAAATAAGTGCCAATTCGTTTACAAACGAAATGTTCACGTCACGTTGCGCATTTTCAATAATTTTTGAGGCTTCAGCTACTTTTATGCTCGGAGCTTTGTGTGTTCCGGCTGTAATAATTGATGCGTAAAGTCCATTTACCAAATCAGCAATTTCAGGAGTCGAACCGGATGTTACTTTTTTGATTTTGGTAAGTGTATTTATTTTGTCGCCGGGATTAATACGTTCTGGACTATATCCGGCAAAGAAATCGGTATTAAATTTTAATCCTGACACTTTTTCAATTTCGGGAACACAATCTTCTTCGGTACATCCGGGATAGGTCGTTGATTCATAAATGGCTATGTCGCCTACACTGATAACCCGCCCGAGCATTTTGGAAGCTCCAATCAATGGTCGTAAATCTGGCATGTTGAAGTTGTTAATGGGTGTTGGTACCGTTACAATATAAGTGTTATAGTCTTTTAAATCTTCTTCGTTACTTGAAAACGATAATCCAAGCACAGCATTTGAATCCCGTAATTTTGTAGCTGTTTTCAATCCGTCCAAATCTGCTTCGAGCGTATGATCATAGCCTCTTTGTAATTCTTCTACACGTTCTTTGTTTATATCGTAACCCAGAACGTTGTATTTTTTTCCAAATTCTATTGCTAATGGTAACCCAACGTAACCCAAACCTATAACTGCAATTTTAAACTTTCTCATTGAATGTTTTACTTTATATAATTTAATTATGTGATTTTTTAAATAATATGTTAATCGTGTAAGAGTATTTTTTCATTCATCAAATTCAAACGGTTGATAATTCTTGTAATAATTCTTCAATTGGAAAAATAGTTGGCTTTTTTATGTCTTGCAAAGATACAATAAGTACAGCAAAATTTTTAAATACAATCTATGAAAATATACTCTTTATAGATGTGAAAATGTAAATAATCTCCATATTTCGGTCAAATTTAGTTTTAATTTGTTTATTTTGCAACCGAATTAATAAAATTCTTAATGAACACAACAGAGTATTTTCCTATTGTTAATGAAGTGGGTGAAGTAATTGGGAAAGCATCCCGAAAAGAATGTCATTCCGGCACATTTATGTTACACCCGGTTATCCATTTACATGTTTTTAATGCGCATGGAGAATTGTATTTACAAAAAAGAAATATGAACAAGGATATTCAACCCGGAAAATGGGATACTTCGGTGGGTGGACATGTTGATTATGGAGAGGAAATTGAATTCGCACTTCGGCGTGAAGTAGGAGAGGAGCTTGGCATCAAAGATTTTCAGCCCCTATTTATTACCCGTTATAAATTTGTATCCGACATGGAAGCTGAGCTGGTTCATAGCCATTATTGTATTTACGATGGGGAAATAATTCCGGATCCGGAAGAAATCTCTGAAGGAAGATTTTGGACAATGCAAGAAATCGAGAATGCGCTGGGAAATGATATCTTTACACCTAATTTTGAACAGGAATATCTGAAGGTGGTGAAGGGGATTATGATGAAGTAGGTAATTGTCAATTGTCAATTGTCAATTATTAATTGTTGATTTGTAGATAAGAAAACCTCAAAGCGTCTAAAAGACCTTTGAGCGTTTGACCGATAACCCGGAAATAGTTGGTAATTAGAGTCGTATGTAGTAAGCAGTTGGTAGATAAGAAAACCTCAAAGCGTCTGCAAGACCTTTGAGCGTTTTGCTGATCAACGAGGAAAAGTAGGTAGTTGGTCGATAGTAGCTGACAGGTAATACGTTGATTATGCTGTTTGTGGAGTCTGTAAAGTTCCTAATGTTTGTAAAAACAATAAAAGAACCAAACACACCATTACCCTATTAGCATATTACCCCATTAACTCATTAGCATATTACTTCATTATCTCATTAGCATATCAACTCATTCTTTCATCAACTCAATATCACATTAACCCATTATCTCATTAGTATATCAACTCATTACCACATTATCTCATTAGCACATTAACCCATACTTTAAAGTTAAACAAATGAATTATGTCATTAAAAAAATCGCTCTATTTGCTCGTAAACGAAGTGATCTCTTTTATAAAAAACGATTTTCATTTGATTTCGTATGTTTATACTTTCCTGCTGGTATTTGTATGTATATTTCTGAATTATAATTTTGGGTTTTATAAAGATACTCTCCGAGCATCGTATTTCACAAATGATTCGATGTGGATGTTTCCTATTTTCTACGGAAGTATGTATTTTGCTGTCGCTATTCCGGTATTGATTTTCCAAAAAGAGTATAAAACGCTTAAAAATAGTCACTTTTACTTGAAAAGTTTCTTTTTTATTGTTTTGTACGGAGTTGCCATTGGGTTTTATAGCTATCGCAACTGGCAATTCCCTACTTTATTTAATGAAGAAAAGCTTTTTGTGTTGCGATTAATCTCCCAATTAAAAGGAAGTGTCTTCTTTATTCTGCCCTTGTTTGTGCTGAAAATAAGTATCGATAAAGATATTAAGGGTTTATATGGGTTGGCTTCCAATGCAAAACATATCAGAGCTTATCTGTTATTATTTCTAATGTTGATGCCTTTTTTGGTGGGTATGTCATTTACATCTGATTTTATGTTTGCTTATCCTCAATTTCGACCCTGGTTGTACGATGGCGTTTTTGGTTTGCCGGCTTGGGCGAAAACGCTGATTTTCGAATCTACTTATTCTATCGATTTTGTAATGACTGAACTTGTCTTCAGAGGAGCATTGGTGATTGGTATGATTAGTTTGCTGGGGCGCAAAGCGGTTCTTCCAATGGTGGCAATGTATGCGACCATTCACTTTGGAAAACCTCTGGGAGAAACAATTTCGTCGGTATTTGGTGGATATATTTTAGGTGCACTTGCTTATCAGACGCGTCATATCTGGGGTGGTGTAATTGTACACATTTGTGTAGCTATGACAATGGAAATAATGGGATTTGTGCATTATTATTTGCTAAAATAAAACCCGATAAGCTTCAGAACATACACTCATCTCTATTTTTCGCTTTTTCGGACTTCTCTAACGGCAGAGAGGAGTGGAGTAAGATCAAAAAGAAACGGTTAATCACATAGTGGTTAACCGTTTCTATATTTAGTAAAATAAAGAAGTTTATTCTTCTATTTCCACCGCTTCAAGTTCTACCATTAGCGAATCTTTTGGAACTCTCACACCAATTTCAACATTTATCTTTTTAATACGTGCTGTAAATGGCATTTGAATTCTATTTTGCATTTTCATGGCTTCAAGAATTAATAATGGTTCTCCCTCGTTATATACCTCTCCTTCTTTGACAGAAATCTCCAAAATAGTTCCGGGAATGATAGATTGCACCTCATTGGGGTTTGGATCTACCCATTGCTTTCTGTTGATAAATTTTTTTGTCAAGAGTGTTTGATATTTTCGCGCAGTTACCGCAAAATCTTCATATACTGGTTTTTCTTTTTGCATAATTTTGATTCTAATTTTTTAATTATTAATTGAGAATTATTAATTATTAATTAGAACGGTGGAATTCCGTGTTTTTTAGTCGGACGATAATCATCCTTGTGTTCTGAAACTTTTAACGCATGAAGTATCATGTCACGTGTTTCCAATGGTTCAATAACAGCATCGATATACCCTTTTGAGGCGGCCACAAATGGATTGGCAAATTTTTCGATATATTCCTGAACTTTTTGTTGACGCATAGCATCTTCATCTTCAGCCTCCATAATTTCTTTTCGGAAAATAATGTTAGCAGCTCCTTCAGGTCCCATTACTGCTATTTCGGCACTTGGCCATGCTAACATAAAGTCAGCACCAAGGTGACGCGAATTCATGGCGATATAACCTCCACCGTAAGCTTTTCGTAAAATAACGGTGATTTTTGGAACGGTTGCTTCGGAATATGCGTATAACATTTTTGCACCATGACGAATTACACCGGCATGTTCCTGATCAACTCCGGGTAAATAACCCGGCATATCTTCCAATGTGATAATTGGAATATTGAATGCATCGCAATAACGAATAAAACGAGCCGCTTTATCTGATGCATCACAATCCAGTACACCGGCAAGGTATAATGGCTGGTTAGCCACAAAGCCAATTGTTTCACCATTCATACGTCCAAAGCCAATCACGATATTAGCTGCCCATAGTTCGTGAACTTCGAGGAATTTTGAATCGTCGACAAGAGCATTAATCACTTCGCGAACATCATAAGGTTGCTTAGGATCTGAAGGGATAATCCTTTCAATTTTCTTTGGGTTTTTTGGAAGTTTTGGCTCTTCGCTTTCTGCTTTTCGCTGATTACTGTGCGGAATTAACGATATTAAATCTTTTATCTGTTCAAAACATTCTAACTCGCTTTGTGCGTAGAAATGTGCACTCCCGGTAATTTCGGCATGAACACGAGCTCCACCTAAATCTTCCTGCGAAATTTTTTCACCCAATACAGTTTCAATTACGTTTGGTCCGGTAATAAACATTTTAGAAATGTTTTCTACCACAAAAACGAAGTCGGTTAAAGCGGGAGAATAAACCGCACCACCTGCACATGGACCTAAAATAACAGATATTTGTGGAATAACTCCAGAAGCCATTGTGTTACGATAGAAAATTTCACCATAACCGGCTAATGCGCCAATACCTTCCTGAATACGAGCTCCACCCGAATCATTTATTCCAATGCAAGGTATCTTCATGCGTAAAGCATGATCCATGATTTTAGTGATTTTACGAGCATGTTTAAGTCCAAGAGAACCACCCATTACAGTAAAATCCTGTGCGTAAATGCAAATAGGAGCGCCTTTTATTGTCCCTGTTCCGGTAATAACACCATCACCTGCCAACTCTTTGCTTTCCATCCCAAAATTACGTTCTTCGTGTTCAACAAAAAGATCGTACTCGTGAAATGAACCGGCGTCTAACAATGCAAGAATACGATCACGGGCAGTCATTTTACCCATAGCAACTTGTTTCTCAATAGCTTTGTCGCCTCCACCTTTCTCAACAATTGCTTTTTTTTGTCGTAATGCCAGAATGTTTTTCTTTAAAGTCATAAAAACTTTTTATTTAATTAAACTTAAAAGTAAAAAGCAGCATTTTGCTGCTCGAATATCGGAGCAAAAGTAACACTTTTATTGTTAAAATGTGCAGTTTTGCAGATTTACTTTTGAACAGCTTAATTGAACTTAATGTTATTCAATAAATTAAGTGTATTCTTACGACTCGAAATAAACCCTGCAGAATAATCTTCCGGATGCATATTTTCGAGATAGGCTTTAAGTTCTGGGATGAAGTCGGGTTCTTTTAGGCAAATACGATACAATAATTTCATTGAATAGGCTTGAACAGCAATGGGGTAGCGGGGCGAAACCATCCATTCGAAGCAAGAATTTATAAGTAAAACTGGTATTGAATCAGGCATTTCGATATTGTATAATATTGATAAACAAGCTCTTTGCAAACCGCCATGTTTTGTTGAAATGCATCTATCTGCCAGTTCGTTGAAATGCTTTTCAGTAAACCATTCCGGTTTCTTTTCGCTTATTTTTTGACAAGCCCATGCTGCACGCCATGCTACTTTCTTATCTACATCAAATATTAATTGATATACTAAATTGAAATCATCGGGATGCGATAATACTTCGTATACTATTATATCCACAAAATGTTTGGAAAGCGGACGGGCTAATTGTTCACGATAATCCATGATGTTGACAGTTGACAGTTAGCAGTTAGCAGTTGACAGTTAGCAGTTGTTAAATATTAGTTTCTTATTAATCGTTAATGGTTATTTATCGGATACGAATTGTAGAACCAATAAAGTCTGTTTTTTTGACAATTTTGGGTTTCCCCTTGCAATCAATTTCACTTGCTCCATAGGCTTCAGCATCTAAACTTTCGGAAGCATAAATTCTTACATGACTAGCACCAGCCGTATATATAATAGCATTTTTAGCTTGCAATCGGTCGGCTCTAATATCGCTTGCACCTACACTTTTTGCGTTAAAAGTATTGCAAGTGCCTGTTAATTCAAGCTTTGATGCGCCTGTAATGTCTACTTCAATTTTGTTTTCAATGTCAAGATCCATATTAGCCTGACTGGCACCTGCTAATTCTAAGCATAAATCTTTCGCTGTGAATTTTGAATGGTTCTTTATTTGACACGCACCTTTTGCCACAATTTTATCGAGTGATGTTGCTGTGATATGTGCTTTTATACTCCGATTTAAAAATATCTCATCAGTGTATATGCTTAAAATTCCATTATTAACCTCTGTTTTAATGCTTGATAAATAATCGCTAGGTGCAGATATTGTTAGCATCTGTGTTGAGTCCTGATCAAGCGTAATTTCAATATTCCCCGATACATCAATGCTATTAAATGTTTCACAATCTCTAACTTCATCCACCATAGGTGAATCATTATCGTTCCAGTTTATTGAAATAGGATGTCCATTGAAATTTTTTAAATGAAGAAGAGTATTAGCACCAATACTGTAAAACATAAATAAACCGGCTAGCCAGAGTATCAAAACTACCCATGAAGCTGTTTTAGAGGTGTTTTTGCGACCTGAAACTATTTGAATAGCCCAGTAGATTAACAAGAAAATAGGACAACCTGCTACAAGAATTAAAGATATAATGAGCATTACCATTTTATCCTGAGAAATTAATCCCCAATTGGAAACCAGTTCGGGAGCAAATCCACTCAATACTGTCGGTTCGAAAATCAAAAAGAACATTAACATAATTAAAGCACCTATCAATACAACACCTACAATTCCCAATATAGCTCCAATAAAGCCAAAAACTACTTTGAAAAACAGTTTTAATATATCGAGACTTTTTTCGCCTACAGTGGAAGCCGACTGTTTAAATTTATCGCTTTCCATATAGTTTTTCACATTGTTCATCTCGGCTTTTATATTGTCCACAGTCACGTCTTCACCCTGCATTTCAAGACGTTGCGAAGCTGTAAGTGCCTGAGGCGCAACAAACCAAACTACAATGTAAATAGGGATAATAAATCCTACCCCAAGGAAAACTAATACGACGAGTAATATTCTTATAAGGGTTACATCCCAATCGAAATAGGCTGCAATACCACCTGCAATACCTCCTAAAACAGCATTTTCAGGATCGCGGTAAAAACGTCGGGTTTTTTGTTGTTTCTTATCTGATTTTTGTTGTTGCGGTTCTTCATCTTCGTCGGCATACTGACTTGGTTTACCCATGATTTCAATAATCTCCTGAACATCAGTGAGATTAATGACATTTTTATTCCGTTGAAGTTTTTCGGTGAAAAGTTCGGCAATTCTGGCTTCTATATCGTTCATTATTTCCTTGCGTTCATCTTCAGCTTGAAAATGTTCGGCTATTTCGGAAAGATAGGTTTGAAGCATGTCATAAGCATCATCGTCTATATGAAAAACGATGTTATTCAGATTAACGGTTAATGTTTTTTTCATAATTGGATTTTGTTTTGTCTCCTAAATATGATAGTTTAAGAGTCTATTTATTAAATACTTAATATGAATTTCGATTTATATTTATTTCAATATGCCACTCCATCAGTATGAGCAGGTGAGGCTTTAATTTTTTTTACTACATTGTTAATTTCTTCCCATGCATTTTCGAGTTCTTGAAGAAATGCGTCACCCTGTGAAGTCATTTCGTAGTATTTGCGGGGTGGACCTTGTGTAGATTCCTCCCAACGGTAATCAAGCAACTCGCCATTTTTAAGTCTCGTGAGCAAAGGATATAAAGTGCCTTCTACTACTATCAGTTTTGCGTCTTTTAGTTCGGCAATTATATCCGAAGTGTAGGCCGGTTTCTTCTTTAGAATAAGCAGAATGCAATATTCCAAGTAGCCTTTTCGCATTTGCGATTTTATATTATCTGCATTCATCTTTTTAATAACTTTAATATTTTATGTTCATTCTTTTGGCTTATGTTTTATGTTTTTTGAAAAGAATAGTTACATAACACAAATCAGCCGGTTAACTAACTCAACTTTCGCAAGCATTTAACTTATTGATAAATATTGATATATCTAAATTTATATATTGATAATGAGCTGGTTATAAAATTCTATTTCATCGAATAAATATTGCATATAGTTTCTTGTGATCTTTTTACTATAAGTTAAAATACGTTTTATCGTATACCGATGTCGTTCTTGAATGCGCGACCTCGGCTGGTGAACCGAAAAACAAGTGAGGTAAGCGGTTAAAAATCGTCCTTGTTTGAGTTTCGACGTATTTCGTCGGAATGAGTTTGGACGATTTGAGCTTACCGAGCGTAAGTTTTTCGAGTGAAGCAGGCGTAGTCTTGACTTTTTTGCCTACTTTTTGCGTCAAGGCAAAAAGTAGGTCGGGGCTAGGGGTGGAAACCCCTATATGAGAACTTGCGAAAGTTAAGTTAACTAATTAACCAATCATCTCAAAATAGTTCCACAAATCACCCAAATTACTTTAGATATTCCAGAATCTTTACTCTGAAAATATACTCATACTTGGCTTGTGTTTGTTCGGAAAGTACCTGTGTTAGATTGTTTTTGGCCTGATACAATTCATATACATTGGCTCTTCCTGCTTCATATTTTTGATTTACAAACCGATAAGCTTCTTTACTAGCAATCTCGGACTTGTTTGCTGCCTCCCAACGACTTTGTGCCGACACTGCATTATAATAAGCTTGTTGAATTGTTTTCTTCAATTCCCGTTTTGCATTGTCCATTTCCAACTTACTGCTTTCTACACCAATCTGAGCTGTACGAACACGATTACGTGTGTCGAATTTATTAAAAATTGGAACTTGCAAAGTTAACCCGATTGAAGTTTTTAAATTGTCAGAAATCTGAGTATTAAAGTTATCAGCACCCGTAGCATTAAAATATCCGGTTCCGGATTGAGCACCTAAGCTTAAACTTGGATAAAAATCAGATTTTGCAGTTAATACATTGGTTTCACTTCCTTGTAATCTGTATTCGGCTCCTTTAATTTCAGGGCGATGAGTTAAAGCACTTTCAAATACAGCATCGGCAGAAAGTAAGGTTAATTCTTTGTCCGATAGACTTTCTGGTGATTCAATATCTAAATCTTCAAAGTGATCAAGTTCAAGAATCTGTGCTAAATCTAGTAATGAAAGTTTTAGCGTATTTTCCGCTTGAGTTCGGTTTAATTCTTCTTTTGATAACTCTGCATAAAGTTCATACATTTCACCTTCGGCCATTTTTCCATTATCAACCAACACCTTTCGTTGATCAATTTTTGTTTTTGTCAATCCAACCTGATCTTCTGCAATTTGCAATAATTCTTTGTTCATCAGAATTTGTAGAAACCCGGCTGCCACACTCAATGTAATATCCTGCCTGATTTTTTCCAAATCAGCCTCCGACGCATACATCTCAGATTTACGTGCATCGATGTTGTACTTCATTTTTAGTCCATCAAACAAGGTGAGATTTGATGAAATACCAAAACTACTAGAACTTTTTGTTGCATAATATTCATCTACCGAACGACCGAAGTTCCAGCTTTGATTAGCAGAGGCATTCAGGTTTGGCAATAAATCCTGACGTGCTTGCTGATAGGCAATTTCTTTCGTTTTTTTTGTTAAAGCTTGTTGTTTTACATTGCGGTTATTCGCCAATGCTGTATCCACACATTGTTGAAGTGTCCAGGGTTGTTGTGCATTCACCAGCAATGCTGCCAGTAATGCTCCAAGTATCATAAATATTTTTTTCATATCTATTTTGTTATTTTTTTTCTTCTTTTTTCACTTCCGATTTCTTTTCCAGCACTTCAGCACCACGAATTTTATCTTTCACTTTCAATCCACTTTTCACTTCTATTTTTATACCGTCGGACAATCCGATTTTAACCAATTTCTTTTCAAAGGTTTGGGGATCTTTGGTTTTAAGAACATATACAAAAGCGGTGTCGCTGCTGAATTCGATGCAACTTTCAGGAATGGTAATTACATTTCCCGATTTAGAAAGTACAATTTCCGCATTAGCACTATACCCAGCACGTACAAACACATCTTTCGGTACTTTTACAGCGGCTTTCATTTCGAACATGATGGCTCCGTTTTCTTCCGTTCCTTTTGGAGAAACATATTCAAGTGTAGCGGTTAATTTTTGATCCTGAATAGCACCAATTGTGATATCCATTGGCATTCCAACCGTTATTTTACCCACTTCTGTTTCGTCCAGTTTTCCTACAAAAAGCATATCGCTCATGTTTGCAACGGTGGCAATGGTTGTTCCATCGTTGAAATTGTTGGATTGAATGACTGAATTTCCCACTTTTACGGGTACGTCCAGAATTGTTCCGTTAATGGTTGAACGCACCAATGTGTTACTCAACTGTGATTTATCGTTTGAAACACCATCGCGAATTAAGCTCAGGTTGTCCTTTGCCGATTTCAATTCTTCTTTATCGCTGCTAAATTGTAGTTGTGTTTTTTCAAATTCTTCTCTCGATATAACTTTATCCTGAAACAATTTGCTGTCACGATCGAAATTCTTTTTTGTTTGATCAAAAGAAATTTGTGCTCTTGTTACACGTGATACAGCACTGTTTAAGCTTACCATGTCCGGAATAACTTTAATTTTTGCAATCACGTCACCGGTTTTTACCATATCGCCGGCTTCTTTGTACACTTCGGCAATAATACCTGACATCTGAGGTTTGATCAGAATCTCGTTTCGTGGTTCTACTTTTCCTGTAGCTACAGTACGTTTATCAATATCACCCCTTTTGACTACTTCAATCTCATAAATCTTTACAACAGGACGAGATTTTTTCCACAAAAAGTAAAATGTTCCTAAAACAGCTACTGCTAAGAGTAGTAGTAAAAAATACTTAAAGATTTTTTTCATAATGTAAATTAGTTACGAGTTACATGTTACGAGTTACAAGTGCTAGAAGACGAGTAATCAAGTTGACAAGTAAACTGAGTTTATTATTTTTATTTATTTTTTTTGAATGAAATTTATATCTAATTACATGAAATTAGGCATCACATCACCACATCATCACATCATCACATCACCACATCATCACATCACCACATCATCACATCATCACATCATCACATCATCACATCATCACATCATCACATCATCACATCATCACATCATCACATCACCACATCATCACATCATCACATCACCACATCACCACATCACCACATCACCACATCACCACATCAACAAATCACCACATCACCACATCAACAAATCACCACATCAACAAATCACCACATCATCACATCACCACATCACCACATCACCACATCATCACATCATCACATCATCACATCATCATATCACCACATCATCACATCAACTACTCTTCCCTTATCGCTTCAATCGGTTTAATATTCATGGCTCTGTTAGCCGGAATAAATCCGGCCAATGTCCCTATTATCAGTAATATAAATAATGAAGCTATTGCAACGGTAAAACTAATTTGCGGATCTTTGAAAAACTGATCACTCTGACTGAGTGCTATTCCTACGAGATGCATTAATCCAACTCCCAGCATCAATCCTGACACACCGGCTATAAGAGTAAGAATAATACTCTCACTCAGAATTTGTGTGATAATATTCCTTGGTGTGGCACCCAATGCTCTGCGAATTCCAATTTCTTTGGTCCGTTCGCGTACGGTAACCAACATAATGTTGCTGACACCTATTCCACCGGCAAGCAATGTTCCCAATCCCACAATCCAAATCAAACTGGCAATTCCAATGCCCAGATAAAGAAACATCATAAATTGATCTTCAATGTTCATTCCACCCACGGCTTTATTATCTTCAGGAGAAATATTGTGTAATGACTTTAATACCTCATGAATTTTATCTTCCACTACTTGTACCTTAATGCCCGGTTGAGCAGTAACAGCTAGAAAATGTACAATATTTCCCTGATTAAAGGCTTGTTGCATTGTGCTGAAAGGAAGAACTACTGTCTCTTGGCTATCGCCTCCTATATTAATGTCGGAAGTATGTTGAGCAACTCCAATTACCTGAAAATAAATTCCATTAACCTGAATATTTTTGCCAATAGGATCTTCATCTTTAGGAAATAAAACTTCCAGAACCCGTTCCCCAATCACACACACTTTCCTTTTTTCAGCTATATCAATATCGTTAATATAACGACCTTTAATCATTTTACTTTCGTCAATCATATTGTACGAAGGATAATTTCCCTTTACGCTGAACGAGCCAACTTTATCATTACGGGTAACATTGTTATTGTCTCCACCACCAAAAAGAACAGGTGCTAAGTATTGTATCTCAGGAATTTTATTTATCAAAATTGGAATATCTTCGTTCAACATATTCCAGTTTCTGTTTTTTTTAAATCCTTTATATGGTTCGGCTGTGTTTTCGGCCCAAATAAAGCAAGAATTGGTGGCGAAACCTTCAATTTGTGAATTCATGCCGCTTTGTAAAGCATTACCCGCACCAACCATGACTACCAACATAAACATTCCCCAAAACACACCGAAGGCGGTCAGAAAACTTCTTGATTTGTTGTGCGTTATGGTTATCCATATTTCCTGCCACCGATCGAGATCGAAAACAGACGATAGCACTGCCCCCAACCCCCTAAAGGGGGCTTTTGTGTTAGTATTGGTTTTATTATCACTTAAATTTTTCATGTTTTTACTTTTTTGTTTTCTAAATTCGGATTTTACTCCCTCTCTTACTCCCTCTCCTCTAGGAGAGGGTTGGGATGAGGTGTTTATTCCTCCCTCATCGCCTCTATCGGTTTAATTCTTACCGCTCTTCGGGCCGGCAGATAACCGGCAATTACTCCGGCAATTATTAATATTCCTGTTGAAATAAAAACATAGGATAGTTGTACAGTTGGATCTTTAAATACTGACATTCCGGTATCGGATGGGTTTTGAGCAGCAGATTGAACCATTATATAATTAATAATCTCGGTTAATCCAATACCAAATACCATCCCAATATATCCAAAAATGGTAGTGATTAAAATCGATTCGATAATGATAGAGCGCAGAATGTTTGCGGGAGGTGCTCCAAGTGCTTTTCGTATGCCAATTTCGCGGGTACGTTCTTTTACAGTTACCAGCATGATGTTACTAACCCCTACAATTCCGGCTATTAGTGTGAAAATGCCTATTATTGAGACGAATAGTGTTATCCCGTCAAATATCTTCATGGTTTCAATATAATCACGTTGAGAGTTTCTAAGCCAAAGTGCCTGACTATCATCCGGATCGAAGCGTAAACTCTGCGACATGGTTTTTTTCAATTTGTCATTGAATTCATCATTATCTTCCTTGGTTTTTAGTCCGTTTACCTGCATGGCTATGCTGTGAAATTTTCGATCGGGATTGTAAATAAATTGAGCGGTTGTAAAAGGTATAAAAGCATTTCCATCACCCCATTCTTCTTTTTTTGTATTGATTCCTACTACTTTGAAAACAATATTTCCAACTTGTACATTTTTTCCTAATGCCGATTCATCTTTAAAAATTACATCTACAATTTTTTTATCAAGAACAATCACTTTATTGTTGTTCTTAATGTCCAATTCGTTTATAAACCGACCATTATTCTGTAATATCTCTACATTGAAAATGTCAGAATATGATGGATTTACACCCTTTAGGCTAAACGACCCAAATTCATTATTATAAGTAATTGTCGATTGTTTGCTTATAATCCCTGTTTGGTTTGACGATTCAACCATATTTTCATCTATAGCGTCGATTTGTTTTTCAGCAAAATCCAGCGAGCGGCCGCTTTTCAATCCCTGATAGGGCAGGGAAGAGGTACCCGACCACATTTGTACTGTATTGGTTGCCCGTCGACTAAAATTGGAAGTAACTCCATTTTTTAATCCGTTGCCGGCACCCAATAACACAATAAGTATAAAGATACCCCAGGAAACGGAGAGTCCTGTAAGAACTGTACGCAACTTATTGTGCTTCAGACTGGCTATAATTTCTTGTATAGTATTGATTGTAAACATTCTATTTCGTTTTTATGTTGGAAAGTTGTATTCTCAGGTTCTGATTCTTTTGTAAGGACGAACGATAAAATATAGAATTGCACCAAAGGGAACAAACAGAACAATTAATAACATTAGCAAATTGTCATTTCCCTGAAATTTACTGTTTAAAATATCGATAATTGCAATAATTGGTAACAATAGACCAAGAATTACAAGTATAGGAATAAGTAAAATTAAAATTGCAAATGGAAACATAAGGCTAAATTTTTAAATGTGAATATTTTAAATTTATCTATGAACTTTTTTTTCTATGCGTTCAATCAATCCATCTTTTATATGAATAATTGATTTTGTTTCTTCAGCTACCGATTGCTCGTGTGTTACAATTATGGTGGTCAATCCGTTAGCATTCAGTTCGCTCAATACTTTCATCATTTCTACAGTCGTTATACTGTCCAATGCACCCGTTGGCTCATCTGCTAAAAGTATTTGGGGTTTCGAAATAATAGCACGGGCAATGGCAACACGTTGTTTCTGACCACCTGACATTTCATTTGGCATATGGTATGCCCAGTCTTTCAATCCCATTTGGTCGAGATATTCCATGGCGATAATATTTCGTTTTTTTCGACTTATATTTTTATAGTATAAGGGTAAGGCCACATTTTCCAACGCATTTTTAAAATTGATCAGATTAAAAGACTGAAACACAAATCCAATCATTTCGTTGCGATAGAGAGCTGCCTGTTTTTCGGACAAATCTCGTATTAGTTTGTTGTTCAGGTAATATTCTCCTTGCTCGTAATTGTCCAAAATGCCTAGAATATTCAGCAAAGTAGACTTCCCTGAACCCGAAGCTCCCATAATGGATACATATTCTCCTTTATCGATCTGAAGATCAATTCCTTTCAACACATGTAATGAGGCTTGCCCCATATCGTAGGTTTTGTGAATGTTTTTAAGTGTAATCATTTTAATATGTTCGTAAAGTTCGTATAGTTCAAAAAGTTTATACAGTTCTTAAAGTTTATAAGGTCTATAAAGTTTGTAAAGGTAAATGGGTTGAAATAAATTGTAAATCAGCACTAATACAGTTGTTTTTGAGTAGCAATTTTGTCACAAACATGGAGGTAAATTTACCATAAATGCAAAATAAAGACAATTTATTTACGAATCAACTTTAATTAACACCCCTGAACTCCCCCTTTAGGGGGTTGGGAGGCTGAGTTGTAACAATAAATTACAAGCTAACTGATTAACCAATAAACCATTTTAGAATAATGCTGCAAATATATATATTCTTATAGTACCATGCAATACATAGTACTATATATTCAAAAAAAACATTAAGCTGAATATTATAAATAATTTATTGTTAGAGGTTTATGTTCATTGAATTGGTTGTAATATTAACTATATTTAACCCTGAATGTTTGATCATTATAATAAATAATCGTTTAAACAATATGAATAATCTAAAGTCGTATTATGAATTGAGTAATGTACTATTTACATGCTATTTGTTAAATTATGAGTGTTGCATTATTGAATGCTAAATAATTAATTCTTCTTTTATTAGAATTTCATTGACCAACTAAATGATGGCAATATAGGAAACATTGACATCGATTTTAATACAGGTTTATAAGTTCGATCCAAATTCAATTCCTTGCTTAAATAATATATATAAGAATTTGCCCTATTATATGCATTATACAATCCAATTGAATATGAGCCTTCATGACGTTTAAATACTTTATAGCTTTTAGTTAATGTAATATCTAATTTATGAAATGCCTTTGTTCTATAGTTATTTCGTCCATTTTCAATAGCCTGATACTGAAAATATGAGTTCGAAAGTGCTCCGGTTTCAAAATCGTACGATGGATATTGGAATAATTGTGTAGGAACAGTTATTGGCTTTCCTGAACGATATTGCCAAGTTACTGCCATAGTTAAGTCTGTGGAAAATTTTCGTTCAAGCATCAGGTACAGTGAATGTCGAATATCAGTGGAAGCAGCAAAAGGTTTTCCGAAATTTAAATCTGAAAATTGATTTGTAGCCTGCATCAATGTGTAATCTGCTGAGAAAGACCAGTGTTTTTGGATAAAACTGCTCGAAATATCTACACCACATGCCTTACCATTTCCTTGTGTAATTATTTCCATGGTTTGATTTGCCATGTCTAGATTATTAAACATCACACTCAAAGCATCATAACCATCTCGAAATTCTGCAATGTTCTGAAATGACTTATACCACGCATCTATTTTTAAGGATGATTTATTCTCTTTGATCGAAAAATCCTTGGCTAATCCTAATGAGAAATTCCACGAACTCTCGGGCAGTAAGTCTTTGTTAGATGGCATGAATATTTCAAGAGGAACACCTAAACCCGAATTAGCAAGTCGATGCACTAGTTGAGTAAGGCGTCCAATTGAAGCACTTAATGAAATATCATGGGTGAAAATCCCATGATAACCAATTCGGGGTTCAAGGTTAGGATATACAATACTCGAATTTCCGAAGGTGCTACATCTTAATCCGGTTGTCAGCTGCTGATTCGAAGCAAATTGGTATTGCGATTCGGCAAAAGCAACTCCCTCTATTACCTGAATTAAATTAGAAGTCTGTGCATGAGCTATGGTAGTATCGGCAAGATGCACTTGAGCGGGATAAAATCCAATTGTTTTAAGCGAACCTCCACTTGTAACCTTTAATCTGTCGGATAAATTCCATATAAATTTGTCAACCAATCCAACAGAGTTTATCCCGGTAAGTAGCTGATTTATACTTTTAAGTTCAGAATCAATTCCAATATAAGAAAGCCCAAAGTCAAAACCGTAACTGTCTACATAAGCTAATAACTGATTTTCTTTATTTTCTGAAATTGTTCGATACCAATTTAATCCAAGATTTTTCTGTTTATTATCCATCCACGATGCAGTTATATAATACTTATCTTTTGTAGTTACACCAAATCCGTCACTATTATTAAACCATGTGAGTTTCAACTTGTCCTTTTCGGATATTTTCCAAAATAAATTTGCATTAATATCTGAAAAATATAAATTATACTTTGCACCGTCAGTATTTAATTTGTTGAGTGAGCTGATATTTATTAAACTATAGTTGGAAATTCGTCCGGAAATAGCCAATGCCATTTTATTTTTCGCTAAAGGAATATTAAACAAAGCTTTGCTGGATAATAGGCTAATATCAAGTGCTCCTGAAAATTTAGTTAGATTGGCATCTCCTGTAAATACATCTACAACCGAAGAAACCTTTCCACCATATTCAGCAGGAAAGCCTGATTTATATAATTTTGCACTTTTCACAATTAAGGGATTGTAAACCGATACCATTCCAAAAAAATGTTGTGTTGAATACAATGGAACGCCGTCCAGTAAATAGAGGTTTTGTCCATGATTTCCGCCCCGAACCTGCATGTCGGCAGCACCTTCACTACTTGAAGTTACACCTGCAGTTTGCGCAAATGCTTTCAGTATATCACGTTCACCGATCAAAGCCGGTAGAACATTTAACAAATGACTGTCGATTTGTTGTATACTTGCTTGTTGTTTAATGGCAGATTTACTGGATAAAATTTCTACTTCTTCAATATATTGTGATTCAAATGGCGAATGAAGTTCAATAATAAATGTAGTATCTTTCTTTAAATTTATTTTTGTTTCTTTTTTATCAAAGGGGTAATAATCAACTGTAAAACTATATTCGCCCTTCGGCAAATTGAATAAAAATTCACCTTGATTATTGGTATCTAGCACTTTGTTAAATGGCATAACCGTGAATGGAATTCGTTTAATCCCTTTTTTAGTCCTGCCGTCTATTATTGTAGCTTGAACCCGATAACGTTTTGCATAGGCTTGTGCATGCATTGCCGTAAAAAAAAGAAACAATACAGCTATACTAATAAAGAATTTTTCTTTTAGCATTTAGTTTGTTGTTTCTTTTTTAGTTACCGAAATTATTTTATTATTTATCAGGAAACTTCCAAAAAGTCCTACTCCATTCTGGATATTTGATAAAGATGGATAAACGCCTCCATACGAAGCCAAAACATCCGTAATGTCCTCGCTATCAAACATGTTTGAGCTGACACTTTGAGCAAGTATGAATTTTTTTAAATTGGGGTCTACTGTTATAATATTTAATTGGAATGAGCTAATTTCCTTTGATATCGTAAAATTTGCATCGAGATAATCTTCAGATGAGAGGAAAGGTAATCCGTTAATTCTATCTGAAAATGCCGTTAAGTAACATCCATAATCATTGTTTGCAGGAAGTTTTACGTGAACGTTTAGAGCACATATATTTGAGGTGAAGTTAGATCCATTAGTTGAACCTCCGGCATTACTATCTACAATCATACATTCACCATCAGTAATTATTCCACTCTCGGTTGGAAGCGATGTTTGTGCGAAAATCGTTTTGCCCAAGTAATCCACTTTTAATAAATAAGTTTTACCCATATTCACTTTAAGTAAAGCTTTGGTATCAATAAAGAGCGTACTGTCTATTTCACTACGTTCCAATTCAACCCATGCACTATCTTTTTCCGAAATAAAAACACTTGGAATTGAATCAGTTGCAATATCTGAATCTTCATTTCCCGAATAGGATTTTCCAACATATACTTGCACTTTCTGATCAGGAGTAATTACAGAAAATACAACCGGTACAACTTTAATATCCCAAGGTGGATTCTTAATGTCTTCAGAGCAGGATGATAACATAAATAAACAGACAAGAAATAACAATATTTCTTTGTCTAACTTGTTGTTATTAAGCTTAATGAAATGCAAATGATGAAATTTAAAATTCATATTTGTTAATTTGTGAGACTAAACACTAATTAAAACAATGTTAATAACGCATAGTCTTGTTTTTTATTGTAAAAAAACAAGACTCACTCACAAAGTGTGACTTTTTATTGAATTTAGAAAATTAAAAAGTATGGTGAAGATCTAATTCCCAGCTATATAGAAGTTAATTAGATTGAATTGATGTTTTTCCGTTTAGGCCTATGTACTAAATGTGAAATGGCATCCGTTAATTTGTTTGACAAATCAGTGGTGTTCAACCTAAAGTAACAATGTTAGTTGTGTTTATTTTTTGTAATAAAAAGTTTCGTACTTACGTGAATAAGCTACCGGAAGGTTTAATGAACTAAGGTCATCGAGTAATACGTACAAAGTTGCGCGGCAAATGCCTAATTGTTTGGCTAGAGCTTTTGGAGAGCCTGTTTTCTTCTCGAGAATGAGTGAATGGAGTTTCTCCACACTGTTTAAGTTTTGAAGTAAGTTCATAATTTTGTATAAGGGTTAAAAAAACAAGTAGCGAGCCTTTTAATGATCTCCACTTGTGAAATATAAATTGAGCATTATTTTATTCGCAAATAAATAATGGAATTCTTTTTAAAAATGCTATTTTTGAAAAACAAAACATTAATTTATGTAAAATATTTTTCATTCTTACGAAACCGTTGTTTTCAAAAAAAATGACTAGATAAATTCGATGGCAATTTATAACAAAAATTTTTTTAACGAAAATAATTGTTGATTTTTTTTGGGGGACACCCTGAAATTTTAATATGCTAAATTCCAATGAGTTAAAAATGTTGATGGAGTTTTTTGGGAGATGCCTTGGTTTTTATGCAAAAAAATGAATATTAATAACAGATTTTGAGCAGGTTGTAAAAAGAAATTGGAAGTTTTTTTTACCTGAACTGTAAATAACAAGGCAGAAATAGAAGCGTAAAAGTATTAACAGTATTTAATGGTTGGAGCTGATTTTAGTCCAAATACTTTGAACTAATTCATGAAATTACTCACGTGGGAAGAGAGAGGCTTAGAATTGGTAATAGCGAGCTAATTCAAAAGTTTTGGAATATAATTATATAGATAGGAATGAGTATAAATATCAGATATATAGGTGCTTGTAGTAAACATTCATACTTTCGATTTTGCCGGAAATATTGGTGTTGTGAATCAACGTCCCCGAATATTTATAGTTTGCGTTCTGAAACGTTTTATTCATTGCCATGGAGTTAAGTCGTGCAATGGTATATACAGTAGAAATCCCTTGTAGCTTCATTTCTTGCTCCATTTTTAGTAATAAGATATACGCAAGCTTTTGGCCTCTGAATTCAGGCAGGGTGGCAAAATCGGTCATTTCAGCATTTTGGCCTTTTTCGTCCATCTCTGCCGAAGACAAGCCAATTAATTTACCCTCCTTTTCAATTCCATAATACTGAATATTTTCGTTCATTGTTTTAATAATGTATTTCGGATCGAAAATTGGAAAGGGATAACTTTCAAATACGGCTTTATACAATTCGGCAATTGCTTCGGCATTTTCGGTTTTGAGTCTGGTCAGGTGAAAATCCGATGGTACTTCTATTGCTTTAGGTGCATTCGTAATGTTTAGCAGTTGTTGCGAAAGCAATTCAAGCATCTCGTGTTCGGGGTTTATAAACCTTTCTGGTTGGAACATCGACATAAAAAACACATCTTCACTGTTATTGTAAAAACGTGGAATCTGTGCCTCAGCAATAAATCCTTTTGAATATAGAAAAGCTGCCGCCCACTGTGGTACTTTACAGAATATCTTCGAATAATTGTTTTTCTCTGCAAGGGCAAATATTTCTTCTAAAACTCCGGGGAAATCGGATTTATTTAATTTCATTAAATAAATCCGATCATTTAATTTCCCGTGTTGAATATAAGTCCCCGAGCCTATTTTCTCAATGATATCAGTCATTTTCAGTTGTATTTTCATTGTCTTCACGACGTTGGATACGTTCATTATCTTCAGGAACTAAACAAATAGTATCATTTTCATCAGATAATAATTTTTCAATTCCAACTGCTTCACGCTCTTCACCTTCGCCCAAATTTAATTCCAGTTTACAATCACTGCAATTTCCATCACAAAGACTAGTTTCATAGTTTCGAGGCTCTTCATAAGTAGTGATAACTCCTTCGAAGTTTCTTAACACCACTTTGTGTGTTGACCATGAAATCAGATAATTTGGCATCAAAGGAATTTTTCCTCCGCCTCCGGGAGCATCAATAACATAGGTTGGTCGGGCAAAGCCACTGGTATGACCTATTAAACTCTCCATAATTTCTATTCCTTTGCCGATAGGAGTTCTGAAGTGTGAAAGCCCTTCGGACAAATCGCATTGATACAAATAATAGGGACGTACGCGATTTTCTACAAGCTTATGACACAGCGATTTAATTATTTTTGGACAATCGTTGACATCGGCAAGTAAAACGGATTGATTTCCCAGAGGAAAACCTGCATCGGCTAATTTACGTATTGCTTCTTTAGACGAATTTGTAATCTCACGAGGATGATTAAAATGTGTATTTATCCATAAGGGTTGATATTTTTTTAATACAGAGATTAAATTGTCGGTGATGCGATAGGGCAATACAACGGGGATGCGGGTCCCTATACGAATTACTTCAACATGAGGTATTTGACTGATTTCAGATAATAACCAATCAATCATTTCATCCGAAAGCATTAACGGATCACCTCCTGAAAGTAACACATCTCTTACCTGAGGAGTATTGGCAATATAATCTATGCCGGCTTGTAATTGTTCTTTATGTGGTATGTGATCAATGTCACCTACTTTTCTTTTTCGTGTACAATGTCTACAATACATCGCACAGACATTACTGACATGAAATAAAACCCTGTCAGGATAGCGATGTGTGATTCCTTCAACAGGACTGTCAGAGTCTTCTGCAAGCGGGTCATTTATTTCTGAATCTAACGTTATTAGTTCACGAGCATCCCCAAATGACTGTTTAAAAACCGGATCGTTTTTATAATTCGATTTGTCAATTAAGGAGAGATAATAAGGTGTGATGGACAAAGGAAATTTATCAAAAGTTGCTTTGAGTTCTTTCCTCTCTTTTTCGCTAAATTTAATGTCGGTCAAATACTCAAATCTTTCTAAGGTTTTAATAGCATTTTTGGCTTGCCATTTCCAGTCTTTCCAGTTAGAGATACTTGATTCTTCATTAATTCTGTTTGCAATGTTTTGTTGTTTTTCGTTGAAAATCATTTTTGTGTTTTTATTGTTTCGATATCAACAAAGTTACAAAAATATGGGCTTAATCCAAAGATATATTTGATTTTCAATTATTTAATTGTGCTATCCCGTTGAGTTAATATGTTTTACGGAGCTTATTTTAACTATTTCGGTGTTTGTAAAAATGGCTAGATATTATAAAAATCGAAGTTCAATTTGGCGAAATTGGTCAAATAAAAGTCATTATTCAGGATTTTTATTGACTTTTAATTTTATTTTTTTTCCATTGACTAATGTATAATCCAACCACTACAATTGCAATTCCAATCCATTTATTTATTGTTAATAGTTCGTCTAATATAAGCCATGAAAAAATAGCTGTAAAAACCGGTATTAGGTTAACAAAAGCATTGGACTTCGTTACGCCTAATTTTCTAACAGTGCTAGCAAATAAAACAAAGGCAATTACAGATGCAAATACAGCTAATAAAACTAATGCTACAACCGATTTAAAAGTGATATCATAATTCTGATATGTTTGAAAATCGGTCACAAAAAAAGTGGGAACAAAAAATACCAAACCAATTAAGCTTTGGTAAAACACGATATTTATTGCCGAGTAATATAAGGGGATTTCTCTTAAAGTGATAGCATAACATATACCTGCAAACACAGCCAAAAATAATAGAGCAACTCCCCATAGATTTGTGTTTAATGTTTCATTTTGTTCATAAACAACAAAATATACACCAATTAATGAGATTAGTATTCCAAGAATATTAGCTTTGCTAATTTTTTCCTTCAATATAAAATATGCGGGTATGGGGGCAAAAAGTGGAATGGTGGAAACAATAACTGAAGCAACAGTTGATTTTACTAAAGTTAAGCCGTAGGTTTCCCCCACAAAATATAAAAAGGGTTCAAAAAAAGCTAAAACGATAAACCACTTTAAATCTTTTAATTGAAGTCGCTGAAATTTACCGGTTATAACGTTAAATATGAACAATAAAAATGTTGCGATAATTAAGCGCAACATGATCAAAGTCATTGGCTGAAAGGATATTATTGCAATTTTTGTCCAGATAAATGATACTGACCAAAAAATCATGGCTAGTACAATTGCTCCGTAAAGTTTAAATAGTTTCATTTTTTTTGTGTAGCATTCATTCGTTACTAGGCTAATCATCACATTATCGTATCATCACATCACCACATCACCACATCATCACATCAACACATTAACACATTATCGTATCACCACATCAACACATCATCACATCAACACATCATCACATCAACTAATCAACCAACTTCTTAATATCCGCATGAATCTTTTCCCAGACTTCATCCGTCATTTTAGCGCCTAATACTTCCACTACATTTCCTGAAACGATTGAACCTATTTTGCCACTTACTTCCAATGAATAATTTTTAGCTAGACCAAATAAAAATCCGGAAGCATATAAATCTCCGGCACCAGTAGTGTCAATACACTTTGCCAAACGGGGTTTTATCTGCACTTTTTCGTTCCCTGATTTGATAAACGATCCATCTTTTCCCACTTTTACAACGGCAATTTCGCACATGCTGGCAATAATATCTAATGCTTCTTCTGGTGCTTTTCCTGTAAAGGCTTTTGCTTCTTCTTCGTTTGCAAAAACGATGTCTACATATTGGTTAACTATTTCGTGCAAAAAGTCCAGATTATCTTCCACTACATTGTAACTAGCCAGATCAATTGAAACCTTTAAACCCTTTTCTTTTGCCATTTTTACAGCAGTACGAATCAAATCGTGGTTTTGTACCAAATAACCTTCAATATGGAAAATATCGTAACCGGAAAACATTTCAAGCGATAAGTCAGATGCTTCCAGTTCGCAAGCTGCACCCAGAAAAGTACAAAGTGTGCGCTCGCTATCGGGTGATACCAAAACAGTACATCTTCCCGAAGGAGTTTCGCTTTCCAGTAAATGGGGTTTTACACCGTTATATAACGAATCATTGCTGAAGAATAACCCAATATCATCTTTCCCTACTTTTCCTACGAAACCGGCATTTAATCCTAATCGGGTAATTCCGTTAATGGTATTTGATGCAGAACCACCTGTTGCCATTTTTGCACTAAAATTGCTTACAGCAGCACTAATTTCTTCTGATCTTTCAGCATTTATCAACTGCATTCCACCTTTCAGAAGATTTAATGACAATAAAACATCATCATTGTCAATTTGCAATAAAATGTCTGTCAGGGCATTACCCATTCCTAAAATTTTTTTCATAAGATTAATCGTTTTTTTTATGCAAAGATATTGCATATTTCAATAAAACCTATTACTTTTGCAACGCATTTGACAAAAAAATATGCACAACCAAATTCTTCCTTAGCTCAGTTGGTTAGAGCATCTGACTGTTAATCAGAGGGTCCTTGGTTCAAGTCCAAGAGGGAGAGCAAATTAAAAAGCTAAAGCACAATAAATAAGTGTTTTAGCTTTTTTAATTTACAGATTTGCACAGGATTTGCGCAGTTCAAATTATTAGCCATCCTATTTTTGGCTAAATTATTTCATCCCAATAAACTGATCATCGATAAATTTATTTATATCCGTTAGTCGATAAAATGATTTGCCATTTAGTTTACAATAGGGTAATTTCCCTTGAGTTCGATAACGCTGTAAGGTTCTGTGGCTAACTTTGAGCATTCCAATCAAATCTTGATCATCCAATAGTTCATCACCTTTTAAACAGGCAGCGTGATTAAGTAATCGATCCATCTTTTATCCGTATCTTCAAGTTTCTCAAAAAGCCTGTCAATGATTGACTCTAAATTCTCTTTATTGATATCCATAATGATAAGGTTGAAATTTGATTGAAATGAATGTCTTAGTAACTCTTCTTCTTTCGGTAGACTGCTTATGATTTGTAATTAAATCTAGTAAGCATTCCTCATTGCTTCGAACTATGTGTTGACAGAGCATTCATTTTACTTCAGTGATAGTATAATATGATTTACCGGACCTTTTTCAATTAATATATACAGGAGATAACAGAGTAGGTTACTAACCCCTTTGATCTCAGTCGTTGCAAGGTGCGTTCACTTATTTTTAAAAATGTGCAGACATCATAGTTATCAACCCACGTCTCATCTGAGTTCTCAATTAAAGAAGGTTGTTGTTCGTTTACAAACTTGGCAATTAAATTAATTTTTGCCTCTAACTTTAAAAATTCCTGTCCGCCTGCTGATGCCCCAAAAATACCAACATGTTCGATGTCCATATATGTATATTTGGGGGAAGCGGCTTTCGTCCAGGCAATGCGGTCGGGGAATCCCGCATCTTTCATGTTTTTGTAGCATGTTTCCTCGAAAGCTTTAGAACGGAACGAAGTTCCCATGGCATCCATTTGAATAACGATAAACCCTAATTCGGCAAGTGCCGACATATTCCAGTTATACGGAATAAATGTTTTGGGTGTATACTGACTGCCAGGTCCGGCGTAGATATATTCAATAACAGGATATTTCTTAGTAGGGTCAAAATTCGTAGGACGACAAATGATACCCCAGATATCAGTTTTGCCATCTCTTGTTTTAGCCACGAATGGTACGGGAGCAATCCAACCGGCTTTTAGCAATTCACGGATGTCGGTTTTTTCGAGTTGAATAACGATTTTTCCATCCGCCGCACTGCGTAATACAGCCATCGTAGCTTAAGTACTTTCTTGGTAGTGGGAAGAAAATCAGTGAATTGGTATATCGTTGGTTGCATAAAGTTTTTGCGGATAAAACGCTTTTGTGTCGATTAGGTTCAACAGCAGCGTTTAGCAACGCAAAGGTACGGAAATAATCGTATCCTGTAAAGTGAAAATTGTTTTGACTATTTTCTGCTTTGTAAACATATATAAAACAAGGAGGACATTACTTTCCAAAGTAATGTCCTCCTATTAAATTTTAAAATTATCAATCAAAATTAGCTATATTATTGCACTTTAAATATTTTCTCACTCTTCGTTGAACCATCGTTATATAGTGACTTTTTGATATATATACCGGGTAAAAGTTTGCTATATTCCTTCCCAACTTTGACACCACTGATACCCAAATATTCTTCTCCAACCAGTTCGCTTTTAGCATCTACAGTTGGTTGATTAATAGCAGTGGCACTCGAAAAGTCAGGAGTGAATTTAATATTTTTGAGATAAGTACTTTGGAAATCAAAATAAGCGCCATTGGTATCAGTATTATCGCTCCACCATGAACCAGTACCAAACATCAACGTTGATGCATTTTGAAGGAAATTAATAACATTGCTGAAATCTGTAAGAGGTCCAGCAATTGTAACATTTGTACTACTTTGATTAAAAGCCAATACATTATTCACATACATAGCGTAACCAGTAGCTGTAAACTGAAGTTTAATACTTTTCCATGTATTTGCTCCAATAAAATCAGTTCCAACGCCATAATTTATTAAGTTAGCATCAAAATAGCTAGTACTTCCGGTGTTATAACCAAGATATGAACCATTTGAGAAATACATTCTGCCCAATGTGGCGTCATAAATAGTAAATATTGAACCTAAAACATGAATATCTCCATAATTATACGCATCAAATGAAATTTCGGCGGTAGTGAATGTTCTACCATTAAATGGATTAGAATACGAAAGACTTGGGGCAGCCAATTTTGAGGCCGTTTTAGCTACATCAATTACCAAGTCTTCATTAAAAGTAGTCTTGTAAGCCGTATTAACGGCATTGATGTCAATAGTCGTCTGTGCACCCAAAGCGAATGAAATAAATAGTGCAATAATAAGAAAGTAGTTTTTTTTCATTTTGTATAAATTATTAGTTGAACAATAAATTTATTTTCTAAAGAATCCAAATCTCAATTCTTAAAACAATGAGTTAAGTCTCTAAGTATTTTCAACTGAAATTTGTTTCAATTAGAATTCGCAACAAATTTATTAAGAAACCAACATATGAAAGAGGACAAATAAACACTTAAGTTGGATAGATGTATCCTTTAAGGGGATAGATTTACACATGAAGTGGACAAAAAAGTAAAATCATTTGAATATCGATAATTATCAAAATTTAGAAAGTCACTTTTACAAAAAAAAATATTACTCAAATATTTACATCCCTGATTTTTCAACGGTTATTATACAATAGTTCGTTAATCTTCTAAATATCAGAAAAATAGCTCCATTGCTATCTAGATAATTCATTGTATATCAATACTTTTACAAGCACTTCAGCTCCTGTGAAATCATGATTTCCAAGACTAAAATTTCTTATTCCTCGCTATGTGAGCTGTACTTTAAATTTTAGTTCAACCCACTAAATAAATTGCGTAGGGATTTTATAAAAGACGTTCTTTGTTTTTTTTTGAGTATTAATGCACCTATCAACTTTTTGTAGTTGGGCAGATATGGTCAATAAGGAGAACAACGATACCATCAAAAATTAGGAGGTGATTTTGACTTTTTTAATTTCAACCCAACACTTATTCAACCTACTCTTTATGCGCATCTCGTAATGTTTCTAAAACGAGTAGAAAAGCGTCGGATTTTAGAAAGAAAATATCCAATCCATTCTTCATGGTAATGTATTCGGGAGATCCTTAACTAGTATATCCTCCCCATTTCCCTAACTTTGCTCAGGTTGATTTTTTATATCTTTAATTGGTGTAACTATTCTGGAATTATTTGTTTTCTCCATTTTTGCCCAATAATCAACATTACCATAGATTTTTTCACCAAAATACGTTCGGTTCTTTATGGTTGGAGCTACGCTCTTTAGATAAGTTAAATCATTTTCAGATGCTTTGGAAAAGATTATTTGCTATGGATGAGGTAGATGTCCTTTATGGTAGAAACCTAATCCATGTAACTTAACCCCGTGATAGAACATGCTTTTTGTAGAGCAATAGCCTTTATCTATAATCTCAGGAGCAACTTTTGGAGTCCGTTTTCACGAACACGTAATAATTGGCATAGAGTCTATTAAGCTTATTTGCTTATTACAAACATCTGGAATGAATTCAGACAAAATGGTTTCCGATAAAACACTGAAAACTTCACACAACAGATTTATTCGGGTGGTAAAGGCTTCATAAAAAGGTAATTTAGGAAACCAATCACGCAGATACTCGCTAGCAAATACGTGTATATGTTTTACCTTAAGACGATACTCTAAACACATAGCATAAAGATAAATTGTAATAGCCTCTTGGTCTGTAAATTTTGCTTCATTATTGTTGCTAAAACGCTCTCAAAGATATTTCAACTCTTTTTTGTAGCGATTACAAACATAAAAGTATATTTTTACGAGCTTTAATTTCTTAACAGTAGAGATCATGCCCTTAGAATTAATTGTGGTAAATTTTCTTCTAAGATACTTATTTCTACTGATATATAAAATATTTTAATACTTATTTTGCTGATTATCAGCATTTTTATTTAAGTATATTCAACCCTTAATTCGCATTATTACTTCTATGTTGTATTCCAAATTTCAAGAGTATTATTATATTTTCTTAGTATTAAATCTAAAAACACATTATCTTTGTTCTCCGAAAGTTAAAGATGAAATAGGCCCTGCTGGGGAGCAACCTAATAGCAATACACTTTCTGCGTTATACAATAAACGTAAAGGGGATGGCATTTTGCTGTCCCTTTTTTACTTTACTGGTATCGCTTTATGGTCTAAGAAAACCCAATTTTATCAATTCTCCAGCGAAGTCTATTCAAATATAAATCCTACAAAAACAACCTTCTATCAGTGGACTAAGCCACAAATCCCTGTTTCAGTTAAGTAAGAGAAAGCCCCACAGACTTAATAAGTAGACGAGCTGCAAGTAATAGATAGTGGTCACTTCAGATATTGATTGTTTTCGTAGGCTTTATTAAACGATTTTATATTCATATTTCTGCTGAGTAATCAAAACAAAAATATTCTATTCACTAATTTTCGTGCAATCCTAGTTACGGCTTTGTTTGGTTCCATTCTCTTACAATATTTTGAAAACGAAAGACAAAGTGCCGGGTCTCTTCTGGCTGCTATCCAAGAACTTTCAATCAAGGTTTTACGCATAGAATTGTGTCTTCTTGGTATAATTTCACCTTTATTGTCACGTTCTCCACTTGAATGACAAGTTGGTATCAAACCTATAAATCCTGCCAATTTATCACTATTTTCAAATCGAGTAATTTCTTCTATTTTTACTAGTAAAATCATTCCGGTAATCAACCCAATACCTGGAACACTTCTGATTAATTCAATATTTTTAGAATAACGCTCACTAGTTGATAAATCTTTAATTTTCTTTGTCGCTTCCAATAATATCTCGCATTGACGTTCCGCTTCCTTTATCCAGAGTTGAAGAGAATCAGTTTCGGTAGAGTACTGAAGTTGAATCGTCTTTAACCATTTAATAAATCGTTTTGACCAATGACCATTTCCGTTCTCAAACTCTTTGGGAAATTCAATCATGAAAATAAAGCATTGACTTAATCCGTTGCTTGATTCGTGTCATATCCCTGAAATGGTACTACGTACTCGAATCAATGATTGGTTTTCTAATGTTTCAACTTGTGGAATGTAGATACCTTTGAGCTTGTTAGCCAGAAGGTATCTGCCAATCTTTTTGCTATCCACAGGGTCGCTCTTGTGCATTTGTTCTTTTTGTGTTGTTGGAACATCTGCCGGATTAATCACTATGTTGTGAATCCCAAGTTCTTCTAGTTTATAATGCGCCCATAGACCACAGAAGCCGGCTTCGTAAGCTGAAAAATAATTCCCATTGGGAAAATTACATATAAGATATTCCAATAAAGCCTCCGGTTGGGGAGGACCATTAAAAGTCTTATGATGTAAGCTATCTGTATAAATAGATGTGTTCCAACTTTTCAAATGAATATCTAATCCGACATAAATATTTTGTCCTTCATAATTTAATTCTTTTCTTTGCGTTTGCATAAGTCACTTGATTTTTATAATTTAAGTGTGAAGACTCAAAGATATAATACTCTTGTGACTTATACTTTTTTTATAGCATCTTTATTCAAATTACAAACATAGGGACTTAAGTAATTTAGTTTTAAGACATCCTATAATTTCAGTCCTGTTTAACGGCTATAGGCCAACCATTACTATCCCACTCAAGTTTTTCAATTATTAGTTTTGGTTTCCCTTCATCATGGGCATCGTATCCATGAAACAAGATATAATCTATACCATCGAAACTTACTACGGCATTGTGTCCAACACCATACCAGTTTGCGTTACCTTGTTGTACCAAAGTTCCACCACCTTTTGCCATTGGCATTCCGGCCTGATCCACGTAAGGTCCTGTAACTTTTTCCGATCGACCTACAATCATTTTATACGTACTTTTCTCTCCTTTGCAGCAATAATCTATCGAAGCAAATAAATAATAGTACTTTCCTTTGTGGAAAATGAAGGGAGCCTCTATAGCATTACCTCCCGCATCTACCGGGTTGCCTTCTATAGCAGGCGGATTGTACAAATCAGAATTGGACTTCCGTGAAGCAATGGTAGGAATAAGTCGGAGATCTTCATCCACGCTTTTGGCATCGGGCGAAAGTTTCACCAGTTTTATACCGTCCCAAAAAGATCCAAAACACAAATAGGGAACTCCCGTTTCGTCCACAATCAGATTTGGATCAATAGCATTCCAGTTGGTTATGCTCGGTATAGATTGAATTACCTTTCCATGATCGACCCATTTAAAATTCTGATCATGCAGATCGAGCGTCTTGTTTGTTGCCAACCCTATGCATGACGTGTTTTTGCCAAAGGCCGAAACAGAATAATACAAATAATACTCGCCGTTGAAAAAAGAAATATCCGGTGCCCAAATATGCCCGAAGAAAGACGGAATAGAATCAACCGCCCACTGAGGTGCTTTTGCAAAAACAGGTGCTTCATTTTTCCAGTTCTTCATATCAGTTGATGAGAAAACTGAAATTCCTGAGCCCGTGCAAAACACATAATACGTGTTGTTTTGTCGGATCATGACCGGATCATGAACAATTATATCAGCTTGTGCAGAAACTTGTGCAGAGAAAATCAAACTCAAAAGGACGAAAGAAAAAACGATGCTTTTTATGTTCAATGCTCTTTTTGTAAATGGAATTTTAATATTTATTGCAGGCATTCGTTTTTGATTTTCAAAAATTATTTAGTTGACCCTTAAAAAAACTCAATTTAATTTTTAAAAGAGGCATGTTTTGGAATTTAACAATCAAATTTACTAAGCAAATAAGTTTTTCCGACAAGATATAAAGGGATGATTTCCATTAAGGCATCATCCTTTTGAAGTTAAATGCAGCTGCAGCAAGCATTACATTAATCTTGCAAGAATTAGGTATCAAATATGATAAATCTTGCTGATACAAATAAAAGTTTTGTCATTTTATTGTATCTCTTGTAGTTATATCCTTATTAAGGAACGACTATTTTTTCTTTTTGCCCCAATATGTTGCGTTTAGATTCTTTTCGGTTCCGGCATACACAAGTGTTACACGGCGTGGGGTGGCTTCCCAATCAACTTCACGTTCAACACAAACAACAACGTTGCCTAATGTTAGTTGCTTTTTTGCCGCATCATAACTCCAATTACCTGCCAGTGCTCCCGATATAGTGCCGTCGGCATTAAGGGTGAGCGCAGAGGCACCATCTTGTACGCCATAGCTGTATTTAAGGTTTATGTGCTCCCATGTTCCTGTAAGCGAGTCTTTGGTTATAGTACCGTAATCAGGTACGGCGGCGTAACGTTCGGGCAATGCTATTGGCCACAAGTTGTTTGGTTCACTTGTAGAAGCCGGACACCATACCAAGCGACGAACATGCCCCATCATAATAGCATTGGAGGAAGCGTTGCCACCAACGTTGGCTGGCAATCGTCCTTGTGACATTAAGAACCAATCGTTGGTATCTTGCTTTTGAAATACGCAGCAGTGTGATATACCAACCCAACCGTTGCTCAAGTTAAATTTGTAAGGGTGTGTTACAATCGGGTAGCAGTCGCCGCTTCCGCTTGTAAAGTTGCGTCCTGTAATGTCTAAATACGGACCTTCAATACTGGTACTTCTCACCACGCGTGTGTTGTAAGGTACATCGAGACCATCGTATGCCATAAACAAGTAGTAGTAACCATCTTTATATATTACCTCGGGCGCTTCGCTGTCTTGCCAACGCGATGAAGCTGTACGTGTCCCTACTCTCACTCCATATCTACTTGTAAGATCACTTGTCGTGCTTGCCCACGGATTACCCAGTTTATTTAAGGGTTTTCCGCTTATTGGATCAAGTTGCAACAGAGCGAAGCCGCTATGCCAAGAACCATGTATCAGGTAATGTTTTCCATCGGGGGATACGATATATGTAGGGTCGATGGCGTTGTAGTAGAAATAGGCACTCCAATCCGATGTATTCGCTCTATTGTAATCTAAGCCGCGATCGGATGATGAACTGGTGACGAAACCTTTATCTGTCCATACCGCTCCGGCAGGATCGCTCGATTCGCACATACCAATAAAGGCACGTTCGGTCCAGCTACCGTCAAAATTGGCAGTGGTATTGGTTTTACCGGTTTTGATGTAGTTGTCGATCACTATGCTGTAGTACATCCGCAAAATCTCTTTTCCTCCAACCGTGACCTTGCGCACTACTGGTGCCCAATATCCGTATTGAATGTTGCTTTTAGCAATGGCACTCAAACCCATGCGAGTACGAATGGCGTTGAGCGAGTCTGCAACCCAAGTTGGAGAATCGTAGAAAGGACCGCCTATCCAGTTCCAATTAACCAGGTCTTTTGAACGTTTGCCTTGAAAATGTCCATGTCCTTCGGCTGCATTTCCATAGGAAGCATCAGTACCGTACATGTAATAGTAGCCATTGTAATAAGCTACTGACGGATCGTGCACGT
Source organism: Paludibacter sp. (assembly GCA_028692715.1). GTDB lineage: Bacteria > Bacteroidota > Bacteroidia > Bacteroidales > Paludibacteraceae > Paludibacter. The sequence goes on along the minus strand of JAQUWU010000005.1, from coordinate 90,594 downwards.
TAGCCAGATTCCACTCGTCTCGATTCGACCAAGAGGATATGGAGGAATAATCGTCAGCATAAGTAGGGATGCTGAATGTTTTTACTGTATCCGTTCCATCTGTACCACCGGTTATAGTTGGTTCATCTTTTTTGCACCCTACAAATAATAGAGCTAATATGCCGACTATTAAAATCGGGAAATACTTTAGTTTCATGATAAGAAAATAATAAGTAAATGACAAACGATATGTTGATGACTATAATATAACGAGAATCAATCTTCTATATTGTAACTATACAAGCCCGATAGCAATCAGGACTGATTAAAAAAACTTCCTTATCAACATTCAAAAAATACGTCGATAAGGAAGTCTCTATTTTAAGAAATTGATTCCTATTTTACAACAGGATGAACAGCCCATTTAGCTAAGAATGCAGGTCCATTATCTTCACTCTTGTTTGCCGAGTTACCTGTAAGGTTCGGGTTAGCATTAAGATTCGCCTGAAGTATTGGAAAATATTCATGTCCTTTAGAGTAATATTGGAACGATGAGGCACTTGCAGTTGCTGCTGTAAGCACATCTGTGTTGGCTGTACCATCGAGCTTGTAGTAAGCATGTTCAACCAACTGATTCAGACGATCTGTATTGTAGAAGAATCCCCAACGGAGCAAGTCAATTCCGCGCCCGTTTTCACAACCAAATTCTTTCGGACGTTCAACATTTGCTATTTGTTCAAAAAGAGCATCTTTCGATGTGAAGTCAGACAGTATTAGGTCTTTGAGTGCAACGCGTCGACGTACGATGTTGATGTAATCGATAGCAGCCTGGGTTGGGCCATTGATTTCATTTTCGCATTCGGCAGCACGCAACAACACATCGCTATAGCGCATCAGACGCAGGTTGATTCCACAATTCAAACCTGTAGTAATCGTATTATAAATATTAGTTCTGGCATTGGTGAATTTAGCGATTGATATACCGCCTTGTGCTGTGTTCGATACTGGAGTTGCAGTGATATCTTGTTGATAAACTGTGTTGCTACGAGGATCTCCATTCGGATAAGCCGCAGTTTTAGCACCTTTATAATTGCCATAATCACTTTCGTAGGTTACCAATGTCCAGTATAAACGAGGATCGAGACGACCATCTGTAGAATTTTCTTTTTTGAACAGATTATATAACCATGGTGATCCAGCAAGGTCACCCCAGCTGCCCAATTGTTGGGAAGCGTAGTTACTCTCTACAGCATGCCCCTGAGTTGCTTGCGAACTGATATTTACAGGAGTCCATTCCTGATCGGTACCACCTGTACCATAGTCCATAAATTGTACTTCGAAAAGGCTCTCTTTGTTATTTTCGTACGCCGAGCCTTCTTTGAAGTTGTCTCCATAGTCTGCCATAAGGTCATAAGCTCCGTATTTACCGGCGATGATGTCTTTCAGTACAGCATAGGCTTCGGTATATTTATGACGGAACATCAGTGCACGCGCCAGATAACCGGCAGCAGAACCACAAGTCGCACGTCCCTGAGCCCATTCACCACCTTTGCTGCGCGATGGCAATATCTGCATTGCAGTTGTCAGGTCGGTTTCAATTTGATCAAACAACTCGTCCTGAGTATTGTTGGCTGCATACATGGTGTTGATGTCTGAATAAGATGCATAGTCTGTAATCAATGGAGCGGTCTGGTAATAGGTCGCAAGTTCATAGTATGCCAATGAACGCAAGAAGAGAGCCTGACCTTTAATCTGATTGTAAGAATCTGTTGATATCTTAACACCATCTACTTTGGACAATACAAAGTTTGTGCGGTTTACAACATGATAGTTGTCACGCCATGGCCATTCGTCTCCGATTCCGATAGTGCCCGGAGAGTTGAGGTTGTCATACTCCAGGTACCACTGTTGAGATGAATTCCAAACTTCGTCGCCACGCACTGCATCCAGGGTGTAACCAACGCGGGCGAATGTACCTTCGAGACGAATACGGTTGTAACATGCAATAACTGCCTCATTAAGATCAGACTCGGTATTACCAAAATCGTAAGTTGTCTGACTGTTTGGGTTCGAAATATTAAGTTGGTCGTTACAGGCAGTCATGCCCATAACAAGCACCAACATAATTATAATTTTATTTATATTTTTCATATTATACTCTTATTTAAGATTATATTATTAGAATGAAGCGCGTACTCCAAACATCACTGTTTGAGGTGTTGGGTACGAACTATAGTTGTAACCCGGAGTGAATGTTCCTCCTGAAAAGTCCACATTAAAACCTTTATACTTGGTAATAGTGGCCAGGTTTTGAGCCGATGCGTATATGCGAACGCCACTAATATAGCCACCAAACCATTTGTCAGGGAAATTATACCCCAATTCTACGTTTGCAATTTTCAGATAAGAAGCATTTTGAATAAAGCGTTGGCTGAACATGTCGTTGGTGATTGAACCGGTTGATTTGTATGCTACGCGAGGCACGTCCGTGGTTGTGTTGTCCGGTGTCCAGGCATTTAATAAATCAACGCTTTTGTTGAGTGCCCCGTATGAGCCGTGCAAAGCTACGTCTACAAAATCTACGGCTTTGAATCCGGCAGCGCCATAACATGATACGCTCAGGTCAAAACCTTTCCACTCAACACGAGCATTAAAACCAAAATTTACTTTTGGAATTCCGCTAGCCAGATATGTTTGATCATCTGCGGTAATTTTTCCGTCACCATTCAGATCAGCATATTTTACGTCACCCGGTTGCGCCCCGTCTTGAGTGATATGTGTTCCTGCTGAGTTGACACGGTTGTCAATTTCCGATTGTGACTGGAAGAGCCCTTCTGAAACATAACCATAAAATGAACCAACTTCACGTCCTACCTCTGTGCGGCAGTAACCATCTGTACGGGGTTCGTTTGAAACACCCAGACTTGTTACTTTATTTTTGATGGTAGATAAGTTTGCCGAGATGTCATACTTAACAGCGTTTTTGTGATTGTGATAAGCAACCAAGAACTCAAGACCTGAGTTTACCATGGTTGCAGCGTTCATGGTTACAGTTCCGTTGGTAGCACCGGCATTCTCAGGTACTGCTACACTGTAAAGTAGGTCACTCGATGTATTTTTATACCAGTCGCAGGTAAATTCCAACTGATTGTTGAAAAAAGCGAGGTCGGCACCAAAATCAAGAGATCTCTTTTTTTCCCATTTGATGGCTGTGTTTACATAGTTGGATATCGCAGATCCGGTAACTTTGGTATTTCCAAAGCTATAAGTATAGTTACTTCTCGACATGACATCCATATATTGGTAGTCTCCAATGTTCTCATTACCAAGTTCACCATAACTTCCGCGAACTTTGAATAGGTTCATAATCGATTCTGATACAGGAAAGAAACTTTCGCGATCCAGACGCCAGCCTCCTGATACGGATGGAAACCAACCCCAACGGTCAGCTGATGAAAGACGGCTTGATCCATCACGACGTCCAGTTACTGAAATCAGGTATTTTCCATCAAAGTCGTAGTTTAAACGACCGATATAAGAGGCCAATACGTGTTCGCTTTCAGAACTTGCAGATGATGTTGTAGTGGCGTTATTTACCTGCAGAAAGTAAGGCTCTGTCATATCAACACCTTTGCCTGTAAGTGTATGAAAGAGTTCGCGCTCAAATGTCTGACCAATAAGTGCATTGATGTGGTGGCGCCCTATCTTACCATCGTAGTTTAACGTATTTTCAATAAGTGCATCACTGTAACTGCGATATCCCTCTGACAGGTTCTCGTCGCTCTTTGACAGGTAGTTGGTTGTACTCTGAATAAAAGCAGGTACGAATGTTAAGTCCTTTGCGGAGGTTCGGCTGTACGACAAGTTAAGGTTGTAGTTTAACTTGTGATTGCTGTTCTTCCGTCCAACCATATCCAAAAGGTCAACATCTGCAGAACCTGAAGCAACAATACGGTCAACCGTTGAGTTCCTCTTTATTAAATTATTTTCCAGCAGCACGTTTGTTACACGCAAGTCTCCATGTATATCGTCATAGTAAGTACCATAACCGTACGAGTCGTATGTGTAATTTGTTGCAGCCGAAATTTTATCATCAAGCACCCAGGTTGATGGATCGTAAGCCTTGATGGTTGGAGGCGTCAACAATACCGAAGCCATTACAGGATATTGTGAACCATATAGACCCTGTACATACTCGTTAGCATTACTGAGAGCCATATTGTCCTGACGACTATGGCTATATACGAGGTTTGTTTTGAATTTAATGAATCTAGCAGTCATCGTATTGTTGATGCGTCCTGTGTAACGCTCAAAGTTTGGCCCAGCACCCACCATAGTTCCTTTTTGGTTATAGTAGTCGAGAGAGATGTTATAAGTATTGTTATTACCACCTCCAGATAAATTAACATTGTGATCCTGGCGAATACCGGTTTTGAATGCTTCTTTAAACCAGTCTGTGTTCACTTTTGCACTGCCATCAGTATTATATAAATAGTTTGCGTTGGTAGGATCGTATCCACCGGGAACATTCATGTTGCTATTGGAGAAGGCCGCATTTATATACTGACCATATTGTTTGGAGTCCATTACATCATACACTCCTTTTTGAACATTGTCAAAACCAGTGTAACCACTGTAGTCTACTCTCATAGGCTGGTTCTGCTTACCTTGCTTGGTGGTGATGATAATCACACCATTGGCTGCTCGCGAACCGTAAATGGCAGCAGCCGAAGCATCTTTCAGTACCTGAAGAGATTCGATGTCATTTGGAGAAAAGTCGCGTATAGTTGTTCCCATTGGTACTCCATCTACTACATACAGAGGTGCGGTACTACCAAATGAACCGATACCACGAATACGAACAGTAGGATCGGCACCCGGTTGCCCATCACTTGTAATTTGGACACCGGCTACTTTCCCTTCCAGCATGCTAGAGATATTGGAGTTAGATACTTTTTTCAAATCTTTGGTATTGACAATGGCCACTGAGCCTGTAAGATCAACTTTACGCTGTGTGCCATAACCTATTACTACTAATTGGGTAAGTTCATTGACATTGGAAGCTAAAACAATATTTCCAAGTTTGGTTTTATCACCAACGGCAACTTCCAGTTTTTGGAAACCTACATAAGATACCACCAACGTAGCATTTGAAGGAACAGAAAGAGAGAAATTACCATCCAAATCGGTTATTGTAGTATTATCTGTACCTTTTTGCTGGATTGTTGCGCTAGGAAGCGGTTCTCTATTATCATCAATTATTTTACCCTTTACGGTGATATTACCTTGTTGAACCATTGACATCTGGTCGGTGTTGCCGGTGCTTTCTGCATATGTTGCTGGTGCTAGCGCCAGCAATCCTAATAGGAATAAATATGTATATTTCATTGTGTAATTATTTATCTTAGTGATTAATCCACTTTAGTGTGCTATTTTATAGTCTCTCCAGGTTTCAACGCCCTGCTTTTCGATGCTCTGCTTTTCATCGCTTTGCTAATTACAGCTGATTTTGTGGTTGTGGTCTCTTCAGAAACTTTTAAGGAAATTTCAACGGTAGCACCATCCATTTCAGTTATAAAGTTATCAAAGTTAAAATTATTGGTTAGATTGTCTCCCGAATAATATGTACCCCAACCATAATTATCAGAACGTAGTACAAAGTATTCTTTATAATTCTTACCGCTACGGCTTTGTCCGTTGGTTAAAGCAATAAGCCAGTTATTCCATGCGTTGGCTTTACTTGAATAGTTTACAAACTTGTAGTGGAAATATCCTTCGCCCGTTACTGCTGTGTAATTAGTAAATGCACTCCACCATAATGTACTATTATCTACGTCGCCAATAGTTGTTGTGACAGAGTAGGGATAAAACCAAGCAGCGGCATTTGTAGTGTCAGCAAGAGCACAATAATAAGTTTCAGTAGGATTTATTATCATGTGTCCACCATCGGTAAGCAAGAATGAACCAAAACCTCCTTCAGGAAGTCCCTCCGCAAAAAATGTATAATTATACACTTGATTTGTTACTGATGTAATGGTTGCAGTCATGTCTGCTCTGTAAGTTACTGTTTCTACTGTAGGTGTTTCGGGTTCTGTTGTAACTTTCGAGGGTATAAAGTATGCTTTTTTCATCACATAATGGCTACCATCGCAAACTAAGAAAGCATTGATGTCGTCTGTGGCTGAGACAGATTGTTGATATTTCTCTACCAGTGTAGTTCCATTGGTTCCAATGGCAGTGGCTGTTACATATACAGTTCCGAAAGAGGAATGATCAATGTCGATTGAAATATGGGCCCCTTGCATTGTAGTGATGAAGTCGTTCCATATATCTCCATCTCCATCAGTATCGGGATAGTCATTGGTAATCAAACTTGAATTATAATCACTGTTACCCCAGCCAGCAGCATCAGAGCGTAGAACAAAGTATTCTGAATAACTGCTGGAAGAACGTTCTGAAGCATTTGTAACAACAATATCCCAGTTATTGTACCTGTTGGCACCTGAACTGTAGTTGATAAATTCCAGATGTAATAGCTTGTTGGAGGGAATTGTGTAGTAATCAGAGAATGAAGCCCACCAACCGGCGCTGTTATCTTCAGCTCCGACAATCGGCGTAGCGATGGTGACATAAGTAGTGTCACCTGTGTTAGGTTTCGACGCTGCAATAGAGTCAATCCTGTTTAGTAGGTCAGAGGGGGAATCAATTGAAAAGCTGTCCAATTTATCGCACCCAACTAAGCTAAAAGCCAAGACTACTGCACACACAGTGCACATCATTAGTTTTGTGATTTTCATAAAATTAGAATTAATTGTTATTTATATTAATATAATTAAAGTGTCAGGTTTACACCCTACACGTTGATTTTGTTTCATAACAGGAATAGTAGTCTGGTTTTCGACCATATTTGAAATTCGACTATTCTGCTTTTAATCGTTTACAGTGATTTAGATCTTTTTCCCAGCAAGCACTCCTTCAATTCACAAAATTGCATTAGTAGCTCCATTTCTTGATGTTTTGTACATACTTTTTTGTTTTTGTGAATTTTCATAAATATAAATTAAAGAATGAGTATCTGTAATGGACTTAGGAAAATGTTGTACTCTCATAACTTAAATAAATTTAATTGATTGTTGTATATTTCATTGATTTAAAAACATGTTTCAAATATCAGGTATTGTATTTATTTTATATTAATTAAGTGTTATAAAAACACTTAATTAAGCAACAAAAAAACAAAGAGTAGAATTTTAATTGTATAATTGTGGTTTAAAGTGAAACATCGAAAATTTAAAGTAATATGCATTTTCACTGCCTATTTATCGGTACAAATATATGGATAGAAGTTCATCGCTTCGTGAACAAATGTTTTTTTGTAGTGGACAATTGTATACAAAGAGGAAAAAAACAGGAAAAATCGAAATTTCATTTTCCAAAAGTTATCAGTTCAACTTTCGTATATTTATAAATGTCTGCTATTTAGTCGTTTAACGTTTTTATTGTGCTGAGAATAAACAGTTTATAGAATACTGTCTAGTCGCTTATTAATTTTCAATAAATCCTTGTGATCTTTTTACTTTAAGTAAAAAAGCAATTCTCCTTTTTCCGACACCGATCTTTGGCGCAGTCTTTTTTGCTTACTTTTTGGGTCGAGACAAAAAGTGAGTCGGGGTTAGGGGCGGAAGTCCCTTAAAGAGAACTTGCGAAAGTTGAGATATCAGTAATTTAAAAACCATTATAATTTTTTGTAAAAATGAAGTTCCGGCTTAAATTAATTCCATTACAAATGATTATTTTAAAGCCCGAACTTCCTAAAATTACGAAACAAACAGTCTGATTAAAACCGAAATAGAACAAGAAATTTTTAACTTACCCCTATTTACAATTTAATCACATATAGATTAAAAGATTTTGGCGATAATACTGTCTCAAATGTATTCCCTGAAACCTTGATATCTGTGGTTGTTGGTACCACTGCAGTTGGATTATCCAACGTATTTTCCAAATCAGGATTGTCTGATCTCAAAATTGTTTTTGTTCCGGTACGTTCTGTTTTTTTCAAACCGCTGAAAATGTAGCTTACATTTTGTTCCGTATCAGATGTATTGGCTATTTTCAGAATAATTTCGTTTTTAGTTTTATCTAACGCCGATGAAGCATAGATACCATCTTGTCCTTCTAAAGGCAACTTATTTTCAACAGTGGTCAATACATTCGTACCTACATTCATGCCATAAAGTTGTTGAACATAATAATTGAATGAACGAACACTTTTCAAATTATCGAACCAAATTAAATCGGGTCTCCACTGCCAGCCTTGTACATGAGCAAAAAGAGGAGCATAAGTGCATTGATAAACTACATCGGCATTTCGTTCAAAACCAGTCATGAAAGCTGATTCGCATAGTGCAGATTCGAAATTGTTTTTACGGTTTGCCGGGTGACAAGCATATTCGCCTGCAAATACTTTTGGGCCTTTACGGTCATATTTATCATAGCGGTTAGCGTTGGCCAAAAACCATTTTGGGTCTTTATAATAATGCTCATCAACCATATCAGCTTTCAGACGCTTCATTTCTTTCCAACCAAAATCAAAGTCTTTTCCGTCCGGACTTGGACCCGATGTGCCTATAATTTTGAAGTTTGGGTATTTAGCACGAATGGCTTTTATAAATGGTTCAAGGCGTTCGGGATATAATTCTCCCCATTGTTCATTACCTATAGCCATCATTTTTAAATTGAACGATGTCGGATGACCCATATCAGAACGAACTTTTCCCCATTTGGTAGTTACATTGCCGTTTGCAAATTCTATCAAATCCAAGGCATCCTGAATGTAAGGATCTAAATTTTTCACCGCAACATTTTCTTTGTCGTCGTGGTTTTGGAACTGGCACGCCAATCCGCAACTAATTACAGGAAGTGGTTCTGCACCAATATCTTCAGAAAGTTCGAACAGTTCATAGAATCCCATGCCATAAGATTGGAAATAATCTGGGAAAAAACGATTTGGGAAAGTATATTCCCAACGATTTTCATTCATTTTGCGATTTTCAACCGACCCTACTGAATTTTTCCATTGATAGCGACTTTTCAGATCGGTTCCTTCAACAATGCAACCGCCGGGGAAGCGAAAAACTCCGGGGTGTAAGTCGTATAAAGCTTGTGCCAAATCTTTGCGCAATCCATTTTCACGTCCTTTCCAAGTATCAACAGGGAACAGTGAAACATGATCCATGTCTACTGAATTATTGGAAGCAAGAAAAATGCGTAGTCTCGCTTTTAATTCAGTTTTACTTGCTTTTAATACTACCTGATATTTTTTCCATTCTTTAGAATCGATAGTCAGGTTTTGAGTTGAAAAAATAGTGCTTTCCGGATCAATTAATTCAATGCGAATACTGGCAGTTCCATCTTCAGGCAATCGTGCCCAAACAGAGAAACGGTATTCAGCATCTTTATGAACGCCAAATCCAAAAAATCCCTCATTGTCGAGTCCGGTATGTTTTTCGTCATGTCCGGGATATGACAAGCGAACATAATGTGGATTATTTGAAAATGCAGGATTGTCGGTGCGCACTTCCACATTACCAAAAGTTGTCCATCCAAGCAGGCTTTGAGGGAATTCGAATGAACGGTTCTTGACCATTTCGGCATACAATCCGCCATCAGCTCCGTAGTTAATATCTTCGAAGAAAATACCATACATGGTTTTTTGAATGGGTGAACCCGGTTTTTTCAGATCAACGGAAATGTTGTGTGATTGAGCAAAGATTAGTTGTGTACCCAAAATAATTGAGAATGTCAGAGCAACTAAAGATTTTGATTTTTTCATGATAAAATTTTATATAATTATCTAAGAGTTTTTTACTGTACAAAGAAAATCAAAATTGATTATTGAAAGGTGGACGAAATATCCTTTATAGAGGAGAAATGGTTACATATTAAAAAATCAATTTGTATATATCCCCTGTAAGAAAATTATATAAATTGATTTATGTAGTAAAAGAGCTTTGACTGATTATTCTTTCTTGTCTTCAAAAAATGAACTTGGCTGAATACCAAAATGCTTTGTAAAACAACGGGTGAAATATTTCGGGTCATTGAACCCTACCTCATAAGCAATTTCAGAAATGTTTAGCGTGTGATTTATTCTGTTCTTAATAATTAATTCCCGGGCAATATTAAGTCTATAAATACGAATAAATCTACTGGCTGACTGACCGGCTAAATTTTTAAGCTTTTTATGGAGTAAACTTCTGCTAATTCCCATTGCATCCATGAATTCTGTAACATCAAAATCGGGATTGGTGTAGTTTTCTTTAATTACTTTCAATGTTTTATCAATAAATTTCTTATCCAGAGATTCATCGTCGAAAATCAAAGTCTCCGGATCCATATTTTCTACAAAGTTCAGTTGTATTCGCTTGCGTTTCTCGTTCAGATTACGGATTATTACTTTTAATAAATCTTCATCAAATGGTTTTACAAGAAAAGCATCGGCACCTAACTTGAAGCTTTCAATTTGAGTGTCGGTTGACGACTTGGCGGTAAGCAAAATGACAGGAATATGAGAAGTTGTGAAGGATGTTTTCACTCTATTGCAAAATTCCATCCCGTCCATTTCGGGCATCATAATATCACTGATAATTAAATCGGGTAGATATCGGTTTGTAGCTTTAAGTCCGACTACACCATTTGGTGCTTCTATAACATTAAATTCATCACTCAATATTGACCTTATATATTGTCGCATATCATTATTGTCCTCCACAATTAATAATATAGGTTTTCCTTTCAAAATTTCTTCGGACATAAATTCATGTTCATCATCTTGATTTGCAACTAACATTTCCATCGGTTTTCCGTCCACAGAAACCACCGTCGATAACCGGCGATCAATGGGAATAATAAATCTGAAGCTGGAGCCCCCCGAATTTTGATTGAGGACTTCGATTTTCCCGTTATGCAATTGGATTATGCGTTTGCAAAGATAAAGCCCGATTCCGGTGCCGCTTTGTCCCAATCCCGAATAAGCCTGATTTTGTTTTGATTGATAGAACCGATTAAAGATTTTCTCCATATCTTCTTCAGGTACACCTTTACCGGTATCTTTTATTGCTACGTAAAGGCGTTCTTTATGATCGGATTTATCTATATACGTACTTGCAATAACCGTAATTATACCGCGGTCGGGAGTGAATTTAATTGCATTTGAAAGCAAATTTCCCAATACTTTCTGCATATTGTCTTTGTCAAAAAGGAATTCAGAAGGATTAATACGATATTGTTTTCTGAAAATTATACCTCTGTCTTTCACCAAATCTTCGAAAGGAAGAATTAAATTATCTAAGAATTCGACGAAATTCTGTTGTGTCTTTACCAATTCCATTTTACCCGAATCCACTTTACGGAAGTCCATAAGTTGATTGATCAGTGTCAGCAAGAACCTTGAATTTCGTTGAACAATATTAAGTTGTTCCAGCACTTTGGGATTTGTGCTCAATTTCAGAGAACGTTCCACTGGTCCAAGTATCAATGTAATTGGAGTTCTGAATTCATGAGTGATATTGGTAAAAAATGCTATTTTATCAATACTTACTTCCTGCACTTTTTTAGAGAGTAAAATAAGTTCTTCTTTTTGAAGTGTTATTTTTTGATTTTGTTGAACTAGCTTTTCATTTTGCCGAGACATTTCATCTTGATGCTCAATAAGAACTTCCATGTTCAATTGCAATTGATGTGCCTGTTCCTCCAACATCTCTTTTTGCAATTCTATTTCTTTTGTGCGCTCTTCCACCAATTGCTTTAATTGGATTTTTTGTTTCTTCAGTAAATTGATCCGATGAACTGAATATTTATATGCACAAAAAAACAACGAACAAAAAAACAAGGCAATAACCCACCAAATTTTATAAAATGGCGGGATAACTTTGATTTTTAATGTAGTTACCTGATCAGACCATGCGCCATCGGTATTTGTACATTTAATTTCCAGGTCATAGTCACCGTATTTTATATTGGTAAAGTTTGCAAACCTTCTGTCGGAACTGACTTCCGTCCAGCTATTGTCAAAGCCCTTTAAGCGATAGGCATATTTAATTTTATCAGCCATATTATAACACAGTGCCGAAAACTCTACGCTGAAAGCTTTATCTGACTCTTTGAGAACTATCTGATTTAAAGTTGTGCCTTCAAATTTTAGATGAAAATCTGAGTTTTTGAAATTTGGCGGAAAGAGATCTTCGTTCAGCACTTTTATTCGCGTGATAGATGCTTTATTTTTGACAAGTACAGGGGTTGACTTTAAAGGATTAAAACTGGTGTAGCCAGCCACACTTCCAAAATACATTTTACCATCATGACCTTTAAAAAACGAATCCCAATAAAATTGATTTGTTTTTAGTCCATCAGCTGTGGTATAACTCCGGCTACTATTCTTACTCGGATCATAAGCACATAACCCTTTATCGGTGCTTAACCATATTCTGCCGGCGTCATCTTCAAGCATACCATATATTACATTGTCAAGCAAGCCGGTACTCACATTAAAATTACGGAACTTCATTTCACCATCTTTTTCATCCAGGCAATAAATTCCATTACCATTGCTCCCAAACCACAGGTTTCCTTCTTTAGTTTCCAGAATACAGTTTATCTTCTCTATTTTCCGTGAAGATGGATTTGATAGTTCATAATGAAAGTGCTTGTAATAAATCTTGTTTTGTTTAATATTTGTTTTATTCAAATAGATACAAAACAACCCATTACCTGTACCTATCCACAATCTCCGATTATGATCGATAAACATTCCGGTTATGAACTGAAGGTGTTTTTCTGCCGGCAAATAATTCAATATATGCGTAAAATGATCTGTATCCAGATCCAGAAAGTCTAATCCAACACGCGTTCCAATCCACAAAGCATGATTTTTTTCATCCGATGCCATGGCAGCAACAAAATCATTTATGAGAGTTTTATTTGAGGCAGGATTATTATAGAATTGCTGATAAGCAGGGTTGTATCTATCTTTGAATTTTAATCGGTTTATTCCTTTTCCCCACGTGGCAAACCAATAGTCACCTTTATAATCCTGACAGATGCTACTCACTGAGTTATGGCTTAACGATTTTGTATTTCCAAGTTGGCTGTAATAATGAGTAAATGTTGTTGTACCTTGTTTGCGAAGATTAAGTCCGCCTTCAACGGTTCCTACCCACAAATTGCCTGTATTATCTTCATAAATTGAATTTACAGGATTTTTGGATAGACTGGTTGGATTCTCAGAAGAGTGAGCTACGTTGTTGAATATATTTAAGTCGGGTGTGATGATATTTATTCCACCTTTTTCAGTCCCAACCCATATTGAATTGTCTAAAACGAATATATTGCTCACAAAATTATTGTTGAGTATAACTCCGCTTGGGTTTATTTCAGTAGTAATATGTTCAAAAAGATCACTTCGATAATCATAAATATTTAAACCAATGAGTGTACCTATTAATAATTGACCATTTTTATTTTTATTTATGTCGGTAATATAGCTGGAGGAAATTAAATTTCTTTTTAACGGATTAGCCAAATATGCGGATATATTTTCTGATATAGGATCATATTTGAAAAGGCCAAAAGAAGTTCCTATCCAAATTAAACCATTATCGTAATACAAGATATTTATGTAGCCTGTAAAATTGCTTAACTTTTCGCCAATACTTACTTTATTATATAGGCCTTTACTTCCCTCAATTATACGGAAAACTTCATGATCTTGACCTAAATAAATATTCCCGTTAAATCTTAAGAATGCTGTGATTGTTGAGTGACTCCGATAAACAATTTCGGTTTGAATACGATTTTTGTCAGTGTAATGTAGTTTTGCCAACACGCTATCATAACCGATCCAAATATCACCGAGCTCATCTTTTTCTATGAAATTAATTGTGGCAGATTGCAAATTGAGTTTTGTTTCCAATATTTTATCTGCACTTACAATTTCACCAGTTTGGGAATTAAAGAAGTCAAGTCCACTTTCCGTTCCAATCAAAAGGTTACCATTATTATCTTCTTCAACGCAACTAATATCATCGCTTTGTAATGCATTTTTTGTATTCCTACTGTTATAGTGAATAAAATTATATCCATCATATCTATCTAAACCATTACTTGTCGAAATCCATATAAAGCCTCTTGAATCACGAAAGATATGCTTCACAAGATTTCGTGACAACCCATTATCAGCCGTTAAATAATTGATTTTGTATGGCAAAGACCACGTAGAGGTCAGTCCGAAAAAAATGAATAAAGTTGCAATGAGTATTTTTTTCATGTGTTGAATAAAGTCAGGCACAAAAATAAATAAAACTTTTTGATTAGTAAGTGGATTTTTGTTTTCATTATGGAGCTAAATTAATAATACGAATCAGTATTTAAAAAAATGATTTTTCGTATCTTTATAGTGCCAAATCAAAAAGCCCATGAAACTATTAGACTTTGACAAACATTTCCCAAGTGAAGCTGTTTGTATCGAAAAATTCAAAGAACTTCGGGTTAAATCCGGTATTGTATGCCCTCATTGCGTAAATAAGTAGCATGTATGGTTTCCTGCTTCGATGCACTTACTGTAAATCCTGTCATTATCGTAGGTCTTTACGTTCAGGCACTATTATGCACGGTTCTAAATTGCCCTTTTTATATTGGTTTAAAGCCATTAATTTGTTTACAAGCACAAAAAAAAATTTTCAGCCTCTGAGATGTAACGACTAGGTTATAAACGTTATCAATCCATTTGGGAGATGCTTCATAAGCTCTGTAGCGTACACGATGCCCAATATACTTTGTCTGAATGATAGAACTTGGTGAAGGCTTTTTCTCAACCCAGCGAGATGAAAAAGAAAAAACAGCACCTTTGAAACGTGGACGTGGTAGTTAGAAGAAAAGCAAAGTGCTTGTTATGGTCGAAAGTGAGCGGGTTGAAAACCCAAAAAAAACTCAAAACCAAAAAGGGTCAATCATTTGAAAATGATAGTTATTCCTGACTTATAAACAGAAACGATAGACCAAAAAGCAACTACATCGATAGATAAAGATGCCAAAATTACAACTGACGGATCTACCTCATATACGAATTTCAAAGACTATTTTGCCCAACACGATGCTTAGGTTATTCTACTTGAAGAAATCGCAAAAGTACTCACTTGGGTGCACATCATTAATAATGCTAAATCTTTACTTATGGGCATGTGTCACGGCATAAAATCAGAGTTCCTACAAGGATATTTGAATGAATTCTGCTACCATTCAATCGCCCTAAATTAATCCGAAAAATCTTTCATTTCATATTTTTTTTCGAATAGGATCAATGGTAAATCGTCTCAATTCAGGTGTATTTTGAAGAAGTTCGATTTATAATTGTCGTTAAAAAAAAGAGAGTAACCTATTGGAAACTCTCTTTTTTATGACTTTATTTATTGAACCTGATATCAATAATAATCCCTTAACTTTTAGAATAAAGATTAAACAACGCCATGATCCATCATTGCATCTGCAACTTTGATGAATCCACCAATATTTGCGCCTTTTACATAATTGATGAATCCATCTTCTTCAGTACCATATTTTACGCATGTTTCATGAATGTTAATCATGATTTGGTGCAATTTTGCATCAACTTCTTCTCTGGTCCACGACATACGCAATGAGTTTTGAGACATCTCCAATCCTGAAGTGGCAACACCTCCGGCATTGGCCGCTTTACCGGGACCGTACAAAATTTTTGATTTCAAATACACTTCAATTGCTTCAGGAGTAGAAGGCATATTTGCGCCTTCAGACACCATGATACAGCCATTTTTAACCAACAAGGTAGCATCGCCTTCGTTTATTTCATTTTGAGTTGCACAAGGCAATGCGATATCACATTTAATGCTCCATGGTGTTTCATTACTATAAAATTTTGCATTTTTATATTTTTCGGTATATTCTTTTATTCTTCCACGTTTTATGTTTTTAAGTTCCATAATAAATGCAAGTTTTTCAGCGTCAATACCATCTGTATCATAGATAAAGCCATCCGAATCAGAAAGTGTAACTACTTTAGCACCTAATTGATTTGCTTTTTCTGCGGCATATTGAGCTACATTCCCTGAACCTGAAATAGTCACAATTTTACCTTTCAAATCGAGACCTTTGGTTTTCAACATTTCCTGAGCAAAATAAACACAACCATAACCTGTAGCCTCAGGTCTGATTAAGCTTCCGCCCCAGCCAATACCTTTACCCGTTAAAACTCCCGTAAATTCATTTCTGATTCTTTTGTATTGCCCAAACAAATAACCGATTTCACGTCCACCGACACCAATATCACCAGCTGGCACATCAGTATCCGGTCCGATATGACGACACAATTCCGTCATAAAACTTTGACAGAAACTCATCACTTCGTTGTCAGTTTTACCTTTTGGATCAAAATCAGAACCACCTTTTCCACCACCCATTGGCAAAGTTGTTAAGCTATTTTTCAATACTTGCTCAAATGCTAAAAATTTAAGGATACCACCGTTTACTGTAGGGTGAAAGCGTAAACCTCCTTTGTAAGGTCCTATTGCACTATTCATTTCGATACGGAAACCTCTGTTAATTTGAATAACACCTTTAGCATCTACCCAAGGAACCCTGAAAATAATCATTCTTTCAGGTTCTGCCATTCTCTCAAGAATTTTTGCCACTTTGTACTTTGGATTTTCTTCGATAAACGGAAGCAGTGATTCTACTACTTCTTTTACTGCTTGGTGAAATTCAAATTCACCCGGATTTTTTGCAATGATTTTCGTCATGAAATCATTCAATGTTACATCTAAATTGGCCATTTTGTTTGTTTAATTTATTAATAAAATCGTTGTTGATTTTTAGTTTCAATTACAGTTTGTCTTTGATAATAATAAAGACTGGAAATCACGATTTTAAAAATAGTAAACATTTTATAATGCACACATAAAAATGGATTAGAATTAAGTGAAACACGTAAGGATTTCAGTGTTTTTCGGAGAGAAATACGGATTAAATTTCTATTAAGTTGTTTTTTATGCCGAATTTAATCATATCTATGTTGGTTTTTAGATTTAGTTTTTGCATGATATGATTTTTGTGCGATTCCACAGTTCTGACACTTATAAAAAGTTTTTCGGCGATTTTTTTATTTGAGTAGTTATTGCCCCATAGTGTTATTATTTCAACCTCTCTCGAACTCAATCCATTTACACCGGATTCATTTGATTTTTCTTTAGCATTCAATTTTTTGATATACTTATTCAACAACAAATGCGTAATAGAATCACTATAAAAATCATGTCCATTCCGCAAACTATAAATTGCCTGAGCAAATTCACTTCTACTGGCATTTTTATCTAAAATACCTTTTGCTCCTGCTTTTATTGTTTTGAGTATTATCTCTTCATTCATTGTGTATGACAGAATCAAAATTTTAACTCTGGGCTGACTTAGACTTAGCTGTGTAATAAGATTAAGGATGGCAGTATTTAGCGAATAGATGTTTATTATCAGTATATTTATTGCATTGCTTTTAAGTTCTTCAACAAGATGAGTTTTATCAGTAGATGTAGGTATTGCTTCAAAGTCTTCGTTTGTGGATAATAACGAACAAATACCTTCTTGTACTATTTTATGGTCATCAAATATACCGATTACAATTTTACTCATATCATTAAGGGTTTAAAGTAATGGAAGCTTTTCGCTGTTTACCGTTCATTTGTATTTTTATTGGTTTTTCGAATCGAATGTGTTTGAAAAACTCTGTTTGATGTATAATTTTTTGACTATGAATAATATCCCAATTGATAAAATCTATTAGTGATGAGTTTTGCACCGAGAGATAACCAATATTCATGGATGTAACATTGTGAAAAAAATGGGAACCTAACGAAGAATCTAGCGGAAAGTTAGGCATACTGATTTCAACAATAATTTTTGCGTTTGATATTTGTGACCAAGCAACAGGTATTCCTAAATATTGATCTCTGGTTCCCCATCGCCCGGGTCCAATAAGTATGTATAGTTTGTCATCTTTTAGCATTAAATTATTAAGATACTCAATTTCTTTCATCATGTCCAGTGTTTTCATTTTATCGAATTTTTTAGTGTCAACATAAATAAGATCGATAATATCTGTTATCTCAGCATTTCCCAAACTTGATTCAGTATATAAAACAGTATTTGATTTATCAATATTTGCAATTAAAATGTTATCTAATTGTTGAGTTGAAACGATTGGTTTAATCTGTAGCAAGTAAAACGATGGTAAATCATTAATAGTCTTTGTGAGGTCAACAGCCCATTCTAATTCTACCGGAGCACCTAAAGCATCTTTTGCAATTGTGAGTAATTCGTTGATTAGTTCTGCCAGCGGAATATAATTGTATTTTAATATATTTGCGAAATTCACAATTCGTGGACCAGCACAAGATAATCCTGCTTCTATATTGTCGTTTTGTGTATTATAAACCGATACACAATGTTTTAAAGTATTGTGTTTTTCTGCGTCACTAATATCCAATAATGAAAGAGGTGCATTTTCACCTTCGTTAATGTAGTCGATATTTTTTCGAGATAAATCCACCGCATAGAAATTCACCTGAGTACTTTTCAGCATATCTTTAGGAGTAAAAAAATCACTTTCAGGATAAATTGGTGAAAACCGATAAGCTTTTCTTCCATTTACAACATAATAGCCAAGTCCAATAGCAGCTACAGCAAATCCTTCTTCGGGTTTCATGTGTGCAATTGGGTAGTAATTATAGGAGTTTGCAGTACCACTTATGTGTGGATAATAATAATTGTCATGATGACTACCCACTAATTCCTGAATAACCACAGCCATTCTCTCTTCTTCAAGTTTATGATGTATGGCTTTAAAATACGTCCGGGAATCTTCAGAATAAACCGATGCATAAACCAGTTTTATAGTGGTAGACAACTGTTCCAAATCCAGTTCCCGATCTTCATTGTTATTCGGTATAATAAATGTATCAAAAACACCGGCAAAAGGCTGATTGACAGAATCCTCAGAAAGACTCGAAGAACGGACAGCAATAGGATTTTTAATTTGAGATATAAAGCGTTCGAGTTTTATAAGTAAATCACTTGACAATTTAGCTTTAACAAAGGATTCTTTGATTTCATGCTGGCTGAAAGTTGAATTAAAAACGATTTTATAGAGATTATTTCTCTCCATAAACTCCTCAAACTCATCGGTACCGATGATAGCTGTAACGGGTGTACGAATATTAATCTCTTTCGAAAATTGAGAAAAATTAAGGTTGTGTATTAAAGTATTGATAAAAGCCGAACCTCTACCTTTTCCGCCAAACGAACCACCCGAAAAACCCACAATATTTTTCTCGTCAAAAACAATTTCATTATCAAAGTTTATTATTTTACCAATTCTTTTATCTTCTTTATATTGATTTATAGTTGCCAGAAAGGATTGACGGAATTCTTCTAATGTGTCAAAATCAGTAACTTTGACAGGATTTACTGTTTTTGCTAACTGTATTTCTCCCCGCGACATCAACCATAAGGAAAACTGGTTTTCAATACCTTGAATATATAAAGTTTCTTCGGGTATAACTTCTAAAATTTTTGTAAATTCTTGCAAAGACTTGGCAACTGCTATGGATTTTCCTGTTTTATCCCTAAAAACAAAATCCCCGAATCCTAGTTTGTCCGTTAAAAAACATTTTAAATCAATCAGTAGACTTTCAGAATTCTTATTTATAAAACTAACCTGTAAATCGTTGGCTACTTTCTCGTTATTTAAATCAGCTGATTGTAGAATTATTGGTAGTGTGAGTGTTATTTTCTTCGTGTATTTTATAAACCGAATTCCTGCTGATTTGTCAAGTGTCCCATTTCTATCAAATTCCACATCGGAAATAACACAAAGCAGAAAATCTTTGTATTTTTCATAGATGAATATTGCGTCTTCATAATTTCGGGCATGTAAAATTTTGGGGCGCGATCTCATTTTACTTATTTTATTTATTTCATTTCTTTCTGAATCATTCAACGATTGTTGAACTTGTCCAAAAACAATGGAATATAATAATTGAAGGTATTTTGAATAATAAAGTGCCGAATCTTCTATGAGTAAAATAACCCTGACTAATCCCATTTTTGTGTCATTTTCGACATTGGCATTATCTTCAATGGATTTTACAATGGCAAACATAATTTGTGAGTTCCCGTTCCAAACAAAGAGTTTGTCTATCGAATTTAAAGTTGGTACAAGTTCTTCAAAGTGCTTAACATTAGTCTTTTGATTCAACAGAAGATAAACAGGCAAATTTTTATGTATTTGTTTTATATCCTGACTTAAAATAATTGGAGCCTCTATATCAAGTCCAACCATCAAAATAACCAAGTCAAAATGAGTGGTTTTTAATAAATCAAGTGCTTCATGAGCGGATGTAACTCCAGTTATTCGAGGCAATGAAAATAAGCTATATTGGTAAATTTCGCCCATAAACTGTTCAAAAAAACTGTCTTCATTTTCCAAAATAAATGCGTCATATAACGTTGCCACAAAGAGTATATTTTTGACTTTATACTTCATCATGTCCAGATAGATGTATTTATCAAGCACCTGTTTATTAAAATAAAGCTGTAGGGGTTGTTTATCTTTTATTAGTAATTTTCTGAAATAATCAGGTTTGTGTTGTTTTACATTTTTAACTGTTTTGTTGAATATTTCTCTTCCTTTGAAATTATTGATATGACCACTTATCAGTTTACCAAGATTAGTAAGAAGTTGACATTCTTCTTTTAAAAATGGTCCTTCGTATGCTTTGGGGAATTTTTTAAGATAAAAAACCTGTATGCTGCCCTTTTTATTATCCAGTGTAACAAAATTTTCTTTCTGAAACCATTCTGTTTCTTTAAAGTTCTTACTGTAGTAGGATGATCCTTCGAATGTTATCTTTACACATGTATATTCGGGATATTGCCATGATTTCGGAATCATATTACATATTTTACGAAGAGTATCAGAAATAGAAATATCTTTGCCTATTATGTTCGAAGTTTGATTGATAGCATTTAATTCCTTTAATCGTTCTGTGTTTTCCCAATGCAACTTTTTAAAAATCGCTTTTGTTGCAGAACCCGCAATAAGGTTTGAGATATTGATAAGTAGATTTCTTTCTTCGGTTAAGAATGGACCTTCGTCAGCAGTGGGGAATTCCTTTAAATAATAAATTTCAATAACACCCTTTTGATTATTAGGTGTTAAAAAATATTCTTTCTGAAACCAGGGAGTTTCTCTGAATCCCGGAGAAGTAAATACATTGTTTTCATAAATTATGCGTACTACTGTAGAGTCCGGATATTGCCAGGCGTTTGGTAAAAAAAGACACATCTCCGTAAGTGATTCTTCCAGCGGATTTGCTTTTTCAAGAATTTCAGAGGTTTTGTTTATGCCGATTAATTCTTTGTTCCGCTCTTTATTTTCAAAGATCAATCGTTCCAATAGTTTTCTTGAAACAGAACCGGAAATAAGATTTAAAATTAATGTAAAGTAATTGGGGTCTCGTTTCGAATGTTGTTTATATAACAGATAGGATGCTTCATTTAGAAAATAAAATTCAATGCTAATGCTATTGTTTTCAGATGTTTCGAAAGAAATTTCATCTCTCCATGTAGTTTCCATGAAAGAATTGTTCTGACAAAATTCATTTTGAAACCGAATTCGTATGGATTGATAGTGGAAGCTTTCGGTTAAAATATTACAAATTGCAGACAATGAATCACATAGATCACCCTTTGAACTTAAGAGCAAAACAATTTGATTAAGCACATCTTGTTTATACGTTTTGTTATAAAACGATGAAAGAGACCGAGTACTCATAAAGTTTATTTTAAGTGATTAGATTTTATTTTACGTAACGTAGTCACAGATTACGTAAATCAGAACGTAAAAGTACAAATAATATTGTGAATAGAAATAAAAATCACTTGCTTGTTCAGGTTCTGATTTTTCTTCTTCTACTTCGGGATGGAAACACTTTAATCTGAAGAACACAAAAGTTGAATCCTTTTGGCTATCGGAATTTCACTTCTGATCACCATTCTTTTATTCATTTTTTCGACTATGAGTAAATCAAAAGTCGGATTTTAGTGAATAATTATCATCAGAGTATTAACAACCTAATTTACAAAATCTCTGATTTTCTAAAATCAATGGCTGTTTAAGTTTAAATTGAATTTGCTAAAGCATTTAACCGTTGATAAGCTGTCATTTATTATCCCTTCTCTAACTTATAATTGCACAACTACAAAAGGTCATACCATGTCTGATTACAAAACAAGCAGAAAACAAAACAACCGAAGGTATAATTGCGAACCAACTTTATAAAGTTCAACCAGATGATGAAAATAAATTTTATGGGTATGGGGTTTATAATGGAAGGAAAAAACAATAATAAAAAGCAAACTAATGTGTTTTAAAACCTATTATTACTTGTTCTCCGTAAAGAAATTATTTTTCAGTTCTAAACGAGAAGAAAAGTGTTGTTAGGGCGTAAATCAACAAAGCTACCACCCACGAATTTGAATGAACAAACATAAAATAGGCTGATAAACCAAGTAATAAAGTAGAAAACAAACCCATACGGGCAAGTCTTTGTTGGCGGGTTGATTCCGATTTCATGGCAAAGACGTAAAATACTTGCAATATTATAAATACTATAGCTCCGGCTGAAAAGAAATAAGGTGCGTACGATTTTTCGAGCAATTGAGCTATGGCACCAAAAACAGCCAATGAACCACCAATAAGATATAGAGTTTGAGATAACTGTTTTTGCATCATTCTTTTATTATAAAAATATCTTCATTCGATTTTTTCATCAGGTATTGTTCGCGGGCAAATTTTTCAAGATTCTCATTATTCGATTCCAATTCATTTTTCTTTTTCTTGGTCGCCTCAATTTCGTCCTGATAAAATTGTTGTTCTTTTTCCAAACTTTTAATTTTTCGAAATGTATTGAAACGGTCGATTAAGTTATGTTCATCAAAAAAAGTTATGAAAACAGTAAAAACGACTAATACAATCAGATATTTATTTAAAAATATCGATTTAAGTCGTTTTCCATTTATTCCTAAAAATGACATTTGCTAAACTACTTAAAGGTTGAAAATTTACTTTTGTGTTAATCCGGATAAAAATCAATTCAATTTGACAAAGGTAAGTAATTTTTCTGAACCTAATTTTTTTGATAAAACTTTTTTTTCTATAAAGTTGTACGCTATATTTTCAGTATATTTGCATTTTAAAAGCAGAATATATTTTTCATTTATGGATAATTTCATTGTTTCGGCTCGTAAATACCGCCCCTCTACATTCAGTTCCGTAGTGGGTCAATTGTCGTTAACCACCACCCTTAAAAATGCAATAAAAAGCAACCACTTGGCTCATGCCTATTTGTTTTGTGGTCCACGAGGGGTAGGAAAAACAACTTGTGCTAGAATATTTGCAAAAACCATAAATTGTCAGAATCTCACTTCTGACTTCGAAGCCTGCAACAAATGCGAATCCTGCGTTTCATTCAATGATCAACGCTCCTATAATATTCATGAACTGGATGCTGCCTCCAACAATGGAGTAGATGACATACGTACTCTGACAGAGCAGGTGCGTATTCCCCCGCAAATTGGTAAATACAGCGTATATATTATCGATGAAGTTCATATGCTATCGCAGGGTGCTTTCAATGCATTTCTGAAAACGCTGGAAGAACCACCGGCTCATGCCATTTTTATTTTAGCAACGACCGAAAAACACAAAATTATTCCAACCATTTTATCGCGTTGTCAGATTTACGATTTCAATAGGATTACAGTCGCCGATACGGTCAAGCATTTACAAATGGTGGCTGAAAAAGAAGGCGTTACAGTTGATTTGAATGGTCTTAACGTAGTTGCGCAAAAGAGTGATGGAGGGATGCGTGATGCACTTTCCATTTTTGACCAGTTGGTAAGTTTTTGTGGAGATACGATCACTTATCAGGGTGTTATTGAAAACCTGAACGTGCTCGATTATGAGTATTATTTCAGATTGATTGAATGTTTTTTGAAAGGCGACGTACAACAATCTTTATTGATATTCAACGAAGTGCTAAACAAAGGTTTTGATGCTCAGCATTTTATTACCGGATTAAGTTCTCATTTACGGGATGTTTTGGTAAGCAAGGATCCTCAAACAATTTCCTTACTCGAAGTTGGTGCCGATATTGGTGAACGTTACAAAAAACAAGCTCAATCCTGTTCGCCTGAATTTATTTTTCAAGCATTAAAAATTAGCAACGATTGCGATCTCGATTATCGGATAAGTAAAAATAAACGCCTGCTTGTGGAGTTGGCTTTAATTCGTTTGTGCCAACTTACGGATGAAAAAAAAAATCCATACTAGTTGAAAATAAAGCTAATCCAATTCAGAAAATAGTTATTGAATCCCCAGAAATTCCCGAAAAAGCCGGCACTCCAACAGTTGCAACTACTGTGGTAGAAGAACCGATAAAGATTATCAAGCCAAAAGATGTTGTAAGGGAATCGAAACCAAGTTTTCAACGTCCGGTAAGTATCTCTATAACATCTCCGGCAAACAATCCTACTCAGGAATCAAAATCTGTTGAGAATAAAACGGAAGCAACTGTATATCAAAATCAAGAGTATACATCCGAAGAACTAAATAATGCCTGGAAAAAATTTGCAGATACAATCCCTGAACA
The DNA here is from genome assembly GCA_028692715.1 of Paludibacter sp. Classification (GTDB taxonomy): domain Bacteria; phylum Bacteroidota; class Bacteroidia; order Bacteroidales; family Paludibacteraceae; genus Paludibacter. Next base: position 65,821 of record JAQUWU010000005.1, on the reverse strand, counting down.
GGTGCGTATGACCAGTTTTATTCAAAACACTGTTCCGGTTTTGACTCCTAATTCAACTTTTGAAGTCACTGTAAGCAACATACTACAAGAAAGAGAATTAAAACGGTTACAACCGGATATTCAAAATTTCATGCAAAGTATTCTGAACAATTCAAGTGTTCGAATGACGATTAAAATAATTGAAGAATCGGCCGTACAACGTGCTAACTCACCCGAAGACAGATACAAGTTATTTGCCGAACAAAATCCTGCACTGGATATTTTAAAGAACAATTTGAATTTAGAAATTGATTAAAATACTATAATTTTCTATTTTTAAATCAATTATCGTCTCAGCAATAGAACTTCAAATTTAATGTAAAGGACTTCCCAAATTTCAACAGAATTTCGAACTTTAACAGCAAAAACATCAATAATCTAATAAAGAAGAGATGTTTTTAGTGTCAAATTATAGATGTTATGTTGCAAATTGATACAATTTAATGATATAAATTTTAAATATTGAAACAAAACAACTATTTTTGTTCGATTTTTCAACAAAAATTTACTAGCGATGAATTTTAAAATAAAAAAAGAACCGATTGAATGTAATAACAAAGAAGATATTCGGGAACAAATTGATAGTATAGATAAAGAAATAATTTTGTTATTCGCAAAACGATTTGAATATGTAAGCGAAATAGTTAAATATAAAAATAATCCTGAAAGTGTAGTTGCAAGCGACAGAAAAAATCTTGTTATTACACAAAGAGGGAATTGGGCTGACGAATTGGGATTGGATAGGAAAACATTTGAAAATATATACAAATGTTTGATCGACAATAATATTGAAAAGGAATTAGAAATTTTTGAACAAAGAAAATAGCAGGTAAGCTCCCATCGCTATCCCACTGTTCCTACTTATAAGGAAAAATCGAAGCGTATCTTCAAATAGAGACAGAATAAGAAAAAAAGTGTCTGGGGACTGAAAGAGTCATCAATCAAATAAAAAAAATAATAATAACAAATAAAAAAAGCCTTTAGAGGTTGGAGACAACAACAATGTACAAACAAGAGATTAAAGTAATGGACTGCACTGTTCGCGATGGTGGATTGATGAATAAATGGCAATTTAGTGACGATTTTGTCAGAGGCGTTTACAATGCTTGCGTTGAAGCTGGTATCGATTATATGGAAATCGGATATTTGAGTAGCGAAAAAGCATTTAGCCGTGCCGAAATGGGACCCTGGAAATTTTGTCATCAAAAAGACCTTGAACGCATTGTTGGTAAAAACGAAACCAACCTAAAACTATCTGCCATGGCCGATATTGGTCGTATCGATTTGGATGATATACCTTTAGCCGCTGAAAGTGCATTAGACATGATTCGTGTTGCTTGTTATGTTCATCAGGTAGATAAAGCTATTGTGCTGGCACATCATTGTATGGATAAAGGATATGAAGTATCTATTAATCTAATGGCCGTTTCAACAGTTGGCGAGCTTGAATTGGACGAAGCATTAAAAGATATAGCAAAATCGCGAATAAAAGTGTTTTATGCAGTTGACAGTTTTGGTAGTATGTATGTGGAATCTATACAACATTTAGTACGGAAATATCAGGCCGCACTTCCGGGTAAAGAAATTGGAATCCATGCTCATAATAATATGCAATTAGCAATGTCCAATACCATTACCTCTTTAATGGAAGGTTGCACTATGCTCGATGCCACGTTAATGGGACTTGGTCGTGGTGCTGGAAATTGTCCGATTGAAATTCTGATTGCCTTTCTGAAAAACCCCAAATACCGACTGTTACCATTGCTTCAGGTAATTCAGGATTATGTTCACCCAATGCAAAAAAATATTGACTGGGGATATCATATTCCTTATCTTATTTCAGGTGCATTAAACGCTCATCCTCGCAAAAGCATGGAATGGATGGAATCTGATAAGAAGAATGATTTTGTCTCTTTTATGAAAGAAATGCACGATAATGAAATTCTTGAATAAATAGTAATTCTTTATTTCAAAATCTCATTTCGTAGTACGAATAATTTGCTAACTTTGCAGCTCCTTAAAAAAGGCTCCGTAGTTCAGCTGTATAGAACGTCAGATTCCGGTTCTGGAGGTCATGGGTTAGAATCCCATCGGGGTCACAAAATGAAACGACAGTTTCTATTGATATTAAGATAAGCTATTCAAAATCGATGATTTAGAATGGCTTATCTTTTTTTTTGCAAAAATTATTTTAGAATAATTTCTACTGCCTTTTTCCACTAAGGAGGCTAAACTCTACGATCTGGAAACTCTTCCAATGAATTAATGTCCTAGCGAAGCATGGTTGAATTCAAAATAAAATACATCTAACGAAGCGTTTGGTTGGAACAGAATCGCTTCGTTTTGAACGTTTCTTTATTATTCTACCTAAATCTTTATTTAAAACAGTAGTAATAATGAATTTAAACAAGTTGTATTCTTTTATAATTAAACTTTCGTCATTATTCTTCTCTTGTCTGGCATTACCTTCAAAGATTTACTGTTTTCTATCATTTTGTTCAATATCTAAATTTTTTCTACAATCGCTTTAATAAATTGACCGCAATTTAATCTGTTAAATTATATTTTTTTTGCAATATTTCGTAAATAACTAAATGGTTTTTTTTACTGCTAATTATTATTATATTTGTAATGAGTGAGTTTTAAAAAGTTTAAAAACGTGTTTATATACTTAAATATCAATATGATATGAAGTATTTGTGGCAATTAAAATTACAACAAAAAAATAATTATTATAATTGATTTGTGATAGTTACTACTACAGCATTTTAAAGTATTTTAATAAAAAATACAATCGTCTATTGTTGAAACTCAACACCCGAAAGATTTAACTATATTTAAACAAGTTAATCGGTGTCGAGATTTTAAATAATGCACATGGGTAGAGTTTTTTTTCGGAAAAACCATTGTTAAAATAAGCTCCTTAAGGTTTACAATAAAAAGTAATTGAGACAAAATGAATTCTGAAAATTTAAATATTGATGTATTATTGGAATTAATATCCTGTGCCGATAATAAGGCAACTGAGACTGATATTATTGATGCGGTACTTGAAGCTTATTTAAGTAAATTGAATTGCTTTATGACTGGCATAATCAAACGTAATAATAAAGAACTTAAAGATACAAAAACACTTCCTGCAAATTACAAGAATGATTCAGACTGGAATTATTTAAAAAATATCATCAAAAAGTCTTTTGACAATAATGATGTAGAATTTTCTGATATTGAACTGAAAAATAATCACTATTATATTTACAGTTTATCGGATTACGGATATTTAGTGTTGGGTAGAAAAGTAGCTTTCGAAAATAAGTTTAAAAATGAATTTCGTTTTGTGGTTAATTTTTTTGGGAAAATCATTCTTCAAACCATTGAAGAAGAACATAGAAAGGAGTCCGAAATTCGTTTAGCCGAAGAGCGTCATTTGCTCAGAACAATTATCGATAATATTCCGGTAAACATTTATGCAAAAGACTTAAACTATAAAAAAACACTGGCTAATGTATCTGAAATACGTCAATTAGGCTTAAGTAGTGAGACAGAAGTACTTGGCAAAACCGATTTCGAGCTTTATAATAATTCTATCGGTAATAATACTTTAAAAGAAGATAAACAGATTTTATTAGAAGGAAAAACGATACTTGGAGTGGAAAAGCCTATGGGTAATGATAAATGGGCATTAATTTCCAAGCTACCATTAAAAAATAATAAGAACGAAATAACAGGAATGGTTGGCATCAGTATTGATTATACTGAGCGGCGTAAAGTAAAGGAACAATTAATGTTGTTCCAAAATTTATTCGACAATTTATCCGACTGTGTTAAAATATTTCAGGAAAACGGTCAACTGTTATATGTAAATAAGGTTGCAGGTGAGCATCTTGATATTGACCCGAAAGAAGTTTTGAAATTTAATATAAAAAGTTTTACTGAAATTTTTTGGACGAATAACAATTGGAAAGATCTGATTGATACGTTGAGAATAAACGAAAAATTAGTACTCGAAGGCTATAATATCTTTAAAAAATCAGGGACTAAAATAGCCGTTGAAGTTACTTTTAATTATATAACAGTAAATGAAAAGGCATATATTGTATCAAATACACATGATATAACTGAAAGGAAAAAGGCTGAAATTAACAACAAAGAAAATGAAGTTAGATTAGAGCAAATAGCATTACAAAGCCGCACATTTGCATGGGAGATTGATTTAGATGGCGTTTACACTTATGTTAGTCCTATAATTAAAACTGTATTGGGTTACGATCCTGATGAGTTAGTTGGAAAAGTGTTTTTTTATAATCTGCAAGCCATTGACCAGCGTGAATCATTTAAGAAAAGAGCATTCGAACAAATGAATCGTAAGGAGCTGATTCAAAATTCGGTAAACCTACATTACGACAAAAATGGAAATCCTATCTGGCTCTCAACAAATTGTTTCCCAATGTTACAGCCTGATGGATCATTAAGAGGGTATAGAGGCAGTGATACGGATGTAACTGAAAGAGTTATAAACGAAAAAAAAATATTGGAAAGTGAACAATTGCAACGATCATTAATTGAGAATATATCTGTTGGTATAATAATTATTGATAAAAACTCGAAAATAATAGAAGACGTAAACACTTTTGCGGCAGATATAATCCAAAGCAGTGTGGACAAAATTGTTGGAAATTTATACAACAAATATCTGAGTAAGTATAAAAGAAGCTTGTTTAATAAAGACGAATACGATAATTCCACATTACAATTTGATGATGTAATTCTCACTGAAAAAGGCGTTGAAATACCTGTTATTAAAACATTTAAAAAAGTAATAATTAAAGGAATAGAAAAGATTTTACTAAGTTTTGTTGATATTTCGGATCGCAAAGAAACTGAGCTGAAACTACGTGATAGTGAAGATAGAAAATCATCATTAATTGAAAGTATGAACGATGTAGTGTTTGTATTAGATCATGATATGTGTTTTATTGAATATCATAAACCGGACAATATCAAACAATCACTTTTCTCTGAAATTGAAATTGGAAAACAATTTGAAAGTGTTGGACTTCCGGATGAAGCTTTGCGTATTATTGGTGAAGCATTATGTAATTGCATGGAAAGTGGGAAAATCACCAAAGCTGAATTTTCGATTGAAGATGCAGATAAGCTGAAGTGGTTTGAAATAAACATTACTATCTTAAAAAACAATTCAGGGCTGGAAGATGGTTTAACTTGTGTTGTTAGAGACATTACTGATCAGAAAGAAAGTTACGAAACTATCCGCCAACAAATAAAATTGCAGGAATTATTAATTAATATTTCCACAAAGTTCATAAACATTGATTTAAACAACGTACAAAGCGTAATTAATCAATCCTTAAAAGATATCGGGACGTTTGTCGGTGCTGACAGATCGTATATTTTTAATTATGATTTTAAAAATAATGTTACCTATAACACATTTGAATGGTGCGATGAGGGCATTTCATTTGAATTGGATAAACTTGAAAAATATCCGCTTGATACATTTGATGTATGGATAAATGATCACAAAGATGGTAAAGCCTTTTACTTACGAAATACAAATGAGTTGACCGATGAAAATTTGGAAAAGTTAGGTCAAATTTCTGAAATAATTAAGCTGAAAAGTATAATTGCGATACCATTAAAGTATAATGAAGAATTAATGGGTTTTGTTGGGTTTGATTCTATATACAAGCAACATCGTTATAACTTTAAAGAAAAACAATTGCTCGAACTTTTTGCTCAAATGATTGTAAATGTTGAAATTCGGAAACGTGGTGTTGAAATGTTGACTTATCAGGAAGAAAAGTATAGAAATATAATTTCAAACATGAGTTTGGGTCTTGTTGAACTGGATATTAACGATCAAATTATTTTTGTAAACAATCAGTTTTGCGAAATGATTGAACTAAATAAACGGAATTTGATTGGAAAATATGCAGGTCAATTACTTCTTCCAATGCAAAAAGCGTCAATGCTTAAATATAAAAACAATTTTAGTCAAGTATCTCACTATCCATCCTTAGAGTTAGAAGTAAAAGATCGAAGGGGAAAACAAAAATGGTGGCTGGTAAATGGAGCACCACATTATAACGACAAAAAAGAATTAGTAGGTTCAGTAGGTGTTTTTTGGGACATTTCGAACCAGAAAAAATTAAATGCCGAACTCATAGAAGCAAAACAAATAGCAGAAAATGCTGCAAAAGCTAAAGAGTCATTTTTAACCAATATGAGTCACGAAATACGCACTCCATTAAATGTCATCATTGGTATGGTTCGTGAATTGGGTAAAGAAAAATTGTCTAACACGCAGAGAGTTTTAGTAAATCATTCTGAAGCTTCAGCATTTCATTTGCTTACTATTGTAAATAATATATTGGATATGTCAAAAATTGAGGCCGGCGAATTTTTGCTCGACTTAACTGATTTTAGCCTGTCTGCCGTATTTAGCGACGTAAATAGTATTTTATTCTCAAAAGCAAAAAGTAAAAAATTAAATTTCAAAGTAGAAGGAGATGGAGAAATCCAAAAAGCGCTGATTGGTGATTCTATTCGGTTACGTCAGGTTTTAATCAATTTATTAACAAATTCTATCAAATTCACCGATGAGGGTAAAGTTAGTTTAACTGCTAAGCTAATTGAAACAAATGAAAAATGGCAAAAAATTAGATTTGAAATTGATGACACCGGTATTGGCATGAGTGATGAATTTCAAGTTCGTTTGTTCGAAAAATTCACACAAGAGCAAGACAAAGCAAACCGAGATTTCGAAGGCACCGGACTGGGTATGAGTATCTCTAAGCAATTAGTTGAGCTTATGGGAGGAACCATTGCGGTGAAAAGTAAAAAAGGCGAAGGAACTCGTTTATGGTTCGAAATTGAATTTTTAATAGGAAACGAAAAGAAATTATCAAATATTGATAAGGAAAATAAATTGATAAATCAGAATGGAGTTAAAGTGCTTTTGGTTGAAGACAATGAAATGAACAGGTTTATTGCCCGACAGAGTTTAAAACAAGTAAATTGTGAAATTACAGAAGCTATAAATGGCCTTGAAGCAATTGAATGTTGTAAAAACGATTCGTTCGACATTATTTTAATGGACATCCAAATGCCAAAAATGGATGGTGTTGAGGCAACAAATTTTATTCGAAAAGATTTAAATTGCAAAACGCCAATTATTGCTCTTACGGCCAATGCATTCAAGCATGATATTGATTTGTATTTATCGAATGGAATGAACGATTTTCTTATTAAACCTTATAAGGAAGAAGATTTATATAAAAAAATAGAGTCAAACATATTATCAAACCAAAATAATATCCAAGTATGTGAAAATATCCCTACTGAATCGAGTATAGAATCTGATAATGAGAAGCTTTATAATCTGGATCAATTGATTATTATTGGTAATAATGATGAGACCTTTGTAAATAAAATGGTAGAGATATTTATTAGACTCGCAGAAGAAACAATAGAACAGGTAAATAAATCGTTTGAAATAAATGATATAGATCAAATCCGAAAGTCTGCTCATAAAATTAAACCAAGCATCGATAATTTAGAGATAATATCGCTACACGATAAAATAAGAGAGTTAGAACTTTTCAAAGAAAATGAACGTAATTTAGATGAACTGAATACATTAATCAGTAACATTAATATGGTACTTAAAAATGTTATTACATCATTGAAAGAATTATTCTTTTCGAAGGTTGAAATTGATTAACTGATTATCCTTCAAAAACTAGAATGAACGAATGTTTTTTTGAGAATTAAAAATTTGCAAGTGAGAAATGATAAGAGAAATATAATGCTATGGAAATAAATCAAATAAGCTTATTATTTATAGGTACAGCACTTATTTCGTTTATATTGTCAATATATGCCGGAACAAGAAAATTAAAACCTGTATCAACTTTGTTAGCAATATTGCTATTATCCGTTAGTATATGGACTTTATTTTACGGCTTGGAATTATCTTCCGAAACGTTAAAGTCGATGGAGCTGTTTTTGACTTTTGAGTATATTGGAATAACAGCAATTCCCGTTATGTGGCTTTTGTTTGCCGCTCATTATACCGGCTCCGATGCAAAACTGACTATTAGTAAAAGAATATTCATTTTTATTATTCCTGTTGTTACGCTTTTTTTGGTAGCTACAAACAAATCACACCACCTTTTTTATTCAACAACCGAATTGGGCAATTATAATGGATTTTTGTTTCATAAATTCGTTGCCGGACCATTTTATTGGATCCATATTATTTATTCCAATTTAATTATAATTATTGGTGTTATACTCATAATTCGTATGTACTTTCAGGTTTCAAAGGATAACAGAAGCCGTATTGGAATTATTTTACTGAGTGTGATGTTACCCTATTTAATTAGCCTCATTTATATTCTTGGATTTAGACCTTTTGGATTTCTGGATCTAACTCCTGTGGGATTTTTATCTATGGGGATATTACTTATGTTTGGAGCGTTAGGAAATAAATTGCTCGACATTAAGCCTTTGGCTCTTTCTACATTGTTTGATAGTATTCCCGATGCAATATTTGTTATTGATGCAAATTCAAAGTTAATTAGTACAAACCCAAGTGCCAGAAATTTAATAGGCTCCGAAAATCATAAAATTAATGACATCCTTAAACAGCTTTCCAACAATACAATAATAAATACAAAAGCTCCGATTACAAAAAGTATTGAAATTAATAATATGATTTTTCAGGTAAATTCAAATACAATTAATGATAAACAGGGGAAATTATTAGGTACTATTTACATTCTGACTGATGTAACAGAGCAAAAACAAATAGAAAATGCTCTTCGGGAAAGTGAAGAACAATTTAAACAACTGGCTGAGATTTTTCCGGAGATTATTTTTGAAGTTGATTTAACAGGAAAAATAACGTATGTAAATGATCAGGGCTTAGAAAAATTCAATATTAAAAAGGAACAACTCGAAAAAGGACTGAATATGTTCTCTTATGTTGATGATAAAGATAAATTAAGAGTTCAAGAAAGATTAACAGAAAGAAAACAAGGGAAGGTTGGTGGCTTTTTAGAATTTACGGCAAAAATTACCGAAGGTCAGTTCTTTGATGCTCTGGCTTATACTGCCATTATAAATAAAAACAATGTAAATACAGGCATAAGAGGGTTTATCCTTGACATCTCGGAGAGAAAAAAAATGGAGAGATTGCAGGAGTTACTTATGAATATAGCAGAAACCTATATAAATACTCCTCTCGATTCACTTGATAATACAATAAATACTTCATTAAAAGAAATGGGCGAATTCGTACACGCTGATCGATCGTATATTTTTGATTATGATTGGGATGAAAATATTTGTATTAATACCTACGAATGGTGTGCCGGTGGTATAAATCCTGAGATTAATAACTTAAAAGATGTTCCAATGTCTATGTTGACTGGGTGGATTGAAGCCCACACCCACAACAAACCAATGTCTATTGAGGATGTCCAGTCATTAGCTAAGGATAGCACTGTAAGAGAAGTTCTTGAACCTCAAGGTATTAAAAGCCTCATTACCATACCGTTAATTGACAATGAAAATTGTATGGGTTTTGTAGGTTTCGATTCAGTATTTCTACAATACAGTTACTCCGAAAATGAAATGAAACTTTTACAGGTTTTTGCACAAATGCTTGTTAATATTCGAAATAGAAAGGCTGCTCATGAGCTTATTAACGAACAAATTAGAGCTCAAAAATTAACTGCCGATATTTCATCCGATTTTGTGAGTGCAAACAGCAATAATCTTGATTCTAAAATAAATATGATGCTTAAAAATTTAGGCTCGTATTTTAATGTAGACCGAACCTATTTATTAAGGTATTCAGAAGATGGATGGTTTGAATCGAATACAAATGAATGGTGTGCCGAAGGAATTAATTCAGAAAAGGACACGTTGAAAAACGTTGACTTAAATATTTATCCATGGTGGAAGAAACATGTGGATTTAAAAGAAATGATTAATGTGCCCGATGTTGATCTTTTACCGGAAGAGGCAATTGCCGAAAGAATTGAATTTCAACGACAGAATATAAAATCGCTTATTTGCGTGCCGGTTGTCAACAACAATCGTGTAAAAGGTTTTCTAGGACTTGACTCTGTGAAACTAAAAAGAGTTTGGAATGATAATCAAATTGATATTATTAAACTACTAGTCAACATATTAGGCGATGCTATTATTAAAGTAAACAATGAAAATGAATTAATAAAATCCATAGAATTAGCAGAAGCTGCAAGTATCGCAAAATCCGATTTCTTATCTAATATGAGCCACGAAATCAGGACACCATTAAATGGCGTAATCGGATTTACCGATTTGTTGAGAAATACTACTCTGAATAAAACACAAAATGAATACCTGGATAACGCCATTTTTTCGGCTAATTCATTATTAGACGTTATTAGTGATATATTGGACTTCTCTAAAATTGAGGCCGGCAAACTGGATCTAGAATTTATAAAAACAGATATTGTAGAATTAGTTGAGAGTGCATCGGACATAATTAAAGCTCATGCCTCAAAAAAAGGACTAGAATTGTTGTTGAATATTCAACCCGATTTACCCAGATTTGCAACTATTGACGCATTAAGACTTAAGCAAATAATTGTAAATTTGTTAAGTAATGCTATTAAATTTACACAATCAGGCGAAGTAGAACTAAGTGTAAATTTTAAGAAAATTGATAATACACTTGGAAATTTCACCATAGAAGTAAGAGATACTGGAATTGGTATCAAAGAGTCTGATAAAGATAAATTGTTTAAAGCTTTTTCGCAAGCCGACACATCTACCACAAGACGATATGGTGGAACCGGACTCGGGTTGATTATTTCTAATAGTCTTGCAAAAAAAATGGATAGCCGGATTAAATTTAAAAGTGAATTTGGAAAAGGTTCAACTTTTACTCTATCAATTGAAACAATGTACGAATATGGTGAAGCAAATAAAAAGTATAGCCTTAGTAAAATTAAAAATGTACTTGTTATTGATGATAATGCAAATAACAGACTGATTCTGGAACATACTTTTCAATTCTGGGGAGTAAAATGTACAGCGTTGGAAAGTGCAACGGAGGCATTGAATTTATTGAAAAGTTCAACTGATTTCGATGTAATTATTGTTGATTACAATATGCCGGAAATGAATGGTATTGAGGCAATAAAAAAAATAAAAAGTGAAATTAATTTTTCTAATGACAGACAAACGATCATTTTACTTCACAGCTCTTCCGACGATATAATAATACATAAAGCTGCCATAGAGCTTAATATTAATCACACTTTAACTAAGCCGGTAAAATCAAAAGACTTATATTATTATCTAAATAATCTGGAAAAAGACCAAAATCAAAATGAGATTAATATTAAGCCGTTACAGAATGTTCAAACAACACAAGCTCTAATTGATTCCCCAGTTAAAATTCTGATAGCAGAGGACACTCAAATGAATATGTTGGTGATTTGTAATATGTTGAAAAATGCAATTCCTAATGTGATAATTTTTGAAGCCACAAACGGTATTGATGCTCTTGATATTCTTAAAAGTGAAAAAGCTGATTTGATTTTAATGGATGTACAAATGCCATTTATGGACGGATTAGAAACGACAGATCATATCCGTAAAAACAAAGATTCTAATATCAGAAAGATTCCTATCATTGCTCTAACTGCAGGAATTTCAAAGGAAGAAAGAGAGAATTGTGAAAAAGCGGGGATGAACGATTTTCTTTCAAAACCTATTAATAAAATTGCATTGCACGAAAAACTGATGAAATTTATTAATGTTGAAAAACCAGATGATATCATTGAAATGAAAGAAAACTTTGAAGGAAGTAATCTTATCCATTTCAATAAAGCTAAGTTGCTTAAAAAAATAGATAACAACAGTAGTTTATATTTGAACTTAATTGAATTATCAATGATAGAATATCCAAAATATATTGAAAATTTAAATACAGCACTAGAGGGTAACAATTTAAAAATGATAAAATCTTCAGCTCATTCATTAAAAGGAAGTGCTTACAATCTTGAATTTATTCATTTGGGCGATTTAGCTCATGAAGTTGAAAATAATATTGACAATCCCCTAAAGCTTAAAAAAATAATAAACAATATAACGCAAGAATGGAATCAAATTAAACCGATGTTGTAAAAAGGCTAGTCTTAAAAATAATATTATGATTAATAAAAAAAATATCACGCATTCAAAAATGAGAAAAGTATTATTAGGCATTTTGCTTACAACTATGCTTTGTTTTGGTATTTATATGATTTCTTTATCATGGAAATTGGGTCTGAATGAAACCAGAGAAAGATCACTGACATTTGCAAAAACTATAGAGTTAGCATTAAACAACGATGAATTAAAGAGTTTAAAGGGAAGTATTGGAGATGAAAAGACACCTACTTATTTAAAAATAAAACAAACACTGGTAGATATGTTGAAAATACATCCTGATTTTAGGTATATCTATTTTTATACGAAAAAAAATGATAGTCTTTACTCAATGGTCGATTCGGAACCTCTTGACTCTAAAGATTACGCGTCACCCGGTAGAGTATACACTGATACCGCGACTATTGTATACAAACCATTTATAACCGGACAAACAATTGTTACCAAACCTATAACTGATAAATGGGGAACCTGGATTAGTATATTAGTGCCAATAAAAGACAAGAATACTGGCAAAATTTATGCTGTATTAGGTATGGACTACCCTGCCGATAAGTGGACTGATGAAGCAATTGTAAATTCAATAAAAACCGGCATTATTGTTATTGCTTTTTTATTATTATTAATAGCTTTATATATTATATTTATAAATAATAAACGATTAAAGTTGCTTAATACAGAGCGTATTAAAACAATTGAAAAAATGACTGCATTCGCAGCCGTTATGGAACAGAGCGATGACCACATAACCGTAAAAGATTTGAACCTTAGAATAGTTGCTGCTAACAATATTCTTCTTAAAGAACTTGGTGTAAAAAATCTTTCGGAAGTACAGGGAAAGACAGATGCAGAAGTTTTTGAATTGCCTGAAACAATGGAGCCCGTTAAAACCTATATGGATGACGAGCGAAAAGCACAAAAACTGAACCAAGGTGAATTTATTTTGAGAGAGGAAGAATTTATTTCACCAATTGGAAAAAGAAAAGTAGTGCAAACAAAAAAATACCCCATTTACGACAAGAATAACAAACTTATTTTCACAGGAAATATTTCAAGAGATATTACCGAACTTAAAGAAAGTCAGTTAAAATTAAAAATTAAAGAAGAGAGACTCAAAGAAGCACAAAAAATCGGGAAAACAGGTCATTGGGAATACGATTTGATAAACAATAAATTGTTTTGGTCTGAACAAACCTTTTGTGTTTACGAAAAAGATCCCGAATCGTTTATCCCTAATTTCAATGATATAATGAACCTTTATCACCCCGATGAAAGGAAATCCGTTTTAAATGAATTTAATGCATGCGTAAAGGAAAAAAGAGATTTAAAGATTGAAACCCGTATAGTTACTCCTTCAGGTTTGATTAAATATGCAATTCAAAGGGCTAAACTGGAATGTAACAAAGACGGTGAACCTTATTTGTTGATAGGCTCTGTTGCCGACATTACAGAACAAAAAATGGTAGAATTTGAGCTTCATAAAGCAATAGAACTTGCAGAGGCAGCCAGTGTGGCTAAGTCTGATTTTCTTTCGAATATGAGTCATGAAATTCGAACTCCGCTCAATGGAGTTATCGGATTCACTGATTTGCTTTTGAATACAAATTTGAGTAAAATTCAAAAAGAGTATTTAGATAATGCAATTATTTCGGCCAATTCATTACTAGGTGTTATCAGTGATATATTGGATTTCTCAAAAATTGAAGCGGGAAAACTCGAATTAGAAATGATTAAAACTGATATTGTCCAATTAATTGAGAGCGCATCAGATATTATTAAAGTGCATGCTGCCGGTAAAGGGGTAGAATTACTTCTGAATATACAACCTGATATTCCCCGATATGCTGTAATTGACCCAATAAGGCTTAAACAAATATTGGTAAACCTTATGAGTAACGCTGTGAAATTTACGTATAAAGGTGAGGTGGAATTGAAAATTTCATTTAAAAAAATAAATGAAAGATCCGGAAATTTCACGCTTGAAGTACGTGATACCGGAATTGGAGTGAAAGATACAGATAAAATAAAACTTTTCAAAGCATTTTCACAAGCTGATACATCAACCACCCGTCGCTATGGTGGAACCGGATTAGGATTGATTATTTCTAATTCCTTAGCCGATAAAATGGGTAGTCGTATACAATTTGAAAGTGAATACGGTGTTGGTTCAAGATTTTTCTTTACAATACAAAGCGAATATGAATATGGTAAAAAAATTAAAGCAGAAAATCTACAACATGTTAAAAGAGTAATGGTTGTAGACGATAATATAAATAACAGAATCATTCTGGAACATACTTTTAAGTATTGGGGGATAGAAATTGTTAGTTGCGAAAGTGGTAGAAAAGCAATTGATTTTCTCAAAAAAGACACTGATTTTAATTTGATAATAATGGATTATCATATGCCAGACCTGAACGGCTTGGACACTATCGAATTGATTCGGAGTGAGCTCGATTTATCGGCATTAACCATGCAAATCATTTTACTTCACAGTTCATCGGATGATGCTGTTATCCATGAAGCGGCTAGAAATCTGGGTATTAGATATTCATTAACAAAGCCTATTAAATCAAATGAATTATATTATTTCCTTCAAAATTTAAATCAAGAAGTTTTACTAAATGATAAAGGCGAAATAGATCATGATATTCATCCTGTAAACAAGTTAAAACCATTACTCAATGAAATAAACATAATGGTGGCTGAAGATATAAAAATGAATATGCTTGTTATCGGAAATATGTTGCAAAATATAGTTCCTAATTCAAAAATACACGAAGCAGCTAATGGAGAAGAGGTATTGAAAATGTTGGAATCAGTGTTGCCTGATATTATATTGATGGATGTTCAGATGCCGGTTATGGATGGAATTGAATCGACAAGGCAAATCAGAAAATTGAATAAACCGGAATTGAACAAACTGCCGATTATTGCCCTAACAGCCGGTGTTTCCAAGGAAGAAAGGGAAAATTGTTATAAAGCAGGCATGAACGACTTCTTATCGAAACCAATTGACAAGAATGCATTATATGAAATGATTCTAAAATATTTAAAATTGGAAAAAGAATATATAGTTGAGACTTTAATTGTAGATGAATCGGTACAGATGCATTTTAATAAAGAAAAGTTGATGCGAAAAATTGGAAATAGTTGCGATTTATTTCAAAATTTAATGGATCTTTCACAAATAGAATATCCAAATTATTTTGATAAAATTTCAACGGGTATTGATGAAAACAATTTGCAATTAGTAAAAAGTACCGCACATACATTGAAAGGGAGTGCGTATAATATGGAGTATGTTCTGTTGGGAAATCTAGCAAGTGAAATTGAACTGAAAATTGATCAGCCAAAAGAACTACAACGAATTCTTAAAGCTATTTTATCTGAATGGAAAGTAATTACCGAATTACTCAAATAAGGCACTGAAAAATCGGGCTGTCACAACCTGAGCTGCACCCCAAAAGTTTGACAATAAACTTTGGGGTGTTTTTTTTATGTTAACTTCAAAAAAATAGAAAGCATGGTCAATAAAAAAAAATATGCCGATTACACAAACAAGATACTTCAATTCTGACATCGTCAAATCGATGTTATTTAGTAACTACTCAGCCCCCCAACCCCCTAAAGGGGGAGTTCTGGAGTGACATTCATCATTTATGCGCTTTAATTTGGCTGTTTTTTTGTGAAAATTACATTTTTTTCACTCTGCAATTTCCCTAAAAACGTCAAATGAAGTACTACTTGAAGTGCTGAGTAGTCACGTTATTTGTTTGTACAATCGACATTTATCCTTTTCAGTATTTTGTTATGTCAAAATGAAAAATAATTCATATATTTGTTTGATTTAAATAAAATTATTCTTTTTATACAAATTTGTTCATGAGGTTTAATTAATTATGATGTATCGTAAAGAAAATCTTTAGAAGAATTATTATCACGATATCATTTGTTCATTGAATGCAGACAACTACCTAAAAATGAGTATTATGAAATATAAATTGCAGGATTTGATAGATGTTAAGCAATTTCAATCACTTCAGGATATGATGAATGAAGTGTATTCCTTTACCACTGCAATACTCGACAACGAAGGTAATATCCTCACTGCTTCGGGTTGGCAGGATATCTGCACAAAATTCCACAGAGTGTGTCCTGAATCCTGTAAAAATTGCAAAATCAGTGACTCGTATATCTTAAGTCATGCTCATGAAGCTAATCCAGGAGTGGGGTACAAATGCATGAATGGATTATACGATTATGCATTCCCAATTATAATTGATGGGGTTCATTATGGAAATTTCTTTACAGGACAATTTCTCTTTGAAAAACCGGATAAAAACTTTTTCAAAGATCAGGCAAAAAAATATGGTTTTGACGAAGTCGAGTATTTAAATGCACTAGACAATGTCCCCGTAATTACACAAAAAAGATTGGATAATTTAACGTTGTTTTTAAAAGAACTTGTTCAGGTAATTTCAAGCGTGGGCTTACAAAATTTGAAGCAATCGGAAGCGAATAATGCCATAGCAGAATCGCATGCTTTATACCACGATTTGGTGGAAACTGCTCAGGATTTAATTTGGCAAGCTGATGCTGAGGGTAGGTATACTTACTTAAATCCTGCTTGGGAAGAGGTGTTTGGTTATAAAAACAAAGAGATGATTGGTAAAAAGTTTACCGATTTCCAGACCAAAGAATGGGCTCGACGCGACTTAAAAGAATTTGAAAAACTTATTCAGGGTAATAAATTGAAAGGGTTGGAAACAGTTCATTTGGCAAAAGATGGAAAAGAAATACATTTGGTTTTTAATGCCAAAATAGTGCGAGACAAAAATGGAGTTGTTTTAGGCACCAGAGGCACTGCTTTCGATATTTCTAATGTTAGAAAAGTAGAAGAAGACTTGAAAGAAAGTAAAAGAAAATTTATGTCACTTTTTGCGTCAATGAACGAAGGGGTTGCCTTGCACAAAGTTATTTATGATGAAACAAAAACTCCGATTGATTATAGAATTTTAGAAATTAATCCTGCTTTTGAAAAGCAAACCGGTTTTCAGATTGGAAAAGCAAAGAACCTACTTGCCAGTGAATTTTATGGTACAAATCCTGCTCCATACTTAGATGTTTATGCAAAAGTAGCTGATACGATGGTACCTACTCAATTTGAATCTTATTTTCCTCCTTTAAAAAAACACTTTAGTATTTCAATATTTTCGCCACAAAAGGGAATGTTTGCAACTGTTTTTACAGATATTACTGAACGTAAAGAGACTGAAGAAGCCTTACGGTTAAGTGAAGAAAAATTCCGATTAGTTTTTCAAACCAGCCCCGATTCAATAAATATCAACCGATTAAGCGATGGACTCTATGTTGATATAAACGATGGATTTACGAGCATGGTTGGATATACTGCAGCAGAATCAGTTGGTAACACATCCTTGGAGCTAAATATTTGGAAAAATTCGATTGATAGAGATAAATTGGTAGAAGGATTAAATAAAGCAGGTAAAGTAACGAATTTAGAGGCGAAATTTATTAAGAAAAATGGGGAAAGTATTGATGGATTAATGTCAGCTGCAATTATTACATTGAATAATGAACCTCACCTGATTTCGATTACAAGGGACATAAGTGAAATTAAAGCCACCAAGGAACGGTTGGAAAAAAGCGAAATTCAGTTTCGTACCGCATTTGAAAATTCTGCTGTAGGAATGTGTCTTACCTCTATGGATGGAAAGTTTTTAGAGGTTAATTCAAGGTTGTGTCAAATGCTTGGATATTCCGACACAGAACTACTCCATACATCATTCCACAAAGTTACTTATCCTGATGATGTATCGTTAAGCAATTCATATATAGAAAAAATTGTTGACGGGAAAACGAATGATGCTTGTTTTGAGAAACGATATCTTTGTAAGGATGGGAAAATAATATGGGGGGAAGTTTCGACTGCGCTTTTAAAAGATGCAGATGGGAAATCGCTTTACTTAATAACGCATATAATTGATATTACCGAAAGGAAACTGGCTGAAAAGGAAATTCAGGAAAGTGCCGAAAGATATAAAGCTCTACTTACAAATCTTGAAGCCGGCATTGTAGTTCATGCTCCCGATTCATCAATAGTTATGAATAATAACAGAGCCTCCGAATTATTAGGTTTAAGCGATGACCAATTAAGGGGGAAGCAGGCTGTTGATCCTTATTGGAAATTTATTCATGAAGATAACACGCCTTTTACGCTTGAGGAATATCCTGTAAACAGAATTATAAGCACTAAAAAACCGTTTAAGAATCTAACTCTTGGTGTAATTCAATCAAAGAATTGTGAGATTTCATGGCTCACGGTTAATGGGTTTCCTGTTTTTAATAATGAGAAAATTGTTGAAATTGTTATTAGTTTTATCGATATTTCCGAACAGATAAAAGCACAATTAGAAATTCAGGAATTGAATAGACAGCTTGAATATCGTGTTGCAAAAAGGACGGCGGAATTAGAAGCGGCAAATAACGAATTACAATCTTTTGTATATTCTGTTTCACACGACCTTAGAGCCCCTTTACGATCCATTATGGGCTTTTCTGAAATTATTTCGCGCAGGCACGTTGCCAGTTTAAATGCTGAAGGGAAGAAATACTTCGGATTTGTGATGGAAGCCAGTAGAAATATGGCGAATCTAATTGATGACTTGCTGCATTTTTCTCGACTTTCAAAAAAGGCCGTAGATAAAGAGATCATTGAATTAAATGAAATTTTCGAACAGGTTTTACAAAACCTGAATCAGGATATTTTAGATAGTAAGGCCATTATAGTAATTCCGGATAAATTGCCAACTATCTATGCCGACAGTTCTTTAATTTTGCAGATTTTGTCCAACTTGATATCAAATTCAATAAAATATCATAGAATAGGAGTAGTCCCTGAGATTATCGTTTCTGTAGAGGAAGATAATGAAACCAGTTTAATAAAAATAACAGATAATGGGCAGGGAATTCCCAAAGAACATCAGGAAAAAATATTTAATATTTTTCAACGCTTACATTCAAGCGAAGAATATTCCGGAACAGGCATCGGATTATCCATCGTCAAAAAAGCAGTTAATACACTTGGTGGGAAAATTTTAGTTGAATCAAGTTTGAATGTGGGTAGCACTTTTACGGTAGTATTGAATAAAAACCTATGAATTAAATTTAGATAATAATAAATCGTAACTCAGCACTAATACAGTTGTTTTTGAGAAGCAATTTTGTCACAAACATGGAGGTAAATTTACCACAAAAGAAAAAATACAACAATTTATTTAATAGTTAACTTTAATTAACGCCTCAGAAATTCCCCTTTAGGTGTTTACCTCCTGACGTAGGAGGGAGGGGTTAGGGGGCTGAGTAATAATAAAAACGAGTATCAGGTATTATACCTAAACAAAATATTTTGATAAACAGGGGCTTTGCCCCTAAAACCCCACTTACTTTTTTGCCTTGACGCAAAAAAGTAAGCAAAAAAAGTCAAGACTGCGCCCACTTTGCTCGAAAAATTAATCGTTCGTAAGCTGAAAACTTTTAAACTCGCCTCGACGAAATACGTCGAGACTCAAACAGAAAAGTTTTCTACGCCTACTTCACTCAATTTTTCGGCTCACCGGACGAGGTCGGTCGTTAGATCAACCTTATGTGAAAATTTCATAATTTGAGTTCTAACTATTTTGTGAATTTCAACATTAGGTACAACACCCGATACTCATATAATAAAAAAATCAACTGATTATGGAAAAAAAAGCATTAATTTTATTGGTCGAGGATAATAAGATGGATATTGAACTTACGCTCGATGCATTCCAAGAAGCCCGACTTTTAAACAAGATTCAGGTTGCTCACAATGGCGAGGAAGCCCTCCGATATCTTTTGGGAGAGGCAGAATTTTCTGATCGCAAAAAATATCCTTTACCAAGCATCATTCTTTTAGATTTGAAGATGCCTGGAATTGACGGTTTTGAAGTACTTAAAAGAGTAAAGAGTACAGATGGTATTAAGCGTATTCCGGTTATCATTTTAACTTCATCAAAGGAAGAAGGCGATCGTGCGTTGAGTTATGATAATGGAGCCAATAGCTATTTAGTAAAGCCCGTTTCGTTCGATGGATTTATAGAAGTGGTGAAAAAAGTTACAGATTATTGGTTTTCGCTGAATGTTGAACCTCCTTTTAATGGACAATAAACCACTAAGTATTTACCATTAATCCCGATAGCTATCTCTCTTAGGTTTGCAGAATGAAATTGAATTTTAAAAAGCAAGGTTGATTTTTTACTTTTGTTGTAAGAAAGCAAGGAATTAACCGACTGTCAGAGGTAAACTATCGATAGCTATAAAGATAATTTAAGTCCCGAATAAGACCCTGACAGTCTGGCTACAAGACACCATATAGAATTCTGGTATTACGAAGACCAATAAGAGTGTTAGTGCAATGCGCCATTGGTTAATTTCAAGCAAAACAAATTTTTGCAAAAGTCTGAGGTTTACACGATTTGGAAAAGACAAAGGTAGTTTTCGTTTCAAATGCAAAGATTGCAATCGGACATTTACAGAACATACAGGTACTTGGTTAGCAGGATTGCATAAAAAGGAGCTAGTAAATGATTATCTTGAATTGATGTACCAAGAGAAGTCTTTAGACAAAATAAAAGTTGCTTTAAATATAAATAAGAAGACTGCTTTCGACTGGCGTCACAAAATCTTATTATCTTTTCAAGATGTTGAGAAGAAAGACTTTAACGGAATTATAGAGAGCGATGAAACATTTTTTCTTAAATCAGAGAAAGGGAATAAGCACTTGAAACGAAGTGGGCGAAAAAAACGAACGAAATAGTTATAAATTACAGGAATCAAATTATTAACAATAAAAAGTGTAAATTTGTATCCAATATCCCTGAGAATACTGATAACTTAAGGATTGAGACAGATAGTGTCCGACTTCGACAAGTGTTAAACGACCTGATGGACAATGCTGTAAAATATGGAAATGCTAAAGTTGAGATTGGTTATACTGTAAATGACAAGCAACAAATTCAATTTTATGTTAAGGATGACGGTCAGGGAATACCCCAAAATAAATTTGAAATTATTTTTGAACGATTTTCTCAGTTAAATTATGCCCCTAATATCGGCGGAATTAAGGGAGTTGGGTTAGGATTATCTATTTGTAAATTAATAGCAGACTGCTTAAACGGCGAAATTTGGGTCGAATCTGAAATAGGAGTCGGAAGTACTTTCTTTTTTAAAATACCAATGCAAAAAAATATAGAAAATTAAATTATGATTGACGAAAGTGCCTTTGATTGGAGTAAATATACTATTCTAATCGCTGAAGATGATGAGTGTAATTTTGTATTGTTGAAGTTCATGTTTTTAGCTACGAAAGTCAATATACTTCGTGCAGAGAACGGTGTCGATGCAGTTACTCTTTGTAGATCAAACCAACAAATTGATCTTGTTTTAATGGATGTAAAAATGCCAATAATGGATGGAATTGAAGCCACCAGAACCATAAAATCATTTAGATCAAACCTGCCTATCATTATGCAAACAGCACATATACTCGAAGAAGTAAAATTGAATTGTTATGATGCCGGATGCGATGAATTCTTTACGAAACCTTTTGATGAAGAAAAATTTTATTCTGTAATTGAGACTTTCTTTAAGAGATAGTTTATATACGGTTTTTTAGTCTGAAAATTTTTAAAATAAATAACCGCTATCTGCTAATTTATTTTAAATAAAGTTCGAACAAACTTTCTACGATTAAACATTGGGTGACTTGAATAAGGGTCACCTGATGCTTTTCTACGCCCTTCAATCGGTTGGTATTGAATTATTGATATATGCACTTTCCACACTTTTACATTGTTTAGCAGTGAATAAAGACCGCTATTTTTATTCATATCAATAGAGACTTCCACAATTAAGTAATGAAAATAATATAATGTCTCATTAATAAACTCGTAATACGCTGTTTATCTTCTTTTTATTAAATGGTAAATGGTACATTGTTTATTGGTAAATACTTAAAACTCATATTATTTCCGATTCAGTTAAAATACTGTTTTTTTATGAATTTATTAAGGACTTCCTGTTATCTGTCAGGGAGTTTTTCTTTTTGATATATACCAGAATACTACAAGAGTTATTAAAATATGTGTGAATAATATAACTCTTACTGAAAATTGTGTAACATATTCGTGTCCAAAAGCTCGCACCTTTGTAAAAATTAATTTACACTCAAAAAGAAATAAAGATGAAAGCTTTTAAATTACTCGCCATTGGATTGATGTTACTGTTTGCAGGTTCTGCACAAAGTCAGTTATCCATCAATGTACACCTTGGCACAGCACCGGCATGGGGTCCAGCAGGTTCTGATAATGTACAGTATTATTATCTCCCCGATGTACAGGCTTATTATGATGTACATACATCCATGTTTATTTACATCTCAGGGAATTATTGGGTTCGTAGTAGGCATTTGCCCAGCCGTTATAGAAATTATGATTTGTATCACGGATATAAAGTTGTAATGAAAGATTATCACGGAAACTCACCATACAAACAATTTAAAGAACATAAAATAAAGTATGCGAAAGGATATCGGGGCGAAAAACAATCAAATATGGGTGACAGAAAACAGGTTTATCATCAAAGACGGCCGGTTGTCGTTCATTCTAACAAAAAAATTGAAACTCATCATGAAAATAGTCAGGCTAACCAAAAAAAACAAAAACATTCAGGAAACAATGACAAAGGTCATGGAAAGAATAAAAAATAATATGATTATCCGCATAATGTACAGAAGATCTTTAACAGGGGCTTTGCCCCTATAACCCTACTTACTTTTTTGCCTTGATGCAAAAAAGTAAGCAAAAAAAATCAAGACTGCGTCCGCTTCGCTCAAAAAACTATCGCTCGAAAGGCTAAAATCCTCCAAACTCCTCCCTTTGGTCGTCAAACAGGAGTATTTTTGCGCCTTTCTCACTTGTTTTTTGGCTCACCGAACGAGGTCAATCCCATCAACTGAAAATTCAATACAACTGTATAAATTGCGGATAATCATAAAAAATAAAATTGTAAAATAATCAATCAATATAAATAATTAAAAAAAAACAGTATGAAAAAAATAGCTTTTATTATTGCATTATTCCTGCTAACATTAAGTTCAGGTTTATCGGCTCAAAGTGGAGAAAAATTTGGTGGAACATTAAATTTGGGTGTCGGAATTGGTGGATATTCAGGATATTACGGGTATATTGGACACAACTTACCGGTTTTGAGTGCTAATTACGAATTTGATGTAGCGAGAAATTTTACATTAGCTCCTTTCTTGACGTTTTATTCATACACCGATGAAAATTATAGAGAAATAGTAACACCGATAGGAGTAAAAGGTACTCTTTATTTAGACAGGATATTGCATGCGGGTTCGCATTGGGATTTTTATACTGCCGGCTCGTTGGGATTTGCGCTTGTAAGTACAACATGGGATGCAAATTATAACGGAAGTAGAGATTATTACAGTACAGTGAATCCTTTATATCTTGATTTGCATTTAGGGACTGAATATCATTTTAATAACCACATTGGTGCTTTCCTCGATTTGTCAACCGGAGTTTCGACTGTTGGAATTGCAATTCATTAATTATACATTCACAAATAAAAAAAAACGAAAATGAAAACAAAAATTTTTATGAAAACAAATGTTATTATGCTTACTGCTATTTTAATGCTGGCAAGTAATAATAAGACTTACGCACAGAATGATCAGATTCACGTAGGTGTAAAAGCCGGTGTAAATTATTCAAACGTATATGATTCGGAGGGAGAGGAATATACAGCCGATGGCAAATTTGGTTTCGCCGGAGGTGCATTTGTAAGCATTCCCGTTACTCCACTTTTAGGAATTCAACCGGAACTGCTATTTTCTCAAAAAGGATTTCAGGCAACAGGTACAGTACTTGGAAATGATATAAGTTTCACACGTACTTCAGCCTTTTTAGATCTGCCAATATTCTTGGCCATTAAACCAAATGAAATGTTGACTTTGCTTGTTGGACCGCAATATTCTTTTTTGATGAGTCAGAAAGATGTATTCGCCAATCCGATACAAGATATCGTTGTACAGGAAGATTTTGACACTGACAATATCCGTAGAAACACTTTGTGTCTGGTAGGTGGTGCTGATGTAAACTTGTCGAATATAGTTCTTGGAGCAAGAATAGGCTGTGATCTGTTTAATAACAATGGAGATGGTACTTCCACAACTCCACGTTACAAAAACGTATGGGGTCAGGTTTCTGTTGGATTCAGGTTATAGAAGTAATTGAAAACAAATAATGTCGTATTTTGCATGAAAATATTTAAGAATAGAACCTGCCTGCGACAGGCAGGCGCAATTTTCACTGATAGAGTGGATTGAAAAAACGGATTTGAATTCCGATAAATCGGAATGATTTACAGTTAGTTGCGTCTTAATCATCTTGCCGAAGGCAAGAAAAATCCGTTTTGTTTTATCCTTCATTTTCCGATAAATCAGCGAAAATCAGCGTTCTATTAATGTTTCTAAATGCTACATTAATTTGTTCCATTTACTTAAACTAAAATAGATTTTTATTCCCGGGACGTGTAAATTGTTCCGGAAATTGAGTGCCCTTCTTTCATGTCGACAGACATTGAAGAAGGGTGCTTTTGTAAAATGAGTTGAAAGTTTAGTGTTTGTATTGAAATTGTCAACTATCAACTATCAATTATCTAAGGTGTGAATTTTGCAACTTATACTCAGAATATTGTAACACGATGCCTTCCGGTAAGTCCTACATTTGTAATATAAAAAATTAGTATAAATCAGATTTAAAAACAACAACATTATGAGTACAGCAAAAGTAGTATTAGGAGTTGTGGCAGGAGCTGCCGCCGGAGCATTATTAGGAGTTTTATTTGCACCTGCAAAAGGAACCGTTCTTCGCAGAAAAATTTACCGCAAAGGAGAACGTGAAGTAGATACATTGAAAGATAAGTTTAATGACTTTATTGATACCCTAACCGAAAAATTCGAAAAAGTTCAGGAAGATGTCAACGACCTGATTGAAGATGCCGAAGTAAAAGTTGAAAAAGAAATGAAGACTGCCAAAAGGTAATTGAAACGGGAGTTTAGATATTGAGTCCATACCGACAACGAATTTTTGATGATTCATCCTGTCAGGGATTTTCGGAATGGGCTCAATTCTATTTTGAGGCTATTTGCAATTACAATGGTTCGTTATAAAACAATTTATTAGTTTAGTATTCATGTAATTAAAACGATTAACCCTTTGAAAATATCAAATATATTTTTTTTAATTAAACGCAAAGAACGCTAAGCATAATAATTTTGTAATACACAGTACTTCAAATATATAAGCAAAGAACGCAAAGAGAAAAACTTGAAGTTTTTCTTGGCGGCTTAGCATCTTAGCGCCTTTGCGCCTGCCTGCTGCAGGTAGGTTGAAAAATAAAATTTTATAACGATCTATTTGCAATTAGAATACGACCACAAATAATAAAACAATAGTTCATACAGCATATTCACATTGCCAAACAATCACATCATGAAAACCCAAACACTAAATTCTACATCCGCATTTTGTGAAGGAAAACCTTTTTTTGTTGATTCTTTGCTAAATGTAAATATCCCTTTAATCATCGATAACATGAAGCATTATTATTTAGGTTCTGACCAAGATCTTAATTCGAAGGTTTTATTGAGATCGCCTCATAAAAATATTATTCTTACTGTCATACATCAGGGAACCGAGATAGATTCATTTCAGTCGGCTGATTCGGTAACGTTTCAGATACTGGAAGGAAAACTCAGGTTACATACCTGGAAAAAATCGATGATGTTGAACAAAGGTCAACACCTGACACTGAATGAAAAAACAAAGTACAGACTGACAACTACTGAAGATTCAGTCTTTTTGATGACAATTGCAAATCTAACACCACAATCGTAAAAACCCACATTACAAGTCTATTACTAATTTTATATAGCTCTACATCATGGAAGATAATATTAAATCAATTGAAACACTCCTCGAAAGAACATCCGACTATGGAAAAGTAAGTTTAGAAGTGCTAAAACTCAAAGTACTGGATAAAACATCAGGCGAAGTTTCCTCTTTTTTATCTCATTCATTTGTCATAGCCATACTTAGTACTTTTATACTATTCTTAAATCTGGGAGCAGCTCTGTGGATAGGGAAAACCATGGGAGAAATGTTTTATGGTTTTTTTATAGTAGCTGCTTTCTACGCAGTTATCGCTTTTATAATGCATTTCTTTATGCATAAATTGCTTAAGCGGAAATTAAATGATTATCTCATTCGATTGTTTAGTAAAGAAGCAGACACTTTATAAGTACAGGGAAACAAAAACAGAATTTTTAATTTTAGATATAAAAACATGGAAACAATTAACTCCGCAGCAAATCTTAAAGTTGCTATCAGGCAAATGGAACTTGAACAAAGCATACAAGGACAATTATTAAAGGAACAATTCATAATCACAGTTGAAAATTTTACACCCATTAATCTTATCAATGGGGCATTAGATGACATTTCTAACTCTCCTTATCTGGTGGATAATATGATTGGATCAGCCATGGGTTTGATTACCGGTTATTTCTCAAAAATGTTAGCTGTCGGGTCATCGAATAGTCTGATAAAAAAGTTTATGGGATCTATTTTTCAATTTAGTGTTACTAACATAGTAGCTCAACATCCCGATGTTTTTAAAGCGGCCGGAAATTTCATTATGGAACAAGTATTTCACAGAAAAGAGAAATAATACCGAATGTAATGATTGAACAAAAATCGATATTCCCCTTTTTCACCCAGACCGGCATTTTCTTTGTAGGTCTGTCTGCCCTTTTAGCAATACTGTCTGTCGCTCAGGGAATACTTGTCCCATTAGTTTTCGGTTTTATTATCGCCATTCTTCTAAATCCCTTGGTTCGCCTATTTATACGGTTCAAAATAAACCGGATAATTGCCATTTGTATAACAATGCTTCTTACGGTTATTGTGATTGGAGCTTTCATTGCACTAATTTATACGCAGGCCGTTAACTTCAGCGAATCCTGGCCCATCTTTGTAAAGAAGTTTACGGATATTTTAAATCAATCCATTCATTCTGTGGCAGATGTTTTACATATCAGACCCTGGATTGTTCAGGCCTGGATGACTAAAACTCAACATGAAATGCTGACAATCGATGGGACTTTAATAGGGGAAACCCTAATTTCGGTTGGAAGTGGTCTTGCAGCACTCTTTTTAATACCAGTTTATGTCTTTGTGATACTTTATTATCAACCGCTGTTAATTGAATTTATACACCAACTTTTTAATAAAACTCATCAAACACAGGTAACGGAAATTGTTTCTCAAACCAAATCGGTTGTTCAGCATTATCTGGTTGGCTTATTAATAGAAGCAGTTATAGTAGCAGTACTCAATACAGCAGGACTTATGTTGCTGGGAATTCAATACGCCATCTTGCTGGGCGTAATTGGAGCTTTGCTGAATGTAATACCTTACATCGGCGGAATCATTTCAGTAGGATTATTTATGATTGTAGCATTAGTTACTAAAGATTCTCCATGGTTTTCCTTGTATGTACTTGGGGTTCATACTTTTGTTCAGATTATTGATAATAATTATATTGTACCCATAATTGTAGCCTCAAAAGTAAAAATAAACGCCCTGTTCTCCATCCTTGTTGTACTTATAGGAAACATACTCTGGGGAATTCCGGGTATGTTCCTTTCCCTTCCGCTGTTGGCCATTGTCAAAGTAATTTTCGATCATATTGATTCAATGAAGCCCTGGGGATTTTTATTGGGAGATACGTTGCCTCCATTAAAGATTAAAGCCGTCTTTAAAAGAAGTAAGGAGAAGGAAGTAATAGACAAGAAGTCAACAAATGATAGTTGACTTTTTGTAGCCAATGATATGAAACAAGTACGATATCACCGATTGGAATAATTAATTAGGAACAATAGATTCCAAAAAACTATAAAAAGGAGGATTATTAATTGTAATCATTCTAAAATAAAAAAATGACCAACCATTTCAAAGGGGTAAATTCCGAAAAACCTTTAGAGTAGGAATAAAATAAAAAATAAATAAAATGAATACACTAAGAAATTTGATTTTTTTCGCAATTGCATTATTCTTAACTTCATGTGTAGCAACTGTAAAATTTCCTATTTCAGATGCAACACCGGCAGCAGAAATAATGGCAAAAATGAAACAGGACAAAAACAAGAACTATGTAATAGAAGTAACCGCTATCCATATGGCCAGTGCAGACAGACTTAATCCCCCAAAAAAATGTTATGTTGCCTGGATTGTATCTGAAAACAATGGCATTCTGAATATTGGTCAGCTTAATAATAAAAATGCAGAAAAACTATATCTTAAAACAATTACTCCATTTATTGTAAATGAGATATTTATAACTGCCGAAGAACAGGGTGATATTTCTTACCCTTATGGAACTGAAATTTCGAGAACTTCTTTTCCGATTAAATAACATTTAGTTTATATTTTGCTTTATTTGTCAATTTGTATAGCTTGTGGGGCATTAAAACCACAGGCTATATACAACACAATTATGTATACCGGTGAGTGTATTGCATTACCGATCCATAGAATTCGGGACACCCAAAATGCACATAAAATTTAAAACTAACATACAAACAATCATGATACAAGTAAAAAAAGAAGGAATTATTTTATCAAAAACCGATTTGGATTTTGAAAATGAAGCTGTGTTGAACCCGGCCGTAATTCGTGTTGGCGATAGTGTTCATATTTTCTATAGAGCTGTTCGACTTTGGAATCAATCAACAATAGGTTATTGCCGGTTAGATGGACCGTTGAACGTAGCTGAACGTTGGGAAAAGCCATTTATGGTTCCTGAATTTGATTATGAATCACAGGGAGTAGAAGATCCACGAATTACAAAGATTGATGATACTTATTATATGTCCTATACCGGATATGATGGCGTTAATGCCCGTGGTGCACTTGCTACATCAAAAGATTTAGTGCATTTTGAGAAGCAAGGTATAATTGTACCGGATATTTCTTATGCACATTTTGTTTATCTGGTAGAATCGGCAGGCAAAGTAAATGAGAACTATTACCACAATCATAAATTTTATTATCAGGAAGCTGATCCGGATGAGAAAATACTGTTGTGGGATAAGAACGTGGTTTTCTTCCCTCGTCGTATTAATGGTAACCTGGTGTTTTTACACCGAATCAGACCCGGAATTCAAATCGTATCCGTTAAAGAAATTGCAGATTTGACTCCTGAATTTTGGAAAGATTATTTTGAAAATTTTCAGGATCATATAGTCATGGATCCTATTTATAAACATGAGTCTGACTACATTGAAAGTGGTTGTCCACCAATTGAAACCGAATATGGTTGGTTATTGATTTATCATGGAGTTCAGGATACAAATGAAGGTCTGATATATTCGGCATGTGCTACTGCATTGCTGGATTTAGATGACCCACGTAAGGAAATTGCCCGGTTGTCTTATCCATTGTTCTCTCCAGAATTTGATTGGGAAAAAGAAGGCGATGTGAACAATGTGGTTTTTCCAACTGGTACAGCTTTATTTGGTGATACCTTATTTATTTATTACGGTGCTGCAGATTCACATATTGCCTGTGCATCATTAAAACTGTCGGCATTAATAGCTGAATTATTGACGAATACTAAGGTTGTAGAGAACAACATTGACACAATCAATGAAATAAAATCAAAAATACAAGACACTCCGGTAGTAATTGAAATTCCTAAAGTGAAGAAAGTAGCCAAGATAAAGAAGATCTCAAAAACCAAGAAAAATGAAAAATGAAAATATTCCCGGAAGGATAGACCGGCTCATTAGCCAGGAAGCTATTGTTAGTATTGATACTACAATGCTTTCACCCAATACCATACGAAAAAACAGGCATCATTCCCGAACAACCCGGATAATTGATCAGGCTGAGATATTGTTTATAACATCGTATCCACCACGTGAGTGTGGTATCGCCACCTATTCGCAAGACTTGATTAGTGCTTTGAATGAAAAGTTCAGTAAGTCATTGTCCATTAAGATTTGCGCATTGGAAAATGGCGAAAGCACTTATGATTACCCTGAAGAAGTAAAATATAAGCTGGACACCTCACGCAAAACATCTTATCTGGATTTAATTGAAAAAATTAATAACGATGATCAAATTCAACTTGTTCTTATCCAGTTCGAGTTTGGTTTTTTTGTAGATCAGAAGCAATCCTTTCAGCAATTAATGTATGAACTGATTAAACCGATAGCGGTCGTTTTTCATACGGTACTTCCCAAACCCGATGCTCGGTTACGACTGGAAGTAAAGAATATAGTTGCTGCCAGTAAGTCAATTATTGTGATGACGAATACTTCGGCAGAAATACTCAGAAATGATTATGGCATTTCGAAGCAAAAAATTAATGTGATAGCTCATGGAACGCACTTGGTTCAGCATTTGAATAAGAAATCGTTGAAAGAAAAATACAATTTAGCTGATCGTAAAGTACTTGCTACATTTGGATTACTCAGCGCCGGAAAAAGTCTCGAAACAACATTGGATGCCATGCCTGCTATAATACAAAATTGTCCGGAAGCAATCTTTCTTATCATTGGAAAAACTCATCCCGAAGTAGTGAAAAACGATGGAGAAGTTTACAGGGAAAGTTTGGTTCAAAAAGTAAAAGATCTCGGGATTCAGGGTCATGTGCGGTTTATCAACAAATACCTCGCGTTAGAGGAATTGCTTGAATATTTGCAACTAACCGATATATATCTGTTCACAACTAACGATCCGAATCAGGCTGTTAGTGGAACCTTTGCTTATGCCATGAGTTGTGGCTGTCCTATTATTTCCACACCCATTCCTCATGCCAAAGAAGTATTGACTAAAGATACCGGAATTATCTTTGATTTCCGAAATTCGAAACAATTAGCCGAAAGTGTAAACTTATTATTAAACGACTATCCCTTACGAAAAAGTCTTATGGTAAATACTTTGCAGAAAATTGTGTCTAGCGCCTGGGAAAATTCAGCGGTGGAACATGCCCGATTATTTCAAACTATAACAGGGAATAAGATTCAACTTCAGTATAATTTGCCCGAAATAAATTTAAACCATTTCAAAGCAATGACTACCGAATTTGCTATGATTCAGTTTTCTAAAATAAATCAACCCAATCTTAAATCCGGTTATACCCTCGATGATAATGCACGGGCATTGGTTGCTACCTGCATGGGTTTCAAATTATTTCACGAAAAGGAGAGCCTGAATGATATTCGTAAATATCTCGATTTTATAAAGTTTTGCCAGCAACCTGGCGGTGAGTTTTTAAACTATGTAGATAGTGATCATAACTTTACGGATCAAAACAGTGAAGTCAATCTGGAAGATTCCAACGGAAGAGCTATTTGGGCATTGGGTTATGTGGTCTCGTTAAAAGATCTGTTACCAAAAGCCATCATTGCCGATGCCATAATTATTTTTGAAAAAGCAATGCTTGATATGAAATCGCTAAAATCTCCTCGTGCCATGTCTTTTGCCATGAAAGGAGTATTCTATTTTCATAAAGGGGAGAAATCGACTGATTATCTTGATCTGGTTTATTTATATGCCAATCGTTTACTTGCACTGTATAAACATGAATCGAACCTTATTTGGGAATGGTATGAAAGTTATTTGACTTATGCTAATAGTGTTATGCCCGAAGCCATGCTTTATGTCTGGTTAATGACAGGCGAAAATATTTATAAGGATATTGCCCGGACATCTTTTAATTTTCTTTTATCGATGACCTTCAATAAAAATGGAATTGAAGTAATTTCCAACAAAGGCTGGTTGCACAAAGGAGAGGAAGCCGGAAAGTTTGGCGAACAACCCATCGATGTAGCCTACACCATAATGACCCTGAGTAAATTTTACGATGTGTTTATGGACGAAGATTATCATCAAAAAATGGAAGTAGCATTCAACTGGTTTTTAGGTAATAACCGTTTACATCAAATAATTTATAATCCTTGTACCGGAGGCTGTTACGACGGATTGGAAGAAACGCATGTGAACCTAAACCAGGGAGCCGAATCGACTGTAAGTTATTTGATGGCACGATTAACTTTAGAAAAATACAAAAATGAACAGTAAAATCAGAAAATCAATCGCAGTTATTGTGGCTCACCCCGATGATGAAACATTATGGGCGGGTGGAACCATACTGGAACACCCTATGAACGACTGGTTTATCGTCTGTCTTTGTAGGGCGAGTGATAAAGAGCGTTCCGAGCGGTTTAATAATGCATTGAAAATATTAAAAGTCAAAGGTATTATGGGTGACCTGGACGATGGACCTGATCAACATCCTTTGGATGAAAAGGAAGTGGAAGATGAGATATTGAGGTTGTTACCAAATACTCATTTCGATTTAATTCTGACGCACGATTCTGCCGGCGAATATACCAAACATCTAAGACACGAAGAAGTCAATAAAGCAGTTATAACACTCTGGCATACTGAGAAAATAAAAGCGAATGAACTTTGGACATTTGCTTACGAAGATGGCAATAAAGCCTATTTTCCAAAAGCAATAGAATCTGCCAATATTTTCAAATCACTTTCAGAAAAAATTTGGAAAAAGAAATATAAACTGATTACACAAACCTATGGTTTTGCTGAAAAAAGTTGGGAAGCAGAAACAACTCCCTTAAACGAAGCATTCTGGCAATTTAAGACTCCACATAAAGCTGTAAATTCTCTTAAACAATCTCAGAATATAATTACGATGGCTAAATTAGGCATTTATAAATTATTGGTCCCTGATAAGTATTAATAAAGCAGTATAAATCTTAACCGGAAAAACGTAGATGATAAACAAAAAATGAATTAAACATTTTCAAAATTGCCCGGACATCTTTTAATTTTCTTTTATCGATGACCTTCAATAAAAATGGAATTGAAGTAATTTCCAATAAAGGCTGGTTGCACAAAGGGGAGGAAGCCGGAAAGTTTGGCGAACAACCCATCGATGTAGCCTACACCATAATGACTTTGAGTAAATTTTATGATGTGTTTATGGACGAAGATTATCTTCAAAAAATGGAAATTGCATTCAACTGGTTTTTAGGTAATAACCGTTTACATCAAATAATTTATAATCCATGTACCGGAGGCTGTTATGACGGATTGGAAGAAACACATGTGAATTTGAATCAGGGAGCTGAATCAACAGTAAGTTATTTGATGGCACGTTTGACAATGGAGAAATACAAAAATGTATGAGGTCGGGTTTCTGTTGGCTTTAGCTTATAACCGAAAATAAATTTCGTTTTCCGTATCGCACTAAGATGTTTTGGATATTATAACGACTGAGTTTAAGAGCCTTGGCGGTTTGTCGGAGAATCTACTGTTGCCTAGCAACAAAGTGAATACGAAAGCAAAACGTGCTAAATGCACTTCAGCTAGTTACTGCATTTAGACGGTAAGTGTTTGGTTCTTTTCTGGTTTATTTTAATCTCATTATAAGTTGCTTACATTTCAGCGAGTCAAGATATCACAGTCAGAATTTAATCTCAGAAATCCCTAATAACAGCTCATTTTTCCTAAATATTGGGTTGCTTTTTCCAAATATTAGCTAGGATTTCCCAAATTCAGGGTAGGACTGACTAAATATTAGCTTAAAATGTATCACTCCTAGCTAGGATTGATTTAATATTAGCTAGGATTGATCAAATATTAGCTGGAATTTACCAAATTCGGGGTTGCTTTATCAAGTCTTGGGTCGTTTTTCCCAAATATTAGCTAGGATTTCCCAAATTCAGGGTAGTACTGACTAAATATTAGCTTAGAATTCCTCACTTCTGGCTAGGATTGATTTAATATTAGCTAGGATTGATAAAATATTAGCTGGGATTTACCAAATCCTGGGTAGGATTTACGAAATGTTAGCTACGAAATTCTAAGTGAATATGTCTATCACTTTTATTTCCGCTATGATGTTGATCTTAACTTTTAATGAAATGATTCAATTAGTGAGTGCCCTCCGAAAAGTCATTTTTGAATCTACCTGATGGCAGACAGGCGCAAAGAGAGTAAATAGTGGATAGTAAGTGACATGCTTTTCGTGCTGATTTTATTAAATATTAATTGTGAAATATCAATTCAAACAAAGAATTTATTCATAACTTTACAAATTGATTTTTTGCATGGAATTAACCAATAGCCAATAGCAAATACTACTCTTAATGGTCTCCAAAAACCATAGCTTTATTTGGTGACAATCAGTTGGATTGTCAAGTTCTGATTCGGAATATAAATTATCTTAAATCTTAGCGATAGTTTATTTTGACAGTCGACTAATTCCAGGCTTATTTACATCAGAAGAAAGTACAAAACCTTCCCTCTCAAATTTTTCTCATTTTTAATTCCTAACAGATAGCCATCTGAGGCTATCGGGATTACTTGAGGCACAATAAAAGATACGCATATTTAAAATATAAATAATTATGATAGAAGTAAAAAAAGAAGGAATCATTTTATCAAAAACCGATTTGGAATTTGAAAATGAAGCTGTGTTGAACCCGGCAGCAATTCGTGTTGGTGATAGTGTTCATATTTTCTATAGAGCTGTTCGACTTTGGAATCAATCAACTATTGGATATTGCCGGTTAGATGGACCGTTGAACGTAGCCGAACGTTGGGAAAAGCCATTAATGGTCCCTGAATTTGATTTTGAATCCCAGGGGGTTGAAGATCCTCGAATTACAAAGATTGACGACACTTATTATATGTCCTATACGGGATATGATGGTGTTAATGCTCGTGGAGTATTGGCTACCTCAAAAGATTTAATCCATTTTGAGAAGCAAGGACTGATTATTCCGCAAATTTCATATGCCCGTTTTGTTTATTTGGTAAAATTAGCAGGGAAAGTAAATGAAAACTACTGCCATAATAATAAGTTCTATCAACAGGAATCGGATCCGGATGAAAAAATAATGTTATGGGACAAGAATGTGGTTTTCTTTCCACGTAGGATTAATGGAAACCTGGTATTTTTCCACCGTATCAGACCTGGTATTCAATTGGTGTCAGTCAAGGAGATTGAAGATTTGACAGCGGAATTTTGGGAAGAGTATTTACTCAATTTTCAGGATCATATCGTTATGGATCCTCTCTATCAGCACGAATCAGATTACATTGGTAGCGGTTGTCCACCTATCGAAACGGAACAGGGTTGGGTATTTATTTATCATGGTGTGGAAAAAACTGAAAATGGACTCGTGTATTCTGCCTGTGCAGCATTACTGGATTTGAACAATCCATCGAAAGAATTAGCTCGCTTACCGCATGCTTTGTTTAGCCCAGAACAAGAATGGGAACTATATGGTGATGTAAACAATGTTTGCTTCCCTACCGGCACTGCCTTGTTTGGAGATACATTGTTTATTTATTACGGTGCTGCCGATTCTTATATTGCCTGTGCATCGTTAAAGTTATCAGATTTGGTAACTGAATTATTAAATTGTACTAAGTCTGAAGCTACTAATTCTGATACAATTAAAGGCGCAAAATTAGCATCACTTATCGAATCAATTGAAATTCCTAAAGTGAAGAAAGTAGCCAAGATAAAGAAGATTCCAAAAACTAAGAAAAATGAAAAATGAAAATATTCCCGCAAGGATAGACCGGCTTATTAGCCAGGAAGCTATATTTAGCCAAGATAGCACAACGCTTTCGCCCAATACCATACGAAAAAACAGGCATCATACACGGATAACCCGGTTGAATAATAGGGCTGAGATATTATTTATAACATCGTATCCTCCACGCGAGTGTGGTATCGCCACCTATTCACAAGACCTAATTAGTGCTTTGAATAAAAAGTTCAGTAAGTCATTGTCCATTAAAATTTGTGCGTTGGAAAATGGCGAAAGCACTTACGATTATCCGGAAGAAGTAAAATATAAACTGGACACGTCAAACTCGTCATCCTTCCTGAATTTAATTGAAAAGATTAATAATGATAATCAAATTCAACTTGTTCTTATCCAACATGAGTTTGGTTTTTATAATGATCAGAAACAATCCCTTCTGCAATTAATGTATGAACTCATTAAACCGATAGTGGTTGTTTTTCATACGGTACTTCCCAAACCCGATGCTCAATTACAATTGGAAGTAAAGAATATAGTTGCTGCCAGTAAGTCAATTATTGTGATGACAAATACTTCGGCAGAAATACTCAGAAATGATTATGGTATTTCGAACAAAAAAATCAATGTAATAGCTCATGGAACACATTTGGTTCAACATTTGAATGAAAAATTGTTGAAAGAGAAATACAATTTAGCCGGTCGTAAAGTACTTACTACATTTGGATTACTGAGTGCCGGTAAAAGTCTCGAAACTACTTTGGATGCCTTACCGGCTATAATAAATAATTGTCCCGAAGTCATTTTTTTAATTATTGGAAAAACACACCCCGAAGTTGTAAAAAACGATGGCGAAGTTTACAGGGAGAGTCTGGTTCAGAAAGTAAAAGATCTTGGAATTCAAAATAATGTGCGATTTATCAACAAATATCTCGCTTTGGCAGAATTGCTTGAATACTTGCAACTAACAGATATTTATTTGTTTACAACGAATGATCCGAATCAGGCTGTTAGTGGAACCTTTGCTTATGCTATGAGTTGTGGCTGTCCTATAATTTCCACACCAATTCCTCATGCCAAGGAAGTTTTGACTAAAGATACCGGAATTATCATTGATTTTAAGAATTCAAAACAATTAGCTGAAAATGTCAACTTACTATTAAACGATATTTCTTTACGGAAAAGTCTTGTTGTAAATGGTTTGCAGAAAATTGTGTCTACTGCTTGGGAAAATTCAGCGGTAGGGCATGCCAGGTTATTCCAAACTATAACCGGGAATAAAATTCAACTTCAGTATAATTTGCCAGAATTAAATTTAAGCCATCTCAAGGCAATGACAACTGAATTTGCTATGATTCAGTTTTCTAAAATCAATCAACCTAATCTTAAATCCGGTTATACTCTTGACGATAATGCACGGGCATTGGTTGCAACCTGTATGGGTTTCAAATTATTTCACGAAAAGGAGAGCCTGAATGATATTCGTAAATATCTCACATTTATAAAATTCTGCCAGCAACCTGGCGGCGAGTTTCTAAACTATGTGGACCGTGATCGTAATTTTACGGATCAAAATAGGGAAGTCAACCTGGAAGATTCTAACGGAAGAGCTATCTGGGCATTGGGCTATGTGGTCTCGTTGAAAGAAATGCTACCAAAAGACATTATTGCCGATGCCATAAGTATTTTTGAAAAAGCAATGCTTGATAAGAAATCGCTAAATGCACCTCGTGCTATGTCTTTTACCATGAAAGGTATATTTTATTTTCATAAAGGGAAGAAATCGACTGATTATCTTGATCTGGTACATTTATACGCTGATCGTTTAGTTGAGCTGTATAAAAACGAATCGAACTTGAACTGGAACTGGTATGAAGATTATATGACTTATGCCAATAGTGTTTTGCCTGAAGCCATGCTTTATGCCTGGTTAATGACAGGCGAAAGCATATATAAAGACATTGCCCGGACATCATTCGATTTTTTGCTGTCAATTACATTCAATAAAAATGGAATTGAAGTAATTTCCAACAAAGGCTGGTTGCACAAAGGAGAGAAAGCCGGACGGTTTGGTGAGCAACCTATCGATGTGGCTGATACCATTATGACGCTGGGTAAATTTTACGATGTGTTTATGGACGAAGATTATCATCAAAAAATGGAAATAGCTTTCAATTGGTTTTTGGGTAATAACCGTTTACATCAAATTATTTATAATCCTTGTACCGGAGGCTGTTACGACGGATTGGAAGAAACGCATGTAAACTTGAATCAGGGAGCTGAATCAACAGTAAGTTACCTGATGGCTCGATTAACCATGGAAAAATACAAAAATGAACAGTAAAATCAGAAAATCAATCGCAGTTATTGTGGCTCACCCCGATGATGAAACATTGTGGGCGGGTGGAACAATACTGGAATATCCGATGAACGATTGGTTTGTCGTGTGTCTTTGTCGAGCCAGTGACAAAGAACGTTCCGAGAGGTTTTACAAAGCGCTGGCAATACTAAAAGCTAAAGGTATTATGGGCGATCTGGATGATGGACCCGATCAACATCCATTGGCTGAAAAGGAAATGGAAGATGAAATATTGAGGCTGTTACCTGACACGCACTTCGATTTAATTCTGACGCATGATTCTGCCGGTGAATATACCAAACACCTGAGACACGAAGAAGTTAATAAAGCGGTGATAACACTTTGGCATACTGAGAAAATAAAAGCGAATGAACTTTGGACATTTGCGTATGAAGATGGCAACAAAGCTTATTTCCCAAAAGCAATAGCATACGCCAATAGGTTTGATCCGCTTTCAGAGGAAACCTGGGAGAAAAAATACAAATTGATTACTCAAACTTACGGTTTCAAAATAGATAGTTGGGAAGAAAAAACAACCCCAAAGGCCGAAGCTTTTTGGCAATATAAAAATTCTCATCACTTAATGAAGTCGATTGATGAAAAGAAAATGAACGAATAAAGGTGACTACTCAGCACTTCAAGAAGTACTTCATTTGACGTTTTTAGGAAAATTGCAGAGTAAAAAAATGTAATTTTCACAGAGAAACAGCCAAATTAAAGCGCATAAATGATGAATGTCGCTCCAGAACTCCCCCTTTAGGTGTTTACCTCCTGACGTAGGAGGGATGGGGGGCTGAGTAGTTACTAATAAGGAGAATAATAGAATGACCTGTTTTTTTGATTTGATTGATTTTTCCCCGAATGATCAAGATTCGATAATAAGTCATTCCGAATACTGATTCCAATGATTAAAAAACACTGACGCCGTCATAAAGAAATCACAGGATAAATTTTAAAAAATTTGAGAATTTTCTAAACAACAAATAATGAAATATTAAAATTATCGTATTATGAAAGTATTAGTATTGTATGAATATCCACCAACTCCGGGTGGATTAGCAACACAGGGTGATCTGCTATACAAAGGATTGATGGAGCTTGGGGTTGACGTTCATGCAGCACATTTCGAATCGGATCAGGAAAAAGAATGGTATTACCGTTGGTTTAAGCCTGATGTGGTTGTTGGAATTGGTTATTGGGGATACACGCCTCATTTAATTCTTCAACCACAAAAATTTGGGGCACTTGCAGTTCCCTGGTTAGTTTCTGATGGGTATATTGCCAATTATCAGGATGTACTGAATAAACTTCCGCTCATTTTGGTTACATCCAACTTTGTGAAGGAAATGTATGTACGTGATGGAATTAATGGCGATAACATAGTAGTTCTACCTGTTGGCTGTGATACCGACACCTTTAAACCTCACAGCAAGGATGATCCGAAAATCATTGCCGTACGTGAAGCACTGGGTATTGCTTCGGATGAATTAATGATTCTTACTGTTGGTGGAGATGCTGCTTCGAAAGGTGGTAGGGAAGTTATGCAGGCACTGGCTCTGATTGACAAAAAAGTACCCAAATGGAAATATGTCTGTAAAGTATGGCCACAGCAACGCACCAGCATACAAGATGCATCCGACGAGGAATTGGCAAAGAGTCTTGGCATTGATAAAAAAATTATTTATGCCGTAAATACTATCTCACGAA
The DNA here is from genome assembly GCA_028692715.1 of Paludibacter sp. GTDB lineage: Bacteria > Bacteroidota > Bacteroidia > Bacteroidales > Paludibacteraceae > Paludibacter. Next base: position 25,697 of record JAQUWU010000005.1, on the reverse strand, counting down.
ACTTTATGCCTTACTTGATTGGTGCATGTGATATTTACGCAGCTCCATCACGTCTGGAAGGTTTCGGAATGCCGCAAGTGGAAGCCGGAGCTTGTGGGAAACCGGTTTTGAGCATAAATGCCATGGGAATGCTGGACACCTTGGTGCATGGCGAAACTGCTTTATTGGCTGGAGTGGCTAAGAAAATAGTGGTAAACGAAGTGATACTTGGTAATGAGTCAGGATTTGAACCTCATCATAAAGTAGTGTTTGATACACCACGAATAGTTGATTATCGTGCTGATGTGCCGGATATTGCCAACTATATGACGACATTAATGAACGATGCACCCTTACGGGAGAAGATGGGAAAAGCCGGACGCGAACGAGTGGTTGAAAATTTCGACTACCGTGTGGTTGCCCGGAAGTTTGTTCAAATAATAAATGAAAAATTGGGAATTTATTAATTTGCCAATATAACAATGTGCTAATGAGATAATGTGCTAATGTGCTAATGAGATAATGTGCTAATGAGATAATATGATAATGAGATAAAAACCTTAAGTTTTTCTCTTTGCGTTCTTAGCGGATATATTTGAAATACTGTATATTACAAAATTATTATACTTAGCGTCCTTTGCGTTTAATTTTTTTAAAAATATTTGATATTACAAAAGGGTTAATCGGTTTAATTACATGAATACTAAACTAATAAATTATTTTATAACGACCCATTGAATATTCACATTAACTCATTAGCATATTAGCACATTTTCAAATTAAAAACTAACTATAATGAAAAAAAATGATTTACAAGAAATTGAAGATGCAAAAGCAGCAGCCTTAGAAGTGTTACTCCATAATGCCCATGGACCATATATGGGTCTTCCACGAACTGCAGGTTGGGGATATCCCGAACCTTACACACGTGACTTAATGTTTTCCATCTTTGGAATTGCTGTCAGCGGAAATAAAAAGCTGTTGGATAGCATCCGTAAAGTATTGGAAACACTCGCAAAAAATCAAAGTGAGCACGGACATATTCCGTCACTGGTTCACGATAGCGAAGACCGTGGTTCGAGCGATACCACGCCCTTGTTTCTGCTGGGTACCGGCATTTTTAGAAAACTTACCGGAGAACCAGAGTTTCTACACGAAGCTGTCGAAAAAGCACTGGTATGGATGGAATATCAAAGTCCGTCCGACCGGTATATGGTGGCGCAACAACCTACCAGCGATTGGCGCGACGAACAATGGGTATTGGGTTACGGATTATTTGTAAATACTGTTGTTTACAGCTATTTGCGAATATTAGGCTTAAATGATAGAGCCGATCATGTTCAACAGGAGATGAGTAAGTTTACGATCACCGGAGGGTCAATTCATAAACATGTGCACGAAGGCTTGGTGGTAAAACATAAACCTTACTACGCTATGTGGTCGTATAAAATTTTGAGTAGCGAACGTTTCGATTTGCTGGGTAATAGTCTGGCTATATTATCGGGAATTGCCTCCCCTACCCGTGCCAATGAAATGATTGCATGGATTGAAGAAGAATGTGCCGCCATGCGAGCAAAAGGAGATTTGGTTGTTGATTTACCTCCTAATTTCTTTCCCTTTGTTAAGCCGGAAGATCCCGAATGGAATGAGCGATATGCAAAATACAACCATCCCGGCGATTATCATAACGGGGGTATTTGGCCTTTTGTCAGCGGAATTTACATTGCGGCATTGGTTGCGGCAAAGAAATACACACTTGCAGAAGAAAAACTGAGCGTTCTCACTCATTTTATAAAAACATCAAGTACCGGTACTGTTGATTTTGGATTTAATGAATGGATAAAAGCGCAGGATGGAAAACCGATGGGACAAGACTGGCAAACTTGGAGTGCTGCACTTTATCTCTATGCAGCAAAATGTGTTGAATTAAAAAGCACACCGTTTTTTGATGAAATAAGAGCGAAGGCAAAATGATTAATACAAGAAAATTTGAAATGACAATAAAATTAAATAATCATGAAAAGTATAAGCGACCATAATTACTTTGTTGTTAAACTGGCAAAGTTGATAAGTTTTCATAAATACTCACTTGTAAAACGAACGAAAGTAGACGAAAAGAATAATCTACCCGGATATCCAACCTATCCTGATACGGAAGATATTTACAAAAAAGGAAAAGAAGAAAAAGAAATTGATCCGGAACAAGTAACGCTGAACAAAGAAAATGAAGTGCTCGGAGAAAACAATGAAAAAAGCTTTGATGAAGATTTTTCAGGCGACGATTTAGATGTGCCGGGTTCCGAACTGGACGATAAGGATGAAGAAACAGGAAATGAAGATGAAGAAAATAACCTGTACAGCCTAGGTGGCGATAATCATGATAAATAGATGTTGAGCAATTGACGTATCATTCGGAATTGATTATTTATCGGTTTTGATTTTCCAAGTTTTTGCCTCATCTCTTTCTAATCAGACTGTCCGTTTAGAAGGACGTGGTATTCTGCTTCGTATAAATTCCGGAACAAAACACACTAAAAGGTGTGCGCGCTTCCAACGGTAACATTTCAGGAAAAAGACCATGGCAACAAGCAGAAACATCGCAGCCCCTCCAGCCACCTGAAGGGGGTATGAAAGTACATTCTGTTGTGGAATAATCATTGGAATTAAGGCAATAGCAGCAGCCGGAGCAAATGGTTTAGCAACGACTTCAATTAACAGGAAAAAGCAAGCAAACAGTAAAAGCGCTGTATTTACTTCCGAAAGACCGAGTACTATATGCAGTGTATATTGAAAAAATGTCCCTAAAATTGCGGAAGCTACAAGTACGAAGAAAATCTGTACAGGACGGTTACGAAAACCTGCCGAGGAAGAACTGAACTCGACAAACGTAACTACAAGTGGGGGTACAATAAAATACATTTTACCTGTGTACACAGGAATTACAGCTATGAATATCAACCATAAGAGTAATTTTATCCAATGCCATGGACTTTGGCGATAAGGGCTTTTGTTTGAATTGAAACATACAACTTTGTGCAATCCTTTTATCTCAAAAAACCACTGTATGCAAACCAATAAAAGACTCATTGAGAAAACAGACAGAGGATAAACGAACGAATTTGTACCCAACAGTACGGGCAACATTGAAGCAGAAGTAATCGGAATCAAGGTAGTACTGGTGACAAAGAGACAAAGAGAGGTGAACGTAAATGAAATTGCAATGTTTGCAAGTATTGGTAAAGGCGAATAACGGACAAGGAAAATACCAAAAAGAGCACTTACTGTCATTAGCAACACAACCATAGGTCTGCTTATGGTCCAAACTTTCTTGTCAATAATCCACAATCCGAGTATCAATGCTGCCACTTCCGGAAATATAATTTCTTTCTCGCCGAGCCATTCGGAAATGCCTACCATAAATCCGATCAAGATTAGACCAAATATATATCGTATTAGTCTGAGTTTATTCATTTTTCTTAAAACGGGAGTTTCTGGTTTTTCATAAAAACACCTTTTATCCTTCTGCTGCCGCACGTATTGTAACGTGTGGAACTAATAATTACAATTTTTCCAGGTGATACAATCGCACGGAAGCAGGTAACAGGGGAATTATTAGTTGCTTTTAGGCTGTAATAAACGATTGAAAAAACCTTTTATTCCGGTTTCTTTGTAGGGATCACAATTCAATTCATTATAAACAGAATCGGGGATTATAAAAGGAGTAAGGAATTTTCTTCTCCAGGATGTTTTATTCTCGATAGCACGAAGTACATGTGCGGCTATTGGCAGTGCTAGGGATGAACCTGAACCGTTTCCACTGTAAAAATGGACTTCGGGCGAACTTGCACCAACCCATGTCCCCACCACCAAATCGGGTGTGTAAGCAATAAACCATGCATTTGTATAGTTTTGAGCCGTACCTGTTTTGCCTGCCAGATCGGCATTGATTGCATATTGGTATCTTATTCGTGTTCCTGTTCCTTCGTTGATGGCTCTTTGTAAAATAGCAGTAATCATTTCGGTGGTTTCTTCGTTGAAGACTGTTTCAGTTTTAGAAGCTTTTCTTTTATACAGGACATTTCCATTCGTATCGGTGATTTTGTTAATCATTACCGGTTCTGTCATTTCACCCTTATTGGCAAAAGCGCCGTAAGCACGAACCACCTCGTAGAGTGACAAATCAAGCGTTCCCAAAGCAATAGAGGGTAAGTCATTGTTTTTGTGCGGAAAATGAAGCCTGTTGCAGGTATTAATAAGATTCTCACGTCCGGTTTTAAAGTACAGATCCAGCGTAGGCAGGTTCATGGAGTTGGCTAAGGCATACCATAGTGCCACCGTGCTGTCTTTTGTAAATGTATGATCAAAGTTCTGCGGTTCCCAGTTGTCGTATTCAGGATATACTTTTTGAATATTGTCGAGATAAGTGGAGGGTGTAAAATTGTTCTCCAGTGCTGTGGCATATAAAAAAGGCTTAAAAGCAGAAGCTATCTGACGGTGCGACAGGACCATATCAAAAGGCAGTTTTCTGTAATCATTGCCGCCAATCCATGTAATTACCGCTCCATTTTTTGGATTGGTGATGAGTACCGAGGCATTCAGCATTTTATGGTAATACCACAAACTGTCTGTTTTACTCATTTTTCTGCTAACAATGCCTCCCCAGCCAAATACTTCAATATCTTCTTTTGCAGTGCTTTTATATCCGGTTTTTTTTGATTGTTTCTTATACCATTGTTCCTTTATAGAATGATTCAGAAGCTCATTATCCAGCAGCTTTTGCATACCTAACAAATGTTTATGTATGCCTTCAGTTGTGATTTCCTGAATCTGCATGTTCAGGGTAGTATATATTTTGAGTCCATCTTTTTTTAGATCGTATTCATGTCCGTTTTTCTGTTTGAGGTTTTCCAAAATTTCATTTGTTTTCTTCTTTACCTGATATACGAAATAGCCTGCAGGAGCATCTGAATCAATGTTTTCGTAGTTCAAACTTAAGGGTAATTTCAGCAGACTATCTAGTTCAACCTTCGTCAGATACTTTTGTTTTTCCATCAAAGTCAGCACCATGTTTCTGCGATCCAGTGAGTTTTTGGGATTAAGGCGGGGATTAAAATAGGTATTTGCTTTCAACAATCCCACTAAAACGGCCGATTCTTGTACTTTTAGTTTCCTGGCGGGCTTATTGAAATAGCGGTTTGAAGCACTTTCCACTCCGTAGACATCTTCGCCAAAAGGTACGGAATTCAGATAAAGCAATAAGAGCTGATCTTTGTTGTAAACTTCTTCAATACGAGTGGCAATAATTATTTCCCTTATCTTATTTACAGGCATACTTAACACACCATAATTCCTGCGACCATATAAGTTTTTAATCAATTGTTGCGTAAGCGTACTTCCACCGCCACCAGTACTTTCGTGCAATAAAATACTTTTAAAGAAAACACGAAAATAACTCTGAAGATCATAGCCGCCATGGGTGAAAAAGCGCTTGTCTTCAGTGGCAATTAACGCATTTTTAAGATGATCCGGAATTTCATCATTGGAGATATTGGTACGGTTCTCGGCAAAAAACTTCCCGATGATAACACTGTCGGATGAGATGACCAGCGATGCTTCTTCATTGTTTATGGCTTTGAGGGCTTTCTTATCGGGTAATGGACCCGATAAGCCCCAATACACTGCAAAAAAGAACAACACACATAAAAGCAGAATGGATGATAAAAGAATTAGAAAGTATTTTAGTGCTTTTTTTAAAAACTGTTTTTTTGCAAGCTCCATATTTTTAATTTCTTTAAATAATCTGTATCAACAGAAACAATGTTTTACTTCAATAGTTCCACTATGAAGTTGATTCGACTCAAAAAATTTAGCTCAACTTAGTTAACCATGTTTTTATGCCGGCCATTATCATTTCAATAGCCACAGAACCAACAAATAATGCTGTAATTCTTCCGGCTATATCAAAATATCGTTGTACTAATTCCTCGTTTTTTGTACGTACTTTGTCATGTATGTATTTAAGTATTACAATGGTAAGAAGACATAAAAAAACAGCTAGAACAACCGCGATACAGGCAAAAAGGATGTCGCTTCTTTTTCCTATTACCACAGCAGCACTTATAGTTCCGGGACCAATAAGTACGGGCATTGCAATTGCACCGGCTATATGTTTCGATTCTCCTCTTAATATTTCAATTGCAGTAGGTCCTTTAAAAATAAACTGAAGTCCGATAAGAAGAAATACGACACCACCGAATATTTGAAATGAAGCAAACTCAACCTGAAATACTTTCGAGAATATGGTATCACCAAGTACCGCAAAACTGCAAAATGCCAGTGAAGATATTATTCCTGCACGCAGTAATACTTGTTGAAATTGTTTTTGATCCAATTTCTCAACAATATCTATTAAATATACAATGACCAAAAAAGGATTTAAAAGGACAAGTAATAATAATGTTGATCTTAATAATTCACTCATAATCAATGAAAATTTTTATTATTTGGCAATATTGTTTTTTAATACAGCTAAATTCAGTCAAAATTCAAATATAGTAAATTAATAATCCCCCTGCAAGTAATCCCATCTGTACTTATAAAATAGCACGAAGCTATTTTGTAATTCTACTGTGGTTAATGCCGATGTTTATCGGGTATAGGAACAAATAGATAATACAATGAGACAAAGCCGTTCCGATAGCTATCGCAGATTGAAATATATTATTGAACTAAAAGTGTTGAGAAGTTCTGTCAGTCTGGAAAGCCGGGACGGTCCTTTTTAGCTTGATATATCCACAAACTGCGCTAAACGGGGGAGTGAACAATGAAATTCTAAATATGTTACTTTTTTTTGCTGTTATTTAATAAATTGTCAGTTTTAGTTTTTTATTTTTTTTTCAATATATTTCGAATTCATTATTCTAAGAATGCCCATATAATCTAACTTAAATTCAATCAAATCTCCCACTTTATATTTTTTCTTGTTTTTCTCCAGATCAATAACTATCATATCAGAACTTGCACCTACTATTTTTAGTTCCTTATCAACAGCTTCAAGATGATCTGTTCCTACGTCAAGAAGTCCAATGTCAATGATGGCTCTATATGATTTTTCGCCAATATCATTTTGGTCAAATATAAAACTTTCTCCCTCTACATTTGTCCCCATTTCCCCCAATGGAACAATGGACTTTTCTATTAATTCAATTATTTCTGTGTGCAAGCTAAATACATCAGCGTGCATTTTTTCAAATTTCGTATTATTATAAACATCTGTTCCAAGAAACAATGTTTCACCCACTCTAAAATGATTAATCCCTTTTGGCAAAAGATGTTGAAAAATTAATGGAATAGTTACCGAGGAACCACCTGAAACATAGGGAATTTGTTTGTCAAACTTTGCTTCAATTAACTGTTCATATAAACTTAACTGAATTAATTTATCGTGATTGGGCAATACACCATATAAGCAGGATAAATTTGCTCCAATTCCTACAACTTGTATGTTCTCTAATTTAAAAATGCTTTCATAAAAATCAATAAAATATTCCCCTAGAACCCCTTCTCTAAGCTCTCCAAGTTCAATCATTATTATGACTTTGTGAGTTTTATTTTGAATTTTCGCTTCTTTCGATAAGAGTTTGATAGTTTCAATTTCCGTATTCATACTAATATCTGCATATCTGACGACACTCGGTATTGAACGTTTTGCAGGTGGTTTTATATAAATAGTTTCAATTTCAGGTTTTATTGATTTAATTTCTTTTAAATTTGACACCCGTGAGTCGCAAACTTGTTTGATATCAAATTTTAACAGTTCTCCTAATACCAATTTATTGCCACTCAGGATTTTTGTTACTATTGACCATTCTATATTATTCTTTTTAAAAAGAGTATTTAGATAGTCAAAATTTGATGCTAGTTTCTTAATATCTATTGTTACAAAAGCCATTATTTCTCTTTTTTATATCGCATTTCTATATATTTACTACTAAAACCAAGCTTCTCATATAAAAACCTTGCCGGATTATCCGGTTCTACGTGTAATGCAATACTACCTTTAGCAACATCAATGGTTTTTTGCATTAATGCTTTTCCGATTCCTTTTCCTCTGTAATTTTTGTGAGTTGCAATATATACTAAGATGTTTTCAGGAATATAATCTTTCATTCCTGTTTGGTTTACTACAACAACACCGGTTTTTTCGTTTTTTAAATAGGACATTAAAATAAAGCCTCCAAAAGAGGGTGTTTCTTCCAATGCGTAATTAACTGCTTTTTCAATATCAGATTTTGGATCACCATATTCTTGTAAGTTGTCGTATAAGAAGTCAATCAAACTCTCTTTTTCTTTTATCTCAGGTTTGTTAGTGCTGTTAAATATTTTTGTTTGAATCATAATGTTGATATTTAATTTTATTTTTCTGTTTTTACAACTAAATAATGAGAATAATATAATGATGTATTACTATTCAAGTAATTGGATGTATATCTTCTTTTTATTAAAATAGTAAATGGTACATTGTAAAATGGTAAATACTTATTGGTATTCAAATAAAAGTTTTCCTGTCTCAAAATTAGTCTAATTATTCAATGGGACACTATTTTAAGTCCAATAATTGATACAATTAATGTTGTTATGAAAAAAAGTCTCCAAAAATCGGCAGGCTTTTTAAATAGAACTATTCCAATTAAAACTGTGCCAACAGCCCCAATCCCTGTCCATACGGCATATGATGTCCCAATAGGCAACTCTTGTGTTACTTTAACAAGCAATATCATACTTAATGTCAGGCAAACTAAAAAACCAACATACCAATATGTTGCAACGATTCCTATTGATTCTTTTGCCTTACCAAGGCAAGTAGCAAAACCAACTTCAAATAGTCCTGCTATTATTAATAAAATCCAATTCATTTATTTCCTATTATTTATAACAGTTTCGTTTGCACCTGCCTGCTTCGGGCAGGCGAGAATTCACTGACGTGTACGACAAAGTGAAAGCGGGAGTAAAAAACTGCTTATACACGTCAGCCAGACTGTGGCTATAGGCGGTTGCTATTTTTAGTTTTTATATCGATACTCTGTCAAACGTTTCTCTCCATCTTTTTCAATTACCTCATTATCTACGGCTTCCTTTAAATCTCTACTGGCAGTTGCAGTTGAGATTTCTTTATTATGTCTTAAATAATCTTGTCTTGTAAATAATTCATTTCCAACAAAATTTCTAAAAATACTTATTATATCGGTACTAATTAATGTGTGGTTTTGGGTCTTCAATAAATCTTCTAAAGCAATATCGATAATTTCAAGCATGAATTCAATAAAACCAGTAGATTTTCCCTGATTATCTGATTTTCCAAGAAAGTCATAATAATTTTTTTGACGTGTTTTAATTAGTGATTCTATTGGTAAATATTCAAAAACTGGAGAATAGTCTTTTAATATCATAGTTTGCCATAATCGTCCCATTTTTCCATTTCCGTCAATAAATGGGTGAATAAATTCAAATTCATAATGAAATACACAACTTTTTATTAGCAATATATCGTTGTCGTTTTTTAGGTAATCAAACAAATCTTTCATTAAAGGAAAAACATTATCTCCTGGTGGTGCTACATGTGTGGTGTTATTTCCTTTCATAATTCCAACTGCTGTTCTTCGGAATTGTCCAGCATTTTCTATTAATGTGTTCATTAATATTTCATGTGCACGACATAAAGAGTCTATTTTATATGCATTAAATTCATTAAGCTTAGAATAAAGTTCGATAGCATTTTTTACTTCAACAATGTCTTTTTGAGGAGCAAGCACTCTTTTGTTATTAATCAAACCGGTAATCTGCTCAACTGTAAGAGTGTTTCCTTCAATTTCAAGTGATGATTGAATAGACTTTATTCTGTTTCGTTTTCGTAATTCGGTAGGTGGTTTAATTAGTTTTGCCGATTTTATTTCGCCTATCTTTTCTGAAATAGAAGAAGTAAATTTCAAAATCTCACTTGTGATTTCATATGTTGGTTTCATGTTCTATAATTCGTGATAGTATCAAAGATATGTAATTTTACTGAAACCGCAATCCTTGTTTTTTTTTTAATTAAACATATCATCCCAATATGTGAATCATGTAACTTATACCTGAAATTATGTAACACAGTAAGTTATAAATAGGGCTTACTTTGTATAATAAAACAGATGAAAAGAATTTTTGCGTATTTTTCAATAATTACCAATCTATAAATTTGATTTTCAGATTTAATAGTTAAGTTACTACTAAGCACACGGATTAAACTGAAAAAACGGAACAACTGATTTTCCTGTGAAAACACTGTTAGGTGTTACTTTTATGACCTTAAACAATTTAGAATTTTTCAAGAAACCCAGTAGAAACAATAAACTTATTATTATAAAATATCACGTTATATTATACTCAATAAAAAAAACATATTCTGTAAATTCTGTGTTTTCTGTGTGCCCTGAGTAGTTACAATAGTAAAAGCATCTATTTCTTTCTACATTTAAAAATAGTTTAATATTAAAACAAAAATGAATACAGTCTGTTTCTTACTAACAATTGTGGTTACTACTTTATCCAGAGATAACTAAATTTTCAGAATAAATATCCGGAACAGTTTCAAATCAAAAGGATATAGAATATCATACTGAAAAATTTAAAATTTTTCTTTGATTCACTTAATTCGATAATGAATGATTCTGTTTCAAAACAGGTCTAAACTCAAAAAATAAACGTTAAATTGAAAATTATGTCAGAGAATATAGCTATTCATAAACCTGTTTATAGTTTTTACCCAACAGATATTGAGGGATTTGATACACTTGCCGAACTGGCACTTGATTTACAGTGGTCATGGAGTCATGCAGAAGATGACGTTTGGAGAGCACTTGATCCGGATTTGTGGAATATTACACATAATCCTTGGATTGTGTTGCAGACGGTATCGCGGGATCAATTTCAACAGGTTATGTCTGACCCGGAATTTAGAAAGAAAGTAAATGCACTTTTGGAATCTAAAAACCATGCAGCTTCAGTTCCAGCATGGTTTCAGCAAAATCATCCCGATTCAGCACTTACGTGTGTCGCTTATTTCAGCATGGAATTCATGTTGAGCGAAGCGTTGCCTATTTATTCAGGAGGTTTGGGTAATGTGGCCGGCGATCAGCTGAAAGCTGCCAGCGATTTGGGCCTGCCGGTTATTGGGATAGGTCTTTTATATCAACAGGGATATTTTCGTCAGGTAATTGATAAAAATGGAGAACAAGAGGCTCTTTATCCCTTCAACGATCCGGGACAATTACCCATCACACCCTTGCGCGAAGCAAATGGAGAATGGCTACGACTGGAAATACAGCTTCCCGGTTACTCTGTCTGGCTGCGTGCCTGGCAGGTTCAGGTTGGTAGAATCAAACTTTATCTGTTAGACAGCAACGATGCAGCAAATTTTCCCGTTCATCGTGGTATAACAAGTGAATTATACGGCGGCGGTTCAGAACTCCGACTCAAACAGGAAATGGTTCTCGGAATCGGAGGCTGGCGATTGCTTCAGACTTTGGGTATTGAGCCTCAGGTTTGTCATCTCAATGAAGGACATGCAGCATTTGCTATTTTGGAACGGGCGTATAGTTTTATGAATAAAACCGGACAACCGTTCGATGTAGCACTAGCAGCAACACGGGCGGGTAATCTATTTACTACACATACAGCTGTAGCAGCCGGTTTCGATTGTTTTCCACCCTCACTTATCGAACAGTACCTGGGAGAATATGCCAGACAAAAATTGGGCATTACTACGCAGCAATTGTTAGCTTTAGGGCGTAACAATGCTTACAATGAATCGGAAAGCTTTAATATGGCATATTTGGCTATTCATGGAAGTGGTGCCGTAAATGCTGTAAGCCGTCTACATGGTGTAGTTAGCCGGCATATCTTTAATCCACTTTTCCCCAACAGGCCAACAGATGAAGTTCCTGTAGGATATATTACAAATGGCGTGCATATGCCAACCTGGGATTCCAAAGAATCGGATGATATATGGACAGAGTTTTGCGGAAAAGACAGATGGCTGGGAATGAATAAAACACTGGAACAAAATATTCGACGAGTTTCAGATGAAAAACTCTGGGAAATGCGTATCAATGCAAACAAAACGCTTATCAAGTTTGCGGGTGATCATCTATCGAGACAGTTACTCGGATCGGGTCATTCACCCGAAATTTGTGAGTTGTCAAAGAATTTATTTGATCCTAACATCTTAACCCTGGGGTTCGCAAGACGTTTTGCACCTTATAAACGACCAAACTTATTACTTCACGATCCACAACGGTTACTACGCATACTGACAAATCCTGAATTCCCGGTTCAATTAATCATTTCCGGTAAAGCACATCCGGCTGATGTAGAAGGTCAGAATTTGATCAAAGAATGGATTCAATTTATAAAACAAAATAATTTTCTGCCCCGAGTTATCTTTCTGAGCGATTATGACATGCAAATTTCAGAAAATATGGTTCAAGGGGTTGATGTTTGGATTAATACACCGCGCCGTCCCTGGGAAGCAAGTGGAACCAGCGGAATGAAAGTGCTTGTGAACGGAGGTCTAAATTTATCGGAGCTGGATGGTTGGTGGGCAGAAGCCTATACACCCGAAATAGGTTGGGCAATGGGTGATGGGAATGAACATGCAGATGATGCTTTTTGGGACGAAAAAGAGGCTGATGAACTTTACACACTACTCGAACAAAAAGTAGTACCTGAATATTATAAACGGAATGAAAAAGGGATTCCAACAGCTTGGATTTCGCGCATACGGGAGAGTATGGCTCAGCTGACACCCCGATTTTCGGCTGACAGATCTGTACGTGAATATACCGAACAACATTATGTACCGGCTGCCAAAGCATACCTGGAGCGTTCGGCCAATAATGGCGAAAAAGGGAAACAAATTATAGATACAATACGGACTCTTGAACAAAAATGGAGTTCCTTGCATTTTGGAGAAGTCAAAATAGAAACGATTAATAACCAACATATATTTGAAGTTCAAATCTATTTCAATGACATAAATCCGAAGAATGTGCAGGTTGAATTATTTTCAAATGGAATAAATGGCACAGCACCGGATATACAGATAATGAAACAAGGGAAAAAACTGGAGGGTAACTATAATGGTTATCAATATAATGTATCTATTATAGCAAATCGTTCGGCAAATGACTTTACTGCCAGAGCAATTCCAATTATCCCAATGGTTTCGGTTCCACTTGAGATTCCCTGCATCTTGTGGGAGCATTGATTTCAATATTAGTAGTTACAAGTTAATAATTACGAATTACAAGTCTGTTTCTTCGAGTGTTAATTCAAATAAAATATCTACAGATAATATTGATTACATAATTCACTAAACACACATAAAACAAAATAATTATGGACTCATTAAAACCTAAAATTGCAATCATAGGTGCCGGAAATGTAGGCAGTACGTTTGCATTTTCACTTATGATTAGCGGTTTAGCCAGAGAAATCGTTTTGATTGATAAAAACGAATCGCTGGCCATCGGCGAATGTATGGATTTGAATCATGGATTGAGCTTTGCCCATCCTACCCGAATTTACCCGGCAGGATACGAAGGCTGTGTCGATGCCGATATTGTGGTTATTACAGCCGGTGCCAACCAAAAACCTACTGAGACCAGAACAGATTTAGTTACTAAGAACGTGGCAATTTTTAAAGAAATTGTTCCTGCCGTTGCAAAATATGCAAAGGATGCTATCTTATTAGTTGTCACTAATCCGGTAGATATACTCACTTATGTGACATTAAAATTATCCGGTTTTCCATCAAACAGAGTGATAGGTTCAGGAACAGTATTGGACACAGCCAGACTAAAATACATGATTAGTGATTATTCTAAAGTGGATTCCAGCAATATTCATGCATATATTATTGGTGAACACGGTGATACAGAACTTCCTGTGTGGAGTAATGCAACCATTGGCGGTATGGATATTGAAACCTATTGTTCGGAATATGCAAAACAAGGTAACGCTAAAAATGAGTTGAAAGAGATATTTGAGAAAGTAAAAAATTCGGCTTACGAAATTATTAAACGAAAAGGGGCTACCAACTATTCCATCGCTTTATCGTTGGTGAAAATAACCCGTTCTATTTTGAGAGATGAAAATTCTATTTTGCCTGTATCTACTTTAATCACCGATTATTATGGTGTAAGTGATGTCTGTATAAGCATCCCATCCATCGTAAATATAACAGGAGTAGAACAGTACGTTAGACTTGAGCTGTCGGAAGAAGAAGAGAATTTATTCCAGCATTCGGCTAATACTCTGAAAGAATTTATTAAAGGAATTGAATTAGATGTTTAAGAAGAGCCAAGAACAAAGACTAAACAAAGACAGTAGGATATATACATACTTATTATTATGCAACCAATAAATTCCCAAACAAAAATTATAGCCACCTTAGGCCCAGCGAGTTCAACAAAAGAAATTATTCACAATATGATCATTGAAGGCGTTGATGTTTTTCGGTTGAATTTTTCGCATTCCACACAAGCAGAGCATTTAAAGTTAATCCATATTATTCAAGATTTGAATCTGGAGTTTGAAACGCACGTTTCCATACTTGCCGACTTGCAGGGACCGAAACTCCGGGTAGGTGAGATTGAAAATAACTTGATAAATTTGGAAGAAAACGATATTGTGACTTTTGTAACTAAAAAATGTATTGGAACAAAAGATCATATTTTTATGAGTTATCAGGAGTTTCCACAGGATGTCAAAGCGGGTGAGGCAATGCTTATTGACGATGGAAAGATTAAACTGGAAGTGACTGAAACCAATAAAAAGAATACGGTTAAAGCAAAAGTAATTTATGGCGGACCGCTATCGTCAAATAAGGGGGTGAATCTTCCGGATACTAAAGTGTCATTGCCAAGCCTTTCAAAAGAAGATATTTCGAATGCTGTTTTTGCCTTGAAACATGATGTTGATTGGCTCGGATTGTCGTTTGTCCGAAAAGCTTCCGATATACAGGATCTAAAACATATCATTAACGGTCAAAAATCTGAAGCTAGAATAATTGCCAAAATTGAAAAGCCTGAAGCGGTGGAGGAAATAGACCGGATAATTGAATTAGCTGATGGAATAATGGTTGCCCGCGGCGATTTAGGCGTTGAAGTTCCGTTTGACGAAGTCCCGATGATTCAAAAATCAATAGTGGAAAAATGCATTATGTATTCAAAACCGGTGATTATTGCTACCCAAATGATGGAAAGCATGATTGCAAACTTCAGACCCACCAGAGCTGAAGCAAACGATGTAGCCAATGCCGTGCTTGATGGGGCTGATGCTTTGATGCTCAGTGCTGAAACATCTGTCGGCAACTATCCAGTTGAAACTATCAACAGTATGCAGCGGATTATTGATTATACCGAAAATCATACAAATCGGACAAACCCATTTGAAAAGTTACATATTCCGGTTGAAAGTTCTCCAACATTTTTGGCGGACTCAATATGCTACAATGCATCAAAACTAGCCGAACAAGTAGGGGCTAAAGCTATCATCTCATTTACACATTCAGGTTATTCAGCCATCAAAATATCCAGTTACCGACCTAAAGTTAAAATATATGCTTTTACCAACAATAAAAAGTTATTACAACAATTGTCATTGGTATGGGGCATAAAACCTTATCACTTAAAAATATATAATCAGTTAAACGCTGCTGTCATAAAATCGGTTGAAATTCTTAAAGCAGAAAAACTATTGAAAGATGGAGATTGTGTAGTTTTTGTGGGTAGCACCCCTCTAAGTGAACATGGAAGCACGAATATGCTGAAAGTGAGCTTGATCTAGTTGTTAAACGTTTTTTTTTCTATAAAATCTATACCCTTGATACTTTGTACGAAAATTCTCAAACAAAAATTTCTCGAAAAGTATTGAGCCTTGCCATATGTGCTTAAATAGGTTTTTGACAATGAGTACCGAAACAACCGAAAAGCGGAGAAATAAGTGTAAATCAATATTTTATAACCTGTTTTCAGAACGTAAAATATAGATAAACAGTCTTATAACTATTTATCTATAACGAAAAGTAAATAAAAAATATTATGAACGACACAAAATTTAATATCGCAGTATTGATTGATGGCGACAACGCGCAAGCAAAGCTTATCAAAGAATTCATAGAAGAAGTTTCCAAGTATGGAAAGGCAACAATCAGACGTATTTATGGCGACTGGACAACACCTCAGATGAACAGTTGGAAAGAAATAATAAATCAATACTCCATAAATCCCATACAAAAATTCTCCTATACTACAGGCAAAAATTCAACGGACAGTTCGCTAATTATCGATGCCATGGATATTTTGCATGGTCAAACTGTTGATGGTTTCTGCATTGTTTCGAGTGATAGTGATTATACCGGACTTGCAAAAAGAATCAGGGAGGAAGGACTTTTCGTTATGGGTATTGGACGAAGAACCACGCCAATCGCTTTTGTAAATTCTTGCGAAATTTTCACTTTCAGTGAAAACTTATTATCTGAAATTGAATTAACAAGTGAAAAGATAGTGGAGAAAGTAGAAAAAAAGGAACTCGAAATAACTGACTCAAAACCCAAAAGAAAAACTAAAAAAGTAGTAGAAAAAATAGAACCGAAGAAGGGATTTCCAAGAATTGATATAGCTATTGTTAATAAGGCTTTTGACATCTCAACGAATGAGGAAGAAGAGGTCTCTATAGCAAAGATTGGTTCCTCACTTAGAAAAATTGACCCAAGTTTTGACTCTAGAACCTATGGATTTAAAACGCTTACGCATCTTTTTGAAAGTTTGAATAAGTATATCGTTGTGAAAAATGAAGTGAACGGACTAAATCATCCACTCGTAAAATTAAAGTAGCTACCGAGTTCGGACATTAGATTACAAGCTGTATATTACAAAAATACCGATAAAATTATCCCATAAAGTTTTTCAAAAAATGGAATTAATTTCATACCACTAATTTAAATGCATGGATTCAATTTCACATGCTCTTGTGTGTTATTTGCTGCTAAATGTGTGAATAATGTAACTATTATCGAAAATTTTGTAACAGTACTAAGCACATAAATGTTGAACTTTGTTTTATGTACTTAAATATACTTTTTGAAAATAAGTCATAATATATCAATGTATTAATAAATTGTTAAATAATAAGAGAATATGAAAACGAAAGAAATTAAGAAAGTGTTGATTGCAATGGATTACGATGAAACATCGCAAAAAGTGGCAGAACAAGGTTTTTCAATGGCAAAAGCTATGAATGCAGAAGTAATATTATTGCATGTTATTTCCGAACAATATGTTTATTATTCCGAGTATTCTTATATGCGTGAATTGCAGGTTGACTATTCTGACGATTTAGAAGATTCAAGTCAAAAATTTCTAAATAAAACAAGAAAATACCTTGGGGACGAATCAATAAGAACCATTATAAAATTAGGTGGAATTGCTGAAACTATTTTGGAAACAGCTAAAGATTTGAATGCAGATATTATAGTTATAGGTTCACATAGCCGGAATTGGTTGGAAAATATCTTTCTGGGAAGTCAGGCACAAGACTTATTAAAGAAAAGTACTTTGCCACTCTTAATTATTCCTACTGAAAAACCAAACTGATTTTGTGCTTTAGACTAGGATTTTATAATAGGAAAATTAAAATAAAAATAAAATGAATGAAAATCCTTTAAAAAAACTAGAAGCCTTGGGTCAGTCAATCTGGCTCGACTATATACGCTGTGATTTGATTACCAGTGGCAAATTGAAATTGATGATTAAGGAAGATGGATTACGTGGAATGACCTCAAACCCATCCATTTTTGAAAAAGCGATTGCTGAAAGCAAACTGTACGATAAATTCATTAGCGAAATAGCCCTCAAAGAGAAAAACATACAAGTAATTTATGAGACGATATGTCTCCTTATCCTGAAATTGCTGAAACTTACACCTATTTAGCTGAAGAACTTAATAAATTGGGGATTGTTTATCTTCATTTGGTTGATCATTCGGATATGGGTGCACCCGAAGTACCATCAGAAATAAAGGGTATTATTCGTACCCGTTTTAAAAATACCCTGATACTCTCGGGTGGATATGATAGAGAAAAAGCCGAAGCTGAGATTGAAAATTGTCAGGCCGACTTGATTGCTTTTGGTCGTCCGTTTATTAATAATCCGGATTTATTAAAACGAATGTTAAATCACTGGCCATTGTCACATGACTTAAAGAAGGACCAGTTTTATAGCGCCAATGCTATAGGATATACTGATTATCCGGTTTATAAGACCCCCAACCCCTAAAGGAAAGAAATATTAGTGTTGATTATAAAAAATGAAGGAAAAAATGAATAAAAAGAATAACATACGAGACAAAAGTAATTTATGTTCCCCTTTAGGGGTTAGGGGTCATGTGAATTATGTAACTCTTCGTCAAAATTATGTAACACATTGGTAGCAGCTTTTTCTCAACTTTGCATTGTGATAATTTAATCACAAATAAAAAAAACAAAATGAAAAATATTAAAACATTAGTTGCTCTCATAATCTTATCAGGATCGATGCTGGTTGGCTTTCAAAGTTGTAGTCAATATCCCGATAATAATGGAATCACGTTAGTATCAAAAGCAGATCGTGTTTCAAAAGCATGGAAAGTAGAAAACTACAAATTAAACGATGCCGATTACACATCCTTAGTTTCGGGTTATACCGAAACATTTACCAAACAAGGTGCTTATTCTTTTCAATGGGCCGTTTTAGGTGGAACCGCTAATTGGGCGTTTCAGAACAAGGATGCTGAAATTCAACTTACTGATATTAGCAATGTAACAACCAAAACCCTGATTATTCTAAAATTGGAAGAAGACGCCTTTTGGTATTACTACATGGATGGTTCTGATAAAAAAGAATTTCATATGGTTCCTCAATAATTTTATCTTCAAGCTAAAAACTTGCTAATTTAAAAATGTAAATCGAAGTAATTCAACTTGTTTGTTTTGCTTCGAACATTTTTACTTAAATAATTCTTATATAAATGTAACTAATTTAATAAAGTATTATGAATATCAAAAGATTTTTTGGATCTTTACTGACAGTTTTGGGTATTGTCGGTTTGATTTATGCAGCTGTTTTATTTGCAAGTTTATCCGGGAGTAATAATCATTCTGTTATAGTTGCGGTGATATACAGTGCTCTTGGACTCGTTTTTTTTGTTTCAGGAATAAGTCTTATACGTACAGTGAAGGATAATTAATTTCGAATCTCCCAATTCAATTAGTTGAATATGAATTTTATAGATTATTACACGATATTAGGTTTAGATAAGTCGGCATCGCCAAAGGATGTCAGGGACGCTTACCGGAAAAAAGCTCGTAAATACCATCCTGATTTGAACCCAAATAATGAGGATGCCAAAACTAATTTTCAACAAATTAACGAGGCAAATGAAGTATTAAGCGATCCTGAAAAACGAAAGAAATATGACCAATATGGAAAGGATTGGCAACATGCTGATGAGTTTGAAAAACAAAAACAACAGCAGGATCAATCATCCGGTTCCAGTCAGGGTGGAAGTTTCTCAGGTGGACAATCATCTGGCGATTTTTCTGATTTCTTTGAATCTATGTTTGGTGGAGCAGGAGCAGGAAGAAGCCGACAAGTAAAATACAGGGGAGAAGATTATTCTACCAAAATTAAGTTGGAACTGATTGATGCCTACAAAACACACAAACAGACCTTAACAGTAAACGGTAAAAATATCCGTATCACTATTCCTGCCGGAGTGGAAAATGGACAAATAATTAAAATTTCTGGGCATGGTGGCGTGGGTATAAACGGTGGCCCGAATGGCGATTTATACATTTCCTTCCTGGTGGCCAATCATTCAAGCATCAAACGGTTAGGCAATGATTTATATGAGAATATAGAGTTGGATTTGTATACTGCTGTGTTGGGAGGCGAAATAACAATTGATACATTGGATGGAAAAGTGAAACTAAAAGTAAAACCCGAAACTCAGAATGGATCGAAAGTGAATTTGAAGGGGAAGGGATTTCCTGTTTATAAAAACGAAGGAAAATTTGGTGATTTGCAAGTGACGTATATCATTAAAATACCGACAAATTTGACAGATAAACAGAAAGAATTATTTGAAGAATTAAGAAAAATACAGGTCTAATGTAAAAAGACAAAAGACAAAAGACAAAAGACAAGAGACAAAAGATAAAGGATAAAAGATAACGGACAAATCATTCAAGATCCTAGATATTCGACTTTAGACATTCGACCACAAATTTAAAGAAACCATGAAAACAAAATACCTGATAGCAATAGATGATTTTTGTGTAAACCACAATGTCGATATTTCATTTATCAGTTCATTGGAACAGATAGGGTTGATTAATATTACAACCATCGAAAACTCCGGATTTATCCCCGCAGATCAACTATTGGAACTGGAGAAATATGTTCACTTTTATTACGAACTGGATATTAATCTGGAAGGAATTGAAACAATAACCTACCTATTAGAGAAAATTACGAATTTACAACAAGAAAAGGGAATGCTCACAAACAGACTGCGACTGTATGAGTCAGAATAAAAATGAACATTACAACCCAAAATATCTCCGGAGAGATTGTAGTATTTTAAAATAAAATGAGGATGAATAAAGCACTTAGCATTTTAAAGAAAACACTGAAAGCCATTTTATGGGTGGTTGGTGTTTTTGTGCTTTTATTCCTGATTATTGCTGGAATTATTCAGATCCCGGCGGTACAAACTAAAATTGTTCATGTTGCGACAACCTTTGTGAGCAACAAAACCCATACGCTTGTAGAGATAAAAAAGGTTAGCATTGCCTTTCCTAAATCAGTGGTGATAGAAGGACTATTTCTGGAAGATGAGCAAAAAGATACCTTGATTTATGTAGGAAAAGCGAAAATAAATATTACTCTTTCTGATTTAATTTTCAACAAGATAAATGTAAATTTGTTTGCTATTGAAAATGTAAATTTGAATATTTACAGCACCCGAACCGATTCACTTTTTAATTACAATTTTCTGTTAACGGCTTTTGCCGATACCACCAAAACTGATACTATACAGGCCAATGTGCCTTCAAAATGGATATTTTCTGTAAATAATGTAAGTTTAAAGAATATACGTCTCCGTTACGATGACGAATTCGGTGGAATAAATGCATCCCTAGCTTTAGATAAACTGGATTTGATTATTGATAAGCTTGATCTCGAAAATTCCGTTTATAATTTGGACGATTTGCTGGTTGAGAATTTAAAAGCCAATTTACTGATAACAGAATCTTCAAAAACGCCTGACAATAAATCGACAAGTATTTTCCCAACGATTACTGCCCATAATATCCAAATCAACAATTCTTTGGTCACTTTTGGTGATTCAATAAACAATCAGTCGGTATTGGCAGCCATTAAAAGGTTTGAAATAAAAGAAGGAAGTGTTGATTTACAAAAAGAATTAGTAGATGCAGATGAAATCTATTTATCGGAAAGTGATATTCGATACCAAACTAGCCCAACTACAACTATCCTCGATTCTTCAGTAGAAATTCCGGTAAAATTTAAAAATGAATGGAAAGTAAATGTTCAACATATTGATTTGGATAATAATTCTGTTGCTTACAATGTAAATGAAATGCCGGTTCAGAAAAAAATATTTGATTCTAATTGCTTGCTCTTTAGACAGTTATATTTGAAAGCAACCGACTTGTTTTATAGTTCGGATACGACAAGAGTTTCGGTTGACGAATTCAACGCCATTGATCAAAATGATTTCGCCATTACACGGTTCGAAACCCGTTTCAAGATGGATAATCATTCCATTACGGCTCAAAATGTAATAGCCAACACTACTAACTCGGTATTAAAGGGCAATGTGAACATTCAGTTTGAATCTTTAAGTTCGTTGAATGAATCGTTAGCGGATATGGTTTTAAACGTCAATCTCGAAAAATCAGGTTTCTCTAATTCGGATATACTTTATTTTAGTCCAACACTCGCCAAACTTGATTTTTTTAAAAACAAACAGAATATCACCAACATTTCAGGCGTCATTTACGGTCAGATGAATAATCTGAAAGGAGAAGATATCGTGATAAGTACAGGTGATAAAACGGTGTTGAAAACTGACATTAGTATTGTTGGTTTGCCAAAGGTAGAAACAGCTTATTTTGTTTTCCCCAATATGAAACTAGTTTCCGGAAGGGAAGATTTACAAATGATAGCAGGTTCTTACCTTCCGAAATATTTAAATTTACCGGAAGAAATTGCGATGTCGGTTAATTTCAAAGGAAAATTAAACTCTTTTGAAACTACATTGGAATTGAACAGTTCGTTTGGTGCAGCCAATCTGGTCGCAACATTAGACCCACAGGAAAATTTTAGTGCAAACATGAGTAGTACTGATTTCGATTTGGGAAGTTTGCTCGAAGATAAAGCTATGTATGGTCCGGTGACGTTGGCTGCCAGTATTGTGGGACATGGATTGGATTCAAAAACAATTGTTGCACAAATTAAAGCAGATATCCCCGAAATTTACTTGAACAACTATACTTATCACAATCTTACAGTTGACGGAACAGCCACGGGCAAAGAATTCTCAGGCAAAATTAATTTGAACGACAAAAATGCAGTATTGGATTTTGATGGTTTGATGAACATGACACCTAATCAGGAACATTATCAGTTTCATTTGAATGTTGAGGGAGCCGATTTGCAAAAGCTCAATTTTACGAAAGATGATATTCGCATTGGTATGAATGCAAGTGCTGATTTAAAAGGGGGAACAGTTGACAAATTGAATGGGGTAGGAGGTATAACCAATCTGATTCTTACACACAAAGGCAAGAGATACGTGCTCGATTCGGTTATGATTGCATCAGTAAATCAGCCGAATAAAAGCGAAATGAGTATAAATAGTGCTTTAATAGGACTAAAATACAATGGAACACTTTCACCCGTCTCGCTTCCCAAGGCACTTACACAATTTATAAATAAGTTTTTCCCATTTTCGGATATAAAACCGGTAAAACAAAATCACGATAGCACCGGATTCAATTTTGAGATACAACTTCACAATCATCCCATTTTGTCGGAAGTGCTGTTGCCCGAACTTAACGAATTTGAGCCGGGAATTATTACCGGAAGCTTTGACAGTTGGAAAAATGAATTGAAACTGAATGCTTTTATGAAGCGAATAGTGTATGGAACAACGGAAATAAATGATCTGGCATTAGACGTAAATTCCGATTCTACAGCATTGAATTATAAACTTTCAAGTTCTTTAATTTCTAATTCGCAAGTCAATTTCGCGAATTTTCTTTTTGATGGAAAACTGGCTGATAACAAAATAACAGCCAATATCTCTTCAATTGAAGGATTAAACAAAAAGCTGGTAATTAGAACGGAAACAACCAAAGATAAAGGCAATTACAAACTGGTACTCGATCCGAAGAATTTCTTTCTTATGAATAATCGCTGGGATATTGCTGATAATAATTACATTGAGTTTGGAAAACCCGGTTTTTTGATTCATCACTTATTTCTAAATAATGCTCTTAGTCAGGTGAATATAGCATCGGTGAACGACAAATTGAATGATGATTTAAATATTGGCATAAAAAACTTTAAGCTCGACGATATTTCTCGCATTTTTGAAAAAGATACCAATTTGATAAGAGGAAACGTAGATGGAAATGTATTGCTCAAGCGGGTAAATAATGCTTACGGAATAATTGCGGATGCCACCATAAATAAGTTGATTGTACGGGACGTGCCTATTGGAAATCTGTCATTGAAAGCCGAAAATCCTACAACTGAAAGATTTGATGTAGGTATACAACTTGCCGGAACGGATAATAATCTCACGGCAAGCGGATATTATATTCCGAATGGTGGAGATAATTCTATCCATTTAAAAACTGATATTCAATCCTTGTCCATGAAAACTGTGGAGGCATTTTCGATGGGACAGATTTCGCAATCTTCCGGAATCCTGACCGGAAGTTTTTTAATTGGAGGAAAATCGGTAGCACCTGAACTTACTGGCGAACTGACATTCAATGACGTGTTTATGAACCCAAGTTATCTCAATAACCGCATTGAATTAAAACATGAAACCGTTCAACTGAAATCCGATGGGATTTATTTCAACAAGTTCACCGTGTTAGATGCAAAAAAGAATGCAGCTATACTTGATGGAGCCGTTCACATGAAAGAATTCTCCGATTTTGTCTTTGCATTACATGCCACCACAAAAGATTTTTTATTGTTTAATACAACAAAGAAAGACAATAACGAATTTTATGGTCGCATGATTGTCGATAGTAAAATTGATGTAACAGGTCCAATGTCATTGCCGGTTATTAATGCCAAAGTGAAAATGAAAAACGGTTCAAATTTCACTTTTGCCGTTCCGGATGACAAATTTACTACTGACAAAGGTGAAGATGTGGTTCAGTTTGTAGATACACTAAAACTTAACGATATTTTAAACCGTATCGATAAAAAAATTATTGGAAAATCAAGCTTTACAGGCTTCGATCTTTCTTCTATTATAGAAGTAGATAAGAATGCAAGTTTGAAATTATTAATGGATCCGTTATCGTCTGATTCCTTGGTTGTAAAAGGCGAAGCTGCACTAAGTTTAACGATGGACAGAAGTGGCAAAATGAGTTTGACAGGTGCATATAACGTGAATGAAGGTAGTTATGAAATTTCCTTTGAACAGTTTCTAAAGCGAAAATTTGACATTATTCCCGGAAGTACTATCATCTGGAACGGCGATCCTTTGGATGCCGATATATCCATCAATGCAAGCTATACACTTCGGGCAGCTCCCTACGATTTAGTTGCCGATCAAATGGCTGGCTTAAGCGATACTGAAAAAGGAGGTTATAAGCAACTCTATTCATTTCAGGTAATATTAAAACTGAGAGGAGCTATTTTAAAACCGGAAATAAGTTTTGAAATTCAGTTATTGCCTGAAGATAAAGGAATTTTGGGTGGAGCAGTAAACCAAAAATTAAATATGCTCAATGTAGATCCTTCTTCATTAAATAAACAGGTTTTTGCATTATTGATTTTGGGACGATTTGTTCAGGAAAACCCCTTACAAACCGAATTGGGTGGAACATCTACATTAATCCGTTCCACAGTCAGTAACTTTTTGTCGACACAACTCAACCAATTGACTTCTAAATTTGTACCCGGTGTAGAAATGAATTTTGATATCAAATCGTACGACGATTATCAAACCGGAACTGCCCAGGGTAGAACCCAAGTGGGAATCGGTTTAAAAAAACAACTTTTTAACGAACGACTTTCTGTTCAGGTTGGTGGAAATGTAGATGTGGAAGGTGAGGCAGCCAAACAAAATTCGGCAAGCGATATAACCGGCGATGTAACTGTGGAATATAAACTAACAAAAGATGGTCGATTCTTGCTAAAAGGATTCCGTAATAATCAGTACGAAGGAGCCATAGAAGGACAATTGGTTGAAACAGGAGTAGGAGTGGTGTATGTAAAGGATTTTAATAAGTGGAAAAGGAAGATCACCACTAAAACCACCCCTAACCCCTAAAGGATTGGCCCCCTAAATCCCCCTAAAGG